>NZ_DASPLO010000073.1:0-59761 GCF_035627495.1 Methylocaldum sp.
GAGATGGTGATGCCGGGCGACAACGTCAAGGTCACGGTTAAATTGATCGCGCCGATCGCGATGGAGGAAGGCTTGCGCTTCGCCGTACGCGAAGGCGGTCGGACCGTCGGGGCCGGTGTGGTGTCCAAGGTGTTGGAGTAAATGCGCGACCCCCATTTGGTGTTTGTAGGGGTTGGCTAGTCAAATCAGCAGGGTATAAAGGTCAGTAGCTCAATTGGCAGAGCAGCGGTCTCCAAAACCGCAGGTTGGGGGTTCGAGTCCCTCCTGGCCTGCCACCTTTGCTGTCAAATAATCGCTTTTAATTCTGGTTAGGATGTTCATGGCTGCTCGGGCAGAGTCAAATTCCTCGGCCATCGATACGGCGAAGCTCGTGCTCGCGATCGGTTTGTTGATTGCTGGAGTAGTCGGTTTTTACTACTTCTCCCAGTATTTATTGCTGTACCGAGTACTTGGTGTTGTCGGTTTAACGATTGCCTCGATGGCAATGATCTTGACGACTTCGCTAGGAAAAAGCTTTTGGGGCTTTTTGAAGGAGGCGAGGGTAGAGGTCAGGAAGGTGGTATGGCCGACACGTCAGGAAACCGTACAAGCAACGTTAATCGTTGTGGCTTTAGTTTTCGTGGTCGGTTTGATGCTATGGTTCCTTGATATGTTCCTGTTCTGGGTTATTAGTCAACTGACCGGGCAGGGGGCGTAACATGGCGTTACGCTGGTACGTAGTGCATGCGTACTCTAATTTCGAGAATCAGGTGAAGCGTTCTCTGGAAGAGAGAATCAAACGGTCGGGCCTGGATCACTTCTTCGGGAAAATTCTTGTTCCAACAGAGGAAGTCGTCGAAATGCGCATGGGCCAGCAAAGGAAAAGTGAGCGCAAGTTCTTTCCGGGATACGTTCTGGTTCAGATGGAGCTAAACGACGAAACGTGGCACTTGGTTAAAGAGGTTCCGCGTGTTCTTGGTTTCATTGGTGGAACTTCAGATCGGCCTGCGCCAATTTCTGATCAGGAGGCCGAGGCAATCTTAAGCCGAGTCGAAGAGGGTGCAACCAAGCCGAAGCCGAAGGTTCTTTTCGAGGTTGGCGAGGTTGTCCGAGTAATCGAAGGCCCCTTTAAAGATTTCAACGGCGTGGTGGAAGAAGTCAATTACGAAAAAAACAAGCTGCGCGTATCAGTTTTGATTTTTGGGCGTTCGACACCGGTTGAGCTCGATTTCGGTCAAGTCGAAAAGGCCTAGTCTTCTTTTTCACAAATTCCCGAGGCGAATGTAGGCTGTTCGTTGCGGGTACGGGGAGCTCCAGAGCGCTATCACCCAACAGGAGTAAATAATGGCAAAGAAAATAACTGCATATATCAAGCTTCAGGTCAAGGCCGGCGAGGCGAATCCTAGCCCTCCCGTGGGTCCGGCACTCGGCCAGCGTGGCGTAAACATTATGGAGTTTTGCAAGGCGTTCAATGCGCATACGCAAAATGTCGAAAAGGGATTGCCGCTGCCCGTTGTAATCACGGTGTATAGCGATCGCAGTTTCACGTTCATCACTAAAACGCCCCCAGCTTCGGTGTTGCTCAAAAAAGCGATCGGCTTGGCTAAAGGCAGTAGCAATCCGAATACTAATAAGGTAGGAACGGTTTCTCGAGACCAGTTAGCCGAAATCGCTGCTATGAAAATGCCGGACCTGACCGCGGCTGACATGGAAGCGGCCGTTCGCACCATCGCGGGCAGTGCGCGCAGCATGGGTCTGAATGTGGAGGGTGTGTAATGGCTAAGTTGACCAAGCGCGCCAGAGCAATCAATGAAAAGCTTCAGCCCGGAAAAATGTATGGTGCTGAGGAGGCCTTTGTCGTCTTAAAGGAGCTTTCGACCGTTAAGTTCGTCGAGGCGGTTGATGTGAGCATAAATCTCGGTGTTGACCCGAGAAAGTCCGACCAGGCTGTTCGGGGCGCAACCGTGCTACCCCACGGTACCGGTAAATCTGTCCGTGTCGCCGTCTTTGCGCAAGGAGCAAATGCGGAGGCCGCGAAAGAGGCCGGTGCAGACATTATCGGTATGGATGACCTCGCCACTCAAGTGAAGGCAGGCGAGCTAAATTTTGACGTTGTCATTGCATCGCCGGACGCCATGCGCGTAGTGGGGCAGTTGGGCCAGATTCTGGGTCCGCGTGGCCTCATGCCGAACCCAAAAGTCGGTACGGTAACTCCGGATGTCGCGACGGCAGTTAGGAACGCGAAGGCGGGGCAGGTTCGCTATAGAACCGACAAGAAAGGTATTATTCACTGCACCATCGGCAAAGTGAACTTTGAGCCGAACGCGCTGAAAGAAAATCTAGAGGCGCTGCTAACCGACCTCAAGAAAGCCAAGCCCTCCACGTCGAAGGGCGTTTATCTGAAGAAGATTACCGTGTCTTCTACCATGGGGCCTGGATTGCCGGTCGATCACGGTAGTCTTGCCGCGTAAGTAAAACAGACTTTGGGTTGCCGGTACCGCCGGTAACCGTCAAAGACCGCAGGTGCGCCTCGGGCGCTTAATCGACAACGCCTGCGCAGACGGTGTACTGAAGCCGCGATCGGTGAAAGGAGCCGTTTTAGGGGCACCCTGATTTTTAGGGTGTTTTTAGGGCTCTGAATGGTTCCCAACTGTTCAGACTATTACTGGAGATAAAAGGTGGCGCTAAGACTGGATGACAAGAAAGCCGTCGTCGCAGAAGTCGCTGCTGTTGCCGCTAAAGCGCATTCTGCAGTAGCTGCAGAGTATCGCGGGTTGACCGTTTCCCAACTGACCAACCTCCGCAAGGTCGCGCGCGAATCGGGCGTATACCTAAGGGTTATCAAGAACACCTTGGCTCGCCGGGCAGTGGAAGGTACCGACTTTGCCTGTATGCAAGAAGGGCTGGTCGGGCCGTTGATCCTGGCGTTTTCTATCGAGGATCCGGGTTCCGCGGCGCGCGTTGTCTACGACTTTTCAAAGCAGCACGAAAAGCTGGTCGTGAGGCTGGTCGCTGTTGGCGGGAAGCAGTACGGGGCATCCGAAATCGAGCGGTTGTCGAAACTGCCCAACAAGGAACAGGCTCTGGCCATATTGATGGGTGTGATGAAGGCGCCGATCGAGAAGTTTGTCAGAACTTTGGCGGAGCCTCACGCTAAGTTGGCTCGAACAGTAGCGGCAATACGCGATCAAAAGCAAGCGGCTTAAGCAAGCTTACATAGTTATTTTGGAGTAATTCGATGGCAGTATCTAAAGAAGACATTTTGGAAACCATTGCCAATATGACGGTGATGGAAGTGGTGGACTTGATTTCCGCTATGGAAGAAAAGTTCGGTGTTTCGGCGGCCGCGGCGGTAGCAGCCGCACCGGCAGCTGCAGCGGCAGCGCCTGCGGTTGAAGAAAAGACCGAATTCGATGTTGTGATGACCGGTTTCGGCGAGAACAAGGTCAACGTAATTAAAGTGATTCGCAGTATCACCGGTCTGGGTCTGAAAGAGGCCAAAGATCTCGTTGAAGGAGTTCCGTCTACGGTCAAAGAAGCCGTAAGCAAGCAAGAAGCCGAAGACATTAAGAAACAGTTGGTCGAGGCAGGCGCTGCGGTTGAAATTAAATAATTGTTTCGACGTCTGACCTAAGTCGATCTTTGTAAGGCTGGCAGCTAATCGCTGCCGGCCTTTCGGCGCTTGCGCCGACCCATAGTAAATGAATGTATAGCTCGCCCCTATGGTGAGCAGTTGAGGCGCACAGTGCAACCCAGTGTCCGGCCGAATTACTTCTACTGTCCTATGTCTAATTCTAATCTGCAAGTGGTCATCCGAGTCTTCTAATCTCCGATAGACATCGTGGTAATTTCGTTTGAACTTTTAAGGTAAGGAACCACTATGGCCTACTCTTTCACCGAGAAAAAACGCATCCGTAACAGTTTTGGCAAACGTCGTGACGTACTTGAAGTCCCTTATCTTTTAGCAACCCAAGTCGATTCATACAAGAGATTTTTGCAGGCCGATGTTCCTCTCGGTAAGCGCATCGAGGAAGGTCTGCATGCCGCATTAAAGTCAGTCTTTCCGATCGAAAGCCACTCCGGGCATGCGGTTCTAGAATATGTAAATTACTCCTTGGGTGAACCCACGTTCGACGTCAAAGAATGTCAGCAACGGGGCGCCAACTACGCGGCTCCCTTGCGTGTGCTAGTACGTCTGGTGATCTACGACCGTGATGCGCCTGCCAGTGCCAAAGTCGTAAAGGATATCAAAGAGCAGGAAATTTACATGGGCGAAATCCCGCTCATGACGGACACCGGCACGTTCGTGGTTAATGGGACGGAGCGAGTTATCGTTTCGCAATTGCACCGCTCGCCAGGTGTCTTCTTTGATCATGATCGCGGTAAAACGCACTCGTCCGGTAAGCTTTTGTTTAATGCTCGGATCATTCCCTATAGGGGATCTTGGCTGGATTTTGAGTTTGATCACAAAGACAGTGTTTATGTCCGAATAGACCGTCGGCGGAAGTTGCCCGCGACAGTTCTTTTGCGGGCGCTCGGTTATGACAACGAGCAAATCATCAAGCTGTTTTTCGAAACCAACCGTTTTTCGTTCTTAAAAGAAGGCGTTCTGCTTGATCTCATTCCGGAGCGTTTGCGCGGTGATATCGCCAGTTTCGATATTAAATTCGATGGGCAGATGATCGTCGAAAAGGGCCATCGGATCACGGCGCGCCATATACGGCAGATGGATAAGGCAGGATTGAAGCAGCTGGAAGTGCCGAGGGATTACCTCTATGGCAAGATCCTCGCTCACAATGTGGTCGCCGCAGGCACTGGTGAGTTAATTGCCAAGGTAAACGATGAGATTACGGAGGATCTATTGAGCCGCATAATCGCGGCCGATATCGAAGCCGTCGACACTCTGTACATCAACGATCTTGATCGTGGGCCATACATGGCCAATGCGATGCGGATCGATACGACAGAGACCCAGCTTGACGCCTTGGTAGAAATTTACCGCATGATGCGTCCTGGCGAGCCGCCCGCCCGGGAAGCCGCACAGACGCTGTTCGATAATCTTTTCTTCTCGCCGGATCGGTATGACCTGTCGGCTGTCGGTCGCATGAAGTTCAATCGCCGTCTTGGACGCTCCGAGATTACCGGGCCGGGGGTGCTGACTAAAGAAGACATCATCGATGTCCTCAAAGAGCTCATCAATATTCGTAACGGCATAGGCACGGTCGACGACATCGACCATCTTGGCAACCGCCGCGTACGTTCTGTCGGTGAAATGGTGGAGAATCAATTCCGGCTGGGCCTGGTCCGAGTGGAGCGTGCTGTCAAGGAACGCTTGTCCCTTGCGGATGCCGAGAACCTTATGCCACAGGAAATCATCAATGCGAAGCCGGTGGCGGCATCGATCAAGGAGTTCTTCGGTTCCAGCCAATTGTCTCAATTCATGGATCAGAATAACCCGCTCTCCGAGGTGACCCACAAGCGCCGCGTTTCGGCGCTAGGTCCGGGCGGTCTCGCTCGGGAGCGCGCGGGTTTTGAGGTGCGCGACGTTCACACGACCCACTACGGGCGCGTTTGTCCTATCGAAACACCGGAAGGACCCAACATCGGTCTGATTAATTCATTGGCTGTCTATGCTCGTACCAATGAATACGGATTTCTTGAAACGCCGTATCGTAAGGTGGTCGACTGTATCGTTACCGACGAGATCGAGTACCTTTCCGCAATCGAAGAGGGCAAGTATTTCATCGCTCAGGCCAGTGCCAAGGTGGATGAAGCCGGCCGATTGATGGACGACCTGGTTTCCTGTCGTCATAAAGACGAGTTTACCCTCGCGTCCGCCGAGCAAATCAACTACATGGACGTGTCGTCACGGCAGATTGTCTCGGTCGCTGCGTCCTTGATTCCATTCCTGGAGCACGACGACGCCAACCGTGCGTTGATGGGATCGAATATGCAACGCCAAGCCGTTCCTACCCTGCGAACCGAGAAACCCTTGGTCGGTACAGGCGTGGAGCGCATTGTAGCCCGGGACTCAGGTGTGACGGTCATTGCGAAGCGCGGCGGAACGGTTGAGTTCGTCGATGCGGGACGTATCGTCGTCCGTGTAAACGACGACGAAACCGAGGCGGGTGTGCCCGGCGTCGACATCTACAACCTGACGAAGTACACGCGTTCAAACCAGAACACCTGTATCAATCAAAAGCCCTTGGTAAAGCTGGGCAACGTCGTGGCAAAAGGCGACATCCTCGCGGATGGGCCGTCGACCGATATGGGCGAGTTGGCATTGGGGCAGAACCTTTTGGTTGCCTTCATGCCCTGGAACGGATGCAACTTCGAGGACTCCATTCTGATCTCGGAGCGGGTGGTGCAGGACGATCGTTTCACCACCATCCATATCGAGGAAAAAACCTGCGTAGCTCGGGATACCAAACTAGGGCCGGAAGAAATCACCGCCGATATTCCCAACGTAGGCGAAGCAGCGCTAGCCAAACTGGATGAGTCCGGGATTGTCTACATCGGCGCCGAGGTAAAAGCGGGCGATATTCTGGTGGGCAAGGTCACTCCGAAAGGTGAAACCCAGCTCACCCCGGAAGAAAAGCTGCTTCGGGCTATTTTCGGCGAAAAAGCGTCGGATGTGAAAGATACGTCCTTACGTGTGCCCTCCGGTATGGACGGTACCGTCATCGACGTTCAGGTGTTCACCCGTGACGGCGTCAAAAAGGATGAGCGGGCGAAGCAGATCGAGCAGGCGGAAATCGACCGGGTTAAAAAGGACCTGAACGACCAGCTCCGCATTATCGAGAAGGACTTTTACCAACGTGTAGAGCAGATGTTGGTAGGCAAAGTTGCCGAATCGGGCCCCAATAGGCTGAGATCGAGTGAGGTGATCACCAGTGATTACCTCGGGGGATTGAAGCAGTCCCAGTGGCTGGAGATTCGTCTGCAAAACGAAGACCTGAACGTTCAACTTGAGGCTATTGCCGAGCAAATCGCTCAGCAACGCGAGGAGATGAACAAGAGACTCGAGGAGAAAAAGAAAAAAATCGCTATGGGCGATGATCTCCCGCCCGGGGTTTTGAAGATGGTCAAGGTTTATTTGGCTGTCAAGCGTCGCGTTCAGCCGGGTGACAAAATGGCGGGACGCCACGGCAACAAAGGCGTCATCTCTCAAATCGTGCCGGTCGAAGACATGCCCTATTTGGCGGACGGGACATCGGTGGATATCGTGCTTAACCCTCTCGGCGTGCCTTCGCGTATGAACGTCGGCCAGGTATTGGAGACTCATCTCGGCTGGGGCGCCAAAGGTTTGGGGCTTAAAATCGGCAAGATGCTGGAAGCGAAGGCTAAGATTGAGGAAGTCCGCCAGTTCTTGAAAGACATCTACAACTGCAGCGGCAAAAAAGAGGATCTGGATCAATTGTCCGATAGCGAGATCCTCGAACTCGCCTCCAATCTCCGGGGTGGGGTGCCCATGGCTACGCCCGTTTTCGACGGCGCGACGGAAGAAGATATCAAGACCATGCTGCGGTTGGCGGATCTGCCCGAAAGCGGCCAAACTCGGCTAACTGACGGTCGTACCGGCGAGATCTTCGATCGCGCCGTGACGGTCGGCTACATGTACATGCTTAAACTCAACCATTTGGTCGACGATAAGATGCACGCTCGTTCCACCGGTCCGTACAGTCTGGTTACGCAGCAGCCTTTGGGTGGTAAGGCCCAGTTCGGCGGTCAGCGCTTCGGAGAAATGGAAGTCTGGGCGCTGGAAGCTTATGGTGCGGCCTATACGCTTCAGGAAATGCTTACGGTCAAATCGGACGACGTAACCGGACGCACCAAGATCTACAAGAACATAGTAGATGGCGACCATCGTATGGAAGCGGCTATGCCCGAGTCGTTCAACGTGTTGATCAAAGAGATTCGCTCCTTGGGAATCAACATCGAGTTGGAACAGGATTAATACGCTAGACGCATGATCCGGACCTTTTGAAGGTCCGGTTCGGCAGAACCGAATTTAGGAGAACGTCTGTGAAAGATCTCATTAACTTCTTAAAGCGTCAAAACCAGGCGGAAGAATTCGACGGCATTCGCATCAGTCTTGCTTCGCCCGATATGATTCGGTCCTGGTCTTATGGAGAAGTGAAGAAACCTGAAACGATTAACTACCGTACGTTCAAACCGGAGCGCGATGGTTTATTCTGCGCAAAGATTTTCGGGCCGGTCAGCGACTACGAATGTCTTTGCGGCAAATACAAGCGGCTAAAGCATCGCGGCGTTATTTGCGAAAAGTGCGGGGTCGAGGTCACGCTGTCCAAAGTCCGCCGCGAGCGCATGGGACATATCGAGTTGGCTAGTCCGGTAGCCCACATCTGGTTCCTGAAGTCGTTGCCCTCCCGTATTGCCTTGCTGCTCGATATGACACTGCGCGAGATCGAGCGCGTGCTTTATTTCGAGTCGTATGTCGTTATCGATCATGGAATGACCCCGCTCAATCGCGCGCAGCTATTGACCGAAGAGGAATATCAGCAGGCCGTGCAGCAGCACGGCGACGAATTCGTCGCGAAAATGGGCGCCGAAGCGATCTACGAGATGCTGAAGACCATGGATCTGAACGCGGAAGTCGCCACGCTGCGGGAGGAAATCGATTCGACGAACTCGGAAACGAAAATAAAGAAGCACACCAAGCGTCTCAAGGCCATCGAGTCGTTGATTTCATCCAATAATCGCCCGGAGTGGATGATCCTGACGGTCTTGCCGGTGCTGCCTCCGGAATTGCGTCCTTTGGTTCCGCTCGATGGGGGGCGTTTCGCTACCTCCGACTTGAATGACCTATATCGTCGTGTAATCAATCGCAACAATCGTTTGAAGCGACTGCTCGATCTCAACGCGCCTGACATCATCGTGCGCAACGAAAAGCGCATGCTGCAGGAAGCTGTCGACGCGTTGCTTGACAACGGCCGACGCGGACGCGCCATTACCGGCTCGAACAAGCGTCCGCTGAAATCGCTGGCCGATATGATCAAAGGCAAACAGGGACGATTCCGTCAGAACCTGCTCGGAAAACGCGTGGACTATTCCGGTCGTTCGGTGATCGTGGTCGGTCCTACCCTGAAGTTGCACCAGTGCGGCTTGCCGAAGAAGATGGCTCTAGAGTTATTTAAGCCATTCATCTTCAGCAAACTTCAATTCCGTGGGCTCGCGACCACGATTAAGGCCGCCAAAAAAATGGTGGAGAAGGAAAGCGCGGAAGTTTGGGATATTCTCGACGAAGTTATCCGCGAGCATCCGGTCCTGCTGAACCGTGCGCCCACGCTGCACAGACTCGGCATCCAAGCCTTCGAGCCGATCCTGATCGAGGGTAAAGCGATTCAGTTGCATCCCTTAGTCTGTACGGCGTTTAACGCCGACTTCGACGGCGACCAGATGGCGGTCCATGTTCCGCTTTCTCTGGAGGCACAGTTGGAAGCCCGGACGCTGATGATGGCGACAAACAATATTTTGTCGCCGGCCAACGGCGAGCCGATTATCAATCCTACTCAGGATGTGGTGTTAGGGCTTTATTACATGAGCCGCGAGAGGATCGATGCCAAGGGAACCGGCATGCTTTTCGCGGATGTCGCCGAGATCCAGAGGGCGTTTCAAACCAAGTCGGTCGACCTCCATGCCCGAGTGCAGGTTCGGATCAACGAAACCATTCTAGGGGAGAACGGCGAGAAGACGACCGTGCGTAAACGGGTCGAAACCATCGTCGGGCGCGCTCTGATCTGGACCGTCGTGCCGGAGGGGATTCCGTTCGAGATGATCAATCAGGATATGACCAAAAAAGTGATATCCAAGCTGATCAATCATAGCTATCGCACGCTGGGAATTAA
The DNA here is from genome assembly GCF_035627495.1 of Methylocaldum sp. GTDB lineage: Bacteria > Pseudomonadota > Gammaproteobacteria > Methylococcales > Methylococcaceae > Methylocaldum. The sequence continues at coordinate 9,849 of NZ_DASPLO010000073.1, forward strand.
GGCGACAGTCGTTTTCGCCGACCAATTGATGTATTTGGGCTTTTCCCACGCGACACGCGCCGGCATGTCTTTCGGGGTCGACGATATGGCTATCCCGACTCGGAAGGAAGAGATTATCCGCGCTGCGGAGCAGGAGGTGAAGGAGATCCAGAACCAGTATGCTTCCGGTTTGGTAACCGACGGCGAACGCTACAACAAAGTGGTGGATATTTGGTCGCATGCGAACGACCAAGTCGCCAAGGTCATGATGGAAGGGCTGGGTACGGAAGAAGTTGAGATGCCGGACGGGCAGATGGCGGAGCAAAAGTCCTTTAACTCCATCTACATGATGGCCGATTCGGGGGCTCGTGGCTCCGCGGCGCAGATCCGTCAGTTGTCCGGTATGCGCGGCCTTATGGCGAAGCCGGACGGATCGATTATCGAGACCCCGATTACAGCTAACTTCCGAGAGGGGTTGGACGTTCTTCAGTACTTCATCTCCACTCACGGTGCCCGTAAAGGTCTCGCGGATACCGCGCTCAAGACCGCAAACTCGGGTTATCTCACGCGCCGGCTCGTGGACGTGGCTCAAGATTTAGTCATTACGGAAGATGATTGCGGTACCAACGACGGCTTGCTCATGGCCCCTTTGATCGAAGGCGGCGACGTGGTGGAGCCCTTGGCGGAACGGGTACTTGGACGGGCGTTGGCCGAGGATGTCCGCGATCCGGCCAGTCAGGAACTCATCGTGACGGCCGGCTCAATCTTGGACGAATACGCAGTAGCATTACTGGAGGCACACAGCGTCGATAACGTTCGGGTACGATCGGTAATTACCTGCCGAACCCGTTACGGTGTTTGCTCAACCTGCTATGGGCGCGATCTGGGGCGGGGCCATAAGGTCAATATCGGCGAGGCAATTGGCGTTATTGCGGCCCAGTCGATCGGCGAGCCCGGCACGCAGCTGACCATGCGTACCTTCCACATCGGTGGTGCGGCATCCCGTTCGGCGGCAATCAGCAACGTGGAAGTGAAATCCGCTGGTACGATTAAGCTGAATAATCTCAAGACCGTGATCAACAAGGACGGCAATTTGGTCGCCGTATCGCGGTCGGGCGAAGTCAGCGTGATCGACGAGCACGGCCGTGAGCGTGAGCGCTACAAGATTCCCTATGGTGCAGTCTTGACGGTACGGGAGGGCGGGCCGGTCAGAGCCGGTCAGGTCGTGGTGAACTGGGACCCACATACCCATCCGGTTGTTACCGAAGTTAAGGGTTACGCGAAGTTGGTCGACTTCATTGAAGGCGTCACCGTTCGCGAGCAATCGGACGAAGTGACGGGCCTGAGCTCCATGGTGGTCATCGATCCCAAACAGAGGGGCGGTGCAGGCAAGGACTTGCGACCAATGGTCAAGCTGGTCGATGAACAAGGGAACGACATTCGAATTCCCTCGACGGAAATTGCCGCCCAATACTTCCTGCCGGCCGGCGCTATCATCGGTATTCACGACGGCGGTTTGGTTCAAGTCGGCGATGTGTTGGCGAGAATTCCCCAGGAATCGAGTAAAACCCGCGATATTACCGGCGGTCTGCCGAGGGTTGCCGATCTTTTCGAAGCGCGTAAAACCAAGGACCCCGCGATTTTGGCGGAAGCCACGGGTACCGTTAGCTTCGGCAAGGAAACCAAAGGCAAGCGCCGTATCGTCGTGACCGACGCTCACGGCCATCAACACGAAGTGTTGATCCCGAAATGGCGTCATATCACGGTGTTCGAGGGCGAGCATGTGGAGCAGGGCGAAACGATAGCCGAAGGCGATTTGACACCGCATGACATCTTGCGGCTTCGTGGAGTCGCCGAGTTGGCATCCTATCTAGTTAAGGAAATTCAGGATGTCTATAGGTTGCAGGGGGTAAAGATCAACGACAAGCACATTGAGGTAATCATTCGCCAGATGTTGCGGAAGATCGAAATAACCGATCCCGGCGACACCATTTTCCTCAAGGGAGAGCAAGCCGATCGGGCGCGGGTACTAGAGGAGAACGACAAGGCCGAAGCCGAGGGCAAGATTCCGGCGTGCTTCGAGCCGGTTCTGTTGGGTATCACGAAAGCCTCGCTGTCCACGGAGTCGTTTATTTCCGCCGCTTCTTTCCAGGAGACTACCCGTGTGCTGACGGAAGCCGCCATCCGCGGTTTGAGTGACAAACTGCTCGGGTTGAAGGAAAACGTCATTGTCGGTCGTTTAATTCCCGCCGGAACGGGATTGGCCTACCATTTGGATCGCAAACGCAGGGCCAAGCTTGCCGAAGGTGAAGAAGCCGAAGCAGCAGCAATCATTGATGCGGGTGACGTAGAAGAAGCCTTGAAGCAAGCGCTAAGTATGTAAGACGAGAAATTCAAAACGGCGGCCGGCCTTAAAATCCGCTCGCCGTTTTGTGTTGATCAATTGTCAAACAGCACTTAATCAGTAATATAATTCATTCAAATCAGCGAATCCTTGTTGTTCGTATCATCATGACGCCCGGTTTAATCCGGGTTTTTGCTGTCTATGCGGGGCAATTCGTCGCTGCGCCTGTTTTGCTAGTTTGGTAAGTCCGTAGATTTTTGGAGCACATTGAATGAAAACAAAAAGTTTGTGGAGCCTGGTGGCTGCAGGTTTGATTAGCGTCCTGATCGTTCCTGAGGTCAATGCAGCTGGAGACGCCGAAGCAGGGAAAACCAAGTTTTACACCTGTGAGGGATGCCACGGCGTGGTCGGCTACACCAATGCCTATCCCACCTATCACGTGCCCCGTTTGGGCGGGCAGCATGCCGACTATATCGTCGCGGCTCTTAAGGCCTACCGCTCAGGACAGCGTAAGCACGGGAGCATGCTTGGAAATTCGGCTACCATGAGCGACCAGGACATGCAAGATATTGGCGCTTATGTATCGAGATTCCGCTCGATAAACGTCAACTTGCCCGTTACCGGTAATGCGGCGGTCGGCCAAGGAAAAGCAGAAAGCTGTGGGGGATGCCATGGAGAAGATGGCAATACCACCGACGCGAATTTTCCGCGTCTCGCCGGGCAACATGAAAGTTATCTTGTTAAAGCTTTGGAGGATTACAAGTCCGGAGCCCGGAAAAATGCAATCATGAACGGTATTGCCGAGGGAGTGTCGGAGGAGGATATGAAGGATATTGCGGCCTTTTATGCGAGCCAAAAAAAGGGCTTGACGATAGTCAAGGAGTAGTCCTATCTAACCGACGGTCTTGGACCGATGCAATAGTCTTATTTTCTTGCGCTTGCCGAAGATCTTGGCTTCGGCAAGTTTCCCCTCGTGTGGTTTAGGTGACGAGTATCTCCGGCGCTGCCGTTTTACGGGTTAGCTAACTGTCAAACGCCACCAGCTTCATTTCTTAAATCATTCTCCACCGCTCGTCGTTTCCTGTTAGGGCGGGAGAGTTCTGCAACATGTGACTTTGAGATGCGATTCGGCACCCTGATTTTCTTGTTGACGATTCCTACAGTCATTTTAGGCGCAGAGGCGCAGGCTAAATCGGATTCGCGGGAAAGAGCCATCATGGGATGGCTGGAGTCCGTGTTCCTCAAGCCTTGGAACATCCGCGCAACGGCAAAACTGGATACCGGTGCTAAAACGTCGTCATTGCACGCCGGTAATGTCGAGCATTTTACGAGGAACGGCCAGGAGTGGGTGCGTTTCACATTGACCGGAACCGACGACAACAAATCCGCCGTGGTCGAGCGTCCTCTAGTGCGGATGGCCTATATAAAGGAGCGTAAGTCTCGGGCGACAAAACGTGACGTAGTGAGTATGGTGCTGTGTAAGAACGGCAAGGATTATGAAACCGAGTTCACGCTAGTTGATCGAAGCAATTTCAACTATCCGGTGCTCTTAGGCCGTAGCTTTCTAAAAGACGTGGCCTTGGTCGACTCGGCGGAAACCTTTATGTATAAAGCGGATAACGATCCTTGTGTGTCTGATGCGTCCGGCCAAAAGAAGAGCAAATAGCCACACGATTCGGCTGTCACCGTTAACGTAGGGATTGGGCCTTGCGGAACCTGCACGTTAAGATACTGGCGTTGGTCCTGGTGACCATCGGTGTTTCGCTTTGTTGGTACAAGGTAACCCGGCTCGGTTTGCCTTTGCTGCCCGCTGAGCAGGCAGAAGTATGGACCGTGGAGGCACGGATTGAGTTTAAGGCGAAGAGGGACACGCCGGTAAAGGTTCACTTCTTCATTCCCCGTGTGCCGGTTGGTTACACGGTCGTCGACGAGAATTTCGTATCCAGCAACTACGGTCTCACGACCGAAGATGACGGGGTGCATCGTTTCGCGGAATGGGCGGTGCGCCGGGTAAAGGGTTATCAGGTGCTTTATTACCGCATTAATCTAGCCCGAGATCCAATGGCTGCATTGCCTTCGGCAACGTCCGTCGTCGCCAACGTGCAGGCGCCCGAATTTCCGGAACTGATGCGTTCGGCTGTTGGTGCGTTGCTGGATGAGGTCCGCAGCAAATCGGCGGATGCCGCTACTTTCTCTCGGGAGCTTTTGTTACGCCTTAATGCGCCAACGCCCGGAGCTAATGTTGTCTTACTCAGGCAGGATATTCAGTCTTCCGAAGATTGGGTTCGCCGTATCGTGAATTTGCTGGCCGCCGCGAATATTCCGGCGCGGATGACACACATTTTGATTCTTAGGGACGGTATAAGCCATGGTTCCTTGACACCCTGGCTGGAGATCTTCGATGGCGCGGGTTGGCTGCCGTTCGATCCGGAAAAGGGTGAGGCCGGACTTCCCAAGGAAGCCGTAGTGTGGCATTCGGGAGACTCCCCGATGCTCGAGGTATCGGGTGGCAAGCGTGCCAAGGTCGAATATTCGGTCACTAAGCAGACCCAGGACATGACACTGGTAGCCGAGCAGCGGGCGCGGCAGATGGGTTCCCGCATTATGGAATTTTCCCTGTTCAGTCTTCCGGTACAAACTCAGAACGTTTATCGTGTGCTGCTTTTGGTGCCGGTGGGAGCATTTTTTATCGTCTTTTTGCGAAATGTAATCGGCATTAAAACCTTCGGTACCTTTATGCCCGTTCTGATTGCATTGGCTTTCCGCGAGACTGAACTGCTGTGGGGCGTGATGCTTTTTTGCGTATTGGTGGCGTCGGGACTTCTCATCCGCTTTTATCTGGAATATCTCAAGCTTCTCTTGGTTCCGCGTCTGGCCTCGGTGCTGATCATCGTCATTTTGCTGATGGCGACGGTCAGTTTGTTGAGCCATAAATTAGGCATAGATCGTGGTCTTTCGATCGCCTTGTTCCCTATGGTGATATTGGCTATGACCATCGAGCGAATGTCTTTGGTCTGGGAAGAATCGGGCCCCGCCGAAGCCTTGAAGCAAGGTTTCGGCAGTTTGTTGGTTGCTTCGCTCGCTTATCTCATCATAAGTAGTAAGGTGCTCGGACACCTTGTGTTCGTATTCCCCGAGTTGCTATTGGCAGTGCTGGCGATGACATTGCTGCTAGGGCGTTATACTGGCTACCGCCTGACCGAGTTGTGGCGCTTCAGGGCGGCATTAAGGCGATAGATGCGCATGGGTTTTTCGAGAATCCGATTTCCCTGGGAGCGCCTGCGCACCCTCGGAATCATGGGGATGAACGAACGTAATGCCGATTTCATCCTGCCGTACAATTCCCGCCGAAACTTTCCCTTGGTCGATGATAAGTCTAAAACTAAAGCGCTCGCCCTGAGTGCCGGCATCGCCGTTCCGAAGTTGTACGGAATCGTCGAGATCGAACATCAAATTGAGAAGCTAGGGGAGATGCTCGGTCCATATGAGGATTTTGTCATTAAACCAGCGCACGGTAGCGGTGGTGAGGGGATCCTGATAATTGCCGGTCGCCAGAATGGCCGTCATCGAAAAGCCAACGGCGTCTTGGCCAGTGAGGACGAGGTGGGGTATCACATTTCCAACATCTTGAGCGGCATGTACAGTTTGGGCGGTCTGCCGGACTCGGCGCTAATCGAGTATCGAGTCAAGTTCGACCCGATGTTTGAACAAATCAGCTACCAGGGTGTCCCGGACATTCGAACGGTTGTGTTCCGAGGGGTGCCGGTATTGGCGATGATGAGGCTGCCTACGCGTTTGTCCGACGGCAAAGCGAATCTCCACCAGGGCGCTATCGGGGTCGGGATACATTTGGCGAATGGGCGAACGTTTTCTGGTGTCTGGCACGAAACTCCCATCGACCAGCATCCGGATACGGGAGGGGAGCTAGCCGGATTGGAAATCCCATACTGGAATGAAATCCTTGCGCTGACTGCACGCTGCCATGACTTGGTCGGACTGGGGTTTATTGGCGTTGATATCGTATTGGATAAGGATTTTGGTCCATTGATGCTAGAAATCAATGCCAGACCCGGCTTGAGTATTCAGCTTGCCAATAAAATCGGCTTTCTGCCCCGCTTGCGACAAATTGAGCGTATGCGGGAAATACCGGCTTCCGTAGACGAACGGATTAAATTGGCGCAAGAACTGGCCGCCTGAAGCGCGTATCGAGCGCCGAATTGATTGAATTTGAGCTGGAGACAACTCTCGATCATGCTGTGGGTTGAAATATTACGGTAACAATTCTTTGTTACAAATGTCACGCTTTGAGGTGATATCAGGGATCGAGATGTGTTTTATGTTCAATATAAAAATGGGGGTCCAGTGAAAAATAAATTTTTGGCGTTCGGCGCGGTAATTTCAATAGTTCTATCAAGCACCCAAGCGTCCGCTGAATCGGCCCGCGATTACATCAGCGTGGTGGGCTCTTCAACCGTTTATCCTTTCGCGACTGTGGTGGCTGAGCAATTCGGCAAGGGTGGCAAATTCAAGACTCCGAAAATCGAGTCGACCGGAACCGGCGGCGGTATCAAGCTTTTTTGCAGCGGTGTGGGTGTCCAATATCCCGATATTGCCAATGCGTCGCGGCGAATGAAAAAGGCCGAATTTGCCGCATGTCAGAAAGCCGGCGTAAAAGAAATCACGGAAGTGAAAATCGGTTATGACGGAATCGTACTGGCTCACGCCAAGGCCGCGGATCCAATGGAGTTGACGCGTCAAGAAATGTTCTTGGCTCTCGCCAAGAAAGTGCCCGACCCGTCCTGCCAAGAATGCGACAAGCTGGTGGATAATCCGTACAAGACGTGGAACCAAATCAATCCGGTTTTGCCGAACACCAAAATCGAAGTCTTGGGGCCGCCGCCAACCTCCGGTACGCGGGATGCGTTTGCCGAGCTGGCGATGGAAGGCGGCTGTCAGACCTTTAAATGGATTAAGGCTTGGAAGGAAAAAGACGAAGCACAGTTCAAAGGAATTTGCCAAACAGTCAGAGAGGACGGCGCTTATATTGAAGCGGGCGAAAACGACAATTTGATCGTTCAAAAGCTAAGCGCCAATCCTAAAGCCTTGGGTGTTTTCGGTTTCAGCTTCTTGGATCAAAATGGCGATAAAATTTCGGCCGTTCCCGTGGATGGAGTTGCTCCGGATTACGATACGATTTCAGCCCAGCAATATCCAATCTCCCGGCCGCTATTTTTTTATGTTAAAAAGGCCCATGTCGGTGTAATTCCAGGTATCGAAGCTTATCTTTCAGAGTTCACCAGCGACAAGGCTATGGGCGATGAAGGCTATCTTACGGATAAAGGCCTAATTCCTTTGCCTGGCAACGAGCGCAAGGAGGTTGCACAAAATGCAAAGAATTTGAAGAGCTACTCGATGTGACGCAAGTCATTCGAGAAGCGGTATCTCAGCGACCGGGTTGCAATCCCGGTCGCTTGTTTTTCGAGGGTTTGCCTTAGAATGCAGAAATCCACACTTCTCTTCCTGCTTGTATTGCTAAGTGCGGCCGCTTATTACATCGGTCGCCGGCGGTCTCTACAAGTGGCCGGCGGAGCAGTCAGGAATCTTCACTCGCTACCGAGTTATTACGGCTACTACGCCGCGCTTTGGTGTGGAATTCCGGCGTTAACGGTCCTATTTTTATGGGCCTCCTTTGAAAGCTCGATCGTCATCCAGCTTGTTGTCTCGGCACTCCCAGACGGATTGAACTCAGTTCCATCAGATCGGCTCGGTTTGGTAGTTAACGATATCCGAAATGTCGCGAACGGCGCTGTTGCAGGAGGGATCGATCCTGCTATCCAAACTGCAGCGAATCATTATCTTAAGCTGAAAAGTACAAGTAACCTTTTATTAAGCGTGGTGGCGATTTCCGTAGCTATCACCGGGGCGGCATATGCTCATCAACGGATAAGTAAGGAGCATCGAGCCCGGAACCAAGTGGAAAAGTCGGTCACGGTATTTCTAATTGTCTGCTCCACCTTGGCGATCTTTACGACGATAGGTATCGTCTTGTCGGTTCTTTTCGAATCGATCCGTTTTTTCCAAAAGGTACCCGTCACCGAATTTCTGTTCGGTTTGGATTGGAGCCCGCAGATGGCTATTCGAGAGGATCAAGTCGGTTCCTCCGGGGCCTTCGGAGCAGTGCCTCTATTCACGGGCACCTTGTTGATTTCCCTGATCGCAATGCTGGTGGCGGTGCCGATTGGTTTGCTGTCGGCTATCTATTTGTCGGAATATGCTGGCCCTAAGTTTCGTGCTACGGCTAAGCCGCTTCTGGAGATCCTTGCCGGTATACCCACAGTCGTTTATGGCTTTTTCGCGGCGCTGGTCGTTGCCCCGTTTGTCCGTGATCTGGGGGCGCGATTCGGCTTGGATGTATCGTCGGAAAGCGCGCTGGCTGCGGGAGCGGTTATGGGTATCATGATTATTCCGTTCGTGTCGTCCCTTTCCGACGATTTCATCAATGCCGTGCCTCAGTCGCTCCGCGATGGCGCTTATGCTCTAGGCGCGACACAAGCCGAGACGATCAGGCAGGTGATCATACCTGCAGCACTGCCGGGGATCGTGGGTGGCGTTTTGCTGGCGGTGTCTCGCGCTATCGGCGAAACCATGATCGTGGTGATGGCGGCGGGTCTGACGGCCAACCTCACGGCAAACCCTCTGGCGGCAGTCACGACCGTAACAACCCAGATCGTAACCTTGCTGGTTGGCGATCAGGAATTCGATAGTCCCAAAACCTTGGCGGCTTTCGCTCTCGGACTGGTGCTCTTCTTGGTCACGCTGGCGCTAAATATTATCGCGCTGCATATCGTGCGAAAGTATCGGGAACAATATGAATGATCTCAGTGAAGTTTCAGGGCGCTCCCCCCGCCGGACTATCGATGTCGTCCGTACTAGTCTTGTAAAGCGGCGGCAGGCCGAGAAGCGTTTCCAGCTTTATGGGCTTGTGTCCATTATTCTCGGTTTGTGTTTCCTGGTCATTCTATTCGGTAGCATCATTGCCAACGGCTATACGGCTTTCCAACAAACTTCCATAGGGCTGGATATCCATTTCGACCCGGAGCTGATCGATCCGGAGGGCAGGCGCAATCAGTCCGCGCTTATGGAAGCGGATTATGATGGACTTTTAAAAAACGCTCTGAGCTCGCTGTTCCCGGATGTGAAGGAGCGCCAGGCAAAAAGAGCGCTCAATGGTCTTATAAGTTCAGGAGCTTCCTATAGTCTCCGTGATCTTGTTTTGGCAAAGCCGGAACTCCTTGGCAAGATCGAACGGGTTTGGGTTTCCGCCGACGATGACGTCGACATGTTTGTGAAGGGGCAGTCCGGACGGGGCGGAGCAGAGGCCGAGCGACGTCTCAAAGATAATCAAATTGCCTGGATCGACAAGCTTGAGGCTGAAGGCCACATCAAGAAATCGTTCAACACGGCTTTTTTTACCTCCGGTGACTCGCGGGAGCCGGAGTCGGCGGGCATATGGGGCGCCGTGATGGGGTCTTTGTTTACGCTCCTGGTAACCCTCGGTCTCTCATTACCGATCGGTATGGCCGCCGCGGTTTATCTGGAAGAATTCGCGTCGCGCAATCGTTGGACCGATCTCATCGAGGTCAATATCAATAATTTGGCAGCGGTTCCGTCTATCGTATTCGGCCTCCTCGGGCTCGCGGTATTCATCAACTTCTTCGGGCTGCCGAGATCCTCGCCGTTGGTCGGTGGCTTGGTGCTGAGCTTGATGACCCTGCCCGTTATCATCATCGCCGGGCGGTCCGCATTGAAAGCCGTTCCGCCGTCCGTGCGCGAGGCCGCCCTGGGGGTGGGTGCGTCGCCAATGCAGATGGTGTTCCATCATGTCCTCCCGCTTGCCGTTCCCGGAATGATGACGGGCGCCATTATCGGCATGGCTCGTGCGTTGGGTGAAAGCGCTCCGCTTCTTATGATCGGTATGGTCGCGTTCATCGTTGATATTCCCCAAAGCGTCATGGAACCCTCAACGGTTCTTCCGGTGCAAATCTATCTCTGGGCCGATAGTCCGGAGCGTGGCTTTGTCGAGCGTACATCGGCAGCGATCATGGTTCTGCTGGTGTTTTTGATTTTCATGAACGGGTTGGCGGTTTATCTACGCAAACGCTATGAGCGACGCTGGTAACAACGCGTTTTCACTACACGGTCAGAAAAATAGTAGGTTGAGGTATGAATTCACTTATGGAATTTAAAACGTCGGTATCGCACCGAGAGCCGCCACGAATGAAAAACCGTGAAAAAACCTCCGAAGCCTCGTTTAATCGGGAATATGCAAAAACAGTCGGTGACATTACTTCGCCGAATCCGCGCATCGAGTGCCGCGATGTAAACGTCTATTACGGCGATAAGCATGCCATTCAGGACGTTAGTCTCGATATAGGTCGAAATGAAGTAATTGCGCTCATCGGGCCTTCCGGATGCGGCAAGTCAACCTTTATCCGGTGCCTCAACCGGATGAACGACACCATCCCCGCATGTCGGGTGACCGGTCAAATTGTGTTGGACGGTCAGGATATCTACGACGGCTCGCTCGATGTCGTGCCTTTGCGTGCACAAGTAGGCATGGTTTTTCAGAAGCCCAATCCATTTCCGAAGACCATATTCGAAAATGTGGCCTACGGTCCGCGCATACACGGTTTGGCCTCCTCGAAGGCCGAACTTGAAGAGGTTGTAGAAACATCCTTGAGACGCGCGGGTCTTTGGGATGAAGTAAAGGATTACATGCATCATCCGGGTACCAGTTTGTCGGGCGGACAGCAGCAAAGGCTATGCATAGCGCGAACCATAGCGGTTAACCCGGAAGTGATTTTGATGGACGAGCCGTGCTCCGCGCTGGATCCGATTGCCACTGCCAAAATCGAGCAACTGATCGACGAGCTTCGCGCGCACTACACGATCGCGATTGTTACGCACTCCATGCAGCAGGCGGCGCGCGTATCGCAGCGGACTGCTTACTTTCACCTCGGCCGGCTGATCGAAGTGGGTGAAACGGCGCAGATTTTCACGAATCCCCGCCATCAGCTAACCGAGGACTACATCACCGGACGTTTCGGTTAAGGAAAGCGTCCGGCCGTGAAGTAAGAAGGAAGAAGCGATGACTATCCAGAATGAAGGGCACATCGTCAAACGCTTTGACGGCGAGTTGAATCAGCTTCATTACCGCATTGTCGAAATGGGCGGGTTGGCGTTGACTCAGCTCAAGGACGCGTTACTGGCGGTCAAAAACAAAGACCTGGCATTAGCTCGGAAGATTAGTCAGCGTGAAAACGAACTCGATCATCTCGAAGTGGAGACCGATGCGGATATTGTGGAACTCATCGCTCGCCGTTGCCCTGTCGGAGGGGACCTTCGGATGGTCATGGCAGTATCGAAGGGAGTCACCGATTTGGAGCGTATCGGTGACGAGGCGGTGAAGGTTGCAAACATTGCCCTGCAAATCTATGGAAATGATGCCTGTGATCCGAACGATCACCTGCTGCGTGATGTGCACGTAATGGGGCAAATGGCGTCCAGTGCCTTGGAAAAAGCCTTGGAGGCATTCGACCGTTCCAATGACGAGATGGCCAGGGATATAATCACCCACCATCACGAGCTGGAGGATGAGTTCGAAGCCAGTTTGAGGCGATTGATAACTTATATTATGGAAGATTCCCGGAACATCGGTTTTGCCATTAACATGGTGTTGGCCATCAAGGCCTTGGAGCGTATCGGTGCTCATGCGCAGAATCTTGCCGAGTACGTGATTTTTCAAGTCAAAGGAAAGGACGTTCGACACCAAAATCCATGATGGTCTGCCCCTTACGGCAGGCCACCTTCGGCTGGCTATACCGGCGGTGACGCGGTATAGTTCCAAGTCGACATGCAAACCTTCATAAAGCGCATACTGTTACCCCCTTGCAATAAAGTCGGTATTTATCAAGGTTTTTGGGTGGTGACCTCCGGCTGAAACCGGCAGTGAGCGCGCCAATACACATGCAAATGCCAAGATTGATAACTTCACGAACCTTCGTATCCGAACGGAGGCCGATCGCTTCGCGACGTCTTGTGCTCCTCCATTCCAGTTTAACTCGACTCGCTACCGCAGGGGTGTTCGTCCTCTCGGGTTGTGCCGGAACGCGGGAAGTAACTGTCGATTACCCAGAGACGAAACCGACCGAGCTGCGACCTTTGCCGGGCATGTCGGCGGTGCAGGGCGACGATTTCTATATTCAACTGATTTCCGAGTTTGAATTCACGCGTGATGCAAACCGGGGGGAAGGGTGTCAGGAATTCGGCAGAAGCTATAAGAAGGGCGGCGCCTCGGCCGCACTTCTATTTCAGATCAGAAACGACACGCTCAAGCTTTACAGCGAAGTGCCGGCGCTCGTCTACCAAACGGCAGCCGGCGAGTGTAGTTTTACGTTTAACGCCAGAAAAGTTTATCTGACGCCTTGGATGAGGCTCGATACGGCCGAAGACACCCAAATCGACTTCAGCTTCGTCAACAGTTTCAACAGTGATGTCGATTTCACCAAGCTGGCGAATGATGTCGGCACCGCGAGCGGAGTACTGGCGATCACCGGGGCTGGGGCCGGTGTGGCGCTCATGAGTCGGCTCGCCTCGGGTTGGATGCTGAATAACGAGCGGCAGGTTGCGGAGAGGCCGCAGCAAGTTTCCTCAGGGAATCAAAGCAGGCGCGAGGTGCATTCACTGCCGGCGGCTATTACGCTGAACAACCAAGGCGGGGGCGTCAATCAGACGAGTTTTGCCATTCGCGAGGTTTCGGATAGCCCCGTGGCTTTTCTGGGTTCTAACGCGAAGCCTTTGGGAGAAGTCAGGGTTTACGGTGCTCTGCGCTCATCTCTCCTGCTTAAGATCAGCTCCGATGGATTGCCGGATGCCAGAGACCTCTCTCTCGAGGAGCTTTGGCGATCGAAAATGCAAGCAGGTGCGGCGGATGCGAGTCTGTTGAAATATATCACCGAGGCGGATCATCCCGATCGCCCGAATCTTCAGCCGAATTGGGACAGTTACCAAGACGTCGAGGGCAGTTGCAGGAAACTCAAGGTCGTGATGAAGGATCTCGGCTTCAATAGATTCGATCGCAACGCCGTGCTCTATTACTTTTTGGATAAGAGCGCCGATTGGAAGAATTACAACGTGCCGGGACAACAAGTCCTCAGTGGAGAAATCCCTTACAGCCAGTCGCAACAGTATCGGGCCAAGGGCTTCGGCGGATGTTTGGCCTCAGAGGATTACGAGACCATGAAAAAAATGGGGTTGGCCGTCAATTCCGAGGAGGATTGGCGGGGAATCCTGCGCCAGACCCAAGAGAAGGAAAGCTATTCCGCTGCCATTCGCTCCGTGGAGCGGCAATTGATCGCGGCGATGACGAATTCCGATCCGGCGGCGGCTGAGCGCCAGTTATATCCTTTGATAGCAGCCGATGAGAAAGGTGCTGGCACCGTTTTGCTGCAAAACCATCTCGCGAATTTCGGTCTCGAACAAGTCTTGAATGTCCCTGCCGTCCCCGGTACCGGGATTGTGATCACTGCGGCGCAATTAGCCCAGGTTTTCGCAGGACTTCAGATTGACGCTTTAAGTTGCGCCAGACCTGCGTTTGAGCAGGAGAGACCGCTTAAAAACGTGGCGGTTATGCTGTTCGTGACGAAAGCCGGCGGTCCTTTAGCCAAAGGCGGGGCTTTGGAGTTCGAATTCGATGGCGGCAAGGTCAAGCGCTTGGCTTTTCAGCATCCCACTTATCGTGATTACCGGCAGAATCTGCGCGACTATCCGGATTTGGGTGGTTGCAGAATCGATGCCGAATTCGTGGAGCGCCTTAATTGATTGTCTGAGAGAGGTCGCGCGACTCATAGAGTGCGCGTTGCGCTATGGTGGGGGACTGTTTCTCTGGCGCTTTTTCCGTGGCATGGAAAGCACGCTCCGAATGGAAACTGATCGATGGTCTTCGTTTTTAGAGCCTGTCTAGCGGGCGATTAAATCGCCGTCTCGTGTTCCAAATAGCCGGAAAGCGGAGACGGCGGGTTTCAGCCGTCAAACGTGCCGCGCGCGCCTCGGCGGAAAAGTCGATTGGCTTTCGGAGCGAGGGCGTGCCTCGTTTACCCGAATATTACGACCCTTGAGCTCGGCGCCGTCTAGCTGCTTGATAGCCTCTTCAGCGCTAGCTTGGTCCGGCATTTCTACGAAGCCGAAACCCTTGGAGCGACCTGTAAGTTTATCCATCACCACGTTGGCGGTGATAACTTCGCCAAACTGTTCAAAAGCTTGGCGCAATTCCTCGCTGGTGAGTTGATAGGACAAATTGCCGACGTAGATATTCATCGAAAACACCTGTTCATGACTTCGTGCCATTTCCTTACTAAACACATCAGCTGCTCAACGAATGGCACTAAGATCAAGAACTGATGATTGACTCCATCAGCGGAGCCAAATTGCCGGCCTGTATTTTCATCCATACCAGGTGAAGGAGAAAGGCTGAAAATATCCCGATATACCATAAGCTTCAAAGGGAATTTGTCCGATGTCAATAACTCGGTCGTTGTTCCTGATATTTTAAAAACAGCTCGACTTTTTCCCGATCGGGAATGCCCGGCCGCGCGCCTGCTTTAGTGCAGCAGAGAGCGCCTGCGGCGCTGGCGTAGCGCAAGATTTCCCGCCAATTCCGGCCACTCGCGAGGGCGGCGGCGAACGCCCCGTGAAAGGCGTCGCCGGCCCCTGTGGTGTCCACGGCCTGTACCGGAAAAGCGGGCAGGCTTCCCGACTCGATGCCTTTTTTCCAAATCAGTCCGTGCTCGCCCGAGGTAATGACGACTGCGGGCGAGCGTTCGGCCAAGCGATTTAAAGCTCGCTCCGGGGCATCTTCATCCAGCCATTGCCTAGCGAACTTTTCGGAGCAAACCAGGAAGTCCACTGAGAACATCAGCGCCTCGGTTCCCTTGTGTAGAGATCCAGCGTCCAGGACTGTGGGAATGCCCCTAGACTTCGCCCATGCGCATAAGGGCTCGGAGACAGCGGCTTCGTGTCCATCAAACAGAATCACTTCCGGCGCGACGGCCGAAAAATCAATGCTGTTTGCCGGAAGAGGTCTAGTGTCGCCCTTATAGTTGACCAGAGCCCGCTTGCCGTCCGGTTTTACCAAGATTGTGGACAATGGGGTGGGAGAAGAGCCTCGCACGATTAGATTCGTGGTTACCTGTTCTCGCCGCAGTTCCTCCAAATGCATGTGCCCGTAGAGGTCGTTCCCTAAATAACCCGCAAAGGCAGCCTTATAGCCCAGACGTGCTGCGGTTACAGCCGCGTTAGCTGCGGGACCGCCACCACAGGAGACCAGCGAATCGGCAAAGATTTTTTCGTCCGCTTCCGGGTGGTGAGGCACGGAAAAAACCAGGTCATAAGATGCGTGTCCGACGCACAACACCTGAATATCGTGGCTTTCGATCATTGGGTAGGGAGTTTGCTGTTCATCCTTGAGAAGGTCGTCCTGTGGATCGGATAGAAGGCTATTTTTCCAAACCGAGAAAGTTCCACAATCGCTCCATGGCGGACGGCTCGTAAACTAGATCTTTGGCCTGACCGGGAACGCCGTTGGCATAGTTGAACGCGTAGACTCGTGCCGCGTCGTCGGCCAACTCCTTCATATCCAGCTTGCGGTACGCTTGCTCCATAATCTGCAAAGCCACGGGCACGGCCGGGGTGCGTTGATAGTTGCGGATGATTTCGGTACAGCGCCTGGCGGCTGCAAGATAGGCGCCCCGTCGCATGTAGAAGTCGGCGACGTGAACCTCGTACATGGCCAGATTGTTTCTTAGCGACACCATGCGTTGCTTGGCGTCATCCACGTAGCGACTGTTGGGGAACTTCGTGATCAGTTCATCGAATTCTTTGTAGGCATCCCGCGCTGATCCGGGATCCCGTTGGGAAGAGTCCGTCGGCATAAAACGATCGATAAAGCTTATGCCTCGGTTATAATTCACCAATCCTCTGAGGTAATAGGCGTAATCGACGTTGGGGTGGGTCGGATTGAGCTTGATGAAGCGGTCGGTGGCGGCGAGAGCTGAGTCGGATTCGTCGTTTTTGTAGTAAGCGTAGGCGATGTCGAGTTGCGCCTGAGTCGCATATTTGCCGAACGGATAGCGCGCTTCCAATTTCTCGTATAATCGCACCGCTTTTTCGTAACGTTTCTCCGTCAGCGCTTTTTTCGCCTCGGTGTAAAACTGCTCCGCGGTCCAATCGGCGTATTCGTCCGTTTGCTCGCGATTGCCGGAGCAGCCGGATAACGCCAAGGCAAAGGCCAAGGGCCAAAGAATGAGGCACGCAGCCCGAAAAAGAGTGAAAAAAAACGGCATGATCGGGTCGGACAGTCTTAACGGCCGCAGTATACCTTGAATTGTTGATTCCATAGAAGTGAATTCCACCCGCATTTTCACCGCCGAAATTCCGCCATCGCTGGCTGGCTCGCGCCTCGATCAAGCCTTGAGCGAGCTGTTTCCGGATTTTTCCCGAAGCCGCCTGCAATACTGGATCAAGAACGGATCGGCCCGGGTCGATGGGGCGGTTCTGCCCCCCAAGCACCGTATTCTGGGCGGCGAGCAGGTAGTATTGCACGCCGATGTCGAGGAGACCACGACAGTCGAGAGTCAGGATATCCCTCTAACCGTCGTCTACGAGGACGAAGCGATCTTGATCATCGACAAGCCGGCTGGTCTTGTCGTGCACCCGGCGGCTGGCCATCGTGACGGGACTTTGCAGAATGCTTTGCTGCATCATGCTCCCATGCTGGCAGGTATTCCGCGCTGCGGCATCGTCCACAGACTGGACAAGGACACCAGTGGATTGTTGATGGCCGCTAAGACATTGCCCGCGCACAAGTCGCTGGTGGAGCAGCTTCAAGCTCGGACCGTGCATCGGGAATATTTGGCTTTGGTGCAAGGCACCATGACTGCCGGCGGAACGGTGGACGAACCGATCGGCCGGCACCAGACCGACCGGAAGCGTTTCGCCGTCCGCGATGAAGGCAAGCTCGCCGTCACCCATTACCGTATCGCCGAGCGTTTTCCCCATCACACTTTGCTCCGGGTAAAGCTTGAAACCGGGCGCACCCATCAAATCCGCGTTCACATGGTTCATATCCGCCATCCGCTGGTGGGGGACCCGGTGTACGGCGGCCGGCTTCGAATACCGGCCGGGGCGAGCGAGGAGCTGATTAGGGTCATCCGGGATTTCAAAAGACAGGCCTTGCATGCGGAAAAGCTCGGGATTATTCACCCGGTAACCCACGAGTATATGGAGTGGCAGTCGCCGCTTCCGGCGGATTTTTCCGATTTGCTCGCGGCGTTGAGAGAACGGGCATGAGCGGATTCTGGATCGAACCCGAGTGGCCTGTGCCGCCCGGTATCCGAGCAGCGAGCACATTGCGCCGGGGCGGAGTAAGCAAAGGACCTTACCATGGCCTTAACCTGGGCGCTCATGTCGGGGACGAGCCGAGTCGGGTTGCGGAAAACCGGCGCCGGCTAAGAGATGCCTTGAATCTGCTCGCGGAACCCGTCTGGTTGAATCAAATACACGGAACTCAAGTCGTGCGCGCCGATGCATTGTCGGACCGAAGCGCGGATGCGGCATTCACGCACGACACCGGTGTCGTTTGTGCGGTCATGACCGCGGATTGTCTTCCGGTCTTGCTTTGTTCGAAGGAAGGCGATCGCGTGGCGGCGGTGCACGCCGGGTGGAAAGGGCTTGCGGCCGGCGTGATCGAAGCGGCCATCGAGTCGCTGGGGGAAGGCAACTTAATGGCATGGCTCGGGCCTGCCATAGGCCAGGATGCGTTCGAGGTGGGCGATGAGGTTCGAGAAGCCTTCGTCCGCAAGAGGTCAGCGTTCGCCGCGGCGTTCCGCGAAACGGAGGACGCAAAATGGCTGGCGGATCTTTACCGTCTCGCTCGTATTGTGCTGAACGATGTCGGTATTTCGGAAATCTACGGCGGCGGTTTCTGTACCTTCAGCAATGCCGAAGATTTTTTTTCCTATCGACGCGACCGCGTCACGGGCCGCATGGCCACGTTGATCTGGCGCGAATAATACAAACAAAACATTAATGAATCTGCTTCTTTGGATTGTTGTTTTCACGTTGATCGGCGGCGTCTTGAGCGTCCTTGCGGCATCGTTGTTCCTGATGATTCCCGACCGTCATCATCCCCGCGTGCTGCCCCACGGCATCAGCTTCGCCTTGGGCGCGTTATTGAGCGTGGCTTTTCTGGATCTTTTACCCCACGCCGTCGAAACGGTCGGCGTGGAGAGGTCGGACACCGTCTTTGCCGCCGTGCTGGTCGGAATACTCGGGTTGTTCTTGCTGGAAAAGCTGCTGCTTTGGCGGCATTGCCATGCCGGCGATTGCGAGACGCACACGGACGAGCATTTTCACCAGCCGGCCGGCACCCTTATCGTACTGGGCGACGGCATCCACAACTTTGTGGATGGCGTGCTGATCGCCGCGGCCTTTCTCACCGATTTGCACTTAGGAGTAGTCACCAGCCTGGCGGTGTTCGCCCACGAGATTCCGCAGGAAGTGGGCGATTTTGCGATTCTGCTGAAGAGCGGTTACAGCCGCGCCAAGGCCTTGCTCTACAATCTGCTGTCCAGCCTGGCGACTCTGCTGGGCGGTGTTTTGGCGTATTACAGTTTAGAAAATCTCCGCGAGGCTCTGCCATACTTTCTCGCCTTGGCGGCATCGAGTTTCGTCTACGTGGCGGTTGCGGACCTCATTCCCAGTTTGCACCATCGCACCAACGCCAGCGCCGCATTCCAACAAATCGCCATGATAAGTGCCGGCGTGCTGCTGGTCTTTTCGGCGCATGCGTATACCGAAGAATTCCATAAAGATCACTCCCGTCCGGCCGTTTCGTCGGAGCGCCCCGCCATCGTTCCGTAGAGGTATCGGTTGGCGGCGGCTTTATTCGGCCAGGCCGCGCAGTTGCGCCACTAGCTCCCGCAGAGCTTTGCCGCGGTGGCTCAGCTGGTTTTTTTCTTCAGGGGACAATTCGGCCGAGGCGCAGCCTTTTTCCGGCACAAGAAACAGCGGATCGTAACCGAAACCCTGCACCCCGCGCGGCTCATGCAAAATGATCCCCTCCCACACGCCTTGCCCGATCAAAGGGCTCGGGTCTTGCTTGTGGCGCAGAAAAACCATGACGCAGCGAAACCGGGCCGTACGGCCAGCGTCCGGGATACCCTCCAGATCCCGTAGCAGCTTGGCGTTATTCGCAGTATCGTTGGCGCCTACCCCGGCGTAGCGGGCCGAGAAAACGCCGGGTGCTCCTCCCAAGGCGTCGACTTCCAGCCCCGAATCGTCGGCGATGGCCGGCAAGCCGGAAAGCTTGCTGGCGTGCTGGGCTTTCAGGATGGCATTCTCGACAAATGTGAGCCCGACTTCTTCGACGTCCGGGATTTGAAAAGCGGATTGCGGTACGATTTCAATGCCATCGTTTATTAACATGGCTTGGATTTCGCGGACCTTTCCGGGATTGTTGCTGGCGAGCAGGATTTTTTTCATCGTCGGCTTGTCTCAGGATGGCGGGCCGAATCCTTCCCCAAGAGGAGCGTTTCAGCCGGTGCGCTGACTGCTTCTTGAGCAGGCGGTGCCATAAACAATAACAATTTGAAAGGAGAAAAACACATGAGCCAAATCTTGAACGAAGTTCTCAGCGCCAATCAGGCGTATGCCGGGAGTTTCGATAAAGGCCATCTTCCCTTGCCGCCGGGGCGGCATTTCTCGATCCTGACCTGTATGGATGCCCGGTTGGATCCGGCCAAGTACGCCGGTCTTTCCGAGGGCGATGCTCACGTGATCCGCAATGCGGGAGGGCGGGCGAGCGACGATGCGATCCGTTCCCTGGTAATCTCGTACAAATTGCTCGGAACCCGCGAGTGGTTTGTGATTCACCACACCGACTGCGGCATGGAGCTGTTCACCAACGAGATCATGAGCGACCTATTGAGCAGCAGCCTGGAAACCGCCACCATTGACGCCAACGGTTGGCGCGACGTTGGAAGGGGGCCGGGTTCAGCAGACGGCAAATACATCAACTGGCTGACCATCAAAAACCAGGAGCAGAGCGTCGCCGAGGACGTGAAACGGATTCGCAGCCACGTCCTGGTGCCGAAAAACATCCCGATCTACGGTTTCATCTATGACGTCAGATCGGGCAAGCTGGTGGAAGTGCCCGAAGCCATGGCGGCCGGGCGTCCGCTTTAACGTACTGTGAGATAGTTTTTATTCGCGATGCAAAGCCGGTTTTAGCCGGCTTTGCCGTCTTCAAGCGCGGCCTGCTGATGGGCCAATAAATCTTTGATTCCCTTACCG
This sequence comes from Methylocaldum sp., assembly GCF_035627495.1. Taxonomy (GTDB): domain Bacteria; phylum Pseudomonadota; class Gammaproteobacteria; order Methylococcales; family Methylococcaceae; genus Methylocaldum. The sequence goes on from NZ_DASPLO010000073.1 coordinate 30,580, forward strand.
GCCAGGTCGAGCATGGCGTCGAGCTCCTCCCGCCGAAAGGCATGACCTTCCGCCGTGCCTTGAACCTCCACATAGGCGCCGGCATCGTTCATGACCACGTTCATATCGGTTTCCGCCTCGCAATCCTCGCGATAATCGAGGTCCAGCACCGGTATGCCCTTGTAGATGCCGACCGATACCGATGCAATTTGGCCGTGAATGGGATTGATCTTGAGCTTTCTCTGCTTCATCAGGTTGCGTATAGCGATGGACAACGCGACGTAGCCGCCGGTAATCGAGGCCGTGCGGGTACCGCCATCGGCCTGGATGACATCGCAGTCAATGGTAATGGTCCGCTCTCCCAGTGCTTCCAGGTTCAGCGCCGCCCGCAGGGAACGCCCGATAAGCCGCTGGATTTCCATGGTGCGGCCGCCCTGTTTGCCCCTGGACGCTTCCCGTCCCATTCGTTCATGCGTGGAGCGTGGCAACATGCCGTATTCCGCCGTAATCCAGCCGCTGCCTTTGCCTTTCAGGAACGGCGGCACCTTTTCCTCGATGCTGGCCGTGCAGATTACGCGCGTATCGCCGAATTCGACGAGCACCGAGCCTTCCGCGTGTTTCGTGTAGTTGCAGGTCAATGCGATCTTTCGCAGCTCATCCGCCTGACGTCCGCTCGGTCTCATGGTATTGCTCACTCTTCGAAAATCGAGGCAGTATACCCGAATTCAAATACCCTCGCTTTTTACCGGCAGTCCGAGACAGAGGTAACAATAGTCACCCATGAACGCTAAACGGTTTTTGTATTTGGTCGGGTTCGCGTTGCTTTTCGTGATAGCGCCCGCAAGCTACCAGATTGACAGGATTGCTCAGTCGCTGCCCGTCATGGGCGGTGAAACGAGCCTGCCCGGACTCTCCGCTAAGGCCGAGGTCGAAGCGGACGAATTCGGAATTCCCTCGGTACGGACCGGAACTCGAGAGGATGCGTTCCGCGTGCTGGGCTATCTCCATGCGCGGGACCGGCTTTTCCAAATGGATCTCATGCGGCGCAAGACCGCCGGACGATTAGCGGAAATTTTCGGAGAAAAGGCTTTGACCCTAGATAAGCGGCAGAGAGCCTATCAGTTCCGACGTGCGGCCGAGGATGCCGTGAACCGGATGCCGGCCGATCAACGCACCGTATTGCAAGCCTACACGGACGGCGTGAATGCGTTTATCTCACGGGCTAAAGTCCTGCCGTTCGAGTTCCGTTTTCTGGGTTATCGTCCCGATCCCTGGCGGCCGGAAGACAGCATGCTGGTCGCACTGGGCATGTTTCAAACCCTGAACGGAAACGACAAGGACGAGCGAACCCTCACGCTGATGGACCGTTTTCTGCCGTCCGAAGTGACGGCTTTTATGACGCCCGACACCGACCCATACGCGTCCGTGCTGCTGGGCGGCGAAGAGTCCCGCCGGCCGGCGCGCAAGGTTCCGGTGAAATCGATCGCAAGTCTGATCGACGAGGCGGGAGCTCAGAAGTTCGGCGGTGCCATCGAGCCGGAAGCGCCGAGCATCGGCTCGAACAACTGGGTGGTGGGCGGAACGAAAACCAAGGACGGGCGCGCGATCGTGGCCAACGATATGCACTTGGGTCTTGGGGTGCCGAATATCTGGTACCGTGCCCGGTTGCTCTATGGCGATGTGGATTTTTCCGGCGTTACCCTGCCGGGGGTGCCGCTCGTCGTGGTCGGCAGCAACGGCCATGTGGCTTGGGGTTTCACCAACGTGGACGCCGATTTGATGGATCTGGTGCGGATCGAGCTCAATCCCGCCGATCCCGGTCAATACCGGACGCCCGAAGGCTGGCGGCAGTTCGAGACCCGAGCCGAGACCATCGCCGTGAAGGACGGTAACGCCGAGACCATCGAGCTGAAGAGCACGGTTTGGGGGCCGTTATCCCCGGACCCGCTGCTAGGCCAAGCCGTGGCGATCCGCTGGATCGCGCTGGATCCGCGAGCCGTGAATCTGGGTTTGCTCGGGATGGACCAGGCCAAAACCCTGAAGGAAGCCATGGCTGTCGTGAACCGCGCCGGCGCACCGCCTCAGAACGTCGTTCTGGCGGACGAATCGGGGCACATCGCCTGGACTTACATGGGCTTTTTCCCGAAACGGGTGGGCTTCGACGGCAGCGTCAGCGTTTCCTGGGCGGACGGCGGCGCCCGCTGGGACGGATTCATTCCGCCGGAAGAACTACCGCGGGTCATCGATCCCGCCGAAGGATTTCTGGCGACTGCCAACAACCGCACCTTGGGTAAAGGCTATCCCTACGTGATCGGCCACAATTTCTCCTACAGCTATCGAGCCTACCGCATCGCCGAGCGGCTTAAAGGGATGAGCCAGGTGTCGGAACAGGACATGCTGGCGTTACAGCTCGATACGGTTAGCGAGTTTTACGAGTTCTATCGCCGCTTGGCGTTGTCCGTGCTGACCGAAGAGACGCAGAGCCAAGACGCGGTTCTGGCCGACGCCAAGCGTTCGATCGAGCGCTGGAACGGCCGCCTCGATGCCGAAAGCACCGGTATCGGGCTGCTGGTCGAGTGGCGGCAGAATCTCGCAAAAGCCGTGTTCGCTCCCCTGGTGAGCCGTTGCGCGGCGGCCGATCCGAGTTTTGCCTATGCCTGGCGCGAGCAGGAAACGCCCCTCCGCACGCTGCTGACGGAGCAAACTCCGGAAACCCTGCCGGATCGTCAGTATGCCGATTGGCGCCGTTTCTTGACCGAGACGCTCCGCCGCAGCGCGGATGAGGTCAGGCGGCGGAGCGGTATCGACCGGCTGGAGGACCTTGCCTGGGGGCAGATCAATCGGGTTCATTTGAGCCATCCGTTCGGCCGGGCGTTCACACTAGCCGGCTGGATTCTGGACATGCCCGATGAGCCCGCGAGCGGCTGCAGCAGTTTCTGCGTGCGAGTGTTCTACGACGGGCATGGCGCCAGCGAGCGCATGGCCGTGTCGCCGGGCCACCCCGAGAACGGTATTCTTCACATGCCGGGCGGCCAATCGGGACACCCGTTCTCGGCGCATTACCGCGATCAGCAAGAAGCCTGGCTTGAAGGTATCGCTCTGCCTTTTTTGCCGGGCGCGGCTAAGCATCGTTTGATATTGGCGCCCGAACAATAATCTCTCGCGGATAGTTTTAGGTTGGTTCAGTCCGGAGAGGCATAATCCTATGGTCAATGTCTGATTATTGAGTGATGCTTTGTTACCGTAATGCGGCCTACGAATTGCCAGGGAGAGCGTTATGAGCGACGAATACCTCGAAATAGCGATCCGCTTGGGTAGCGCGTGGACGGCCGGCAGCCTCATCGGACTTGAGCGCACGTTTCACGGTCGTCCGGCCGGGTTTCGCACTCATGCTCTCGTCTGTTTGGCTTCGGCGCTTCTGATGTCGCTGACCAGCTATCAGGGGCAGTGGTTGAAGGACGTGCCCCTGGAGACGATTCAGACCGATCCGACCCGCATGGCGGCGGGCATCATGACGGGCATCGGTTTTTTGGGAGCCGGGGTGATTTTTAAGGAGAAACTGACCATCCGCGGCCTGACTACGGCGGCATCCATCTGGATGACCGCCGCTCTCGGCATCCTTTACGGCATCGGCTTCTACTATCCTGCGATCCTTGTAACCGGTGCGGTCGTGGGCACTCTGGCGATCTTCCGTTTGATCGAGTACTGGCTACCGAGCCAACAATACGCTCAACTGAAGCTGCGGTATTCGAGGGAGTCAACGCCCGACGAATCGACCGTTCGCAGTTTAATTGCCCAACACAAGGCACGCATCGCCAGCATGAGCTACCGTCTTGTCGAGAGCGGCAAAGCCTTCGAGTACTGCATGGTCATCTGTACTTACAATCAAATCCATTTCAGTCAACTTGCCGATCGGCTTCGGCAAGAGACTGATCTCATGGAGTTCAGAATTTCGCCGGTGGGGGATTAGCTCCCTCTTTCTTGATGAATCGGTAGGGAAGGTCTGGTTCACCACCCAGAAAAACGGACGTCCGGGCCGATCAACGCCGGTATTTTTCCGAACGCCGCCTTCGACACGATGCTCGGCGCGGAATCGTTGTTCCGCTTTCCCACGGCGAATCCAGGGGCTACGAGCAGGCCAAGCAGATGTTCAATTTCAGCCTGATCAAGATCGAGGAAGACGGCAAGCTGGTGGCTTCGATCAACAACGTCAACGGCGCGGCGCTGTATGAGCTAACGCTCGACCCGAATGCGCCGGAAGTGTTTTCGTTCGAGCCGCAGATCATCGGGGACAATTAACCGGATGACGACGTCCCGCAAAGGGGCGTCGTCATCTTTCGGAGAGATTGGGCCAGAGTTCCGTCTAACTCACTCGATCCGATGGGCCGTGCTCGAAAGCGGACCGAGGGAGGCTCATTTCCTCGCCGCAATTCCCAAACTTTCCTCGACCCAGTGGCTTCTGATTTGATGCTTGTACATCAGGCGATAAAGCGTCATGCGGGATACCGCCAATTGTCGCGCCGCGCGTGAGATATTGTTTTCCGTGACTTGCAGCGCAAGCTGGATGATTTCCTTTTCAGTCTGATCTTTGGCTTCTTCCAAGGTCATCAGATGATCGAGCGTGTTGGCGAACTTTGGATGGCAGTCGTTCAGACCCAGGTCTGCCGAGGTTATCGAAGAGCCTTCGCACATGACCATGGCCCGCTTGATCCGACTGATCAGTTCGCGAATATTGCCGGGCCAGTCGTAACGGCGCATAGCTTTTAGGGCCTCCGGTTCAAAGCCTTGAACGGGGCAGCCATCACCGTTGGCGAACAAACGAAGATAATGCTTGGCCAGGAGTTCAATATCGTCCTGGCGTTCCCGGAGCGGAGGAATGTTGACGGTCAAGCTCTTGAGCTGAAGATAAAGGTCTTCCCCGAAGCCGCCGTCCGCCACGGCTGGTTTCAAATCGGTTTGGGCGGCGGCAATGATCCGGACGTCAATCGGCGTTTCCGGGGTGCCGTTGCCTGATCGGATGGTTTTTTCCCGGATGAAATTCAGCAGATCGGCCTGGAGATCGCCGCTCAGATTGCCGATGTCGTCCAGGAACACCGTGCCTCCGGCCGCGGCTTCCAAGCGTCCCTTGGTCGGCCTCTGGGTTCTGTTGTGCCGGTCTTTCGCGTAACCGAACAGCTCCGATTGGATGACATCCGGCGGCAATCCGTTGCAGCTGACTTTGATAAAGGGTTTGTCGCATCGAGCGGAGGCTCGATGTATGGAGACAGCCGCCGATTCTTTTCCGGCGCCGCTCTCGCCGATGATCAACACGGGAGCGTCGATGGCGGCGATTTTCTTGATGGTTCTGAACAGCTTGAGGCTTGCGGGACTGCAGCCGACCATTTCCTCCTCATGTTTATGGTCCGAACACGCCGTGCTGCGTTCCAGCATATGAGCCATGCCCAAGGCATGGCCCAGGGTCAGCTGCAATCGTTCGGGGTCCAGGGGCAGCGTGTGATAATCGTAAAAGCGGCGGGAAATCAGCTCGCATACGTCCGGCCGGTTCAAGGCTTCCGGTGCCAATAAGGCGATCCACTCCATCGAGCGGCGTGCGGTGAAAAGATCGTTGATCGCGGACAGGCCGGTTTCCCGGAGCGAACCGAAGAAAACCATTCCAACGTTGAGGCGATGGTGATCGATGAGGTTCTTGGCCTCGTTAAGATCGCCGGTGGAAAAGATTGTCCAATCCAGAGACCGCAGAGCATCGAGCGGTTCGCTCCGAGCGACCGAGAAATTGAAGCACAGTACCTTGCGCATATCCATGTGTCGTCCTTCCTGGTTCACGAGTCTTGAGGCTGCCGAGGAGTTTGGATTCTCAGAATCCACGGATCGGATGCCTGTCACCGGTATGTCGTAGGGCTTCGGTGATTCCGACGGCGTCAGGGGCGAGTATAGCCCGGATATTTCACCCGCAAATCTACTACAACGTCGCACGGCGCGCGTCTACGGCGTTGCGCTCGGTCGAAGTGCTCGACGTACCGGTCAAGTACGCCTCCGAGCTTCTTCCGTCGCGCGCCTTGCAGCCACACGCCTTGCGACGTTTCGCTACGATCCGGGGTGAAATATCCGGACTAGGCCGCCTGAAGGCCATCCGTCGGCATCATATAATCTCAGGCTCTATGCACCGGCGCAAGAAGCGGCAAGAGGGCCCGTCGTTCGCGCGATGCTGCGCACAAGGCGCGGCACCTCCCTGTGCCGAAGATGGCGGGCAATAAGCTCAGGCCGCTTTGCGGAATACTATCGCGCCGTTCTCCACGTCCGCGCTGACCGTGTCGCCGGTAGCGACCTTGCCGGCCAGGATATCCTGCGCCAGCGGGTTCTCGATCTGCTGCTGAATGGCGCGCTTCAGCGGCCGCGCGCCGTAGACCGGGTTGAACCCGGCCTCGCCAAGCTTGTCCAGAGTGGCTTCGCTGACTTCCAGCCTCACGTCGCGGTCGGCCAGGCGCTTTTGCAAGTAGCCGATCTGGATTCGGCTGATGGCGCGGATCTGCTCTTTGACCAGCGGGTGGAAGACCACGACTTCATCGATGCGGTTGATGAATTCCGGCCTGAAGTAGTGAGCGACCACCTCCATCACCGCGGCCTTCATCCGCTGGTAATTCTCCTCGCCAGCCAGTTCCTGGATGCGGTCGGACCCGAGGTTCGAGGTCATCACGATGACTGTGTTGCGGAAATCCACCGTGCGGCCGTGACCGTCGGTGAGCCGTCCGTCGTCGAGCACCTGCAGCAGGATGTTGAACACTTCGGGATGGGCTTTTTCCACCTCGTCCAGCAGGATGACCGAGTAGGGCTTGCGCCGCACAGCCTCGGTCAGGTAACCGCCTTCCTCGTAACCGACATAGCCCGGCGGCGCTCCGATGAGACGGGCCACCGAGTGCTTTTCCATGAATTCCGACATGTCGATCCGCACCATGGCTTCCTCGGTGTCGAACAGGAACTCGGCCAAGGCTTTGCACAGCTCGGTCTTGCCTACGCCGGTCGGGCCCAGGAACAGGAAGGAACCGTTGGGACGGCGCGGATCGGCGAGGCCGGCGCGGGACCGGCGGATGGCATCGGAAACGGCTTTGATCGCTTCCTCTTGTCCCACCACCCGCTGAGCCAATTTCTCTTCCATGTGGAGCAGCTTTTCCCGTTCGCCTTCCAGCATTTTGGCGACCGGAATGCCGGTCCACTTGGAGACCACTTCGGCGATTTCCTCGTCCGTGACCTTGTTGCGCATCAGCTTGGTTTCCTGCATTTCCGCCTGGCTGGCGAGATCCAGCTCCTTCTGCAGCTTGGGAATATCGCCGTATTGCAGCTCCGACATGCGGGCGAGATCGCCGCTGCGCCGCGCCGCGTCCAAATCCAATCGCGCCCGCTCCAGCTTTTCCTTGATGGCGGCCGTGCCTTGCAGGGCGGCTTTCTCCGATTTCCAAATCTCCTCCAGTTCCGCGTACTCCCTCTCCAAATCGGCGATGTGTTCTTTCAGCGCATCCAGCCGTTTTCGCGATGCCTCGTCGGTTTCCTTTTTCAAAGCCTCGCGTTCGATCTTGAGCTGAATCAGACGACGGTCGAGACGGTCCATTTCTTCCGGTTTGGAATCGATTTCCATGCGGATGCGGCTCGCGGCCTCGTCCACCAGGTCGATAGCCTTATCCGGCAGATTGCGATCGGTGATGTAGCGGTGCGACAGGGTCGCTGCCGCCACGATGGCGGGGTCGGTGATGGTGACGCCGTGATGCACCTCGTACTTTTCCTTGAGCCCGCGCAGGATCGCGATGGTATCCTCGACACTGGGTTCGTCCACCAGTACTTTCTGGAAACGCCGCTCCAAGGCCGCGTCCTTTTCGATGTACTTCCGGTATTCGTCCAGCGTCGTGGCGCCGATGCAATGCAGTTCGCCGCGCGCCAGGGCGGGCTTCAGCATGTTGCCTGCATCGATCGCACCTTCCGCACGGCCCGCGCCGACCAGCGTGTGCAATTCGTCGATAAAGAGGATGATCTTGCCCTCCTGTTTCGCGATATCGTTCAGGAGCGCCTTCATCCGCTCCTCGAATTCGCCGCGGAACTTGGTGCCGGCGATGAGGGCGGCCATATCCAGGGCCAGCAAGCGCTTGCCTTTGACACCCTCCGGCACTTCGCCGTTGATGATGCGTTGCGCCAAGCCTTCGACGATGGCGGTTTTCCCGACGCCGGGATCGCCGATCAGAACGGGATTGTTCTTGGTGCGCCGCTGCAGAACCTGGATGGTGCGGCGGATTTCGTCGTCGCGGCCGATCACTGGATCGAGCTTGCCCTGCTCGGCGCGCTCGGTCAGATCGATGGTGAATTTCTGGAGCGCCTGGCGTTGTTCTTCCACGTTTGCGTCGTCCGCCTTCTGACCGCCCCGAATTTGATCGATGGCTTTTTCCAATTTGTTTCGGTCCAGCCCTGCTTTCCGGAGCAAATCGCCGAGCTGGCTGCGGTCTTCGATGGCCGCCAGCACGAAGATTTCGCTGGTGATGAACTTGTCGCCGCGCTTCTGGGCCAGCTTGTCGGTCAGGTTCAACAGCCGGCCCAGTTCGTTCGAGACCTGCACGTCGCCCCCGACGCCTTCCACGCGGGGCATGCGGGTTAGCGCCTCTTCCAGCGAAGCGCGGAGCTGGTTGACGTTTACGTCGCATTGCGAGAGCAGGGGCCGCACAGTCCCGCCTTCCTGATCGAGCAGCGCCGCCATAACGTGCATCGGCTCGATGAACTGATGATCGTGCCCCAAAGCCAGGCTTTGCGCTTCGGCCAAGGCCGCCTGGAATTTGCTGGTGAGTTTATCCATTCGCATTGGGAAAATGCCTTTTGTTGCTTAAAGAAGATGACTCAATAGATTGGGATGCGGCGTCTGGTTTTCAAGCGTAACTGCGCCCGATACAGTTGACCGTTATGGATGCGCTCCGGAAGGCGTTTTAGTGGAACTCCACCCTTAAAATCTGCTTTTGATGCGTATCGGCTATAATACGATCCCTTCCAACTTCCAGTTTTGCACGGAACTTAATGCAGGGCGCACGACGCGTGAAGACATTCCAGCTCCGCCGGCTTTTTGGGCACAGAGTCATCCTCACGCGGACGGTCAACGATACACATTTTCGCCGGGGTACGTAATGGAACCAGCCGCGATGATAGGGGCGGTGGCCTTAAATGAGAGGAATTTGCCGAAATTCCAGGGCGGGTTTTTCGCGTATTTCCTGACTGCATCGATATACGGTTATGCGATCTCTCTCCTGTTCGGGTTCGGTACCCACCAAATTTTCCTGTACTGCTGCGCTGCCGGTGGTTTGGCCCTGCTGCTACGCTTCCGCAGAGGGTTGCGAATCGATAGACCGATGGCCGCGCTGCTGGCCCTTGTCGCCGTGCTGACCGCGCAAGGCTATCTCATGGCGTCCGGCGGCAGGGTCGACTTTCGATTTTTGGAGCATCTGTTATGGCCGGTGGCGGCGGTTGCCGGCGTGGGTATGCTGCCCGAGCGGTTCGGCAACCGTCGGCAACTGACCCATAAGCCGGTAGTTGCCGTGCTGGCTGTATTCTACGTTGTCGCCCAGTGGCTTGCTTTTTCGATTTACCCGGACAAGTTCGGCCTATTCTCCAATCCGCATTTCCCGGCGCTCTATTGCGTACTGACGCTGCCGATCCTGTTCTATTTTTCGGCCGTGACAGGAGGGTGGCTGCGGTGGCTGTTCGTGTTGGCGTCGCTCGGCGATGCGCTGTTGTTGCTGAAGACTCAGTCCAGACCGGGCTTTCTGGCATTACTGGCCGGCTCGCTGGTGATCGTCCCGTTCTTGGCGGTCCGGTACCGTTGGATGACCTTCGTGGCGATTCTGATTATTCCCGGCTTGTTGTATGCATCTGGAATTTACGGATTCGACGCCAGGATGGATGATCTCTTCGGTAATTTACTGAAGGAAGAGCGGGTGGCTATCTGGATAGAGACCAGCGAGATGCAATTGGCGAGCTCGGTTCTCGAATGGATTTTCGGGCATGGCTTCGGGCAGTTCTACCGGGATTATCAGGCTTATTCGAGCTTTCACTCCGTGGTCGATTTTTCCTTTCCGCATAATTTTCTGCTGGAACTGCTGTACAGCCATGGAATGGTCGGACTTATCCTTATAATCACCGCCTATGGGCTGTTTTTCGCGAAGCTCGCGGTCCATGCCGCCACTGCCGATAATTCTGCCCGCAGACAAGTAGGCATTCTTTTGATTGTCGTGACGACGGTCCATCTGGTGCATGCCTTTCTTACACTGCCTTTTTTCTCCCGATCGACGCTCTATCCGTTGAGTTTGGTTCTGGGAGCCGGTTTTCGTTTCTTCAAAAGCAACCGATTGAATGGATAAGCCTGGTTTTCCGCCTGTTGGCGTCATTATTCCCAATTTTAACGGGGTGCATTTGTTGCGCCGCAATCTGCCTTTCGTGATAACGGCCGCCGCCGCTTATCCCGGCGCCTGCTCGATCATCGTGGTGGATGACGGTTCGGGGGACGGAAGTGCCGAGATGCTCCGCGCCGAGTTTCCTTCGGTTCGAGTCGTATCCCATGAAACCAATCGGGGCTTCGCCGAAGCGATCCATTCGGGAGTCGAGGCCGCCGAAGCGGAGTTCCTGATCTTTCTCAATTCCGATGTGCGCCCGCACGAGGACTTCATGGCGCCGCTAATCCGGCATCTGGAAAAGACCGATGTTTTTTCCGTATCGCCCTTGGTTCTGGACGAGGATGGCCGAGTAAATCCGGTATCGTGGCGGTGTTATCGGATGAAACGGGGCCGCCTTAGAGCTCTGCGCTGGAATTCTGACGACTTGAAGTCCACTGTGCCAAAGGAAAGCTTATTCGCCTCCGGAGGCTCCGTCGCGCTGCGGAAATCGATGTTTATGGCGCTGGGCGGATATTTGCCGCTTTACAAGCCCTTTTATTCCGAAGACTTCGATCTGGGATTGCGCGCCTGGAAACGCGGTTGGCGAACGCTCCTGGAGCCTGCCAGCCGGGTTGTGCATGAAAGAAAAGGTTCGATTTCCGAAAACGTGGCCGCCGATCGGGTCAGGAAAACGCGGGTGCGCAATCGATTCCTGCTCGAATGGACACATATGCCGGGTAAGGACTTGATGCTCTTTCTCGTTCCGGGTTACCTGTCTCAGTTCATCAGACGCTTGCTGCGGCTCGACGTGGTGTATGTCAAAGGTTTCTTTGCCGCTTTGCGCCGCCTTCCGGAAGCGCTTCGGATACGCGCCGAAATCCGAAAGCATCAGGTCTTGGACTTTTGGCGGATCATCGACTCAATCGAAACGAACTTCAAATCCAATACCGACGGGTAAGCTTGACCCGTCATAAACGCGTTATTGTCTTGAGGACTCATCTTTATGGGCAGTCCGACTTTCACTGTCTTTATTCCCACCTATAATCGCTCCGGGTTGTTGCCGAGGGCTTTGTCCAGCATTGAAGCCCAGACTTATCGGGACTTCGAAGTCGTCATCGTCGACGACGGGTCTTCCGATGACACGGCCGCCGTTGTCGATCGTTGGAAAGCGGGTGTCGAATTTCCCGTCACTTATGTGAAGCAGAACAATCAGGGCAAGCATGCCGCTCACAACAAGGGGGTGGAATTGGCCAAAGGCCGGCTGTTTTTCAATCTCGACTCGGACGATCGTCTCTTGCCGAACACTTTGGAACGTATCCGGCATCATTGGGAGTCCCTCCCCGAGGGAGAACGCGGACGTTTCGCCGGCGTCGAAGGCTTGGTCGAGAGCATGGACGGGGAGCGGCCGCTGACCATTCCCTATCCTCACAATCCGCTCGATGCAAGCTTTCTCGATGTGCGCTATCGCCTAGGAAGAGGCGGCGACAAAAAGCACGCAATTCGGACGGAGATCGCGCGCCGGTTTCCGTACCCGGTCTTTTCCGGCGAAAGGCATATTCGGCCTTCGCTGACGTGGAAACGGATTTCCCACGACTACGTTTTTCGCTGCGTCAACGAGCCTTTCCAGCAGGTGGAGTACCAGACCGAGGGCTTGTCTTCCGACCGTTTTCGTCTGCGCATGCGTAACCCGCGCGGATTCCAGCTTTACTATCTGGAGGACGTCACCCTGCATCGCCCATGGCTCAGCCGCCGCCAACTGCGGCGCAGCATGGTCGATTTCATCCGTTTCTCCCTTCATGCCGGAGCCGGCATTCGCGAGCAAGGGCGGCTGACAGGTTACGATCCGTTGTGGCTGGCACTGGCGCCAGCCGGATTTTGCCGCTGGCTGGTGGACCTGTATCGGCTGCGCTTCAAAGAAGGATACAAGCCCAATCGGAAAGAGACGCGCAATTGATGCAAGATGCCCTGTTCGTCACTCTTACAGCCACTCGGCGCGTTTGAGGCGTCGATACAGCCAGATGCAACCGATCAAGGTTCCCGCCAAAATGGCGGGATAGCCGAATCGGGAATTGAGTTCCGGCATGAATTTGAAGTTCATGCCGTACATGCTGAATACCATGGTCGGCAACGCCAAAATGGCACCCCATCCGGCCAAACGCTTGACGACTTCGTTCTGCCGGATCGTGATCAGCGCCAGGTTCGCTTGCATGGCATCGGACAAGGTTTCACGCATGGTGTCGGTGGCGCGGATGATGCGGTGCACATGATCGTGTACGTCGCGAAAATAAACGCGTAGGTCCTTGGATACGATTTCGGGGTGAAGCCGCATCAGCGCGTTGCAGATGTCCAGTAAAGGGACTGCGGCATTGCGTAGCCGCAGCAGACAGCGTTTAAGGTCATACAGGCGCTCCATCGCATCGCGATGCAAGCGGCTTTCAAAGATGTCCTCTTCCAGTTCTTCAAGAAGCGACTGGTAATGCTCGACGACCGGCATGAAATTGTCGACCACGAGATCGAGAATGGCGTAAAACGCGAATCCGGAGCCTCTGGCCAGGAGCTGCGGCGTGCTCTCGCAACGGGCTCGGGCACGGCCGTAGCCGAGCGATGATTGGTGGCGAATCGATATCAGAAACTGCTTGCCGACGAACAGATGCGTCTCTCCGAAGTGAACCTCGTTGTCCTGACGCTCTACGGTGTGCAGGACCACGAATAACGAGCCCCCGTATTCTTCCAGTTTCGGCCGCTGATGCGCGGAGCGGGCGTCTTCCACCGCAAGTTCATGCAAGCCGAACTCCTCCTGAATTTGCAGCAGTTCGTTCGGATCGGGTTCGACCAATCCAACCCATACGAAGGTATTCGGTTCCGCAAGCGTTTCGCTGATTTTTTCGACGCTGATATCGCCGATTCGTTGACCTTCGCGATACGCGGTACATCTGACATACATGATTAATCCCTTCTATTAATAACTTTATGTGGGAGTCATGGTTTTTGTTTCGTATTAGTTACTTATAATACGAGCCATTGGATGATTTCCCCTCGATAGGCTTTTAATGGTCGATGTACAACGTTTGATGGACGCCACGCGAACGGGCGGCGTTCTCCGCGGCGCTTCTTTTGCGACCGTGCTTGCTTTGGGGCTTGTGTTTTATTTTACTCCGCTGAAAAGCTGGCTGGCCCAGGGGTTGGCGCTCAAAGCCGAGTTGGCGGGTTACGGCTTGGCGGCGCCCCTGATCTTTACCGCCTCGGGTGCTTTGCTCACGGCGGTCGGAGCGCCGCGCTTGATTTTGTGCTCCCTCGGAGGATTGGCATTCGGTTTTGCATGGGGTCTCGTCTGGAGCCAAGCGGCGACTTTGTTGGGCTCATACGCAACGCTTCTGATCATCCGCCGGTTCGGAGTGGGCTATGGACTAAAGAGCTTTCGTCAGTTTGACCGATTGGCAGGGCAAATTGAGCGAAATGGAGTATTGGCCGTAGTGCTGATTCGACAGCTTCCTTTGAACGGTTTCTACAATAATGTACTTTTGGGAATGACGGGTGTCGGTCATTTGGATTTTCTCATGGGGAGCTTTATCGGGTTCCTGCCCATGGCGATAACCGCATGTCTGATCGGTGCCGGTCTACTCCAGGCCGATTTTGCCAAGGCTGCCGAATATATCGCCTTGGCTGTGGGGTCGTCGGCGATTCTGGGCTATGCACTGAAACGGCTCCACAGTTTTGTGACCGGCAAGAATTCCGAGGTTCCTCTTTTTGCCGATAGGGATTAGCGATCGGCTGTGCGGAATGTGGGGCCGCATGCCGCTTGATCTAAGGATTTCATAAGAAATTGCGAACTGTTTAATCGACGTCCTTAGATTTCATGACTCGTCTTCAAGTTTGTCTATTTATTTCCATCTTTGGCGACGGCTGCATTGGGCATACCTTCGTTCATCTGATCAAGGGTTTTTTCCGCTCGCGGCGGGGGGCGGCAGGCGCAAAAGCTGAGGTACCAGGCGGCAGAACTCGGCGCTCAGAACGATTTCGCCTTGCCGAGTTGTCAACAATCCTTATGCATTTCTCGCCAAAGCTTCGCTGTATACCATTGAAAACTGCAGCCGCGCATACTTGGGCGCTTTTGGGGCGCCCCTTTCATGACTAAAAACCACGCCGATCTGGCCTTGTTTCTGGCGACCTCCGGCCACAGCGGAGTCGACCGGGTCATGCGCAATCTGGTTCCGGAATTCGCCCGGTACGGTTTGCGAATTGATCTCCTCAAGGTGGGGGGGCACGGTCCCTATTGGGAGGAGCTGCCGGACAATGCTCGAACGGTCGATTTGGGCGTCTCCCATGTCAGCACCGCTTTGCCGGCCCTAGTCCGTTATCTGCGCCGCAACCGACCCAAGGTTTTGTTGAGCGACAAGGATAAGGTGAACCGCACGGCGTTGATGGCCCGTGCACTGGCTCGTGTCGATACCCGCGTGGCGGTGCGGATAGGCACTACGGTCTCCAAGAATCTCGAACGCCGCGGCTGGTGGGCCCGACACAGCCAGTTGGCCTCGATCCGGCTGCTATACCGCTATGCCGATAGTATCCTGACGCCATCCGAAGGTGCGGCGGGGGATCTGGCCAAGATAGCCGGGTTGCCGATGGCGGCCGTAACCGTAGTACCCAGCCCGGTGCTTACGGACAGGTTCGCGGCTATGGCCGAAGAAACCGTCGATCATCCCTGGTTCGCACCGGGCGAGCCGCCTGTCATCCTCGGCGTGGGCGAATTGTGCGCGCGCAAGGATTTCGCCACCTTGTTGAAGGCTTTTGCGGAACTTCGGCGCGGCGGCCGTCCTTGCCGTCTAATCATCGGCGGCGAAGGCCGGCAGCGCAGCAAACTCCTGCAACTCGCCCGTGATTTGGGCATCTCGGAAGACATCGACCTGCCGGGATTCCTAGCCAACCCTTATGCCTACATGCGCCGGGCCAAAGTCTTCGGTCTTACATCGATCTGCGAAGGCATGCCGGTCGTGCTGATCGAAGCCATGGCCTGCGGCACGCCCGTGGTGTCGACCGATTGCCCGAGCGGCCCCAGGGAAGTGCTCAGGGACGGTCGCTACGGTTCGTTGATCCCCGTCGGAGATTCATCCGCCCTCGCGGGGAAAATCGCCGAAATGCTGGATAATCCGACATCGTCCGAAGCGCTGTCCGAGGCGACGGTGCCCTACACCATAACGAACAGCGCATGGCGATACTTAGATGCTCTTGATTTGCTGAAAGGAGATGTTTAATGGACCGGGCTCGGCGTTTGGCCGTACTGATTTCGTTTTCCGGTGCCGGCGGCGTGGAACGCATGGTGATGAATCTGCTGCCCGCGTTTTTGCAGGCGGGGCTGGCGGTGGACCTCTTGGCCATATTGCGCAAACCCGCACCCGAACTCATCCGATTGAACGGTTCGGGCATGCGGGTTCTGGATTTGGGGGTCACGCACACCGCCTTGGCCGTGCCGGGGCTGGTCCGCTACCTCAAAACCGAACGGCCGTTCGCCCTATTGGCCGCCAAGGACCGGGCCATCCGCGCCGCCGTGCTCGCCAAGCGCTTGAGCCGGGTCGACACCCGGTTGGTAGGGCGTCTGGGAACCCACCTTTCGGCCGCTATGGCGAACAAACCCGCGCTGATCCGCTGGGCGCGCCAATGGCCGATGCGCGATGTGTATTCGGCGGTGGACCGCATCGTCGCCGTGTCCGAAGGGGTTGCGGAGGATACGCGGCGGATCGCGCGATTGCCGCCCGAAAAAATCGCGGTGATCAGAAACCCGGTCATCACGCCGGAAATGTTGGAAAAGAGCCGCATGCCGCCCGATCATCCTTGGTTCGAGTCATCGGACATTCCCGTCATCCTGGGGGCAGGACGGTTGACGCGGCAAAAGGACTTCTCGACCTTGATCCGCGCTTTCGCCCGCGTGCGGGCCGTAATCAATTCGCGGCTGGTGATCCTCGGCGAAGGACGGTTGCGCCCCGGGCTGGAAAAACTGGCCGCCGATCTGGGGATCGCCGACGACATCTCTCTGCCCGGACATGTCGCCAATCCGTATGCCTATATGGCGCGAAGTTCGCTGTTTGCGCTGTCGTCCGCCTGGGAAGGCTCGCCCAATGTGCTGACCGAGGCTTTGGCCTTGGGCACGCCGGTGGTATCCACCGACTGCCCCAGCGGCCCGCGGGAAATTCTGCAAGATGGCCGGTACGGCCCGCTGGTGCCGGTGGGCGATGCGGAGCGATTGGCCGACGCTATGCTGAACACTTTGCAATCACCGCTGGCGAACGGGTTTCTTCGCGAAGCGGCGGCGGAATACACATTGGAGCGGAGTGCGGCGCGCTATCTGGAGATGCTGGGCTTTGCTCCTTCCGGCTCAACTAATATCTTACATATCGCTTGACACAGCTCGATTGAATCCATGTTGCTCTCCCTCAGATACAAGTTTCTATTCGTCCACATCGCCAAAACCGGCGGCACCAGTATCCGCAATGCGCTGTGGCGGCAAAAATGGACCGATCCGTACCGGATTCCCCAGTTTCTTTGCAGCAGACTGAGCGAGATGACCGGCCACAAGATCGGGGCCAAATTCCCGCGTCATGCCAAGATCATCGCTGCTAAGGAAATGCTGCCGCGGGAGGTGTTCGAGGGCTTGTTCAAGTTCGCCTTTGTGCGCAATCCCTGGGATTTGCAGGTGAGTTCCTATCACCACATCCGCCGCGAGCGGCCGCAGCTCATTACTCACGTCGATAGTTTCGAGGCTTTTCTCCGCTGGAAATTCGATCCGGCCCGCCCGCCCCAGTACCACGCCGACATGTCGACGGAGCTGCAAAGCGATTACGTGATCGATTTGCACGGCAACACCATTGTGGATTTTCTCGGGCGTTACGAATTCTTGGTCGAGGACTTCGAAAAAGCTTGCCGGCGGATCGGCATTCAAACGCCGAAGCTGCCGCACAGCCGCAAAGCGACCGACCGCCGGAAAGATTACCGAAGCTATTACGACGACGTGACGGCACAACTGGTGGCTGATCATTACCGGCTCGACATCGAGCGGTTCGGCTATCGGTTCGACGAGCCTTTGGCCTCCAACCTGACCGGTTGAAATGTATCCGTCGCTGCACATCCTCGGCAGCCGCCAATTCGGCGGAGCGGATCAGTTTTACGTGCGCTTGCTGGGCGCCCTGCACGAAGCGGGGCAGCGGGTGATCGCCGTCAACCGGCCCGATAGTCCAGTGGCCGAAGCCCTGAAGCCGAGCGCGATCGAGCAGATGCATCTGCCGCTCGCCAACCAGTGGGATCTCTGGTCGGTTTGGCGGATTCGCGAGCTGGTGGCCCGCCAGCAACCGTGCATCGTCCAGACCTACATGGGGCGTGCGACGCGCTTGGCCCGGTTGCCTTCCAAGGCGAAGGCCGTGCATATCGCCCGCCTGGGCGGTTTCTACAAGATCGACGGTTACTACCGGCATGCCCATGCCTGGGTGGGTAACACCCGGGGCATCTGCGACTACTTGGTCAAATCCGGCCTTCCCGCGGATCGGGTATTTCACATCGGCAATTTCGTGCCGGAGCCCGTCCCACTTTCAAGCCAACAAGTGGAAGCGTTACGCGATGAACACGATATTCCCGGCGACGCCTTCGTGCTGTTCGCCCTGGGGCGCCTGATCGGCAAGAAGGGCTTCGACGATTTATTGCACGCTTTCGCCGCGCTTCCGGCCGAATCGAACGGACGCCCGCTGATCTTGCTCATCGCCGGCGACGGACCTTCGGCCGATATGCTGAAGACGCTGAGCGAGAGCCTGGGATTGACTCGGCGCGTCCGCTGGTTGGGTTGGCGGCAGCCTGCCCCGTTTTACGCCGCAGCCGATTTGTTCGTCTGCCCGTCCCGCCACGAACCCTTGGGCAATGTCATCCTGGAGGCTTGGAATTACCGTTTGCCGGTCGTCAGCACGGCCACCGACGGCGCCCTGGAGCTGATCGACGAGGGGCGAACCGGACTCCTGGCGCCGTGCGGCGATCCGGCGGGATTGGCGGCGCAAATCCGGGCGGCGCTGGCGCTTTCGGACACGGAAAGAAACGCCCTCGGCGAAGCAGGTCATGCATTCCTGCAAAGCCGGTACAGCCGCCAGGCGGTGGTCGGCGCGTACCTGGAATTGTACGAGCGGCTGATGGCGGAAAGGGGCTACTGAGCGATGCCGGAAATCGAGTCTTCGCCGAAGCGCATCCTGATCATCCGGCTCAGCGCCATCGGCGATGTCATCATGGCCTCGGGTCTGATTCCCGCGCTGCGCAAGGCTTATCCGAACGCTCATATTGCTTGGCTGACGGAATCTCCTAACGCCGATCTCCTGCGTCATAACCCCCGTTTGGATCGGGTTTACCTCTGGCCGCGGAGCCGCTGGCGAACCTTGCGCCAGGAGCGACACTACCGCGAATTCGCACGGGAAGCTTACGATTTGATTCATGCGCTTCGGGCCGAACGATTCGACTGGGTACTCGATCTCCAGGGGCTGCTCAAAAGCGGCGTTTGGGCCTGGCTATCGGGCGGGCGTCGGCGTATTGGCCTTGGTTCACGGGAAGGCAGCCAGTTTCTAATGACGGAGATTATCGACCGGAGCGTAGATGACTTCCGCATCGGCAAGGAATACCGGAAGCTCGCCGAGACCTTGACCGGGCAGATCAATACTTTCGCGCTCGATACCGCCGTTTCGGAAGACGATCGAAAAAAGGGGCGCGAGCTGCTGGAATCGGCCGGCGTGACCGGGGAATATGCCGTCATTTGCCCGTTCACCACCCGTCCTCAAAAGCATTGGTTCGACGACCGCTGGATCGATCTGGCCCAGCGTCTTACGTACCGGCACAGATTGCCGGTAGTCCTGCTCGGCGGACCCGGCGACCGAAGCCGGGCGGAGCCTATCGTTCACGGCGTCCGGCACGGGCTATTCGATTTGACCGGGCGAACCACCTTAGGGCAGTGCGCCGCGCTGATCGAAAAAGCGAGACTGCTGATCGGGGTCGATACCGGCTTGACCCATCTCGGCATCGCTTTAGGCGTTCCGACCCTCGCGATCTTCGGCTCCACCCGGCCTTATTTGGACACGGGCCGCGCCACGGCAAGAGTGCTTTACGAACCCCTCGAATGTTCGCCCTGCCGCCGGCGGCCCACGTGCGGAGGGACGTTCGATTGCATGCGTCTTCATACCGTGGACCAGGTGTTCGACGCTGCTAGCGAACTTCTGGAGGGGAGATCATGAAAGTGCTGCACTTGGAAATGGGGCGGCATCTTTACGGCGGCGCCCGGCAAGTGGCCTACCTCCTCAATGGCTTGAGCCGGTTGCCCGGTGAGCATGTCTTGGTGTGCAGCGCGGGGGCCGAGATCATCGAGGCCGTCGGAAATCCGGACGTTAAGATTCGACCGCTTCCGTTCCGCGGCGACGCGGATCTTGGCTTCATCGGCCGGTTGCGGCGCCTGATCCGAGGCGAAAATCCGGATGTGCTGCACGTTCACAGCCGCCGGGGGGATCTCCTTGCCGCTTTGGCCGGACGGCTGGAAAAAATCCCGATGATCCACAGCCGGCGCGTGGACAATCCGCCGCGCTGGGTCGATACCCGCATCAAATTTCCGCTGTTCGAAACCATCGTCACCATATCGGAAGGCATCCGTGAAGTGCTCATCGAAGCGGGCGTGCCGACCGGGCAGGTGGTTTGCGTTCCGAGCGCGGTCGATACCGAGCGTTACCATCCGGAATGTGACGCGGGTTGGTTCCGATCGGAATTCGGTCTTGCAGAGAACCAGATAGCGATCGGCATGATCGCCCAGTTGATCGCCCGCAAAGGGCACGAGGTGTTATTCGACGCCTTGGCGATGGTCTTGGCGCATCATCCTAAAACACGGGTTTTGCTGTTCGGCCAAGGGCCCATGGAGGCCGAACTTCAGAAATCGGTTCGGGCCCGCGGGCTTGAAGATAGCGTGACGTTTGCCGGTTATCGGACCGATATGGCGCGGGTGATGCCCTGTCTCGATCTCGTGGTCCATCCCGCGTGGATGGAGGGCCTTGGCGTTTCGTTGTTGGAAGCCGCGGCCTGCGGCGTTCCGATCGTGGCGACACGGGCCGGCGGCATTCCCGAAGTCGTGAAGGACGGCGTCAACGGCAGGCTGATAGAGCCCGGCGACAGCACCGCATTGGCTTCAGCCATCAAGGATCTGCTGGACGATCCGACGCGGCGTCGCGAGCAGGGCCAGGCTGGGCGGCGTCTGGTTCTTGATCGGTTTTCGGTTGATGCCATGGTGCAGGGCAATCACCGGGTATACCGACAAGTTACGGGATCGACTACCGCGGACGGGTAATCCAGTCTTACCGAGCCAGTCGTGCTCCCGAGATTTCTTCCGTCCGGCTTGTGCGAGACGACAGGGCAATTCCGGGTCGCTCGGCAGCCGCCGTAAAACCACAAGACAAACGCCAAGGCGGCCGTGACGCCGGTATAATCACCGTATTTATGGGCCGGGGGGGCGATTGCTCCGGCGACCATTTAATGACTTCGACACGTTCCAAAAGAGACGATTTTTGCAGAAGGAACGCTTTGAAAATTAGGAGAGCTTTACTTCTCCCGCAGCCTACGACGACCTCATGAGCGAAAAACAATCCGACCGAAAGCCACTCACCGACGGAATGATCATCTATCGGCGGCTACTCAAATACGCTTTGCCCTACTGGAAGATGTTCCTGGCTTCGATAGTGGCCATGATCGCCTATGCCTCGCTGGGGCCCGCTTTCGCCAAGCTGATTCAGCCGCTCATCGACGGCAGTTTCATCGAGAACGATCCGGAAATTCTGCGCCAGGCGCCATTCATATTGTTGGGTTTGTCGATTGCCCGTGGTATTGCCGGGTTTGCCGGAGATTATTGTTCGGGATGGGTCGGACGGCGAGTCATTGCCGATCTTCGCCGGGATTTGTTCGATCAGCTTCTGAATCTTCCCTGTGCCTATTACGACCATTCGTCCTCGGGGCAGTTGCTCGCCAAGCTGCTCTACAACACCGAGCAGGTGGCGAATTCCTTGACCAAAGGCGTTGTCGCGGTGTTCAAGGATGGGCTGACTATCGTCGGCCTGACCGCGCTGATGGTTTACGAAAACGTCCAGTTGTCCTTGGTTTTCATGGTGGTCGGCCCGGTGCTCGGTATCAGCATTCGCCAGGTCAGCAAGCGTTTTCGCAAGATCAGCATGCGTATCCAGGAATCGATGGGTAACGTCGGCCATGTGGCGCAGGAAGTGATCGATGCCCAACGCATCGTCAAGGTGTTCAACGGGAAAGGCTACGAGACCGAAAAATTCGCTAAGGAAAACGAACGCAATCAGCGGCGGCAGATGAAGCTGATCGTCACCGACGCCGTCAGCGGCTCGCTCATACAACTCATCTATGTCAGCGGATTCGCGGCGATTTTGTACGTGGTTTCCCTGGAGTCGGTACGCCACACGATCACGCCCGGCAGCTTGATCGCCTTTATCGCGGCGATGGCGATGATGCTGAGCCCGATCAAGCGCGCCACCCAGGTCGTCAACATCATGCAGAAGGGCATCGCGGCCGGAGACAGCATCTTCGAGCTATTGGACATGGAGCGCGAGCACGATACCGGCACGCAAGAACTTGGCGCGGTAAAAGGGCATATCGAGTTCAGAAAAGTCAGCCTTGCGTATCATAATGGCGGGGATTACGCGCTGAAGACTATCGATGTGGCGGTAACGCCGGGCGAAACCATCGCATTGGTCGGGCAGTCGGGCAGCGGCAAAACCTCGCTGATACGCTTGCTGCCGCGCCTCTACGAGCCTACCCAGGGCGAAATCCGGCTCGACGGGCGGGACATCCGGGAACTTACCTTAAGCAGCCTTCGCCGGCACATCGCTTACGTGGGGCAGGAAGTCACGTTGTTCAACGACAGCGTGGCCAGCAATATCGCCTACGGCTGCCGAGAGTCGGTGACTTTCGAGGAGATTCGGCAGGCGGCCAGGACCGCGCATGCCCTGGAATTCATAGAAAACCTGCCGCAAGGGTTCGACACCGTCGTCGGCCAGCAAGGTATCGTTCTCTCGGGCGGACAACGGCAGCGTATCGCCATCGCCCGCGCCGTCCTCAAGAATGCCCCCATCCTGATACTCGACGAGGCGACTTCCGCGCTGGACGCGGAATCGGAGCGGCACGTCCAGGAGGCTCTGGAGGTGTTGATGAAAAACCGGACCACATTGGTCATCGCCCATCGTCTGTCCACCATCCAGAACGCGGACCGGATCTATGTCATGCGGGATGGCCGTATTATCGAGAGCGGCACCCACGAGCAATTGTTGCGCGGGCAGTCCTATTACGCGGAACTTCATCGATTGCAGTTCGAGCATAGGGCGCTCAAGCCCATGCCCCACGTTCACGCGGTGCCTTAGAACCTCTTTGCAAAACTACTGCGCGACCGTGATCCGGGGTCGGGCGGTGCTCGGCTTCCTCATGTACGCTGTGTACACGCCGGGTCCTCCGCGCCGGCCTCCCCCGCCTGACGCCCGCTCGCTACGTTTTGCAAGCAGATTCTTAAGAAATTGGCGAGTTTCGGGGATCTTTTGCGTAAAGTTTTGACTAAAGTCAATAGAGATATTGCGGTTTGATTCGTTTCGGCCTATGGTGTGTCCGCTCGCGCGTAACCGCAGCGGTGACGCTTGCAAGTCTAAGCTGGCGGTTAGCGAGTCGGTAAAAACTACAAGAAGAGAAAAGAAGGAGAGAGATCATGATGCAATTGCTAGTCGGTCTGACGGTGATCTTTGTCATATTTGTGATCTACGAGGTATTCAAGACCGTATCTCAAACGGATAGCACACCGTCGTCCGCGCCGGCGCTTCAGCCGAAATCCGAGGAGGCCGTCAGCGCACCGGCGGCTGCCGCTGAAACTGCCGAGTCCACCGAGAAGGAAGCGGCGGAAACCGAGCGCGGCGGACAGTTGCGTAATCCGGCCACGGGCGAAGTCTCGCCGGCGCCTACGAATTATCGTTTCGCCAAGAAATGGGTTAAAGAGGCTTTGGTCGCGGAAGGATTGCTGGACCGGGTCTATAAGCCTGCGGAGCTGAACGAGGCGGCTACCCAGAAGATCAAAGACGCTTTGGATAAGCTTAAGACTTTGGATAAATATCGGGCTTAATCGGCTTTCGATACCTTGAGCCACGGGGGAGGCATCTAAGATGCTTTAGGGCGACGGCTGACTTGCCTCCGCTGTATGTCTCGGCCGTCCATCCTCGCCGATTCTCCCGCATTCGTTCAGTCCAGCCCTAGCTTCTTCAGCTTATAGCGCAGGGCCCGGAACGTTATTCCCAGATGTTTCGCCGCTGCCGTCCGGTTCCATCGGGTTTTTTCCAGCGCTTTGATAATCGCCTGCTTCTCAATCTCATCCATATAGCTTTCCAACGACAAGCCGTGTGCCCCCACGGGTCTATCCTCCGGCGTTGCCGGCAAATCTGGCCCGGCCATTTCCGGAAGGTTCAAGTCCTCGACCTGAATTCGACAGCCTTCGCAGAGGGCGACGGCGCGTTCCAGAATATTTTCGAGCTCCCGCACGTTGCCCGGAAACGGATAACTCAGAAGCGCGGTCGAGGCTTCGGGAGTCAACTCGGCCTTGGTGTCCCGGCCGGCTGCCGCGAGCTTGGCGAGTATATGGTCCGCCAGGACGGGAATATCGCTGCGGCGCTCGCGTAAGGGCGGGACATGCATCTCGATGACGTTGATGCGGTAAAAAAGATCCTGTCGGAAATCGCCATTCCGGACCATTTCCGCGAGATTCTTGTGCGTCGCGCTTACGATCCTTACGTCCACCGGAATTTCCCGAGGCTCCCCCAGCGGGCGAATCGATTTTTCCTGAATCGCGCGCAACAGTTTGACCTGTAGCGAGAGGGGCAGGTCGGCGACCTCGTCCAGAAACAGAGTGCCGCCGTGGGCCGCTTGGAATAGCCCCTGCTTGTCCCCGACGGCCCCGGTAAAACTGCCTTTCTTGTGGCCGAAGAATTCGCTTTCCATAAGGTCGTGCGGTATCGCGCCGCAGTTCACGGCAACGAACGGCTTTTCGGCCCGGGGGCCCATGGTGTGAATCAGCCTGGCGACCAATTCCTTGCCCGTGCCCGATTCGCCGCTGATAAAGATAGGCGCTTGGTTGCGCGCCAGCTTGCTGATTTTGGAGCGGATTTCCCGCATCGCCTGAGAATCGCCGAGCAATATATGGCGGGAGCGGCGGTCCCGGTTTTCTTGCTGGCCGAGCTTGAGCGCCGTGTTGATGAGGTTCCGCAGGATTTGCAGATCCAGCGGCTTAGAGACAAAGTCGAAAGCGCCGTTCTTCAAAGCGCGGATAGCCGATTCCATGTTGCCGTGCGCGGTGATAATCGCTACCGGCAATGCCGGATGGTTGAGTTGGATGTACTCCACCAGATCCAACCCATCGCCGTCGGGCAGCCTCATGTCCGTCAGGCAAAGATCGAAGTGCCGATTTTGCAGGAACTCTCTGGCATGTCGTAATTCTCCGGCCGATTGCACTTCGATATCCATGCGCTCGAGCGTGATCTCCAGCAGTTCACGAATGGCGGGTTCGTCGTCGACAACCAGGGCGGACGGTCTGTTCATAATTCGATGGTGGTTTTTTCGGCGTCGGCTAAACGGAGCCGGAAGCAACCGCCGTCTGCGACGGGCTCATATTCCAGTTTAGCTTGATTGAGTTCGGCCAGCTCACGCGCGATATAAAGCCCGAGTCCCGTACCCTTGGTAGATGTGGTGAAAAAAGGTTCGAACATTTGCTGAACCGTTTGGCTATCGATGGGCGATGCGTGATCGATGATCTCGATGCACGGTTCGCCTCTGTCGCGCTTCACGCGGACCAGGATGGCCCCGCGCTGCGGCTCGCCGTATTTCAGCGCATTCGAGCAAAGATTTTCAAGAATCTGTTTGAGGTGGCTGGGATCGACCAAGACCTGCGCACCGATGGTTTCGACGTCGAGCCGAAAGCTTGTTTCGTGCACCCGTTGCTCGATTCGGTAGTCGTGCAGAAATTTTTTCAAATTAGACGCCAAGGGGACGATTTCCCGTTTCGATTGGCCTCGCCTCGAGATCTGAAGCACGTTCTCGATGATGACGTTTACCCGTGCCGTATGGTCGAGGACGATTCGGGTCAGGCGCCGGTCCTCCGGTTGCAGCGACGGGCACTCCGCCAAGAGCTGAGTGGCATGGCTGATGGCGGTCAAGGGGTTGCGAATCTCGTGGGCGATGCTGGCCGTAAGACGTCCCAGGGATGCCAGCTTGCTTTGCTGCACCCGCTGATTGTACAAGGCGTTGTCTTCCAGGAATGCCATGTAGATCGGAGGCCAGGTGCGGCCGAGGCGGGTGAAGCGAATCTGAATAGGTTGGCCTCCGCCGGAGCGAAGGCCAGCCGTGTTATGGGTCGGATCGTCCAACCAATCCCAAAACAGCTCGGCGATTTCAGGGCAAGCGGCATCCAGGGACTGAGGATGCGAGGGTATGGCGAGGAGTCGGGCGGCGGAGTCGTTCATCATCCGTATGCGGTGCTGTTCATCGATGACGAGGATGCCCGACTGCAGGTGACGGATGATGAATTCGTTGAGCTGCTGAAGATTGGCCAGATCCACGCTCCGTTGCACGGCGATTGCTTCGCTTTGTTCAGCGCGTTTGGCCAGGACCAAGGCGAGAATTGCGATGCCGAAGAACGAGGCTCCGAGCATGCCCGCATAGGTATAGGAAGTATTGAAAGCGCCGGAGAGATCGGCGTAAACCTCTTCTATCAGCACCGCTACGCTAGCCAGCGCGGCCAGCAGCAAAGCACAGCGTCCGCCGGTCAAAATGCCGCCGGCCGCCACGGATAAGGCCAATAACACGCCGACGCCGGCCTCCACACCTCCCGATGCGTGCATGATGATGGGAATCATGACGATATCGGTTAGCACGTGCAGCTGAGCTTGAAAAGAGAAAGCGGGGCGGCGCAGGAGCAGCGGAATGGCCGAGAAAAAGATCGATCCCAGATAGACGCTGCTGGCTACCGCGTAGAGCCCGGGGTCGTGTTTGCCCAGTGAAGAAGGCAGCGCACCGAGAAAAAACAGGAAGACCAGAACGCTTCCCAGCGTCAGCCGGTACAGTAGATAGACGGTCAGCGACTGCCAGGCTTGGTTTTCGGGGATGCTGTAATGTTTGGAGAACGGACAGGGCGTTATGTGCTTGTTGTCGAAGGCCATTGTCCGTTGAAACCGTTAAAAGCCGCAGAGCCCGATGTTCGACCGATCATCCCGCGCCGCGAACCCGTGCAACCGGTTGGACGCGCTGCCGGCTCATTCGTCTCGGCAGGCGCGGAGACGTCCGCGGATCTGAGGTTGGTGCATGGTGGATCGGCATGGCTTCAGTGCGGTTTCTGAGCAGGTCTATTAGAATAGCGGGACACGTTAAGAGTAGCATCGATTTGACGATTGATGCCCAGCGCGAGTCCCAGACGGAGTATCCAATGAACCTACATGAGTATCAGGCGAAGCATTTGCTCTCGTCTTACGGACTGCCGGTCCCGCGCGGAACGCCGGTGTTTTCGGAGAGAGAGGCCATCGAAGCGGCGACGGCTCTGGGAGGCGATCGGTGGGTGGTAAAGGCCCAAGTCCATGCCGGCGGGCGGGGCAAGGCGGGCGGTGTCAAGCTGGTCGACAGCGTTAATGCCGTCGGGGCCGCGGCCGGACAATTGCTAGGTTCACGCTTGGCGACGGCCCAGACGGGCAGCGCCGGATTGCCCGTAAATGCCGTGCTGGTCGAGGAAGTCCGTCCAATAGCGCGGGAACTTTATTTGAGTGCGGTGGTGGATAGAACCAGCGCCAGGGTGCTGTTTTTGGCGTCCAGTGCCGGCGGAATGGATATCGAGGAAGTGGCCGCGCAGCATCCCGAAAAAATCCTGAGCTTGACAGTCGATCCGGCGGCGAGCCTTCAGCCCTATCAGTGCCGCGAAATCGGCTTCGCCCTCGGGCTTCAGGGCGATCAGATCGGCGCTTTGACCAAAATCATGAACGGCATGTACCGGCTGTTCCTGGACAAGGACTTGAACCAAATCGAGATCAATCCGCTGGTGGTGACGGAAGACGGTGCGCTGCTGGTACTGGATGCCAAAATCAATGTCGACGACAACGCTTTATTCGCTCATATGGATTTGGCGGAACTCCGCGACCCGACCCAGGAGGACGCCAAGGAGTCCGCCGCCCGCCAGCACGGTTTGAGCTATGTCACGCTGGACGGCAATATCGGCTGCATGGTGAACGGCGCGGGACTGGCTATGGCGACGCTGGACGTCATCAAGCTTTATGGCGGCGAGCCGGCCAACTTCCTGGACGTGGGCGGCGGGACCACGGCGGAGAAAGTCGCCGAAGCGTTCAAGTTGATTTTGTCCGATGAGAAGGTCAAAGCCGTTTTGGTGAATATCTTCGGCGGTATCGTACGCTGCAACCTGATTGCCGAAGGCATCATTTCGGCGGTCAAGGAGGTGCACGTTCAGGTGCCGGTGGTCGTTCGGCTCGAAGGAACCAATGCCGAGGAGGGCCGGCGCTTGCTCGAGCAATCCGGCTTGGCGCTGATTACCGCGTCGGATTTGGACGAGGCGGCGAAGAAGGCTGTGGAGGCTGCGTAATGAGCATACTCGTCGACAAGAACACCAAAGTCATTTGCCAGGGATTCACCGGCAAACAAGCTACTTTCCATTCTCAGCAGTGCCTGGAATACGGTACCCGGCTGGTCGGCGGCGTGACGCCGGGGCGCGGCGGGCAAACCCATCTGAATTTGCCGGTGTTCGACACGGTCAAGCAATCGGTACGCGAGACGGGTGCTACGGCCAGCATGATTTACGTTCCCCCGCCGTTTGCGGCGGACGCCATTTTGGAAGCGGCCGACGCGGGGATAGAAGTGATCGTCTGCATAACCGAGGGCATTCCCGTGCTGCATATGCTACGGGTCAAGGCGGCCCTGGCTCATTACGACACTGCCCTGATCGGCCCCAACTGCCCCGGCGTGATCACGCCCGGCGAATGCAAGATCGGCATCATGCCCGGCTTTATTCATCAAAAGGGTTCGGTGGGCATCGTGTCCCGATCCGGCACGCTGACCTACGAGGCGGTGCATCAAACCACCAAGGCCGGGCTCGGTCAGAGCACCTGTGTCGGCATCGGCGGAGATCCCATCAAGGGCCTCGACTTTATCGATCTTTTGGCTTTGTTCCAGAACGACGATCAAACCCAAGGCATCATTCTGGTGGGCGAAATCGGCGGCAGCGCTGAGGAAGAAGCGGCCGAATACATCAAGGCTCATGTTACGAAACCGGTCGTCGGATATATCGCCGGACTCACGGCGCCGCCCGGAAAACGCATGGGCCACGCGGGTGCGATCATTACCGGCGGCAAAGGGACCGGAACGAGCAAGGTGGCCGCGTTGAGGGCGGCGGGCGTGGAGGTTGTCGATACCCCGACGGATATGGGGCAGCGAATGAGCGCGCTGTTGAGTTGACGTCGAGCGACGATATTCGGCCCGGGGCAGGGATGCGCTTAGAGCGGCATCGAAGTGTCTGAGTTGACGTGTTTCGACGCCGCTTCGCGGAGTTCATCCTGAGCGCAGTCGAAGGGCTCAAACACGAAGGGGGTGTAAAAAGAACTGTGTAATTGGTTTGTATAATCTGACAAAAAGGAGAATAAGAATGACCAGTGACACAGCCAAACAAGACGCCCTGTTAGACGAGTTGCTCAAAGGCTATTCGGATCCCAAGGACATTTTGGGTG
>NZ_DASPLO010000074.1:0-1091 GCF_035627495.1 Methylocaldum sp.
CACCCAAAATGTCCTTGGGATCCGAATAGCCTTTGAGCAACTCGTCTAACAGGGCGTCTTGTTTGGCTGTGTCACTGGTCATTCTTATTCTCCTTTTTGTCAGATTATACAAACCAATTACACAGTTCTTTTTACACCCCCCCGGACTTTGAACTTGGGCCTTTCCATGGCGATCTCCT
The DNA here is from genome assembly GCF_035627495.1 of Methylocaldum sp. Taxonomy (GTDB): domain Bacteria; phylum Pseudomonadota; class Gammaproteobacteria; order Methylococcales; family Methylococcaceae; genus Methylocaldum. The sequence continues at coordinate 180 of NZ_DASPLO010000074.1, forward strand.
GTAAGAATGGACACATTTCAGGAGCGGGGACGACAGACTTCATCACCTTCCTAATCGGGATCGCCCGAAGGCGTCACCACACGCAGATCCGCCACCGTCCCTGGGCCATGTTGTTTAACGGGGTCAAAGCCACCAAAAAGCGGACGGCCGCCGCTCCCGAGGACTTCTTCAGTCTACGCTAGCCCGAGTTTCTGGTCCTACAGGTGCGGGGCGCCGCGCGCCCCGTGGATTGTTTTTTAAGATGTCGCGCTCCTCTTTCAGGATTGATACCTCGCGCCGCAGACGCTTCAGCTCCTCATACAGCTGTTCGGACGGCACCGTCTCCCGCCCCAACGGCGGCTTCCGGTGGTACTGCCGAACCCAGCCGTACAACGTATCCTTGTTGACACCCAAGTCCCGGGCGGTTTGCGCCAAAGGACACCCCGACTCCACCGCCAACCTCACGGCCGATTCCTTGAACTCCGCGGTATAACTCTTTAGTTTCTGTCTCTCGCTCATCTCAACACACGACCTCGTTTTTTCTCTCCATGATCTCACTTGAGGGTGTGTGTCCGGGATAGTCTAGCCAGGTCAGCCTTGTGGGTGTCCGACTTCACGTCTGTGTCCACCGGGCAAGGCTTCGTCTACGTGGCCTTCGTCACCGACGTGTTTGCCCGGCATATCGTCGGCTGGAAGGTCTCTGGTTCCGCCCGTACCGACTTCGTGCTGGATGCGCTGGAGCAAGCCCTGCATGCGCGCCGACCTACTCGTCATGGCGGTCTGATCCATCATAGCGACCGCGGGGTGCAATACCTATCGATCCGCTATACCGAGCGTCTGGCTGAGGCCGGCATCGAACCCTCGGTGGGTAGCGTGGGCGACTCGGATGACAACGCCTTGGCTGAGACGGTCAATGGACTGTATAAAGCCGAG
>NZ_DASPLO010000075.1:0-2610 GCF_035627495.1 Methylocaldum sp.
GTAGCTAAACAGGGAGCCTTGGGTCATGTCGTCGCCGCGCATCGTCCGTCTCGAAAAAAGTAGATTGCTTATTTTACCGGGCCAAACCGTCAATGGCTGCGGTGCCGTGTGGCCTTCGGAGTTTTTCACCACCCTGTTAAGTCATTATTGGCCGCCTAATAAAGTTGCGATTTACTTTAAAATATTATCTTTCCCTAAAATAGAGATCTATCGCATTTTCTATATTTGTGGATATAATCGAGGCTTTTCTTAAGGAAGCCTCCTCGTTCTCCTGGAGCTATGCCATTAAGTTCTATCTCGTCATTCCGGCATGTAAGGGGCCGCGACTAAAGCGACCGCTTGCGAGTGGAACAGCTGGAATCCAGGAGCTAGGGATACTATCGGCTTGGGCCACCTCCTCTCTCCCTGGATGCTGGCACAAATCCGCCCCGAGTGGATTTGCATTGACGCAAAGGGCGCCGGGCACGATAGCCCAGCGTGACTCCCTGCCGGCAGGACGGCTAAACTTAATGTCACTGCTATCTCTAGGAGAGGGTTGGCGTTGGAGTGAGAGCGATGCGAATAGGCTTTTACTTTCTTTATGCACAGTAATCCGTAAGTTCCTGACTCTTTCAAGAACCACCGACTTCTACGCACGAGAAAACCAGCTCTGCATTGTCTAGGATGCCCCATCCCCCACTCTCTCCAAGTCGAGATAGAAGCCTCGGCTTCGCCTAGTCAACGACAAATAACACCACTCCTTGCAATCGAAGCACACTCGCCTGATGCAGAATTTCAGCCTTTCTCCCCGCCAAATGACGGCCACCCTGTGGCATAACCACACTCTCATCAGGCGCGAAGAAGTCATTGGCCATTATCGCAATTCAGTTCTTGGCATCCTGTTGTCGTTCTTGCACTCCGTATTCATGTCGACCATCTACGCGTTCGTCTTCAGTGTCGTATTCAAGGCGCCATGGAGTGGCGGCGGAAATTCAAAAACGGGATTCGCGCTTACTCTCTTTGCTGGGGTGATGGTATTCATTCTATTTGCTACCTCTCTCCTGATGCGCCGGAATCCAACTCTGATGAGTACCTGAGCCGCGATTTCAAAACGGCGCTACATACCGGCCGATCAGCCATAACAAAACAAGTTGATGGAAAAAGCCTTGGTTTTTTTATGGACAAGCTCACCACCTTGCCCGAAAAGGTCGTGGTCTACTTCAGGCATCCCGCCGCTATCTAAGGAGTTATGCTCGAAAGTTGTGGATGAGGGGCTGAGGTAGGCGGCGTATTCTTGATGGTCTTCGAGGTCATCAATTCCTACGAGAGGAAACGAATACGCCATGAGTGAAGATAAGGTCATTCGGTTGAAGAGTCCAGGGACACCTGGACCGGTGGAGGATGCGTTAACTGAGGTGTTGCGGGAAGGTGCCCGCCGATTACTGGCATCGGCCATTGAGGCGGAAGTGACAAGCTTCCTGGAACGTTTCCAGGCGGAGAAGACGGCCGAAGGGCTGAGCCGGGCGGTGCGGAACGGTCATCTGCCGACGCGGTCCATCCAGACCGGCATCGGCGACATCGAGGTGTCGGTGCCGCGAGTCCGCGATCGGGCGGGAAAAATCCGCTTCAGTTCGTCGATCCTGCCGCCGTATCTCAGGCGGACGAAGACGGTGGAGGAGTTACTGCCTTGGCTGTATCTGAAGGGCCTTTCGACGGGTGATTTTCAGGAGGCCTTGACGGTGCTATTGGGCAAGGACGCGCCGGGGTTGTCGGCGAGTACGATCAGCCGCTTGAAGGACAGCTGGAAAGAGGAACAGCAACGCTGGTCGCGGCGCGATTTATCGAACCGGCGCTATGTCTACCTGTGGGTGGACGGCATTCATTTCGGGGTACGCCTGGCGGAGGCGGCGCAATGTATTCTGGTGGTGGTCGGCGCGACCGCGGAAGGCAAAAAGGAACTGGTCGCCTTGTCCGATGGTTATCGGGAAAGCGAAGACTCCTGGCGCGAGGTGCTGCTGGAGCTCAAGTCCCGAGGGTTGAAGATTGATCCCCATCTAGCCATTGGCGATGGCGCCTTGGGCTTCTGGAAAGCCCTGCCGCAGGTGTTCGGCACCACAAGACGTCAGCGTTGCTGGGTCCACAAGACCGCCAACATTCTGAACAAACTGCCCAAGAGCCAGCAGCCCAAGGCCAAAGCGGCGCTGCACGAGATCTGGATGGCGGCCACCCGGCAGGAGGCGGAGAAAGCGTTCGATCATTTCCTTAAGGTGTATCGGCCCAAGTATCCCAAGGCGGCGGAATGCCTGGAAAAGGATCGGGACGTGCTGCTGACCTTCTACGATTTCCCGGCCGAGCATTGGATTCACCTTAGGACCACCAATCCCATCGAATCCACCTTTGCCACGGCGAGGCTCAGGACCGCCAAGACCCGTGGCTGTGGGTCCCGGGAGAGCATCCTCGCGATGGTGTTCATGCTGGTGAAAAGCGCCGAGCGGCACTGGCGAAAACTGAATGGAATTCCCCGCTTGGCTCAGGTCATTGAAGGAGTCGTGTTCAAGGACGGAGTACGGGAAGACGCCGAGAAAATCGCCGCCTGATCAAATCCCCATACACAAAATTTGACCATTACTC
>NZ_DASPLO010000076.1:0-68030 GCF_035627495.1 Methylocaldum sp.
TGAATGGTACGACGGTATGGCTTACGGGACGATCAGTGGGAACGGATTCAAGACCTCCTTCCCGGACGCGAAGGGCATGTGGGGGTAACCGCTCGGGACAACCGGTTGTTTGTCGAAGCGGTGTTGTATCGTTATCGGGCCGGGATTCCCTGGCGGGATTTGCCGGAACGGTTTGGCGCTTGGAAAGCCGTCCATACGCGCTTCAGTCGTTGGGCCAAAGCGGGCGTTTGGGAGCGAGTATTCAAGTACTTAGTGGAGGATGCCGACAACGAATACGCCATGATCGACAGTACCATCGTCCGGGCTCATCAACACGGCGCCGGGGCCTCAAAAAAAGCGGCGACGTCCAAGCCATCGGTCGGAGTAAAGGTGGATGGAGCACGAAAATCCATGCGACGGTAGACGCGTTAGGCAATCCGACCGGGTTTGTTCTGACGCCGGGGCAGGCCTGCGACCTAGCGGGAGCGGACGAACTCTTGCCCACTCTGGAAGCCGAGATCGTCATCGCGGACAAGGGCTATGATGCCGATCAACGGGTGATTGAACCTTTGCAACAGGCGGGTAAAACCGTCGTGATTCCACCGAAGCGGAACCGCAAAGTCCCACGCGAGCATGATCGACACCTCTATAAGGCACGCCACCTGATCGAGAATTTTTTCTGCAAACTCAAGCAATTCCGCGCCATCGCTACCCGCTATGACAAAACCGATTGCAACTTTCTGGCCGCCATTTTTCTCACTGCAGCCGTTATCTGGCTCAATTGAGGACACGCCCTAAAGCTCCAGGCATCCCGTTAAAAGCCATTTAAAAAGAAAGTATGCCTCGGGAAGACCTAACTCATACCTTCAAGGTGGGTAATTGACACACGCGCACAGCATTCTGGACCGGCGTCGCGCCGGCATTCTCCTGCATATCACTTCTTTGCCCAGCAATCTCGGGAACGGGGATTTAGGTCAAGACGCCTATAGATTCATTGATTTTCTGGCAGGCTGCGGCGTAAGCGTTTGGCAGACGCTTCCGATTAACCCCACGCATGCCGATGGTTCACCCTACCAGTGCTTGTCGGCCCATGCCGGTAATCCGCTGATGATAGACCTTAAATGGCTGTCCGATCGTGGCTGGCTGCCGGCGTCACTGGCTCCTATCGGGGAAACGTCAGCCTTTGATTATCGAGTTCGCTGCTTAAAGCAGGCCTTCGAATCTTTCAAAAGATGCCCGCAAGGCGAATACCGCGACGCTCATGACCAATTCGTCAAAATACATGATTGGTGGTTATCGGATTACGCACTCTTCATAGCGCTAAGAGAGGACCTCGGCAACAAAGCATGGCAGGAATGGCCCGTAGCAATTCGGGACCGCGAGCCCGCCGCCCTAAAAGCAGCTCAATTACGTCTGGCGGATAGCATCGCCCGAATTAAATTCGAGCAGTTCGTCTTTTTCGAACAATGGATTGAATTACGGCGCTATGCCAAGCAGCGGGGAGTCGTGCTATTCGGCGACATGCCAATATTCGTTGCCGGCGACAGTGCGGACGTATGGGCTTGCCGAGAGTTTTTCGACTTGACGGACAGAGGTTATGCCCGCGTCGTAGCCGGGGTGCCGCCCGACTATTTTTCGGCCACAGGCCAACGCTGGGGAAATCCCCACTATAACTGGGAACACATGGAATCCACTGGGTTCCTCTGGTGGCTGGAACGATTCCGGAGTCAATTGGCACTTTACGACTGGGTGCGCATCGACCACTTCCGCGGTTTCGAAGCGTACTGGGAAATACCCGCCGAATCCGACACGGCTATTCACGGCCGCTGGGTCAAGGCTCCCGGCAATGCTCTATTGGATAAGGTATTTGCCACGCTCAACGGCTCCGGCCTGCCACTGGTTGCGGAAAATCTTGGCATTATCACACCCGAAGTCGAAGCACTGCGTACCCAGTTTAATATTCCCGGCATGCTAATACTGCAATTCGCCTTTGACGGAGGCGATGATAATCCTTATTTGCCCGATAACCACACCGAGAACAATGTGGTCTATACGGGCACTCACGACAACGACACCACGCTATCCTGGTACGAAAGCTTACCAGAGGCGCAGCGGTATCGTGTTTGTGAATATCTTCGCAATCATTGCGATGACGATGACAAAGAAGTGCGAATGCCACAAAGCCTCGTCCGGTGCGCATTGGCTTCTGTGGCGAGATTAGCGGTAATACCGATGCAGGATGTCCTGGAACTGGGCCATGGACACCGCATGAATACGCCCGGAACAATCGCCGGCAATTGGCAATGGCGTTTTTCCTGGGAGCAACTCACAGAGCACAAGGCCGCAAGCCTGGCCGAGATGGTTCGCTCTTATGGACGGCACATCTAGATCCGCCTGAGCACCTTAACATCCGGCGGCGCAAACCTGCTCCGCGCTTGCAGATAACTTCTGGTTGCGGTGCGTTACTCCAAAAAACGCTTCGATAATCGCCATGTCGTGATATTCGAAACGCGAATGCTTATAGCCTTTGAGAGGCTATCTTGCGGTGAGGGACGACGAAGTTAGACTAGGCTGAACGTAGCCAGAAGAAGCTTTGTTGCATAAATTCGGTGAGGGTTCGGCCATACGGCAACTAACTTTCTCAACCTCTTTACGCAACAAAGCTTAGCGATCAGATGCTCCTCCGGAGCCGTTATTTTTTCCTCCGGTCTTAGCGCTTGCCTGCAGATATTAACTCCTGCTTTAGCGGCAAGATTTCTTACGGTTTTGCGTTCTGTATCTGTCTTTCAACTTGAGATCTCGTTTCCTCAAAAGCCTTGACGGGCACGCTCTCCATTTCCCTGCTCTTCAAGAGGAAAACTCCGACAATAGCTGCCACGATGATACCGCCGATGTAGAGCCAAAAATTGTCTTTTTCTTGTTCCATCTTTTTTTACCTCAACAAAACTCTTTGGTTTGTGACACAACGCTCCCTGACATCAAGAGCGTCTAGTTAGGACCGTAACTAAGTTACGCCCGCTGGTGAAAACCTCTCATCAGCAGAGACTTTCCACGCAACGGGACACTATTCTATGAGCGTTAATAATGATGTTCAAGATTTTAGCCTTGACTTTTTTTTAGCGTGAAGCGGGTTGAGCTCTAAGGCGTTGGCTTTACAGCATTTTCTCGTTTCTCAAAAATTCTTGTAAATGTTCCATTAAGCCCTCTGCAGCCTGTTCGATCATGTCCCGCACCCGGATGAAAAGGACTTCTTCGGCGTGAAAAGGATCGGGAACATGGTGCGTTTTGAACTGTGGCGCAAAGTCGAGAAGATACCGAATTTTGTGGACTTGACTTCTCGGACAAATAAACCTCAGCGCGTCGTAATTTTCTCCGTCCATCACCAGAATATGGTCGAATCGCTGAAAATCAGCGAGCGCAACCCTTCTCGAGCGTTGACCGCTAATATCGATGCCCCGTTCCAGCATGGCTCGCTGAGCACGCGGATCGGGCGGATGCCCCAAATAGTGGGCATGGGTTCCGGCCGAGTCTATGAATATCTCGTCCACGTAACCAGCCTTTTTCACCAATTCCCTCAGGGCGCCCTCGGCCATGGGGGATCGGCATATGTTGCCCGTACAACACAGCAAAACGTTAATTTTATTCATGATCCATAGTTACTCCGGATAGCTGGAGCTTCAGGTGTGCAGGATGATTCCTGGTTGTCCGCTTTGGCAGCCAAACCTTATCTCTCACTTGTTGTAAAGAATTCTCATACCGAAGAAACTCATTCACCCATCTGTAACAATAAACCGCGTTTGCGGGCAACATGAAAGGCGAAAAGATAAAGGATGAGGCCGATCAAAAGGTAAATCGCATTCAGCATAACGGCCATCCAAAACAAATCGAGGGGAAAAACATGCTCGCGCACGACCGCACGCATGCCTTCAAACACATGGCTGGAGGGTAACAGCAGAGCAACTTTTTGCAGCCAGTCGGGAAGCACCGAGATCGGATAATAGATGCCGCTGAGGGGTGCGACGGCAAAAATCACCGCCCAGGCCAAACTCTCGGCTCCCAGCCCGTAACGTAATACGAGTGCGACCACCATCAGGCCGATGGCCCATCCCATGACGAGCAAATTTGCAAAAAAAGCCACGAGCGGGAGTCCCATATCAAAGATCGAATAGCGATATAGAACGACCGCCAAGCCTGCGGCCGCTCCGACACCGATCGATGTCCTCAGGAAACTTACCGTCAGCAAGGCCATGACCAATTCATGAGGACGCAGCGGACTAACGAACAAATGCCCGAGATTTCGGGAATACATCTCTTCGAAGAAGACTACGGAAACGCCCAATTGGGCGCGAAACAACACATCCCATAGCAACACGGCGCCGATCAACAATCCCGCAGCCTGCGCCACCCATTCGCTGTGGCCGATGAAGAATTGATTGATAAAACCCCACAAGACCATCTGCATCGTCGGCCAATAGATAAGCTCGATAAGCCGAGGCCAGGAGCTGCGCATCAAATACAGGTAACGCATGACCAGGGCGAAAATACGACGCAGGCTCATAGACATCACTGTTTCAAGCTGATTGGTGTTCTCGGTCGCGCGCGATATCGATAAAAACCTGCTCCAGACTGTCTCTCCCATACTTCTGCACCAGCATGGCGGGCGTACCCTGATCCACGATACGGCCTTGCTTAAGAATCAAGACGCTATCGCATAGCCGCTCCACCTCCTGCATATTGTGAGAGGCAAGCAGCACCGTTGAGCCGGACCTTTGCTGATAGGCTTTCAGAAACGTTCGGACCGTGTCTGCCGAAGCCGGATCCAAGGAAGCGGTTGGCTCATCCATCAGCAACACTTCAGGCTCATTCAAGAGCGCTTTGGCTAACGCGACACGGGTGCGTTGTCCCGCCGAAAGGGACCCGTAAGAGCGATGCATCAGGGCTTCGAGGTCGAAGGTCTCCGCAAGAGAGCGCAAACGTCGAGCCCGGTGCCGAATCCCGTAGAGACGGGCGTAAACGTCGAGATTTTGCTTGACCGTAAGGCGATGCGGCAAGTCCACGTAAGGAGAGGTAAAATTCATGCGAGACAGCGCGGCATAGCGGTTTTTGACCATATCCACGCCCAGAATCCGGATACTCCCCGAAGAAGGCAGTAACAGCCCCAATAGCATACCCAGAGTGGTCGTTTTCCCTGCCCCATTTCCGCCGAGCAAGGCACAGGTGGCGCCTTCCGGCACATCGAACGAAATTCCGTCTACGGCCACCACGGGACCATACCGTTTGCAAAGACCGTGAACTTCGATTGCGGGAACCCGCATAAATTTATCCTCTGCCTAATACGACGCACGAAGCCTGCTTGTTGGATTACCGTAGCCTCGAACATAGGCTTTGCCACTTTTTAGTAGAACGATGACACCCGAGCCGAACACTACTTCCATATCGTGTAGACCGCCTGAACCGGCTGTTGGCGTTGGAGCGATCGTTTTCGATGCATCCGAGCGAGTTCTTCTGATTCGCCGCGGCAAAGAACCTGCCTTCGGACTATGGTCGATCCCCGGAGGCAGACAGGAACCCGGCGAGACTCTCATTCAATGCTGCCGGCGCGAGGTACTTGAAGAAACGGGAATCGAGATAGAGCCAGGTCCTATCGTTGCTCTCGTCGAGCGGATTGTCAGCAACTTTCATTACATCATCATCGACTTCGTCGCAGTCCCGAAAGATCCTGATGGCCCCGACCCCAACCCCGCCACCGATGTCTCCGACGCTCTTTGGGTGGCGCTTACCGATTTGAATCGCTACCCACTCGTAGAGGGTCTGGAACGGGTTATTCGAATCGCTCGTGAGAGTTCACGCTCAGGTTTCGCTGTGGGCTTAGTCGATGCCGATGGGATTGGCCGCGACTTCTTGCCCAATCTCTAGCCGGAGATACACCACTTGGAGATTTCCAAATTTAAGTCAGGCGAAGACGGAAAATTGCAACCAAAGCGCCCGTAAGCGCCAGCAGTGTTGGAAAGAAAGCCGCAAATATTGGGTTCATCTCATAAATCAGGCCCAAGTGGCCGAATGTACGGTCAAACAAATAAAAGCCCAATCCGATAACGACACCCACTACGATGCGCTGCCCCATACCGACCTCTCGACGAACCGGCAGCACAAAAGGCGCGGCAACAAGCAACATGACCAAGGTAACCGCCGGATTCACGATTCTTCCCCAAAACGCCAGTTCGACGGACGAAGATTGCTGTCCGTTTTCCTTCAGATAATCGATGTAGCGCGACAGTTCGTAAGCCGATAGGTTTTCCGGACTGATCACGAATGCATTCAGCAGATTCGGCGCAAGCACCGAGGACCAATCGGTATGTGCTTTTTGTTCGGTGACGATCCCATCGGCATGAAATTGGCTCTCGCGAATGTTGTCCAATCGCCACTGCTTGCCATCGTAAACAGCTTTGTCGGCATGCGTGGCCGAATGGAGTTTCTGTGCCTCGTCCAGCTTGAAGATATTGATATCGCCTAAATTTTCCGGCCGTTCGATCTGACGAATATTGATGAACACATTGCCGTCTCGCACCCAGAACCCGTACTTGGTTCGTGATGCCACCTGCTTTTTCAATGCGGTAGCCTTGAGCGTATGAGCCGCGCGCTCCGCTACGGGAGCGATGTATTCGCCGATCCCCAGGGAAATCAACACTAGCATCATTCCGCCCGCCAGCACCGCAGCGATGATACGCAGGCGAGAGACTCCCGCGGCTTGCATGGCCACCAACTCCCGATTATTGGCCAAGGCTCCCAGGGTAACCAGGCTTCCAACCAATGCAGCGGAAGGCATCAGCTCATAGAAGTTACGCGGTGAAGTCAAGATCAGATATTGAAGGATATTCGCCAGACCATAATTCCCCTGGCCCAAATCCCCCAACTCATCTGCAAACGTGAAAAAATTAAGGAGCACCAGCAGGATCAACACAGCAATCAACGATCCCTTGATCACTTCTCCGGCAATATATCGGCTTAGGGTTTTCATAACCGGAACTTATCCTTGGCGACCTGGATGATCCAACCAAAGCCGAGATTTCTAATGAACAGGACTCCGGCAATGACCAGCAAAAAGAAATAAACCCCGGAATAGCTCAGCCAGAGCGGTATCTTCTCGGTCATCAGAAGACCCTGGGTGATCTTTTGAGCATTCTCGTAAACCACATAGATCAGAAAGGCTGTAAATACGTTGCCGTAGACGCCGCTACGTGGCGCAATTTTCGCTAGCGGAACGGCCAAAAAGCTCAAAAACAGCACCCCAAACGGTACCGCCAACCGTTTCTGCAACTCCGCCAGTTCCCGTGGCGTGTGCGAATACCACAGCATAACGCTATCGGCGGCCTCGCGCTTAAGCGACGCCGTCTCACCCTCCGGACCATCTATGCGCACGGCGTATTCCTCAAACTCGCTGATGATGAAATCAGCCTGTCCGGGTATCCCTTGATAACGGCGGCCGTTCTGCAAAACGACGAAATACTCGTTTAGTTCGTTTCTTTTGAGTCGCCCGTTCTCAGCGATAACCACGCCGGTCTTGTCCCGCTGCCGGCTTTGCACGAAGATCTTGTGCATGGAGTTGTCTTCGTTCAACTCCTCGGCGTACAAGATGACATCGCCTTGGCTGAATTCATTAAATCGGCCCGGCTTGATACCACGTATGTCGGCGCTTTTCTCGTCCTTCTTCATAAGCGCCTGAGCCTGCCGCTCGGACCACGGCATGACCTGCAAAGCTAAAATGGTGGCCAAACCACACACCGGCAGCACCAGCCAGCTCATCGCCCGATAGACGCGACTGGAACCCACTCCGCTGGACGCCAGCACCGACATCTCGTGATCCCGGTACATACGTCCCAGCACGGTCAGTGTCGCCATGAACAAAGCGGCGGGAAGCAATTGGGCGGTTGCCGATAGGATTTTGAACCCGAGCAGTTGAAATATGGTTTCGCCGGACAATTCGCCTTCAATGGCTTTGGCGAGAATGTTGAGAAACTTACGACTGACGATGATTACGACCAAGACACCGAGAACAGCACTCAAGGTCTTGGCGAGTTCCGCCGCCACCATCCGGTCGAGTACCGAGATGATCGGGGCATGTCTCCACTGAAGCGGTTTAAAAGGATGGGGTTTCATAATAAGCTTTAACGATTCGAGGCCTCCCTTGAAGATTGCGATCAATTACACAATCCATCCTTAAGCAATAATCCGCAGATTTTACCATGGACTATTCGGCAAAATGTGACTCGCTCGACACGGTTACCGCCAACTGTGCAATTCTAGGCTTTCACCAAAAACGAAAACTGACCTCGGCCGGAAGCGCTTTAGACGATCATTTAGGAGGTTTGATCTCCAAACTTCTCAAGCGCGACGACATCGAAGGAAAAGTCGGTGACATCCTGTTAATAAACCATGTTCCCGATGGCGATATCGAGCGCATTTTACTCGTCGGTCTCGGCAAGAAGGGCGAGTTGGGTCCCGCCGCTTACCGCAAGGCGCTAACCACCGCGGCGAAATTGCTGAAGGATTCAGGCGCAAAGCTCGCCGTAAGCCTTCTCCACGAACCGGAGGTCGAAGGGCGCGATTTGGGCTGGAAGGTCCGTCAAGCCGTGGAAATCCTCGAAGGAAGCTTATACAAATTCACCCGGTTGAAAAACGACGCGGACGATAAACCGCAACGCCTATCCAAGCTGCAGTTCCTGCTCGACAGTGAGGATCAACTGGCCGAAGCCAAGCTCGGCATCAGACAAGGCCAGGCCATCGCTAACGGCATGAACATCGCCAAGGACTTGGCCAATTTGCCGGGCAATCTCTGCACTCCGACGTATCTGGCCGAACAAGCGGAACAGATGGGCAAAAGCCGCAAAATCAAGGTTCGAATACTGGATGAATCCGATCTCGAAGAATTGAACATGGGCGCTTTCCTATCCGTCTCCAAAGGCAGCGAACAGCCCGCCAAGCTCATTGTCATGGAGTATTCCGGCGCCTCATCGAAAGCCAAGCCGTTCGTTCTGATCGGCAAAGGCCTCACTTTCGATGCCGGCGGCATTTCGCTGAAGCCGGCAGCCAATATGGATGAAATGAAATACGACATGTGCGGAGGCGCGAGCGTTATCGGCACACTCTCGGCGGTCGCCGAACTCGAGTTGCCGCTCAACGTGGTGGGATTGGTTCCGGCTTCCGAGAATCTCCCGGACGGCAGGGCCAATAAACCCGGCGACATCGTCAAGAGCATGTCCGGTCTTTCCATCGAAATTTTGAATACGGACGCCGAAGGCCGCTTGCTGCTGTGCGACACGCTCACCTACGCCAAGAAATACGAACCGGCCGCCGTAGTGGATGTCGCCACCCTGACCGGCGCCTGCATCGTCGCTTTGGGCCGTCATCCCAGCGGACTCTGGAGCAACAACGAAGACCTGGCAGCGGCGGTACTCAAGGCCGGCGAGGCATCTTGGGACCGGGTGTGGCGCATGCCGCTCTGGGAGGAATATCAGGAACTGCTCAAGTCCAACTTCGCCGATGTCGCCAATATCGGTGGACCCGACGGCGGCAGTATTACTGCCGCATGTTTCCTGTCTCGCTTTGCCAAGGAGTTTCCGTGGGCTCACGTGGACATTGCCGGAACCGCTTGGAAAAGCGGCAGTGAAAAAGGCGCGACAGGACGCCCGGTGCCGCTTCTGGTGCAATATCTGGTCGACCAAGCGAAATGACCCGGATCGATTTTTATGTATTGCCGACCGGGGATGCTCATAACCGGCGGTTGATGGCATGCCGACTCACCGAAAAGGCCGTTAAGCAAGACCTTACGGTTTTCCTTTATGCATCTTCCGAAGACGAAGAGCGGGTGCTCGACGATTTACTGTGGACATTCCGGCAAGGCAGCTTCGTAGCCCACGAACGGCTCGATGACTCGGGAATCCAAGGCGAAGCGCCAGTGGTCATCGGGCGCCAAACTGCGCCACAGCCTGCCAAGGACATACTGATTAACTTGAGTGCCGATATACCGCCCGCTCTCGACCGGTTTGAACGTCTGATCGAACTCGTCGACCAGGATGAAACGATAAAGCAGGCGGGCCGCCGCCGATACCGGCTCTATACGGATCAAGGACATACCATTCAGACCCACCACTTGGATAAGCCCGACTGAAGCCCTTGAGCCCCCGAGTTTTCAATATAATTCAAGATCGATCGCCCTGCGCCGACCCTAACGGCGTGATCGGCCATCTCTCATAGAACAACAGAACACGTCATGGATAAAACCTACGAGCCTCATTCCATAGAACCGCGATGGTACAAATTCTGGGAGGAAAACGGATATTTCGCGCCCAGCGGAAGCAGAACACCTTACTGCATCATGATTCCGCCGCCGAACGTGACGGGCAGCTTGCATATGGGACATGGCTTCAACAACACCGTCATGGATACTCTGATCCGCTACCACCGCATGCTGGGCCATAACACCCTATGGCAGATGGGCACCGACCATGCCGGCATCGCCACACAAATGGTGGTGGAACGGCAATTGGCAGCGCAGAACCTCACTCGCCATGACCTAGGCCGCGAAAATTTCCTGGAAAAAGTTTGGGAGTGGAAGGCCGAATCCGGTGGAACCATTACCCGACAGTTGCGCCGACTGGGTTCGTCGGTGGACTGGAGCCGGGAACGCTTCACCATGGATGAAGGTTTGTCCCGTGCCGTGCAGGAAGCCTTCGTGCGCCTCTACGATGACGGGTTGATTTACCGCGGCAAGCGCCTGGTGAATTGGGACCCCAAGCTGCACACTGCCATCTCCGACCTGGAAGTGCAGAGTGAGGAGGAAAAAGGCAGTCTGTGGCACTTTCGCTATCCGCTGGCGGACGGCTCGGGCCATTTGGTCGTCGCCACCACCCGCCCGGAAACCATGCTGGGCGATACCGCCGTGGCGGTGCACCCGGCGGACGAGCGTTACAAGCAGTTGGTGGGTAAGACCGTCAGGCTGCCCATTACGAACAGGGAAATCCCAATCGTTGCCGATGATTACGTCGATCCCGAATTCGGCACCGGCTGCGTGAAAATCACTCCGGCCCACGATTTCAACGACTACGAAGTGGGCAAGCGCCACAACCTGCCGCTCATCAACGTGTTGGACAAGGATGCCCGGATCCTGCACGAATTCACCGTGCTCACCTTTGAAGGCTACGCGGGAACCCACGGCGAACAGGCGCCCGAAAAGTATGCGGGACTGGACCGTTTCGAGGCGCGTAAACAAATCGTCGCCGAGTTCGAAGCACTGGGGCTATTAGAAAAAATCGAGCCGCACACTCTCAAAGTACCCCGCGGCGATCGTTCCGGCGTGGTCGTCGAGCCCTGGCTCACCGACCAGTGGTACGTCAGCGCCAAGGAACTGGCCAAACCCGCCATCGAAGCAGTGGAAGACGGCCGCATCCGCTTCGTGCCCCAACAGTACGAAAATCTTTATTTCTCATGGATGCGCGATATTCAGGACTGGTGCATCTCCCGCCAATTGTGGTGGGGTCACCGCATCCCGTCCTGGTACGACAATCACGGCAACGTCTACGTGGGCCGCAACGAGACGGAAGTACGCTCCAAATACAGCCTCGACGCCGGCCTGGAACTGCGCCAGGACGAGGATGTGCTGGACACTTGGTTCTCCTCGGCCCTGTGGACTTTCTCGACTCTGGGCTGGCCGGACGAGACGCCGGAATTGAAGACCTTCCATCCCACCGACGTACTGGTGACCGGGTTCGACATCATCTTTTTCTGGGTGGCACGCATGGTCATGATGACCATGCACTTCATGAAACACCCGGACGGAAGCCCGCAAGTCCCGTTCAAGACGGTTTACGTGCACGGGCTGGTGCGCGATGCGGAAGGCCAGAAAATGTCGAAATCCAAGGGCAACGTGCTGGACCCCCTGGACATCATCGATGGCATCGGCTTGGAAGACCTGGTTGCCAAGCGCACCGGCGGCCTGATGCAGCCGCAAATGGCGCAGAAAATCGAAGCACGCACCCGCAAAGAGTTCCCTCAGGGCATCGCCGCATACGGCTGCGACGCCCTGCGCTTCACCTTCGCTTCCCTGGCCTCCACCGGGCGCGACATCAAGTTCGACATGGGCCGGGTCGAGGGCTACCGCAATTTCTGCAATAAGCTGTGGAACGCGGCGCGCTATGTGCTGATGAACACCGAGGGCAAGGACTGCGGACTGGATAATGCGAACGTAAAGTTCACTCTGGCGGACCGGTGGATTCGGAGCCGTTTACAACTGACGATACGAGAGACGATCAGCGCGATCGAGAGCTATCGTTTCGACCTGGCCGCTCAAGCGATCTATGAGTTTGTTTGGAACGAGTATTGCGACTGGTACTTGGAATTGTCCAAACCTACGTTGTATGGCGTGGAATCCTCTGATGGCAGGGAAACACTGATCTCTATCGAATATGTTTTAGGAACACGCCAGACGCTGGTCCACGTATTGGAAACAATTCTTCGCCTGGCCCACCCGCTGATGCCTTTCATCACCGAAGAAATCTGGCAGCGCGTAGCGCCTTTAGCCGACAAGAAGGGCGTGAGCATCATGTTGCAAACCTATCCCGAGATCGATGAAAGCTGGATCGACCCGGAATCGACGGCCGAGATGGAATGGGTCATGAACATTATCTTGGGCGTTCGGCGCATCCGCGGAGAAATGAACATCGCGCCCGGCAAGCCGCTGCCGCTTTTGGTTCAAAATGGCTCCGAACAGGACCGGCTTTGGTTGAACCGTAACCAAGAGTTCATTGTAAAACTGGCCCGCGTCGAAACCGTAACGTGGCTTTCGGAATCCGAGGCGGCTCCGGAGTCGGCCACGGCTCTGATCGGCGAAATGAAAGTTCTCATTCCCATGAAAGGATTGATCGACAAGGACGCCGAGCTGTCACGGCTGGAAAAGGAAATCCAGCGCTTGTCCAAAGACCTGCCTCGAATCGAAGGCAAGCTGAACGACGCTGGCTTTCTTGAAAAAGCCCCGCCCCAGGTTATAGCTAAGGAGCAAACCCGCCATCAAGAGATTCGACTTAGCCTAACGGAGTTGCAGGCGCAGGCGGAAAAAATCCGCGCTTTATAGGGCCAGTCAACTATATGCAAGACGATTCGGCCAAAGAAACCCCTGAAAACAGCCCAAAAGCGATCGACGCTGGTTCGTTGGCGGTCCACGAGGAGGACATCCCGACAACTCTGGAAGACTGGACCAGTTGGCTGCGGGACAAAGAAATGCCCATTTTCTCCCACACCGCGCAACGCCTTAATCAAGCAATTGAAGATAAACGCTCGGGAGTATCCGAACTCGCGAAGATCATTCTCGAAGATCCGGGTTTAACGGCCGGGCTGCTGAAGCTCGCCAGCAGTCCCTACTACAATCCCAACAGCGTTCGTCTGGCCACCGTTACGCGAGCCATCGTGTTGCTGGGACTTAATGTTATCCGCGAATTGGCTTTAGCCTGCTCGTTCATCGAAACGGTCATGTCGAAGCATGGGAAACAGCAAGTCAACAAGGAAATCGCCTGTGCCTTGCACAGCGCAGTACAGGCGAAATCACTCGCAATTTTGGTCAACGATCCGCAGCCGGAGGAAGTATTCATCGCCGCCTTGCTGCACAACATAGGCCACATCGGCTTTTGGTGTTTCGAGCTGAACATGGGTGGCAAGATCCAGGAGTTAACGGAAAAGCAAAAAATGCCTGCGGAAAGAGCCGAAAGAGCGGTCCTGGGATTCCAGCTTATTCAGCTCGGCGCCTCGTTGAGCAAAACCTGGCGCCTCGGCGGATTGATCGAAGAAGCATTTTCCGGCAGATCGCCCCGTACGGAGTACGTTAAGCTGGGCTACCAAATCGCGAGAGGTTCTTCACGCGGGTGGCAATCCGAAGAAATCAAGCGCTGCATCTATAGAGTGGCCGAGCTGACGGGCCAACCGCACCGCAACTTGCTCCAGCTATTGCAGCGTAACGCGGAAAGCGCGGTAAAACTCGCCAGACAATTCGGAGCCCATGAAGCCATGGCATATATTCCCGGCGCCGAGCGGGAATCGACGGCTCGGCAGCGGCAAACCGACGAATCCACACAGCGGGACGAAGCCGGCCTAATGCAAATTATGCAGGATATTACCAACCTCTTATGTGGTGAGTTCGACTTGAATCTAGTCTTCGAAATGGTCATGGAGGGAATCTATCGGGCTTTGCGCATGGACCGCGTGCTTTTCGCGTTGTTGACGCCGGATCGTAGACGGCTCAAGGAAAAGTCCGCTCTCGGATGGCCTCCGGTCGAAACCCGGGGGCTCTTGCAAGTCGGCATTGGCGGTTCACCGCCCAACATTTTTTCTAATACGCTGGAGAAGAACGAGTACCTTTGGGCGCGTGAAACCGATGCGGAAACTCAACGGCTATTTACCGGAGAGGTCATAGCGCATTTCGGCCAACACGATTGCTGCCTCTCACCAATCAGCTTCGACAAAAAGGTCATCGGCCTCTTCTATGCCGATCGCGCGTTTAGCAAAGAGCCGATCACGCGGGATGTTTTTGACAGTTTCCGTCAGTTGACCATGCAGGCCAATATCGCCTTGAAGCTTATTCAAGCGCGCTGACATTCGACGGTATCGTAAACCACTCCGTTCGTCGGACATCGGAGCAAACTGGATAAAGTCTACGTATCAACTAATATTATCCAGGCTTTCAACACACGCATGCTTAGCAGTCCGCAGCGTTAATACTCATGGCGACCACGGCGACGAAATTGCAACTCAGCGGATTGGCCAGAAGCCTGGTCAAGGATGGGCTGTTAACGGAATCCGATGCGCAGCTTCATTTCGAAGAGGCTCTGCGAAAAAAGACCCATTTCGTAAGCTATTTGGTCAACAACAAAATTCTCGATAGCCTGACTATCGCATCCGTGGCATCGAGAGAATATGGAGTTCCCCTGTTCGACCTGGATGCGATATCTCTGGACATGATGCCGATCAAGGCAGTCAGTGAGAAGTTGATCCGCCAACACCACGTTCTACCTCTTTTCAAACGCGGAAACCGCCTGTATTTGGGTGTTACGGATCCGACCAATCTCCAAGCTCTGGACGAGGTCAAATTTCATACCCGATCAAGCACCGAAAGCGTCATCGTAGAGGAAGACAAACTGGCGCGGATGATCGACACGGCGATGGAAGCGGTCGACACCTCGTTCAAAGACTTGTTGGACACAGATCTCGACAATCTTCACATTACCGGTGGCGATGAAGCCGATCAGCCGGCCGAAGGCGACACTTCCGACATAGACGATGCGCCGATTGTCCGTTTCGTCAACAAAATTCTCCTCGACGCCATCAAGAGGGGTGCTTCTGACATCCACTTCGAGCCTTACGAGAAAAATTTCCGCATTCGCTTCCGCCATGACGGCATGCTTCACGAGATCGCAAGCCCTCCGCCCAATCTGGCAGGACGTATGTTGGCGCGGCTTAAGGTCATGTCACGAATGGACATTGCCGAGCGGCGGATACCTCAGGACGGCCGTATCAAGATGGCGCTGTCGAGAACTCGCGCCATCGACTTCCGTGTCAACTCCTGTCCGACGCTATTCGGCGAAAAGATCGTACTGCGTATTCTCGATCCCACCGCGGCCCAACTCGGAATTGAAAAGCTCGGCTTTGAGCCGGAGCAGCAACAAAATTTTCTGAGCGCCATCAATAAGCCCTACGGAATGATCCTAGTTACAGGACCTACCGGAAGCGGCAAAACGGTAAGCCTCTACACCGGGCTCAATATCTTGAATACGGCCGACCGCAATATCTCGACGGCCGAAGATCCGGTGGAAATCACTGTACCCGGCATCAATCAGGTCAACGTCAACGTCAAAACCGGCCTGACCTTTGCCGAGGCGCTTCGGGCGTTTTTGCGGCAAGACCCGGACGTCATCATGGTGGGCGAAATTCGTGATCTGGAAACGGCTGAAATTGCGGTCAAGGCTGCACAGACCGGCCATTTGGTGCTATCCACCCTGCACACCAATGATGCGCCTCAAACGCTCAACCGCTTGATGCAGATGGGTATACCCGCGTTCAACATCGCCTCCTCCGTGCTGTTGATTATGGCGCAACGGCTGGCACGGCGACTTTGCGAACATTGCAAGAAGGAGGAGAAACTCCCCCCGGAAGTCCTGTTGGAAGCCGGTTTCCGGGAAAACGAGCTGGGCAGCTTCACGGTTTTTGGACCGGTAGGCTGCGATAAATGCGTAAAAGGATATAGAGGCCGGGTCGGTATTTATCAGGTCATGCCCATTTCGGAATCCATTAACCGCATCATTCTCGAAGGCGGAAACGTCCTTCAGCTTGGCGAGCAAGCGAAAGCGGAGGGCGTAGCAGACCTACGGGAGTCGGGTCTGCGGAAAATCAAGGCCGGCATTACCAGTTTGGAAGAAATCGACCGCGTCACCCGAGACTGATTTTTTATGGCAAAAGAAGAACTTATTCTGTTTTATTGGGAAGGTGCCGACCGCACCGGCGGGCGCGTCAAAGGGGAACTGTCCGCACGCACCGAGACTACGGCCAAGGCCGAACTCCGGCGCCAGGGCATCAAAGTAATTAAGATCAAGAAAAAACCCAAGCCGCTGTTCAGCGCGCGAAAGAAAAAAATCACGACTAAAGACATCGCCGTATTTAGCCGCCAGCTAGCGACCATGATGAGTGCAGGCGTACCGCTGGTTCAGGCCTTCGATATTGTCGGACGCGGCCACGAAAATCCAAGCATGCAAGATTTGATTATGAGCATCAAAGCGGATGTCGAGGGTGGCAGCCCCCTTGCCGAAGCATTGGGCAAACATCCGATTTATTTTGACGAGCTATTTTGTAACCTGGTGCAGGCCGGCGAGCAAGCCGGCGTTCTAGAGACGCTGTTGCACAAGATCGCCGAATACAAGGAAAAAACCGAAACCCTTAAAGGCAAGATCAAGAAAGCCTTGACTTATCCCACAGCCGTCATCGTGGTTGCCTGCATCGTAACCGCTATTCTGCTGATTTTTGTTGTACCGACATTTGAGGATTTATTCAAAGGTTTTGGGGCGGATCTCCCAGCATTTACCCAAATGGTTATCGAGATGTCCCGGTTTCTCACGGCCTGGTGGTATGTAGTACTGGGAGTCCTTGTCGTTATCGGCTTTGTTTTCGTAAAGCTCAAGCAGCGCTCCGCCGCTTTCAATCATGCCCTGGACCGATTTATGTTGCAGATACCGGCTATCGGCACAATCCTGCACAAAGCCGCTATTTCGCGTTTTGCCCGAACCTTGGCCACCATGTCGGCCGCCGGAGTACCCTTGGTAGAGGCGTTGCAATCGGTGGCCGGCGCTACCGGTAATATTATTTATTCCAATGCCGTCTTGCGAATGCGGGACGAGGTAGCCACCGGACATCAGCTTCAGCTAACCATGCGTCAGGCAAATCTATTTCCCAACATGGTAATACAGATGGTTGCGATCGGGGAGGAATCCGGCTCCCTGGACAGCATGCTTGCCAAAGTGGCGGACTTCTACGAAGAAGAAGTAGACAACGCCGTAGATTCTCTAAGCAGTCTTCTTGAGCCCATGATCATGGCATTCTTAGGGGTGGTCGTCGGTGGCTTGGTAGTCGCCATGTACTTGCCGATATTTAAACTCGGATCCGTTGTCTGAACGAGAGAATACGGACGTGACTCCATCCATCCGATTACTGGCTGATAATCCCCTTTTGTTCTTGGCCGTTATCGCCGCTTTGGGGCTCGTGGTCGGCAGCTTTCTAAACGTGGTCATTCACCGGCTTCCGGTTATGCTGGAGAAAAACTGGCGGCGCGAGTGTCAGGCCTTTCTGGATCTCGAGCCTGAAGCCGATCCAGGTCAGCCCTACAATTTGCTAGTTCCGGGCTCTCATTGCCCCCAATGCAAACGACCGATTCGGCCTTGGGAAAACATTCCGATCGTCAGTTATCTAATGCTTAAAGGGCGATGCGCAGGGTGTGGAATGCCGATAACCTTTCGCTACCCGGCTATCGAGGCGCTGACCGCCGTGATTTCGATCGCTGTTGCCTGGCATTTCGGCGTTACCTGGCAAACCGCATCCGCGCTGCTACTCAGCTGGAGTCTAATTTGCCTGAGTTTTATCGACTTCGATCGCCAACTGCTTCCCGACGCGATTACAATGCCCATACTCTGGCTGGGTCTGTTTCTCAGTCTGTTTAACCTATTCACAGACAGCACTTCTAGCATACTGGGAGCCATTTTCGGATATCTATGCCTTTGGCTGGTATACCATCTGTTCAGGTTAGCGACCGGCAAAGAAGGAATGGGACACGGCGATTTCAAACTGCTTGCTTTGCTGGGCGCTTGGCTGGGATGGAGCATGCTGCCGACCGTGGTGCTCCTCTCTTCTTTGGTCGGGGCTGTAATCGGCATCGCCATGATTGCCATTTTCAGGCACGACCGCAGCATTCCCATTCCATTCGGTCCTTATTTGGCTATGGCTGGGTGGATTGCGTTGATGTGGGGTCACGACATAAACGCCGCTTACATGCGTTTCGCGGGGATTTCCGGCTAAGAGCTTGTGAAATAACCTACTACGCGGCCCGAGTCCGCGCCTGCGATGCTCAACGTACCCGATCCAACGAAAGCACATCGCGTAAGCGACTCATTAATCTCCCTCTCCCGATCGCTCACAGTACATCTCCCTCTGGGAGAGGGTTGGGTGAGGGCCGTACACCCGCGCTTTTTATGCAGGGCTTCCATGCCCGGCACCCTTCGGGCGGCTACCGCCGTGTACCAATTCGCCGGGAGCGACCATTCTGCCGGGAGCAGAATGGGACGAACGGAGTTCGCCCGGAGGGCAAAGTCGAGGAAAGGATTTTGTCGTTTGGAACGTGCAAAACATGTCCCGAAGGGCGAGCCTCAGGGATGAGGCGAGTAAATCGGCCATCCTGCCGATTTGTCGACGCGGACTCGGGCCGCTCACTGCGGTTTTTTCTCAACCTCTGAGTTAATATGCTCAAGATCGGCCTAACCGGCGGGATCGGCTGCGGCAAAAGCACGGTTGCCGAATTATTCGCCGCCAAGGGTATTCCGATTCTGGATGCGGATGTGATCGCCCGCGAGTTGGTCGAGCCAAACCAACCGGCATTCGAGGCGATAAAGCAGCACTTCGGAGCGGCGATTCTAAAAGATGGCTGTCTTGATCGAGTAAGGTTGCGAGAAATCGTTTTTTTCGACCCCGAAGAAAAACGCTGGCTTGAGACCCTGCTACATCCCTTGGTGTATTCCGAAATAAACCGAAGACTAGCGATTCTATCCGCGCCCTACTGCATCTTGGTCGTTCCCTTGCTGCTGGAAACCGGACGAAGACATCTTGTGGACCGGCTACTCGTCGTGGATTGCCCAGAAGACTTACAGCGGCAGCGTGTCGAGCTTCGCGATGGACTGAGCCAGCCAGAAATCGAAAAAATTATGTCCTCCCAACTTAGTCGCAGCGAACGGCTCGCGGCCGCGGATGATGTGCTCGAAAACATTGGCGATAAAGTAAGTCTCTCAGACCAAGTCGAGCAATTACACCAATTTTATCTCGCTCTTAGCAGACATTGATTGCCACGAGTCTCGCACAAAATCAGGTACAAAAGGTAGGTATTGACTAATTGCCGGGATAAACGAAAATGTTGATCGCCAACGGACACCCTTAATTTATAAATCCTGGATCGGATTGTTTATTATGCTTTCTATTGCCGAAACTCCCGCCTTAAACGATTCCATCATTTATGAGTTCCCGCTTAATGAACGCATACGTGTGCTCATGCGGCTCGAGCAACTCTTTCAGCAGCTTGACCACTTCATGACCGGTGATTCGATTTGGGACAGTCGGGCGGTAATCGCAACCCTGCTGGATGTCCTAACTCTTTTTAGCCGCAATGATCTTAAGTCGGAAACTCTAAAGGAATTAGATCGCCATGCAGCAGTGCTCACTCGAATGGCGCACAATCAAGACATTGATCATGCCAAGCTAGATAAAATCCTGACTAAGCTGGACAAATTAAGTAAAGAGCTTTACGCCACCCCGGGTAAACTCGGCCTCTCTCTGATGGAGAACGAGTTGTTTAAGAGCATCTCTCAACGCAGCGCCATTCCGGGCGGGACTTGCTCATTCGATTTACCCGCCTTTCATTACTGGCTTAAACTCGACGACCACACACGCCGACAAGATCTCGAGAATTGGCTAGAGCCGTTCCGGCTCATACGTTCGGCTATCGATATTCTGCTAAATTTCATACGCACCGGCGCCGCCCCGACCGAAGAACGGGCTAGCGGGGGCTTCTTTCAGAAAAGCCTGGATCACACCCTGCCATTTCAACTTCTCCGCGTCGGCGTGAAGCGTTCACAACCATATTTTGCCGAGATTAGCGGGGGCAAACACCGATTTACCGTCCGTTTCATGATTCCTGATACGGTTGAACGGCCAACCCAGTGCCAGGATGACATTACTTTCCAATTAACGTGTTGCTTATTGTGACGAGCGAGCTTGTCCGACGCACTTCCATACAAAATCATTAAATGTCCTCGCTGTCGAAAGCCGGTAGCTTGGAACGAAACCCATCCGTTTAAGCCATTTTGCAGCGAATACTGCAAATTGATCGACCTGGGCGAATGGGCTACAGCCTCCTATGCCATAGCCGGTGAGCCGGCAGCCCCCGACGCATCGGACGGCGAAACACCGTTATCTAACGACCATACTGATCACCTTCCGGGTCCATAAGCATCGAGGACCACGCGCCCACACTATGGAGCGCCGTTCTTGAAAACTCATCCTAAACCCTCATATTTACAAGCGCCTGTTTTAGACCAAACGAGGAGTCCTCCATGCCTATCTATGAATACCAATGCAAATCGTGCGGCCACGAATTCGAAGCGATACAAAAAATCAGTGACGATCCCTTGAAAGAATGCCCTGCGTGCGGCGATCTCGAATTGAATAAATTGGTGTCGGCTGCCGGGTTTCGGCTAAAAGGCGGTGGTTGGTACGAAACGGATTTCAAAGGCGGCAAAGACAAGAAAAAGAACCTGGCCGGCGAAACCTCGGATGGCAAATCGGATACATCGCCAGCCAAGAAAGAAACTCCAAAGCCGGCAGCGGATGCAACCTCGTAAACTTGTACATGGACTGCCAGGCCCGTAATATTCCCGGTTTTTATTGATCCAAGTTAGAGATATAGCGATGCGTAGCCACAGATGTGGAGAATTGACGGAAAGCCATTTGAATCAGGAAGTGGATCTTTGTGGCTGGGTTCACCGCCGCCGCGATCACGGCGGTGTAATCTTCATTGACCTCCGCGACCGCGAAGGGTTGGTTCAGGTCGTATTCGATCCCGATTATGGGGAAGCCTTCAATGTGGCGGAAACGGTCCGCAGCGAATATGTGCTCAAAGTGCACGGCAAGGTCCGCCGGCGTCCAACCGGAACGGAAAACCCCAATTTACCGACGGGAAAAATCGAGGTTTTGGCTACTCGCTTGGAGATCCTCAACAAAGCCGAAACGCCTCCTTTTCCTCTGGAAAGTGAAATTGAAGTCAGCGAAGAAACCCGCTTGCGGTTCCGTTACATCGATTTGCGCCGCCCGGTGATGCAGCATCGCATGAGAATGCGGCGCGACATTGTGCGTTTCCTTAGGCAATTTCTCGATCATCATGGATTCTATGAAATCGAGACGCCTTTCCTGACCAAAGCGACCCCGGAAGGCGCGAGGGACTATCTGGTCCCGAGCCGAACTCATCCCAATCATTTCTTCGCTTTGCCGCAGTCGCCGCAGTTGTACAAACAACTCCTGATGATTTCCGGCATGGATCGCTATTATCAGGTGGTACGTTGCTTCCGGGACGAAGACCTGCGCGCCGACCGCCAGCCGGAATTCACGCAGCTCGATATCGAAACGTCTTTCATGGACGAAAAACAGATTACCGATCTAATGGAAGACATGATCCGGGATCTGTTCGCGGAAGTGCTCAAGGTCGAACTCCCCAATCCGTTTCCACGGCTCACGTACGAGGAGGCCATGCGGCGGTACGGCTCGGACAAACCGGATCTGCGCATCCCGCTGGAACTGGTGGACGTGGCGGACCTGGTAGCTTCCGCCGAATTCAAAGTGTTCGCCGGCCCCGCCAACGATCCCGATGGTAGAGTCGTGGCGCTTAAAGTCTCCGGCGGCACCGATTTGTCCCGCAAGGAGATCGATGATCTGACCCAGCATGTCGCCATATATGGCGCGAAGGGCTTGGCCTACATTAAAGTCACCGACCGTAGCACCGGCATCGAAGGCTTGCAATCGCCCATCGTCAAATTCCTCCCTGCGGAAGCCGTGCGCGGCATCCTTGACCGGGTGGAGGCGCAAACCGGCGACATCATTTTCTTTGGCGCCGACAAAGCCAAAATCGTCAACGAGGCCATGGGCGCCCTGCGCCTCAAGCTGGGCCACGACCGGGGCCTCGCGCAAGGCGACTGGAAACCGCTTTGGGTGGTGGACTTCCCCATGTTCGAATGGGACGAAAAGGAGAACCGCTGGTTCGCCCTGCACCACCCGTTCACCGCGCCCAAATGCAGCCTCGAAGAGCTTCAGTCCAACCCCGGCCAGGCACTCTCCCGTGCGTATGACATGGTGCTGAACGGTACCGAAATCGGCGGTGGTTCGGTGCGTATCCACCGCACCGAAATGCAGGACGCCGTATTTAAGCTGCTCGGTATCGGGGACGAGGAAGCCCAGCAGAAATTCGGGTTCCTGCTCAATGCCCTCAAGTACGGGGCGCCGCCTCACGGGGGACTCGCCTTCGGCCTGGATCGACTGGTCATGCTCATGAGCGGCGCAACCTCCATCCGCGAGGTCATGGCCTTTCCCAAGACCCAGTCGGCCTGGTGCCCGATGATCGACGCCCCGGCCATGGTTACTGACGCCCAACTCCGCGAACTCGGCATCCGCCTTCGCCGTCCGCAGGAGGGAGAAAAAGGCGACACGGTCTAACTCACGGTACAACCGAAAGCATGCAATTGGCGTTAGCGTAGCTTGTGCCGAAGCCATAAACCTCTGACAGGAATGGGCTTCGGCAACGTCACTATCAACCTGGCGGCAGCCAGGCCCATTTCCAGTTCCGCATACTGTCGCAAAACATAGACATCGGCGGCGGTTTCCGCACCCACGGGCTACAATGCCGTCGACCACCACCTCGGTCAAGACCGCCTGGACCCGCTCTGGACCTAAGAATACTTAGGTCTCCAACATGTTCGGCCAAACCATGCCCAATCTCACGACCAATGTCGTCCTGCAGCGACTCCACACCCTCCGGTATTCACTAAATCCCGACAAATCCGCATTCAAAACGCCTCCGTTCGAACACATACATTAACCAAAGCATCACCCCACTGCAGAGCTGTCCTGATCGATTCAACGGCCGTTTCTAGGAAAAGGCCCGCACTTACTGCTCGTTAAGAAAGTAATGTCAGTAACCTCTAATTTTAACGTTCAGGAACGGCGCGGCTTCCAGCGCGCTTAGCTATGACATTTCTTAAGTTTACGAGCGGTAACCGCCCGCTCCCGTAGCGTACGCTCTAATCGCGTACTTTCTACTGTATATCGTGAAAATCGCACTCCTTGATGTGTAGAGTAGAAGTAATAGCTGGCCCAGGTTTTGCTTAATATCAATCCGTGAGGACGTCACGCTGACTTTTTTCTGTTGAGAAATGAGGCATCGGAATATTCGGCTTCCGTAAGTATTTAGGAGATAGGATCGGGATTCATGAATTTACGGAGAATTATGGACAGAAGGGTTTGGTTGAGATCACTGCCTCTAGGCGCGCATGCAATTCTGGTAATGCTGAGTGGATGCGACAGTCAGTCCGCATCCGAAAAAGCGACTCAAATTGCGGCGCGGGTCAACGGGGAGGAAATTTCCGTCGGCCAAATCGATGTGCTCGTTGCGCGTTCGGGCGCGGACACCGACGGTCAAGCCAAAAGCACACAGGAGAAAAGCATAGACAACTTGATAGATCAACAACTTCTCTCACAACAAGCGATCGAAAAGCACCTTGATCGCGACCCCCAGGTCACTCTCGCAATGGCGATGGCTAAGCGTCAAGTCCTTGCGCAAGCCTACCTCGATCATGTTGGGCAGGCGGTTTCCAAACCGGAGCCCGGCGAAATTAGCGCTTTTTACAAATTTCATCCTCAGCTGTTCGAAAAGCGCAAAATCTACAAATTCGACGAAATATCCATTCCCCTAACCCCCAAAAATCGCGATGCCATCGAGCCGCATGTAAAGCAGCCCGTTCGGTTCGATGCACTATCGAAATGGCTGCAAGAGCAAAATATTCCCCATACTTCAGAAACGGTAGTCCGTGCCGCTGAACAGCTGCCCTTGGAACGACTTGAAGAATTCGATCATTTGAAGAAAGGGGAAGCTGCATCCTTCACGGAAGACGAAAAGCTCGTTGTACTGCAATTGTCGGCCATCAAGGAAGCCCCTCTCGATTACGATAAGGCCGCCCCCCTAATCGAGGTATTCCTCATGAACCGGAATCGCAAAGTGCTGATAGATCGCGAGTTGAGCCGCCTCCGTCAGGCCGCAACCGTAGAGTATTTCGGCGATTTTGAAAAACCGGAAACACCCCGCCAACGGTGAGCAATAAGGCCAAATATGTATCGGATAACACGGAACAAGCTGATAAAAAACGATAATAGGATAACAATAAACTTCACGTTCGCCCTAGCCAACCGATAATGAATTTCACAAGGATCAGAATACGAATCTCTGTTTTTTTCAGCAAGTAACATTGGGGTTATATATGAATGTAGAAACTCTCCGAGACATTTTTTACAAAACGGCTTTCGCTCTGCTGTTCGCCTGGGTCAACGAAGCCTCCGCATTGAACATAAAAGATGATGCTTCGACTTTCGTTATGCATCCTAGCAATGACGACAAAATTGACTATTTTATCGATAAGTCCAGTTTCGGTATGGCATCATCCGGCGATTCCTTTTTCGCTGCAAGCTCATTTTCCGAGATAACCAGCAACCGCTATAGTCCCCTGTCCTTCACCGATATCAATACCTTTACCCTTGAGATATTAGCCCGCCAATCTTCTAAGGACTGGAATATGAGCGGACAGGAGATAACTTTCAGCGAAATGCAAAATACCCCGCTAAAGGCCGCGGAGATTGGCGACCACTTGAAAGGACAAAAAGGCTATTCTTATATCGGTTACGCTTCCTCAGCACCTGAAACAGAGACCTGGCTTATGATGCTGGTTGGAATTACATTAATCGGATTGCAGGTAATACGCGGCGATAAGAAAACCGAGGCCATTTATTCCTCGATCCAGTAGCCGTAACCGTCGGAAGGCGGCTCAACCTAATAATAAGCTTATTATTTTTTAGTCGCCCATCAAGGGGGATTAGTATGTTTTTGCCTGCGCATATTGATATCTTGTATTACGGTGCCGATATTTTCGGCTTGGGATAGCCATCGCTAGCTATTCTGCCCCAAAGTAGTATTTCAAAGCTTGATCTGGGGTAGGAGACAATAATGGAGGAAAAAACGTGCAAGCAGTTGATAGGCCGGCAGTTCTGTTAGTCAGAAGTCTTCTAAATCCGACGGTAATTGTCGCGTGTTTCATCGTGACGATTCACTTCTACGGATTGAAGATCGAAAAACAGTACTTCTTGCTGTTAGTAATAACCTTTTTGATCGCCTCCCTAATTTTTGACGAAATCGATCTGGAGCCGGATTTCAAATCGGGTCTCTTGCGCTCCTTCGGGAGCGTTTTCGCCCGCTGGACCTTTTTATTCGGTTTCCTGGCGATACTGGGGTTTGCGGCGAAAATGTCAGACGAGTTTTCGAGAAAACTGCTGCTCACCTGGTTTTTAGCCACGCCTTTGGTACTTATTGCTTTTCAACTGCTGGCCCATCGCGCATTGCAGTCGGCGGTCTCGCAAGAGGATGCCCAACGCAGAGCGATCATTATCGGGGTGAACGAACTGGGTCTCAAACTAGCGAATCAATTTGAATCTGCGCCGTATCTGGGAATCAGTTGCGTCGGCTTCTTCGACGACAGGAGCCCCGAACGTCTCGGAGTAAACGATATTACCTTATTGGGAAAAATGAACTCGGTTGCGGAATTCGTCCGAACAAAATCGATTCATCTCATTTACATCGCGTTGCCGATGATGGCTCAGCCGCGAATTTTCGATCTTCTCGACAAACTTAGAGATACCACGGCTTCCATTTACTTTGTCCCCGACATTTTTATCTTCGATCTTATTCAGGCGAGATTCGGGAACGTCAACGGCATCCCCGTCGTGGCCGTCTGCGAATCTCCGTTTCACGGTGTTAATCGGGTCATGAAACGCATCGTGGATATCTTTTTCTCATCGGTCATTCTGGTTTTGATTTCACCTTTGATGCTGGCGATAGCTATCGGCATCAAACTGAGCTCACCCGGTCCCGTCATTTTCAAGCAGCGTCGTTACGGCCTCGATGGAGAGGAAATTAAAGTCTACAAGTTTCGAACTATGACGGTTTGCGAGGACGGTAATACTGTTCGGCAAGCTAGAAAGGACGATAATCGAATTACCGGTTTCGGCCGCTTTCTTCGAAAGACGTCATTGGACGAATTGCCGCAATTTATCAATGTATTGCAGGGACGTATGAGCATCGTCGGACCGCGTCCGCACGCCGTCGCTCACAACGAGTTATATCGGACGCAGATTAAGGGTTACATGATCCGCCACAAGGTAAAACCGGGCATTACCGGTTGGGCGCAGGTTAATGGCTTTCGGGGAGAAACCGATACCCTGCAGAAAATGGCAGCGCGGATCGAATGCGATCTCGATTATCTGCGGAATTGGTCGCTTTCGCTGGATTTGTGGATCATTTTGAGAACCGTCGGTGTTTTCTTTAAGCAGGAAAGCGCCTATTGAGCACAATCCGCCTCACGCGTAAAACCCATTAACTCCCTTTTTCAAATTCGGCTTTATTTTCGGAAGTTATTCGCTAAAACATGCCTAG
The DNA here is from genome assembly GCF_035627495.1 of Methylocaldum sp. GTDB lineage: Bacteria > Pseudomonadota > Gammaproteobacteria > Methylococcales > Methylococcaceae > Methylocaldum. The sequence continues at coordinate 27,068 of NZ_DASPLO010000076.1, forward strand.
ACCATCAGGTATTTGCTTGCAGTTTCTCTTCGGTCTCATCGCTTTGCTAAGCCTCTCGACTTCGCGAGCCGATTATCTGCTCGGACCCAACGACGTCGTCCGTATCGCGGTTTACGGCAATGAGGATCTCGCCACTGAAACCCGCGTCTCGGACAGCGGAAAAATCACTTTTCCGCTGTTGGGGGAAATCGAAGTGGGCGGATTGTCCGTCGGAGAAGCGGAAACCCGCGTCGAAACCCTACTTTCGGAACAAGGTTACGTACGCAATCCCCAGGTGAACATCACCGTGCAGGAATACCGCAGCCACGAGGTGGCCGTGTTGGGTTTCGTGAACAAACCCGGTCGATACGCCCTGGATACGGCAAGCACCGTGACGCAGTTGATCGCCTTGGCGGGAGGGGTGAGCCCACAAGGGGACGACCGGACTATCGTGACGCGTTCGCGGAACGGGCAAACCCATCGCGATGAGCTGAATCTCAAAGAGATGCTTGAGGACGGGAAAGCATCGGAGGACATCTACGCCGAAGACGGCGATGTCATATTCGTGCCGCGCGCTCCGGTTTTCTACATCCACGGCGAAGTTCAGCGTCCCGGCGCCTATCGCCTGGAGCGGAACATGTCCGTCGCGCAAGCGATTTCATTGGGCGGAGGCGTGACTCCCCGCGGCAGTCTGCGGAGCATCACCATCAAGCGAAAATCCGCCGAAGACCTGCAGACGACTCTCGATGCGGAATTGGACGGACTGGTTGAAAAGGACGATGTGATCTATGTGGGCGAACGATGGTTTTAACGAATATCCCGGCGAGAACGTGCATACCCTGGTCCTCGTGGCGGACTTCCTGGATTGGTAGGTCGATATGAATTTAAATCAGTTCCTGCAAATTCTACGGGCACGGCTGCGGGTGCTCGTCCTTACGCCGCTGGCAGCCGTCCTGATCGCCCTCGCGGTCAGCCTGATGCTGCCGAAAACGTACACCGCCACGACGACCCTGGTCGTCGATTACAAGGGCGTGGATCCCATTACCGGCTTGGCAGTCCCGGCGCAGCTGATGCCGGGTTATATGGCGACCCAAGTGAACATTATCGGCAGCCACAACGTGGCGCTCAAGGTCGTGGATCGGCTCAAACTGGCCGACCAGCCGGAATCGAGGACACGCTTCGAGCAGGAAACGAAGGGAACGGGAGACATTCGGGATTGGCTGGCCGATCTGTTACTAAAAAAACTGGAGGTTCAGCCGTCCCGGGAAAGCAGCGTCATTCAGGTGGGTTATTCGGATGCCGACCCGGCATTCGCCGCCACGCTGTCCAACGCATTTGCGGAAAATTATATCGCCACCAACCTGGAGCTGAAGACCGAGCCGGCGCGCCAGAACGCCGCCTGGTTTGAACAGCAAATCAAGGGACTGAGGGAGAATCTGGAGAAAACTCAGGCCAGCCTGTCCAAATATCAGCAGGAAAAAGGCATTGTGGCCCTGGACCAACACTTGGATGTGGAAAGCAGCCGACTGGAAGAGCTATCCAAGCAACTCGTGGTCGCTCAATCGCACGCCTACGACTTGATTTCCCGCCGCAATCAATTGGAAGCGGCAGGCCGTTCTTTCCTGCCGGAAATCCAGCCGGACGTGCTGACCAATTCCCTGATCCAAGACCTGAAAGCGAAATTGGCGCTGGCCGAGACCAGGCTCGCCGAAATCGGAGAGAAATACGATACCAACCACCCCGCCCATCAGCAGGCCGTCGCCGAAGCCGACAGCCTCAAACGCAAGCTGGCGGCTGAGATAAAGACAATCCTCCGAAGCCTGAATACCGGCGTGGAAATCGCACACGCGCGCGAAAGCGAGCTCAAAACGGCGCTCGGCGAACAAAAGGCAAAAATACTGGAGCTCAATAAACAGCGGGACGAACTGTCGGTGCTTACCCGCGAGGCCGAACATGCCCAGCACTCTTACACGGCCGCTTTGCAACGATTCAACCAGACGCGCCTCGAAAGCGAGGCCAGCCAAACCAACATCGCCGTCTTGAATCCGGCCAAACCGCCGTTGCATCCGTCGCGGCCAAAAGTGCTGCTGAACGTCGCCGTATCGGCTTTTCTGAGCGTCGTTTTGGCGGTCAGCCTGGCGTTGCTGCTGGAATTGCTCGATCGCCGCGTCCGCTCTCCGGAAGACTTGAGCATTGCGCTCGGACTCCCCGTCATGGGGGTGTTGACCGATGCGAAGTTACGCCGCCCGCGGTGGCGATTGGCTTTCCCCAAGACCCCGGCCTGAAGCCGCCATGAAACCGGTAACCTCCGAATTACCAAAGCCGCGTGCAAGCTCCTCGCCGTCGCCGCGACGGCGGGGCCCGAGACTTCGGTTTCGCATTGCCCAACGAGACTTTTTATGACGCAAACTCAGGCGCTCAGGACTAAGCCCGAAACCGCCAGCACCGATCGCCGCATCGGGCAAATCCTGCTGGGATCGGGCAGGCTTTCGCCGCTCGATGCGGAACGGGTGCTCCATTTCCAGAGGGAGACAGGTCTGCGCTTCGGCGAGGCTGCCCTGCGGCTCGGGCTGGTGTCCGAGGAAGACATCAGCCGGGCGGTTTCGGAACAGTTCGATTACCACTATTTAAAGCTCGGGCAGGGAAATTTCAGTGCTCAGCTCATTGCCGCCTATCAGCCGTTCAGCTCCCAGATGGAGGTGTTCCGCGCCGTGCGCAGCCAACTGATGCTGCGCTGGCACGGCGACGGGAGCAAAACCTTGGCCGTGGCGAGTCCTCGCCGTGAAGAAGGGCGTAGCTACACGGCGTCGAACCTAGCCGTCGTATTTTCCCAGCTGGGGCAGCGAACGCTGCTCATCGACGCGGATTTGCGCCATCCGAACCAGCATGAAATCTTCGCCTTGGGCCGCAACTGCGCGGGGTTGTCCGATCTCCTGGCGGGCCGAGGCAGCGCCGAGTGCATCCGACGCATCGAGGAATTCGCCGATCTGTCGGTGCTCCCGGCCGGCACCATCCCGCCCAACCCCTCGGAATTGCTCAGCCGCGGTGCATTCGACGCGTTGCTGAGGGATTTCGCGGCAGCATACGATATCGTCCTGCTGGATACACCCGGCGGAATCGCCAGCAGCGACGCCCAAACCGTTGCCGCCCGCGCCGGTGCGTCCTTGCTGATCGCGAGAAAGCACATGACGCCCTTGGCCGAAACCGATTTTCTCCGGCAAATGCTGACGGCGGTCGGATGCCGGGTGCTGGGCGCGGTGCTCAATGAGTTTTGAAGGCTTCCTGCGCCGAATGCCGGATGAGGTTTTCGGATATGGCCTTTAGAAGCGTATTTCTTCTCGCGCAGTTGGTGCTGGTCATCAACGTGGAGCAATTGCTCGGCATCGCCAACGCCAATCCCATCGAGAAACTCCTGTTTATCCTGGCGGGCTTGCTGTTCGTTTTCACCCACCGGCGCATTCAGGCCAACCTTGCCCTGCTGGGTCTCATCGTTCTCGTCACCTTCGTCTGCGCTCTCCTGAGCGAGTTCGACGCCTTCACCTGGAACCGATACGTACGAAGCCTGGTCAGCCTCTGCGCCTTCCTGCTTTTTTTCACGGCTTTGCCGGAAGACCGGGATCGGGATTTCATGCTGCTGATCGCGGCGTTTTTTCCGGTCGTCTCGGTATTGCTCGGAGCGGTCTACGACGCGCTCGGCCTTACTCACCTATGGATGACGGATTATCTCGGCACCCGCCGGCTCTCCGCCAATATCGGGCCGGCATTCCTCGGAGGAGCCGGCTATACGGGCGCGGTGGCGGCCAGCTACCTTGCCCTGCGGAGACGGCCGCGCTATCTCCTGCTCGCGCTCGCCAACACGGCGATCACCATGCTGACGGCGTCCCGCATGCCGTCGGCGCTTGCGCTCGGCGTCACCGGCGCTGTGTTGTTCATGGAAACCCGGTCCGCGGTGTTCAGGATCTTGATGGTTCTTTACGGCAGCGTCGTCGTGGCAGGGCTTTTCTATCTCCTGGGCGACCAGTTGCTGGCTCGCGTGTCGTCCGACTCCCTGAGCGGCCGCGACATGATCTGGAACGAGGTCAGCAGCTACGTTTACCGCTATCCCTATTTCGGCATCGGCTTGGGACACCAGATGGACATCCTGTCCGCACAAACGTCCGCCACCACGCGTACCATCGCCGCGCACAACGAATACCTTCGATTCACCGTGGAGGTCGGCTATATCGGCGTGTCGATCCTGGGCTGCGCCTTTATCGCCATGCTGGTGAACCTTCTGCGCCATCCGTATTTGACAAAAAAATGGGCTTTTCTAATGGTTTGTGCGTCTTTCTTCGTTTATTCGGCAACCGACAACACATTTAGCGTCGCCCAGGCCTTCATGGCGCTGGTCGTTGCCTTCATCGGCTCCTGCGGAGGCCGCGAACCGGTTTCGCTCCCCCTTCAATCGCACGGCCGTCAACTCTTTGGGACCGCCAGGCCTGCCATCGGCCGACCGCCCGCAATCTGAACCCAAAACAAGCGTAGAGGAGAACCGACAAACATGAATCTCGGCAGACTCAGATGGGCCCGACTGTGCCTGGTTGAATTGAAGCGCCTTTGGCTGGTGAAGATATTCGGCATGGACATCCACCCGTCTAGCCAGTTTTCGCTGTCCACCAAATTCGATTTGACCAATCCCAGGGGGATTCACGTGGGCGAAGAGTCTTACATCGCTTTTGATGTCGCCATTCTTACGCACGACATAACTCGCGGCGTGCGCTTGCACACCCGCATCGGAAACCGGTGCTTCGTGGGGGCCAGAAGCATCATCCTGCCCGGGATCACCGTCGGAGACGAAAGCATCGTCGGAGCCGGCTCGGTGGTCACGCGCGACGTACCGTCCCGGACGATCGTGGCGGGCAATCCGGCCCGCGTCATCAAAACTGGCTTGGAGGTCGGGCGCTTCGGCCGGCAGGAAGGCGCCGACGAGATGCAAGACCGCACTGCGCTGGAAAACGGTCTCGACTAATGACCACGAACGAGAACCGACTGAAGGGGATGGAAAAATAAAAATTAACGGGGGGATTCAAATGCCAAGTTGTCTGATTGTTGTCGAAAATCTTCCGGTGCCGTTGGATCGCCGCGTATGGCAGGAGGCGACCGCGCTCCGCGATGCCGGTTGGCAAGTTACGGTGATCTGCCCAGCTACGGAAAAGTACCCCGAACGGGAAGCCGTGATCGACGGCATCCGGGTCTACCGTCATCCTTTGCCGCTCGAGGCCAAGGGCGCATTGGGCTTTTTACTGGAATACGGCGCAGCGCTGTTCCACGAAACGCGTTTGGCGTTCAAAGCGTTTCGACGCCACGGGTTCGATATCGTCCACATTTGCAACCCGCCCGATCTTCTGTTCTTGGTCGCGCTGCCCTATAAAGCGCTCGGCCGGCCGCTGATCTTCGATCATCACGACATCTGTCCGGAACTTTACGAATCCAAGTTCAAGAAACGCGGCCCGATGCATACCTTGCTGCGGATCTTCGAAAGACTCACGTTCCGGTTTGCGGACGTGGTCGTCTCGGCCAACGAGACATTCAAGGAACTGGCCGTGAAGCGCGGCGGCAAGCATCCGGACGATGTGTTCACCGTATACAGCATTCCGGACCTTAACAAGTTCAAACGGGTGCCGACTAGCGAAGCGAAAAACACCATCACGGTGGGATACGTAGGCGTCGTGGGCGCTCAGGACGGGGTCGACAACCTGATTCGTGCCGTCGCAGCGCTACGCAACGAATCCGGAGTGCCGGGATTCACCTGCAAGATCGTCGGCGACGGACCGGAACTTCCGACGCTGAAAGCCTTGGCTCAGTCACTGGGGGTGGCCGATATTTGCCGGTTCACCGGCTTCCTATCCGGCGAATCCTTCCTGGCCGCTCTATCCAGCTTCGACATCGGCATCATTCCCGATCCCTTCGACATCTATAACGACAAAATCAGCATGAACAAAGTGTTCGAATACTCCGCCCTGGGGGTGCCCATCGTCGCCTTCGAGCTCGCGGAGACCAAACGCCTCCTCGGCAATGCCGCCCGTTACGCGCCCGATCATACGCCGGAGGGACTGACATCCGCCGTGGGCGCCCTTCTGAAGGACGAGTCCCTGCGTCGAAACTATGCCGAGCGCGCCTTGGAACGCGCTCGCATACATTTTCACTGGCCCGATCAGGTCGCTACCCTTCTCGCGGCCTACGATCGAGCGCTGATGCGCCGCGCCGGTTTCGATGAAGCGCGTGCCGTTCGGAGCGAGCATTCATGAGCGCCGTTCCCACCGTCGAACATGGGCGCTGCGCGGAGGTGGACGCGCTGCTTTTCACCACCACCGATAGCGTCGGCGGTCGTGCCGACGAACTGGAGCGAATGATTCGGAGCGTCGAGCGCGCAGTGGCGACATCCGACCTTCGCATCGTTCAGTATTTGCTGCTGCAGCGTCACGGTCCCGACCGGCCGTTGCCTAAAATGCCGGACTATATTCGGGTAACGGCGATTCCCGAGCGAGTGTCGCTCTCCAAGGCGCGAAATATCCTTATGGACTTGGCACGCAAAGACGGCATGTTCGAGCGCTCGTTGATGATCGCGTTTCCCGACGACGATGCTTGGTATCCGGAGGGCACGCTGGAAGGCATGCTGGCGTTGTTCGCCGGCGATGCCTCTCTCGATCTCGCCATATGCCGCTATTCGTCCTCGCCTTCGCCACTCTCCGCCCTACCCCGAGATTTGCGCGCCGCACGGCCGGTGAGCGTCGGCAAGCTCGTCGCCAACGCCTCGTCCAACACGATTTTCATGCGAGCCGCTCGCGCCGCGCAAATCGGGGATTTCGACGAGTCCTTGGGCGTTGGCGCGTCGATCAACGGCGGAGAAGATCTCGACTTTGCCCTGCGCGCCTATGTCGCCTCCGGAGAAAAAGCAGTCTGGATCGACGCCCCCGTGGTGGGCCACCGAGACCCGCTCAAATCGCTGCGTGCCCATTACTATGCCGGCAGCCTGTACGCGATTTTCCGAAGCGCGGTCTCCAGCCGCACGATTGCGCTGCAAGCGGCGCGAAAAGTGCTGGTAGGCATCTACCTTCTGCTTCGCCGCGAACTGGCTTTGCCCGATTTTTCACGGGCATTGCAGCTTGCCCGACAAGCCGGAGGCAACGAGCCGGCGCGGTCATGAGGAAGTCCATGAGAAAGCGGTTCGACACCGCCATTGCGGACGCCGTGTCCGTCGGCGATCAGCTCGATGCGCGCCGCGCCGCGCCGGCTTTGCCACAAACCGGAAGGGGCGTTGCCCCTCGCTGGCGATGGTGGGTGCTGGCTGTAGCAGCCCTGGTTCTGGCCGGATCCGTCGGCTGGGGAGGATGCCGTTTCAAGCCGAAGGAGGCCCTGCCGGCGATTACACCGATCCCGATCGAAACCCGTTCGATCACCGAGTTTTCGAAGACCCAAGCCTCGGAAAATATGGCATCACCGCTGGTCTTCCGTGGCGGTCTGGTGATCGAATCCGCCTCCCCGCATTTCGGCGGGATTTCGGGCCTCCGAATGACGGAGGGCGGCCATGGCTTCGTCGCCGTTACCGATGCCGGCTACTGGGTGCAAGGCCGTTTGCTCTACGACGACGGCCGTCCGAGCGGCCTTGCCGATATCGTCATGTCCCCGGTATTAGGACCCGAAGGAGAACCGCTCCGGCAAAGCGGCAAGGGGGACATCGAGTCTTTCGAGCTGACCGCCGAGGCCGCTTACCTGGGATTCGAAGGGTTCCGCAACGGGGTGGCCGTTTTCCGGCCGACATCCGGACTGCTCCTGCACCCCGGCCAGCTCTTGCCGATTCCGCCGGAGATCGCGGCACTGCCGAAAGGCCGCGGTTTGGAGGCTCTCGCCACGATTCCGGCGGGACACGCCTTCGGCGGCGCGCTCCTCGCCATCGCCGAGCGGGACCGAACAGGCCGCGGCATGGCTCCGGCCTGGATCTTGAAGGACGGGACAGCGCACGAATTCAAGGTTCGTCTGAAGGACGGCTACGACATCAGCGACGCCGTTTTTCTGCCGGAAGGCGATCTCTTGTTGCTCGAGCGCGGACTGTCGCCGCTCGGCGGTTTCAAAATGCGCCTTCGGCGTATCCCGGCGGACGATATCGGTCCCGGAGCCGTTCTGGACGGAGCGACGCTTCTGGAAGCGAATCGGCTGTTTCATGAAATCGACAATATGGAAGGCGTCGCGGCCCATCGCGACGAAGGGGGATCAACCATCGTCTCCGTCGTTTCCGACGACAACTTCCTGCCGGTTCAACGCAAGTTGCTGCTGCAATGGGAGTTGAAATGAGCGCGTCCAACGCCGATCGCTCCCGTCCGGTCGCGGTTTTTCTGTGCGAGGATTTGCCGGTTCCGGGGCTGAACGGGTATTCCACCTACAACCATGCCTTCCTGAAGTACCTCGAGGCCCGGGACTTCGATGCCCACCTGGTGATTTGCGGACCGCGCCTGCCAGCACCGATGTTCCGCCCCAGCCGTCGGCTGGGCTGTACAAGACTCCATGTCCACGTGCCGGGAACGTTTCGGCTGGGGGACTGGCGCCTGGTCGCAAACCCGCGGGCTCTGGTTCGATCGGTCTACCGCTGGCTGCTCGATAGCGCGGGAGGCGCCTGGACCCGCCGGCTGGCGGGATGGCGCGGCGCAGCGCGGGGTAGAACCGCGCCCATCGGTCGTTATCTGAGCGAGCCGGATCTCCGTCGGCTGGCGCCGCTGTTCGCCCAAATCACTCCCGACTACGTCTTCGTCGACACCATTTTCCGGACGCGGGCCGTGGAGTCGTTGCCGAACCATGCCCGAAAGCTGCTGATCGCCCACGACGTATTTCACAAGCGCTGCGAGTCGCTGGCGGCTCGCGGCATGACCGCCGTTCCGCCGGTGAGCCGGGAACAGGAGCAAGCCATCCTCGGCCGCTTCGACGTCCTGATCGCGATCAGCGACGAGGACGCCCGCGACCTCGAGGATCTGGCGCCGGAAGCGGAGATCGTCACCCTTTCGGTGCCGGTCGAATCGCGGCCGATAAAGCGCCGGACCGTCCCGGAGCCCCACATCCTGTATCTCGGCAGCCAGGCGCCCCACAACGTGGACGGACTACGCTGGTTTCTGGAGAACGTCTGGCCGCTGGTGCGGGAGGCACGGGACGATTTCGTCCTGGACGTGGCGGGCGAGGCCGGGCTTGCCTTGAATCCCGGCATGCCGGGAGTGGTCCTTCACGGTCGCGTTCGCGATCTGTCCGAACTGGCCGGCCGGGCCCTGTTCGCCATCAATCCGGTGCTGGCCGGCAGCGGCATGAAGATCAAGATGCTGGACTATTTCGCGTTCGGCCTCCCCTGCATCACGACCGGTGTCGGAGCGGCCGGATTTCCGCCCGCCGACGAAAGCCCCCTCGGGATCTGCGACGACCCGGCCGATTTCGCGGCAGCCATCCTGCACTGGGGCGGCGATTCGGACTTGCGCGAGCGCCTTCGCGAAAGCGCCCTTCGCTACGCGGGACGTTTTTCGGGCGAGGCGTTTTTTGCGCGTTTGGACGCCGTCCTGGGCCGATAGGCGGAAAGCATGAGCAGCACATCATCGACATTGGGCAACAAGGTTCTATCGGGATTGATCTGGTCGGCCGTCCGCAACTGGGGCGGTCGGCTGGCGAGCATCGCCGTATTTTTCCTGCTGGCCAGATTGCTGTCGCCGGAGGAGTTCGGCGTGTTTGCCGCCGCGGCGGCGGTGCTCGCCTTCGTCGAGATCTTCGTCGAGCAGGGCCTCGGCGACGCCATCGTGCAGCAGCCCACCATCGGCCCGCGGGAATTGAATACGGCCTTCCTGGCCAATTTCGTCTTCGCCGTTCTCTTGGTCGCGGCCATGTGGTGGGGCTCCCCCTACATCGCTTCCGCGATGAAAATCGACCGCCTGACCGAAATTCTCCGGGTCGCCAGCCTGGGAATTTTCATCAACGCTCTCGGTCTGTGCCAGCTGGCTTTGTTCCGGCGGAATTTCCAGTACCGTTGGCTGGCCGTCAGGACTTTGGTCTCGACCTTCCTGGCCGGAGCGGCCGGGGTTTGGCTGGCCTTGGCCGGATTCGGCGTCTGGAGCCTGATCGGGCAATTCCTCCTCGGTGCGTTGATCAACCTGGTATTGCTCTGGGCCAAACCGATCTGGAAGCCGGGCCTGAGTTTCAGCACCACAGGGTTTGGACGGCTCGTCCGCTACGGAAGCAATATCCTCGGCATGCGCTTGCTGGATTTCGCCAATACCCGGGCCATCGAGCTGGCCATAGGCGCATGGCTGGGGGCCGCCACGCTCGGGCTCTACGCCGTCGGTTCCCGCATCTACACCATCATGATGCAGCTCCTCAGCTCGGTGGTGCTGGATGTGGCCCATGCCGGCTTCTCGCGGATCGCCGGGGAACGGGAGCGATTGGCCCAGGCGTATTACCGGGCGATCACCGCCACCGCGGCCCTGGCGATGCCTTGCTTCGTCCTCGTTTCGGCGGTCGCGGCGGAACTGTGCGTCACGGTGTTCGGCGCCAAATGGGCCGAGAGCGCGGACATTCTGGCGCCGCTCGCTCTGCTGGGGGCGGTGCAGACGCTCCAGTACTACAACGGCTCCGGACTGAATGCCATCGGCCGGTCCTCCACCACGCTGTCGATCGCAATCGTCAAGGTGATGGGTACCGGCGCCGCGCTGATCGCGACGAAAGGGCAAGGCTTCGACGCAACCGTCAAGGCTTACGTGCTCGCGCAACTCGTCGCCACGCCGTTGAGCTTCTATTTCGGGAGAAAGCACCTAGGGGTATCCATCCGGAGGATCGTGCGGTGCGTTTTTCCGTTCGTCCTGTCGGCGGCGGCCATGTTTTTCGCGGTCGGAGCGATAAGCGCCGAGATCGCCGATGTAGGTCTGAACCCGCTAACGGATCTGGCCGTGAAGATTGGGGCCGGGATAGCGGTTTACGCCGCGGGGGTTGCGCTCCTGGGCCGGCGCCATTTGATTGAATCGATGCAAACTATCAAGTCCATGAGGCGCGGATGATTGAACAAGGTTCTAGTAAGACCCAAAAGGCGATCAGGATCAAGAACGTTCGGGCGAAGGGGTTTCGCGCCCGCCTGAGAGAGTTCCTGCGGGTCCCGATGCTGTATCGGGAATGGCAGCACGAAAAGCGGCAATTGGCCAATCCGTCTTCTCCGGACCCGCTCAAAGCCTGCAACTCGATCCTCATCGCTCCGTGCGATCCGGTCACGCTCGCAGGCTCCAAGGGCGACGAGGCCATGATCACGGCATTCGTCGAACGAATCCGCGAGTTCAACCCCGACTGCCGATTCGGGCTGCTGACCTACCACGACCGGGTTCCCGAGACGCTTGCCGGCCTCGGCGCTCGCCCCGAGCCGGTCTGGGCGAATCCCAAATGGTCGCTCCGCCAACTGGTCCGGACCGTGTCCCGGTACGAGGGACTGGCGATCGTCGGCGGCGATGTGATGGATGGCTACTACACCCCGCTGACCGCTCTGCGCTTGTGGGTGGTCGGCGATATGGCGGCGCGGCTCGGAAAGCGAAGCGCGATTCTAGGATTCTCGTTCAACGACAAACCGTCCCCGCGTTTGCGGCGCTGCCTCGATTCGCTCGATCGGCGCTTCGTCGTTTCAGTCCGGGACGAGGTTTCGCTCGAACGCTTCAGGCGTTTCTCCGCTACCGAAGCACGGCTGGTCGCCGACGCGGCCTTTCTGTTAAGGCCCTCGTTCAGCGAACGGATCGAAGCCGTATGCTTTTGGGCCGATTCGCAACGGGCGGCGGGGCGTACGGTGGTGGGCTTCAATCTCCATCCGATGCTGATCAAGGAGGGCGACCAAACCCGGCGCTCGGCGATGATCGACGCCTCGATAACCGCGCTGCGCAATGTCGCGGTGCGGGACGACGTGAGCTATCTGCTCATCTCGCACGATTTTCGCGGCGGCCCGATGGGGGACGAAGCCGTTCTCGGCCCGATTTTCGAAGGTCTTCAGGGCGAGTTGGGCGAGCGGATTCGCTACTGGAAGGATCGCTTCTCCGCAAAGGAATTGAAGGCGATCGCCGGCGTAACGGATGCGGTGCTTACCGGACGGATGCACTTGGCGGTCGCGGCGCTCGGCCAGGGCGTGCCGATCGTCGCCGTCACCTACCAAGGCAAGTTCGAAGGGCTCCTCAGACACTTCGATCTTCCCGAACGTCTGGCGGTGTCGCCCGAGACCATTCTCGTTTCTTCGCGCCTGGCGTCGCTGATCGACGAATTGATCGCATCCCGCGAAGTGCTCGCGGCCTCGATTGCGGAATTTTGGCCGAGGGTTGAGCGACGCGCCTTGCTCAACATCGAGCCCTTCCTCGCGCAGGGGGCGGATGCCGCGTTTTGAATCAGTGACGATAAAGCGAGGGTTTCAACAATGAGATATCTACGGTTATGGAGCGGGCTTGCGTTGGTGCTGGCGGGAGCGGTGTTTGCACCGACGGCCGTAGGCGAAACCGGGCCGTCGCCGAGCCTGCCCGGCAATGAGGACATCAAAGCCGCCTTCGCCGCGCTGAAGGCGGGCGAAGGCGGCTACGCACCGGCCCGTGCCGCCCGCGAGTACTGGGACGCGGCCCGTCGGCGCGTGGCGCAGGACCCGCGCTGGACGGCTTGGTTGCAGGAGCGAACCGACTGGGTCGACAACTGGATGACCACGACCCGCGATCGCGCGGACTGGGTCGCGGGCTGGATGCACGACTACGTCGATCCGAACACGGGCGCTCTCCTCCACTGGACACCCGATCAGCCGATACCGCCCGACGAACCCGGCAACGAAAAACTGCGCGCCGCCTGGATCGCCCACAATCGGACGTACAACATCGATCGCGTGCTGGACGCGGCCCGATTGTTCCGCCTGACGACGGGCAATACGCGCTACTTCGATTGGGCGGCTTCGCAGCTCGATTTCTACGCCGATGCTTACCGCGGCTTTCCCCTGCGCAACTGGAACGGCCAGGCCCGGCTGATGAGCCAGAGTCTGGATGAAGCGACACGCGGCTTGGTGTTGATCGAAGCGGTCCGGCTGCTGAGGCCCCAGCTCCCGACCGCCCGCGCGGACCACTGGCGCGATGGGCTGTTCCTGCCATTGGCGGCCAACGTGATGGCCTCCTCGCGCGAGGTTCACAACATCGCCGTGTGGCATGCCGCGGCCGTGACCCTGATCGGGCTCGAGTTCCAACAGCCCGAGTTGATCCAATTCGGCAAGACGTCGGCCCTGGGCATCCCCTCGCTCCTGACGAAGGGCGTGTCGCCGGACTGGTTCTGGTACGAAAACTCCATTTCCTATCAGGATTACGTGGTCCAGGCCTTGGTGGAGATGCTGGTCGGCGCTTCGCTGCGCGGGCGGCTGGACGAGTTCACGCGGGAACTCTGGATCGCCCAGAACCTGATGATCGCGCCGATGACGGTCCGTTTCGCCCATGAGAACGCCCCGACCCCCAACGATTCGCAGCCCGACCGCAAGGCACCGAACCGCAAGCTGTGGGCGGCGTCGCGCCGGGTATTGCCGACCTGGATCGGACTGGACGAAGCGAAGAAACTGACGACCTGGGACACCTTGCTCGATCCACCCAAGTCGGTGGCCTCGGTGCCCGCACTGCCCGACGTCGTATCGGGCCCGGTGCCGGGACTGGATGCCGTCCAAATCGTGAAGAACGGCTGGCACGCCTTGTTGCGCTACGGCCAGAAGGCGAAATTTCATGCCCAGCAGGAATCCCTCGCTTATGACCTGCAATACGGCGACACCTGGATTCTCAAAGATGCCGGCACCGTCGGCTACGGCTCTCCGCTGCACAACAACTATTTCCGCCGAGCGCCGGCACAGAACGTACCTTTGGTCGATGGTGACGGGCAAAACCCCTGGCCCTCCGAGGGACAACTCGACGACGTCGCGGCGGACGGCTCATCCGCGGCGGTTTCCCATCCGAACTACCGTCCCGGCGTGACGGCGGCAAGGCGTCTCGCCATCGGACCCAACGGCTTTGTCGACACGGTGCAGGTGAAAACCGCCTCCGAAACCCCGCACGCGATCGGCGTGGTCATGAACACCGCCTGCGCCGTGGCCGCCGTCGACCAGACTTTGGCGACGGGGCCGTCGCTGCCCACTGCAACGGCGTTCCGTCACTGGAAGAACTGGGTCGCCTACTCGGCTCCGGGCACCTGGAGCGCTACGCTCGACTGCGCCGGCCAGCGGTTTGCCCTGACGATATCCGGATCGTCCATGCAGCGGGCGTATGTGGGGACCGTCCCCGATTCTGCGCCGCCTTATACCCGCCGGGGTCTCTACGTCGAAGCCTTGGCGCGGGAAGCGCAATTCACTCTGGCGTTCCGCCCGCTCGAATTGCCCCAGGCGTCGGCGGGCCCATCAGGCGGCGAGCAATAAGCCCTGCCTATGCGCATCACGATGGTCTGCAACGAGCTGCCGTTTCCGCCCGGACACGGTGGGCTGGTCGACGTGTGGCGCCGGCTATGCGCCATGAAGTCGGCGGGCGTTCGCATTCATCTCGTCTGCTGGGGCGGCGGAACAGCCGGGACGCCGCAACCGGAACATCTCGGCAAGGTACGGGAAGTCGTGGAGGAACTGCACGTTTTCCCGTTCGAACGGAACTGGCCCTCGCGTATCGAGCGGATGGTACGCCTGTGGCGACTGCCCTGGCGCGTGGCCTCGCGCACGTTGACTCCCGATGCTTTTCGTTCCCTGCTCGATGCGCAACGCGCTTTCGGTAGCCGAGCGGTCTGGCTGGACGCCCCGTACGGCGGCGAGGTGGCGCGCCGCTTGGCGCGCGAACTGAGGGCGCCTTTGCTCTACCGCTCCCACAATATCGAGCATCAGTACACCAGACATCAGGCAAGAATTGCCCGAACGGTACGAGAACGGGTTCGGTGGGCTCTCAGTCTGATCAATCTGAACCGTTACGAGCGCGGGATTCTGAACGAGAGCTCCGCGTTCTTCGATATCTCCGTCGACGACCTTGCCCATTGGAAGAAGCTCGGGTTTATGTCCGGACATTGGCTGCCGCCCTTGGTGGACGAGGTTTTCGCGGAACGCCTGAGTGCGCCCAGGGAGGCTTCGCCCAGGTTCGACGTCGGCTATCTCGGCAACCTGTTCATGCCCAACAACGTCGAAGGCTTAGTCTGGTTCCTGGAAAAGGTGGCGCCACGGCTTCTCGATGCGCGGCCCGGATTGTGCCTGTTCGTCGCGGGCAGCCATCCTTCCGATCGGATACGAGCGGCGCTCGCGGCCCGCCCCGAAGTCACGCTGATCGAAAATCCACCGGAGGCCGTCTCGATCTTGCGCGATGCGCAGGTCTTGATCAACCCCGTATTCGCGGGCAGCGGAGTCAACGTCAAGTCGGTCGAAATGCTCTTTTCCCCTGCCGAATTGATAAGCACGCCCCAAGGCTTGGCCGGACTTCCCGACGAGGTCAAGCGCTGCTTCCGAATCAGCCAAGACGAATCCGGGTTCGCGTCCGCGATTCTCGACGGACTGAGGGCTCCGCCGGTGGGCAGTGCGTCGGGCTCCGAGAGCCGCGCGGCGGCGCGGTCCTATTTCCGTGCCAAGCGGATCGATGAAATTTTGCCGATTCTGTTTCGCTAGACACTCGCAGCCGTGAATAGCCATAACCCGGTCCGCATGTTTTTCGGAAATTGCATCGAGAACAGAGCTTCCCATGGGCTCGGCGCATTGCGGAAGAGCATCAAGCCGCTCTGTATCACGCTTACTGTGTTGCTGGCGAGCGTCCCAAGCGGCAGAGAAGTCCGTTGTGATCCCGGGAGAGGCGATTCGGCCGTGTTTGTTTCAATCGATCACCCAGGCAATCCGGCTGACCAGGTGACGGGGTGGGGGAAAGTGGATTACTCGTTTGAAATTTCCAGATACGAGGTCACTAACGAGGAATACGCCGAATTCCTGAATGCTGTGGCGCGCCATGGCGATTCGAAAGGCCTTTACTCGCCCCTGATGAGCCAACACTTTTTCGGTGGGATACGGGCGGAGCCGCACGGCAACCAAATCCATTATCGAGTGAAGCCGGGATATGCCCGCCGGCCGGTCACCTTCGTATCTTGGTTCGATGCGGTTCGATATGCGAATTGGCTGCACTTCGGAAAGCCGAATCCGGGGTATGCCGTATTGGGCACTACGGAGGGAAATGCCGCCACTGGAGCCTATGACACCTCGAAACTGGAGAGTTTGGGCGATGGTGCGAATGTTAAGAGAAACGCGAACGCGCTCTATTGGATACCCAACCGCAATGAGTGGATCAAGGCCGGCTTCTACGACCCTGCTCGGAAAGGCTATCGGGAGTTCGCGACCGGATCTGACGAGAGACCTTCGGCATTAGCGCCGACCGATAAGTTCAATAGCGCCAATTTCTATTCCGGAAGATGGGCTGCCCCTTTTCCGCATCTCACCAAGGTGGGCTCTTACCCCGGATCGAGCAGTTCTTTCGGAACTTTCGACCAGGCGGGAAACGTTATGGAGTGGGTAGAGGATCGAAACGGCTTGGGACGCATGGCACTCGGAGGATCTCTCTTCATGTACGGCTCGGCGCTGCGCAGAAGCTACCGCGACAGCGAACTGCCGGACCAAAAGCTTGCCACCTTTGGATTCAGGGTTGCCCGCACCGCCAAACCGATTCGTTCGGTCGCGGCTGCACATTCCCTTCCGCTAAATCCCGATCCTGTGGAGCGTACGAAAGAGGCTACCGCACGTGGGGCGACGGCTGTTCCAGACGTCCGGGACGATAGAAGCATAGGGGCCGACATGGCGTTCGTGAAGGTGACATATCCAGGGAATGGCAACGATCCTCTTTATGGCCACGGGTGCACACCGTATTCGTTCGAGATCGGCAAATACGAGATCACCAATCTTCAATATGCGGATTTCTTGAACGCCGTTGCGTCGAAATCCGATCCGTTCCAACTGTTCCATGAAGATATGCAGTTGGGAGTCGTAGGCGGCATTGACAGACGCAAGAACGACGATGAGTTCGTTTATTCCGCTAAAGCAGGCTGGGAAGACCGCCCGGTGACCTATTTATCTTGGTATATGCTGGCCCGAATGGCCAATTGGTATCACTACGGGAAACCGAGAACCGGGCGGTCTGAGCTCGGAACGACAGAGGGAACCGAGTCGCGAGGCGCTTACGACACCCGCGCGTTCCCGATCGCACCGGAGGTACCTGTCGAAGTTTCAAAGCTTCCACCCATGAGAAATCGGGGGGCGAAGTTTTGGATCCCGAGCAATGACGAATGGTACAAGGCGGCCTACTTCGATCCCTTGAAGCCTGGAGAAAGGAAATATTGGGATTACCCGTTGATGACCGACAACTCACCCAACAATTCCCTACCGCCAGGAGATCGAAACACGGCTAATTATCAAACGACCCGGCTCGGTGTCGGGGAGCCGTGGTACGTCGCGAGAGTCAACGACTATCCGAACGCCGCAAGTTTCTTCGGGGCACAGGGTATGGCGGGAAATGTTTGGGAATGGATCGAAGAGTGGCGAAGTCAAGGTCTAGGGACGTGCTGGCGCTGCGAAACCTGGACGCGCGGACTTAGAGGAGGCTCCTTCAACTACTCGTACGTCGGATTGCATGCACTCAATCTGGATCCCGGAGATCCCGCTCATGGGTACTTTGTCTATGGCGGCCGATTGGCCAGGGCATCGTCCGTGGAAACAGATACGGTGAAGGAGGCAAGTTGCGGAAGGCTCGACATGCTTTTCCGGAATTTGACGCCAAGCTGGGCTGCCGTCTATGGCTCGGTTGTCGGAATGGGTGCTTCGCTGTTGATCGGGCTAGTCGTTATCGGGATTCGACGGTACGGAAAGTCTCGCCGCATAGGCTGATGGGAAGGGTTTGCGCAAGAGATTGAAAGCGTTACGTTTAAGACTGCAAGCATCGAGTAGTCATGTATAAGCCGAAGGCGAAAACCATCATTTCCCTCGCGTTTTTGGTGTGGACGGAAGCCTCTTTCGGCTCCGCCGATCCTACCGACACTTTTCAGCCCTATTTATCGGAGACACTGACCTACGACGACAATCTTTTCCGCCGCTCTAACAAGATCAATCCGAACGCGCCGATAAACGGATCGGAACGCTGGGACTTGATCAACCGGTTTTCCGCGGGTCTTAAAACTTATATTCCGGTGAGTCGGCAAGAATTCCAGCTCGAGGGTAAGGTCGACGACAACCATTACGCCAACCACGATCAGCTGAACCATGTCTCATCCTTGGGAAAAGGAACATGGAAATGGCAAGCGGGAACCTCCTTCGGCGGGATACTTGGTTACGGCTACAGGCAGTATTTGGGAGGTTTTACCAACACGGGTTTTTTCGGAAAGGATCTCATCACGGACAATACAGCCTTAGTCGATATCAATTACAAATTCAATCCCGGCTGGAGATTGAACGGACAATACCGATGGCTGAACAGCGAGCATGACGCACCCCAGCGGACGTTTCTGGATTTGATTAGCAACACCGGTATCGTAGGGCTGCACTATAAATCTCCCGACCAGAATACGATCGGCGTTCAGTACCGGCACACGGATGCGCGCCTGCCGAATCGGGAGCGGATTTTGTCTTCGCTGATCGACAATCAGTACCAGGAACATGAAGTTAGCGCCCTCTACACGTGGCGGATTACCGGAAAATCTCTGATGGATGGGCGCCTCGGCTATCTCATGCGCCATCATGAGCAATTTTCTCAACGGGATTATCAAGGCGAGGTTTGGCGACTCAATTATCAATGGACGCCGACGGGAAAAACCGTGATTACGCTATCGGGTTGGGGAGATTTGTTGAGCGATACCTCGGATATCGCGGCCAGCTATATCGTCACCAAAGGATTGAGTATCAGCCCCACGTGGTCGGTAACACCAAAGATCGACCTGCAAGCGAAATTCAGCTGGGAAGAACGGCAGTACGCCGGCGATCCGAACATACTCGCCGGAGTGAAAACCCGCGAAGACACGATCATGACCGGCCAATTATCGGCTTCCTATGACTTTGCCGATCACGGCCAATTGAACATCGTCTACCGGAAAGAAAACCGGGACTCCAGTCGCGCGTTTTCCGATTACGAATACAACACGGTTTTTGCCAATGCCATCCTGAAGTTTTAACCCCCCAAGTCCGCATTTGTCACACCGCTTTGTGGCGAGGGAGTACGGTGCACCACAGCGCGACTGGAGGGGTGTAATAAATGCGGCTAGCACCGACTATTACGCACTATTTTGCTGTGTTATTATCGGCTTTATCACACTAGCGTTACCGTCGAATTATGTCCGCATCCGCCCTTGCCATACAGCAATTTGCCCTATTGGATGACACCGAGTGCGAGGAACGAATCGTCACCGCGAAGCGCAAACTCGGTGACCGTTGCGTGATTCTGGGCCATCACTACCAGCGCGACGAGGTGTTCCGTCACGCCGACTTAACCGGCGATTCCCTCAAGCTGTCCCGCGAAGCCTCTAAGTCCAGTGCCCAGTACATCGTGTTCTGCGGCGTGCATTTCATGGCGGAGGTGGCGGATATTCTGTCGCGTCCCGAACAAATCTCGATTCTGCCCGACCTGGCGGCCGGCTGCTCCATGGCCGATATGGCCAACTTGGCCGCCGTCGAGCGGTGTTGGAGCGAACTCCGGCAATTATTCGACCCCGACGAAGCCGTGACGCCGGTCACTTACATCAACTCGGCGGCCGATCTGAAAGCCTTTTGCGGGCGGCACAACGGCATCGTCTGCACCTCCAGCAATGCCCAGAAGATTCTCGACTGGAGTTTCGCCCAACGGCAGAAAGTGTTGTTCTTCCCCGACCAGCATCTCGGACGCAACACCGGTTACCGCATGAGTATTCCGCTGGACGAGATGGTTACCTGGGATTTCGCCAAACCCATGGGCGGCCTGACCGAAGACGAAATCCGCCGGGCCAGAATCATTCTGTGGAAAGGCTTCTGCTCGGTGCACCAGATGTTTCGGCCGGAGCATATCGACCGCTTTTTGGAACGCCATCCGGACACGCGGGTGATCGCCCATCCCGAGTGTTCTTTTGAAGTCTGCCAGAAAGCCCAGTATATCGGCTCGACCGAATACATCCTGAAAACCATTCGCGACGCGGAGCCGAATACCCGGTGGCTAGTGGGCACCGAGCTCAACCTCGTCAACCGGTTGGCTCAGGAAGTCAAGCCACAGGGCAAGGACGTTCATTTCATGTCCCCGACCGTGTGCATGTGCTCGACGATGTTCCGAACCGATCCGCAACATCTGCTTTGGGTGCTGGAAAACCTGGTGGAAGGGCATGTCGTCAACCGCATCAAGGTACCCGATGCCGAAGCACGCTGGGCCAAGCTGGCTCTGAACAAGATGCTGCAACTGGCTTGATTCGTAACGCGCTCGGTAGCGAGCGCGGATCTCTTCATTTCAGCCTCCGCTCTTATCGCAGTCGGTAAATTCGGCCGATTGCCTTATAATCCGTTTTTTTGTCCCGCACTGTCACATGCAGATTCATTTGGTGGCCGTCGGCAACCGTATGCCGGATTGGGTAACGGAGGCTTATTCGGAATACGCCAAGCGCCTGCCCCGGGAGTGCGAACTGGTGCTGAAGGAAATCGCCCCGGCGAAACGCGGAAAGAATGCCGACATTGACCGACTGACCGGCGACGAGGGAGAACGGATGCTGTCGGCCTTGCCACGCGATGCCCATGTGGTAGCGCTCGATGTTGCCGGAAAAGAGTGGAGCACGCCGGAGGTGGCCGGAGCTTTGGCCCGCTGGCTGGAAAACGGACGCGACGTGGCGCTTTTGGTGGGAGGACCCGATGGGCTTTCCCCGGCTTGCCTCACGCGCGCAAATCAACGATGGAGCTTATCGAAATTGACGTTTCCCCACCCCGTGGTCCGCATCATCGTAGCCGAGCAAATCTACCGCGCCTGGAGCATTCTGCAGCATCACCCCTATCACCGTTAGCATGGACACCCAAAGTCCGCAGATTATATTGGCTTCGGCATCGCCACGCCGCCGCGAACTGCTTGATCAAATCGGCATCACCTACGAAGTCATGCCGGCCGGGGTCCACGAGCAACCGTTGCCGGGCGAACTCCCTGAAACCTACGTCCAGCGCGTGGCGGCGGAAAAATCGCTGGAGACTTGGCAGAACAGCGGCAGCAGGCTGCCGGTGTTGGCTGCGGATACCGAAGTCGTATTGAATGGAGAAATCTTGGGCAAGCCCCTGAACTTCGAGCACGCTTCACACATGCTATCGCAGCTGGCCAATCGCGAGCATCGAGTGCTAAGCGCCGTTTCGCTCCGGCAAGGCGACCAGCACTGGGAATCGCTGAGCGTAAGTACCGTGGCTTTTCGCCAAATCAGCGGTGAAGAAATAGAAGCTTACTGGGCTACCGGCGAACCCCACGACAAAGCCGGCGCGTATGCCGTTCAGGGCAAAGGCGCGGTCTTCATTCGGCACCTGTCCGGCAGCTATTCCGGGGTAATGGGTTTGCCGCTTTTCGAAACGGCGGCGCTGCTGAAGCACGTCGGCATGTCGGTCCTGAGCGTTCCAGCACCCTAGCCGGCGCATGAGCGACGAAATACTCATCAACGTCACGCCGCGGGAAACTCGCGTAGCCATCGTCGAAAACGGCGTATTGCAAGAGGTCCTGATCGAACGAACCCGCCGCCGCGGCCTGGTCGGCAACATCTACAAAGGCAAAATATGCCGAGTGCTGCCCGGCATGCAGGCGGCTTTCGTGGACATCGGACTGGAGCGGGCGGCATTTCTGCACATATCGGATTTGGGCGCCACCGATCGGGAGAAGACAACCACCGATCAGATCGAGCAGGTTTTTCACGAGGGGCAGGAACTGGTCGTACAAGTCGTCAAAGACCCTATCGGCGCCAAGGGCGCGCGACTCACCACCGAGATCGCCATACCATCCGTGTATCAGGTCTACATGCCTTGCGGCCGAACCTGTGGCGTATCCCAGCGCATCGAGTGCGACCGGGAACGGACGCGGTTACGCACCTACATCGAAACCTTTCAGAAAGAACATGTTACCGGCGGATTTATTGCGCGAACCGCCGCCGAGAGCATCGAAGAGTCCGCGCTCCGCACCGATATGCTGTTCCTGCTCAAGCTGTGGAACTCCATCGCGCAGCGGATCAAAACCGTCAAGCCGAAAACCTTGCTGCATGAAGACTTGCCGCTCAGCATGCGGGTCCTGCGCGATCTGCACCGCGCCAGAGTCGAGAAAATCCGGGTCGACTCCCGCGAAACCTACGCGCGCCTGGTCAAGTTCGCCAAGGAATTCGTCCCGGAACTGGCCGCCCTCATCGAACATTATGCCGGCGAGCGTCCTTTGTTCGATCTGTATGGCGTCGAGGATGAAATCCAAAAGGCCCTGGAACGCCGGGTCATGCTCAAATCCGGCGGTCACTTGGTGTTCGACCAGACCGAGGCAATGACGACCATCGACGTCAACACCGGTGCCTTCGTGGGTGGACGCAGCCTGGAAGAAACCATCTTCAAAACCAATCTGGAGGCGGCCCAAGCCATTGCCCGCCAATTGCGGCTGCGCAACCTCGGCGGCATCATCATCATCGATTTCATCGACATGCGGGACGAAGACCACAAGCAGCAGGTCCTGCAGGCGCTGGAAAAAAGCTTGGAAAAGGACCATGCCAAGAACACCATCAGCGAGGTGTCTTCTCTCGGACTGGTGGAAATGACGCGCAAGCGCACGCGTGAAAGCCTTGAGCACATCTTGTGCGAGCCTTGTCCCGCTTGCAGCGGGCGCGGCGTGTTGAAAACGCCGGAAACGGTCTGCATGGAGATTTTCCGCGAAATTATCCGGGAAGTGCGCCAATACAACGTTCAGGAACTTCTCGTACTGGCATCCAACGAAGTCGTCGAACGACTGCTGGATGAGGAGGCCGACACCTTGTCGGAGCTGGAAACGTTCCTGGGGGTCCGAATCAAGTTCCGCGCCGAAGCGCAATATACCCAGGAACAATACGATGTCGTCTTGCTGTAGCACCCTCTTTTGAAAAGCGTCCTTCGTTTCGCTCACCGAACGACGCTGTATTCCGGCCTTTGCCTTATCGTCATTCTGGCACTGGCGCTGACAGCCCTCCGTTTCTGGCTGCTACCCGGAGCATCGAGCTATCGCCACCGACTGGAAACGCAACTCGGCTCCCTGATCGGCGAGACCGTCCGGATCGAAGGTCTATCCGCCCGCCTGCACGGGTTCCATCCGGAGCTTTCCCTGAACGGCTTTCACATCCTCGACTCGCGAGGCAAGCCAGCCATCAGGTTCGCCGCGATCCGCATCGACATCGATCCGCTTCGCTCCTTGCTAACCCGCGAGCCCAGCTTCGACCGGCTGGAGATCGTCGGAGCAAAACTCTCGATTCGACGCAGGCAAGACGGCACGATCGGCATCGTAGGGCTTAACGCGAGCGACCGGCCGCCGGCCTGGCTTATGGCCGACGGCCGCTTCGAGCTGTTGGACTGCGACCTGGACTGGCAGGATTTACAGGGGAACGGGCCACCTCTGGCTTTGGGGCAAGCCGATATCCGCCTTGTCAATAACGGCGGAAAACACAAGCTCGGGCTCGACCTCGCCTTGCCTAAAAGGCTGGGCAAAGCATTTCGGCTCGCCCTGGACGCCGAAGGCAATCTATTCCAAGTCGAGAAGTGGTCCGGAAAGCTTTATCTCGAAGGCAAACTCATCGATACGGCCCAAATAACGGATGCCTTGCCAAGGCCGTATTTCGCAATGAAATCCGGCACAGTGGATTTCAGACTCTGGGGACACTGGAACGGCGCGCTAAATTCGGTGGCGGGAGACATCGAGCTCGCGAAACCGATATTTGCCCTCCGGCGGGACACACACACTGAAGACCAGTTGGCATTGGCTTCCTTGGAGAGCCGGTTCCGGTGGCAGCGGGAAAACGACGGCTGGCGCCTGGACTTGGACCGCTTCAGGCCAGCTCTCAACCGTGTTTGGCCCGAGTCCCGCCTGTCTCTCGCTCTCACCCGGCGCCCCGATGGAACGCCTTCCGTCGTTCGCGCCGCGGCATCTTACCTGGAGCTGGGTGACATCAATACCGCCTTACATGCCCTTCCATTGCTCGACGCGGAAGCCGGCGGAATTTTGAGGGACTTAGCGCCGCGCGGCTCGCTTCGGAATGCCAGCTTCTTTTTCGCACCCGAAAGATCCATGGGCGAACGCATCGCCTTGTGCGGCAAATTTGATGATTTAGGCGCGAACGCCTGGCAATCGCTTCCCGGGTTTTCCGGCCTGAGCGGAAAACTGTGCGGCAACGATCAAACCGGCCGCGTCACGTTGTCCGTCGAAAACGGGAACATTCAACCGGCCACGCTGGGACTTAAGACCCCGGTTCGCTTGAATAAAGCCAGGGCCGATCTGTTCTGGCGGCAGACCGATATCGATTGGTCGTTTTCCTCCCGCTCGCTTTCAGTCGAGAACGACGATCTAGCCGCACGCGGCCGGTTCAGAGCCGTGTTGCCAAAAAATAAAGAGGCCTCCGCCTTCCTCGATCTACGAATGCAGTTTGGCGAGATGAACATGGTCGCCCTCAAGAATTACCTGCCTTTCGCCGTAATTCCTCAAACTTCGACATGGGTGGAACAGGCGCTGATCAGCGGATGGGTCCGGAATATGCAACTCCTGTTTCACGGCCCCGTCGCCGATTTCCCGTTCTATCGAAACGAAGGCGTATTCGAGTCCTCGATCGAAGCGCAAAATGTCGAGCTTCGCTTTCACCCGGACTGGCCGCCGCTGACGCAAACCGACGCCCGCTTGCTGTTCTACGGGCCCGGCATGGAAATCGGATCTACCAAAGGTCAGATCGGCCAAGGCCGGATTTTGGAAGCGCATGCCGTGGCCGAGGACTTGGATCGCTCACCTTGGCTCACGCTATCCGGGACCGCCCGGACGACGGTCCCGGATAGTCTGGATTTCCTCGCCCACTCCCCTATTCGAGACATCCCTGAAAAGCTCGCCAAATTCGTGACTACAGCAGGCGAGACGGACATTTCCCTAAACTTGACCATTCCGCTGGATAAGAAACTGGGCGACACTGCCGTCGAAGGCAAAGCCGAATTCAAAGACGCGACGCTTCGCATCGAGGATACCGGCCTGGAGCTGCGTCACATCAACGGTCCCCTACACTTTACGCGAACCGGATTGAGCGCCAATGGCATTCGAGCCTCTGTATTGGACCATCCGGCCGTTATCGGCGTCGCACCGGAAAACGACGATATCGTAGTCGAGCTCAAAGGACGAGCCGGCGTTTCGGACCTGCAAAGACAATTCCCCGGCAGCTTCTGGCGTTTGGCGCGCGGCACCACGGATTACCGGCTCGGTCTCCGCATTCCGGAGTCACTCGGCGCCGAAAGCGACCCGCTGGTTTTGGCCTTGTCGTCCGGATTGACCGGCATGGAATTGAATCTGCCCGCTCCTTTCGGAAAAAGCGAAAAAACCAGAAAAGACTTATTCATTGAAATGGTGATTCGCACGGGCAGCAAGATTCCGCTGCGACTGACCTATGGGCAGGACATCGCGGCGCAGCTCAGGCTCTCCCAATCGGCTGCCGGCCTTAAGCTTCAAGGCGGCGATGTGGCCGTTGGAGCACCGCTTGCGTCGACCGGCCCGGAACCGGGGGTGGCGGTTTTCGCCCGGGTGGATTCATTGGAGGCCGCCGAATGGCGCCGATTGCTGCCCGATTCGCCGGACGATCCGAGCAATCCCAACCTCTTGCGAAAGCTGGATCTGAACGTCCGGACAATGTACTGGAACGGTGAAGTGTTGGGTCCCTTGACCCTGGACGTGCAGCGGGAAGGTCAACGCTGGCAAGGCCGTCTCGACAGCGGCTACGGAAAAGGGACCTTTGAAGCCTCGGCAGATTCGGTGACTCTCGATCTCGAACATCTTAAATTGCCGAAATTGAACTCTCATGAAACCGAACCGGCCAACGCCGTGCCGCTCGATCCGGCCGCCGTGCCGAATCTGGCGCTCAAAGCCAAACGGCTGCTCTGGCAAGGGGCCGATCTCGGACCCTTCGTACTCGAAACCGAACGCCATGCTCACGGCATGATCGTCAAAGCACTCCAGGTAGAGACCAAAAACCATCGCTTCGACATCCACGGCGGCTGGACACGGTCGGCGGACCGAACGGTGTCCACCCGCATCGAAGGCAAAATCCGTATCGAGGATATGGGAGACTTCTTGACCGCCTTCGACTATGCCGGCGAGGTAAGAGACACGCCTTCGGACATCGATTTCGCCCTGTCCTGGCCCGGTGCGCCGCAGCGATTCTCCCGAAGCGAGATTGCTGGGGACATCAAGATGAAGCTGAGCAAAGGCGCGCTGCTCAAGGTCGAACCCGGTCTGGGCCGAGTGCTCGGTATGTTAAACTTAGACACGCTGTGGCGCAGGCTGTCCTTCGATTTCAGCGACCTGTTCGGCAAGGGCTTGGCCTACGACGGCGTCCGGGGAACCTTTCAACTCGGCAAGGGTCAAGCGATAACAAAGGGTTTTCTAATCGATGCGGTTCCCGCCAAGATCGTCATCAACGGCCGTGCCGGATTGGTGGCGCGGGATTTGGATCAAATCGTCACCGTCATACCCCACACCAGCGTCGCCCTGCCCATTGCGGGCGCCTTGGCCGGCGGGCCCGCAGTCGGTGCCGCCGTGCTTCTGGCCCAGCAACTGGTCGGCGAGAAAGTGGACAGCATCACCGCGACCCACTATGCCGTTAAGGGTAGTTGGGACGAACCGCAAATCACCAAGATTAGCCGCAACCTGCCGCTCGACATCCTTGATCGGGCCTGGAGCGGCATGAAAGATTTATCGGGTTTTGGCACCGAAACGGAGAAAAAAACGAATGACTAAAACGGTTCTCGCCGCTATCCAGATGGC
Organism: Methylocaldum sp.; assembly: GCF_035627495.1. Taxonomy (GTDB): domain Bacteria; phylum Pseudomonadota; class Gammaproteobacteria; order Methylococcales; family Methylococcaceae; genus Methylocaldum. The sequence goes on from NZ_DASPLO010000076.1 coordinate 54,049, forward strand.
TTCCAGCCCCAATGTCAGCGCCAACCTCATCGAGGCGGGGCGGCTGATCGAAAAAGCCGCGTCCCAGGGTGCCGGCCTGATCGTGCTTCCGGAAAATTTCGCCATCATGGGTAAATCCGAAACCGACAAACTGGCCGTTGCCGAAACGGACGGTTCGGGGCCGATCCAGGACTTTCTCGCCAGAACGGCAGAGAAGCTGAAGGTCTGGCTGGTGGGCGGCACCATGCCGATCCGCGCCAACGGCGACAAAGTCCGCGCCACCTGTCTTGTCTATAACGACAAGGGCGAGCGGGCAGGACGCTATGACAAGATCCATCTGTTCGACGTCAACGTGCCTGGCACCGACGAACAGTATCAGGAATCCAGGACCATCGACGCGGGTGACGAGGCCTTAGTATTGGACACGCCATTCGGTCGACTCGGCCTGTCGATCTGCTACGATCTTCGGTTTCCCGAACTCTTCCGGCAGATGGCGGACAGCGGCATGGACATCCTCGCGGTTCCCTCGGCTTTTACCGCGCGAACCGGCGCCGCCCACTGGGAACTCCTGGTGCGCGCGCGATCGGTCGAAAACCTGTGCTATACCGTCGCCGCCAATCAGGGCGGGTTCCATATCAACGGCCGGGAAACCTTCGGCCATAGCATGATCGTGGACCCTTGGGGTCAGGTGCTCGGCAGCCTTTCTCAGGGCGCCGGGGTGGTTGCCGCGGAATTCGACCGGGACCGCCTGCAAAAAGTGCGAGCCACTTTCCCGGCCCTGACACATCGGAAACTTCGTTGCCGTTAACCGTCACGACGTGTAGCCTAGCTTCCATCGTCTTTTTATTCAGTACACCTTACGTATGAATCATGATCCTCTTGTGATAGCCCGGCAAACCCTGCTGGAGCCGGCGGGCCTCATAGGCGGCGACATCGATCGCGTCATGGGACAGCTTTTGGGCGCGTCGGTGGATGCCGCCGACGTTTATCTTCAATCCACCCGGTTCGAGTCCTGGATGCTGGAGGACGGTATCGTCAAGGAAGGTAGTCACAGCATCGAACAAGGTGCCGGTGTGCGTGCCGTTTCCGGCGAGAAAACCGGATTCGCCTACAGCGACGAAATTACTCTGCCGACCCTGCTCGAAGCCGCCAAGAACGCGCGGGCCATTGCCAGAGAAGGCGGCCGGGGCAAGCAGGAAATTTCCGGAATACATCGCCCGCCGCAGCTTTATCTGCCGATCGACCCTCTGCAATCGCTGCCCGAAGAGGAGAAGATTGCCCTTCTCAAACGCCTGGACGAGGAATGCCGGAAACTCGATCCGCGCGTCGAGCAGGTTATCGTGAGCCTTGCCGGCAGCCATGAGGTCGTTCTGGTCATCGGCCAGGACGGAATTCCCCACGGCGACGTGCGTCCCCTCGTGCGGCTCAACGTCAGCGTGATCGTCGAGGAAAACGGGCGGCGCGAGCAAGGCAGCTGCGGCGGTGGCGGCCGCACCGATTACCGCTTTTTCTTGGAAGAAGATCGGGCCATCGAATACGCACGGGAAGCCGTGCGCCAAGCCTTGGTGAATTTAGACGCGGTCGACGCCCCGGCGGGAACCATGACCGTGGTCCTCGGACCCGGCTGGCCCGGCGTCCTGCTGCACGAAGCAATAGGGCATGGCCTGGAAGGCGACTTCAACCGCAAAGGCACCTCGGCCTTTGCCGGGCGGATCGGCGAGCGAGTGGCCTCGCCGCTCTGCACGGTGGTGGATGACGGCACCCTGCCCGGCCGCCGCGGCTCGCTCAATATCGACGACGAAGGCGTACCGACGGAGTGTACGGTATTGATCGAAAACGGCATCCTGAAAGGCTATATGCAGGACAAGCTCAACGCTAGGCTCATGGGCGTATCACCCACCGGGAACGGTCGCCGCGAATCCTATGCGCATCTGCCCATGCCCCGCATGACCAACACCTACATGCTGGCGGGATCTCACAATCCGCAGGAAATCATCGGCTCGGTGAAAAAGGGGCTTTTTGCCAAGAATTTCGGCGGCGGCCAGGTGGACATCACCTCGGGCAAGTTCGTGTTCTCCGCCAGCGAAGCCTATCTGATCGAAGACGGGAAAATCACCCGGCCGGTCAAAGGCGCGACCCTGATCGGCAACGGTCCGGACGTGCTGACCCGCGTCAGCATGGTCGGCAACGATTTGCAGCTCGACACCGGCGTCGGCACCTGCGGGAAAGACGGCCAGAGCGTACCGGTGGGCGTCGGCCAACCAACCTTGCGGGTGGATGGGCTGACCGTGGGTGGGACTCGGGTCTAGAACGGTTTGAACAACAGGTCACGAAGAATGAAATACACTGTCGTTTTTCATCGCACTGAAGAAGGTATCAGCGTTTCGGTACCCGGACTTCCAGGATGCTGGTCCGAGGGCGAGACCGAGGAGGAGGCGCTGATAAATATTCGAGACGCCATTCGTGAGTACCTAGCTGCGGTGGCTGACATGAACCGCGACCAGGAAACCCATGAAATCGAAATCGCGGTTTAAGCATGCCGAAAATTCCGGGTATAAATCACCTGGAAGCGGTACGGGTCTTCGAAAAAGCAGGGTTTCGGGTCATTCGGCAGAGCAAGCACATCGTCATGAGTGACGGAGAACGCATCCTCACCCTACCGCGCCACAATCCGATCAAGGCCTTGACTATGGGTGGAATCGTCAAAGATGCCGGTCTCACAGTGGATCAGTTTCGAAAGATGCTTTGAGGACGTCGACCGCGCCACACCCGTTCCATATATCCGAACGATTTAACGAACAGTAAGGAGCCATCCGTGCAGGAACCGATCGCTTTCGCACGTGAACAAGAACGACTCGAACAACTGAAATCCCTGGTGGCCGATTGCCTGGTGGAAGCCCAGCGACAAGGCGCCACCGCAGCCGAAGCCGGCGTCAGCCTGGAACACGGCCTTTCCGTCACCGCCCGGCTGGGCGAAGTGGAAACCATCGAGCACCATCGCAGCCGAGGGCTCGGCGTCACGGTTTACGTAGGCCAGCGCAAAGGTTCGGCCAGTACCACCGATCTCAGCGCGGAAGCAATGCGGGAAACAGTAGAGGCTGCTTGCCGGATCGCCCAGTATGCGGCGGAAGACGAATATGCCGGACTACCCGACCGGGACATGTTAGCCACCGAGTTTCCCGATCTCGACGTTTATCATCCCTGGGACCTCGACGCGGAGACCGCGATAAACTTGACCATAGGCTGCGAAAACGCCGCACGGCATTTTCATCCCGAGATCGTCAATTCCGAAGGCGCGAGCCTCAATACCTTCCAGGGCTTGCGGGTGATGGGCAACTCGCTGGGATTCCTCCACGGTTATGCGTCCAGCCGCCACAGCCTGAGCTGTTCGGTCATCGGCCAACGGGGCGACAGCATGCAGCGAGACGACTGGTGGACGGTGGCCCGAGCTGCCGGAGATATGGAGCCCGCCGAGCTGGTGGGCCAAAAAGCCGCCGAACGCACGGTACGGCGGCTCGGCGCCCATTCACTGAGCACCCGGCAGTGTCCGGTGATTTTCGCGGCGGATATCGCATCGAGCCTGCTCGGCCACTTCATCGGCGCCATCCGCGGCGGCAATCTCTATCGGAAATCGTCCTTCCTGCTCGACCACCTGAGGAAGCCGGTCTTCCCGGCCTTCGTGCAGATCCGCGAGGAGCCGCACCTCAAGAAAGCCTTGGGCAGCGCGCCCTATGACGCCGAGGGCGTTCGAACCCGGCCCCACCACATCGTCAAGGACGGCATGCTCGAATCCTATGTATTGAGCACTTACTCGGCACGGAAGCTTGGCATGAAAACCACCGGCAATGCCGGCGGCGTGCACAATCTCATCATCGAGCCCGGCGAACTTGATTTGCAGGGATTGCTGAAACGGATGAACACTGGGCTTCTCGTCACCGAACTGATGGGCCAGGGCGTCAATCCGGTAACCGGCGACTATTCCCGCGGCGCGTCCGGATTTTGGGTGGAGAACGGCGAGGTCCGTTTCCCCGTAGAGGAAATCACCATCGCGGGCAACCTGCGCGATATGTTCATGAACATACAGGCCGTCGGAAGCGACGTCGACCTGCGGGGCAATACCCGAACCGGGTCGATTCTGATCGAGAAGATGACGGTGGCGGGGAATTGAACTACTGAACGCAAGCCGGGATGGTGGGGGTCGTTATCCTCCACCACAAAATGCTCCCGAAAGGACTGCGTCGTACACATTCAAGGTTTCGGAAGTTATTTTTTCCGCGGAGAATTCGGTCTCCGCAATTTCCCGTCCGCGACGCCCCATAAGCTCCCGCCGCGATCGATCCTTAATCAGTGTTTTAAGCGCTTCGGCCAAGGCGAACGCATCCTGTGCCGGCACCAGCAAACCGTTGTCGCCGTGGCGGACCACTTCCCGGCAGCCGGGGGTATCGGTGGTGACGATGGGTTTCCCGGCGGCAGCCGCTTCGAGCAGCGCCTTGGGCAGACCTTCCCGATAGGAAGGCAGACAAACGATATGGGACCCAGCAAGCACTTGGGGAATATCGTCCCGCCGGCCCCACCATTCGACCGGTCCTTCCCGCCTCCAGCTTTCCAGCTGGTCGATCGAAACCGACGCCGGATTGTCCGGGTCGGGATCGCCTACCAGGACGAATCGCGCAGCGACGCCCTCGGCCCGGAGCCGTTTGGCAGCGGTCACGAACTCCCCCACCCCCTTAGTCCAGAGCATGCGCGCCGGCAGGACGATCAAAGGCATCCCATCGCCCTCTACCGCCGGGCTGAATGCCTGGAGATCCACGCCGGCGCCCCGGATCGTGCTTAGGCGGGAGGCTGGCAATCCCAGACTCATCATCTGCGCGTAATCGTCCGGGTTTTCCACGATAACATGCCCCCGTGCAAGAAGCCGTCCCAACACAGCGCGCACCACCGGACGAAGCAACCGCGCTTTGACGCTGGCCGAAGTGAACAGCCAGCCGAGGCCGGCCATGTAATTCACGATGGCGCACGGCCGGCTGAACCAGGCGGCGATGGTGCCGTACACTACCGGCTTCATGGCCACGTGCTTAACCAGATCTGGCCGAATCTCCCGGTAAATCCTGACCAGATCGGCAATCAGTTTGAATTCCGCAATCGGATTGCGCCCGCGCCGCGACAATTCGAGCGGAATGACATGGACTCCCCGCGCCTCGATGACAGGCCGATGCTGCCGTACTCGGGTCACCACGTAGACGTCGTAGCCTGCATCGCGGGCGGCAGTCACGTGGGGCAGCCAATGGGAGCAAACGAACCAGTCTTCGGTAACGAAAAATAGAAGCTTTTTGCTCAAAACCGTTTGATCCAATGATCTGGAAAAATTGTTCGAATGTCGTCTTTTCGCATCGTCCGGCGCTTGCCGGCTTTGGCCACCCTGCTTCGAGCTAAAACCTTGCGAACAAAGACTCAAGAAAATAGGCGATATAATAACTAATGACGCCAAAGTTGATCGTTTCAGGAACAACATCCGCCGCCCTCATGCCGCGACCGGAAAAATGACCGGTTGCCCGCTCGCTCAAACCTCATTCGGACCCCGTCGGAGTTAATGATCGCTAAGCTGAGGTTCACGGGAAACCGGACCTTTTTTTATCTCGTCCGTAACACGATAGGCACCTTCAGCATCCGACTGGCGGGTATCAGCCTATCATTCGCCGCCCAAGCAATCACGGCGCGATTCATGGGTTCCGATAACTACGGGCTATTCGTGTATGCCCTTGCCTTCACTCCGATCTTAGCTTGGCTAACCCAATTGGGCATGGTGCAGACCTCGATCCGGTACATTTCGATTTACAACTCGCAGAAAGACTGGGCCGCCATTAAAGGCTTCATGGCCTTCGCAAGCCGCTGCACACTTGGAGCTAGCCTGGCTATCGGGCTAACGGTAGCGCTGATCGGCTGGCTACTGAAAGACACCCTGGACGACCTGCATCGTTATGTTTTCATCCTGGCTTTCCTCCATGTGCCCTTCATGTCGTTGTCGGAATTGCGAGTGGGCGTTCTCCGCGGCCTGCTCAAAATCAGTTTTGCCGAACTGCCGGAAAACCTTATCCGACCGCTACTCCTGGTCATTCTGCTGTCAGCGGCTTATTTCGGATTTCAGGACTTCGTTGATCCCGTGACGGCGATGCTGATCAGCCTATCCGTAGCCATGACCAATTTCCTGCTGGGTAGCGCATGGCTTCGGCAATCACTGCCGGAGGGGGTTTTCGGCTGCTTGCCGTCGTATCGGAAGCAAGAATGGCTGAACATGGCTGTCCCCATGTTCATCGTCGTCGGCATCCAACTGCTCATCAGCCAATTGGATATTCTCCTGATCGGATCGATGATAGGCACGCGGGAAGCCGGTTCTTATGCAGTAGCGGCTAGAGTCGCAGATTTCGCGGCCTTCGGCTTGGTAGTGGCCAGCAGCGTAACCGCGCCCTTAATCGCCGCACATTGGAACAATCGCTTGATCCAGGACCTCCGGCGACTACTGAAAATCACCACGATATGCAACGCCTTGTTCGTTCTGACTGCCGCCTCGCTCATCGCAGGAATAGGGAAATACATACTTGGTATTTTCGGGGCATCGTTCGTGGATGCTTACCCTCTCCTGCTCATGCTCCTGGCCGGAAGATCGCTGCACGCTCTGACCGGTCTCGGGACGATCCTGCTGACGATGACCGGACATCAGAAGGAAGCCACCTGGCTCATGGGTAGCGGCTTGGCCATGCAATTGCCTTTGGAGCTGTATCTCATCGGCGAGCACGGCGCCATGGGTGCGGCCGTTGCCAGCGCGCTTGCGATCGCCTGCGTAAACGTGTCAGCGCTGGTAATCGTCAAAATCAGGTTAAAATTGAGCCTTATCGGCTAAACACCCGACAACAGAAATAAATGGTGAACATGGATCTAACGATCAGCTCGATACCGCCGTTCGTCAAAGCCGCCAAAGCGATGACGCGGCTTATCCCTCCCGTTTGGCGGCTTAGCGGAATCAGCAACCGCATCATTAAACCATTGGTCTGCTCGTTCATCCCCGGGGCTTTGTTTCGCTCCACCATCTGGAACTACCGGGGACGCGACATCGAGATGATCCTCGATCCTTCCGATTGCGTGGGCGGCAATCTGTTCTTCATTCCGCAGATGTACGACCGGTGGGAGCGAAAATTCCTGACGAACCGTCTGCCGAAAGCCGGCGTATTCGTGGACGTGGGCAGCAACATCGGCGCCTACGCGCTTTTTGCCGCGGAGATCGTCGGCGAATCCGGCAAAGTGATCGCTTTCGAAGCGGCGACGGAGAATTTTCAACTCCTGCGGAAGAACATCGAAATCAACGGCAAGAACAGTGTGATCGCCGCCTATCAAATCGGTATTTCGGACAAGAAGGAAACATTGCGGCTGGGACTCAATCGGCAAGGCAACCGCGGCGCCAACAGCTTCCTCAAGCCCGAGGGAGAGACGGAAGAGGTACAGTGTTATTCCCTGCATGAAGCTTTACAGATGGCCGACGTGAAAAAGATCGATGTATTGAAGCTGGATATCGAAGGATTCGAATATCCGGTCCTGAAACGGTTTTTCGACGACATCGACGGAGCTCCGCAGCTTAAACCGGCATACATCCTGGTCGAGATCGACGGCGGCCCACAAACGGCCGAGCGGAAGCAACAATTGCGATCCCTCATTTCGGATAGCGGATACCGTATTCTCCGGGAGCGGGAAAACACTCTGTTCGAGCTGGCTGTCTGATCGGTTCGACGATGCCTTCATACGTATTCACAGTCTTCACCCCGACCTACAACCGGGCTCACCTGCTGGGCGAAGTTTTCGAAAGCCTCAAGGCGCAAACGTTTACCGACTTCGAGTGGATCATCGTGGACGACGGCTCCACCGACGACACCCGTGCACGAATCATGGAATGGCAAGCGAGCGCCTGTTTTCCTATCGTCTACGTACATCAGGAGAATCGGGGCAAGCATGTGGCGATCAACCGCGGGCTTGATTTGGCATCCGGCGAGTTCTTTCTGATCCACGACTCCGACGATCTTCTTTTGCCCCACACTCTGAAACGATTCCATGAAATCTGGAATGCCATTCCTCCCGAGGAAAAAAAATCCTTGGCTGGCGTAATGGGATTGTGTGCTTATCGCGACGGGAGCATTGTCCCGAAGCTGTTTCCCCAGGACTCCATGGATATAAGCCACCGGGAATACTGGTTCGAAATGAACATGAAAGGCGACAAGTGTTATTTCGTCCTTACTGACTTGTTGCGCCGGTATCCATTCCCGGAAATCTCCGGCGAAAAATTCCTGGCGGAAGGCGTCGTTTTCAACCGGCTCAACCCGAGATTCCGGTGCGTCAACGAGGTGATGCGGATCATTCAGTACCTGCCCGACGGACTGACCGCCAAAGCGAGGGCGATACGCTATCGAAGCCCGAGAGGCGCACGGCTTTATTACAGCGAAGCGGTACGCTTGCCAACCGGAATCAAGCCCAAGCTCAAAAACATGGCGAACTTTATCCGATACTCGATCCACTCTGGGGAATCGCTAAGCGCCAGTCTGATGGAAGTCGGTTCTCCGCTGCTGTTCGGGATCAGCCTTCCGATCGGTCTGGGCTTGGCATGGATCGACAAAGCCCGCCTAGCCGGCGTCGCTAATCACTAATACGGTTTCAACAAATAAGACCATAAGCCATGGCATTTGACACACCAGATTCCGTTGTTCTCGAAAGCAAGCCCTGCCCCATGGGCTGCGCCAGCCGCGATGAGTTGGTGTTGCAAGGGAGGGACCGCCTGCATGACCTAGCCGGCACGTATTCCGTAGTTCGGTGTTCCGAGTGCGGGCTATTGCGAACCAATCCGAGACCGACGGCGGACACCATTGGCTACTACTATCCCGAGGACTATGGACCTTACGCCGGAACCCGCATCACCGATTCGGGTTTCAGAACGGGAATCAGTGCCGTCAAGGAATTCGTCAGAAACGCCTTGAGGATACACAGCCTGTCCTTGCCTCCGCTCGAATCGGGACGAATGCTGGAAATCGGTTGCGCCTCGGGCGCTTTTCTGGCCCGAATGGCCGGTAAAGGTTGGCAAGTGGAAGGCATCGAGTTTTCGCCCACGGCGGCAAAAAACGCGCAGGAGGCGGGGTTCTCCGTTCATTGCGGAAGCCTGGAATCGGCGCCCGAACCCATCAGGCAATTCGACCTTGTGGTGGGCTGGATGGTGCTCGAACACCTGCACGACCCCGTACTCGCGCTCGACAAGCTGCATCGCTGGACCCGGAAAGACGGCTGGCTCGCCATCTCGGTTCCCAATGCGGCGTGCTTTCAACTCGACTGGTTCAGACAGCGATGGTTCCCCCTGCATTTGCCCGCCCATTTGTACCACTTTACCCCGGAGACTTTAGAAGCCCTGCTGAATGCAACGGGTTGGCGCATCGAGAAGATCCATTATCAGCGGGTGATGACCGATTTGGTGGCGAGTGCGGCTTATCTCATCGAAGATAGATGGCCGAACTCTTCCATTTCCCGTTTCCTCAAGCGGTATCCGGGGATTTTCAACCTACCTCTTTATCCGCTGGCCCTACTCCTGAGTTGGTTCGGCCAAACCGCGCGGATGACGGTTTGGGCCAGACGTATCAATAAATAAATGAAGGTCTTGCTTCTTAGCCGATATGGCCAACTCGGGGCCAGCAGCCGGCTTCGCTCGTATCAATATCTACCCTATCTCGAAAGCCACGGGTTTCGGATTAGGGTGGCTCCTTTTTTCAAGGATGCTTATCTCGAACAGTTCTATGCCGGACGGGGAAAGCCCCTACGCCACGCGCTCGATGGCTACGGCAGGCGAATCGCATCACTGTTGGAATTACGTGCATATGATCTGGTTTGGATAGAGGCGGAGGCATTCCCCTGGCTTCCGGCCTGGGTCGAGACCGCGATGGGGCGGGCGGGAATCCCCTATGTCGTCGACTACGACGACGCCATCTTCCATCGCTACGATCAGCATGCCAATCCGGGCATCCGCAAAATTTTGGGCGACAAGATCGACCGCGTCATGCGCCATTCCAAAGCGGTTATCGCGGGAAGCGAATACTTGGCCGAGCGGGCAACAAAAGGCGGTGCCGCACGCGTGGAACTCATTCCCACGTCGATCGACTTGAACCGATATCCGCAGAATCCGACCAAACCTGACGCCGTCTTCACCATCGGCTGGATCGGTTCGCCTACTACGGCGCAGTATGTACGAAGTTTGAACGAGGTATTTTCGGCAATAGCGAGAGATTTCCCCGTGCGCGTGAAAGTGGTCGGGGCCGGAACCTCGCATTCACAATCCACCGATTTCAATATCGAATATTGCGACTGGTCGGAGCAAACCGAAGTGGACGACATCCGGAGTTTCGACGTCGGCATCATGCCTCTGTCCGATACCCCTTGGGAAAAGGGAAAGTGTGGTTATAAGCTCATCCAGTACATGGGCTGCTACAAACCTGTGGTCGCCTCGCCGGTCGGAGCCAATCTCAGGATCGTCAAGCACGGCGTCAACGGCTTTCTCGCCTCGACCGAATCGGAATGGAAAACCGCCTTACTGGAACTGTTGCATACCCCCGAACTGCGCATCCGCCTGGGACAAGCCGGTCGCGCCACGGTCGAACGCGAATACTGTACCGGGGTTAACGGCCCCAAATTGGCAAACATTCTAAGCGAGGCGCCCGGGCGATGACGTGTTACCGCTCCGCCCTGAAGTTACCGGGCTTGGAATATTACGGATCGTTACAGGCATCTCTTTAGCAACGAATTAAATCATTATGCACAACCGAATCATCCTCTCGATTTTCCTCACCCTGATCACTGCCGGTCACGTATGGGCCGAAACCGTCGATCGAAAAATCAAGGTCGGCGTTCTGGCCTTCGGCACGCTCAACTGGGAACTTGCCGTTGTTCAAGAGGAGGGACTCGATAAAGCGCAGGCTCTCACCATAGAGACCACTTCTCTCGCCAGCGCCGAAGCGGGAAAAATCGCCCTACAAGGGGGAAGCGTCGATCTGATCGTGTCCGATTGGATCTGGGTGGCCAATCAGCGCGGGCAAGGCACGGATATCACTTTCCTGCCCTACTCTACGAGCCATGGAGCGCTGATCGTACCGGCCGGCTCTCCCATCCGGGGGATCGCCGACCTAAAAGGAAAGCGGTTGGGCATAGCCGGGGGCGGATTGGACAAAAACTGGCTGCTGCTCCGCGCTCTGGCTCAAAAAGCATATGACTTGGACCTTAACCAGTCGACCGATAAAGTTTTCGGCGCGCCGCCGCTGCTCAATCAACAGTTGCAGCAAGGCAAGCTGGATGCCGTCCTGAATTACTGGAATTTCGCCGCCAAGCTGGAAGCGCAGGGTTACCGCCGCCTTCTAGACGGACGCGGCATACTTCAGGGCTTGGGCATAGAGGTCGACGTGCCGAGTCTCGGTTATGTTTTTCGGGAAAGCTGGGCCAAGACTCATGAGGACACACTTACCGGATTTATGAAGGCCGCGGACACAGCTAAAAAATCGATCTGCGAGTCCGATGCCGTTTGGCGCAAGGTCGTCCCGCTGACGCAGGAAACCGACGAACGGGTGCAGAACGCTCTGCGACAGCATTACTGCGACGGAAGAATCAAAAGCTGGGGGGAAGCCGAGAAAAAAGCCGCCGCCGAGATTTATGGCCTGCTACATCAATCGGGCGAAGGACGATTGACCGGAAAATCCGAAAAGTTACCGGAAGGGGTGTTTTGGCGTTGACCGGTTCGGCTCACGTTTTGTAAAGAAAATTTGACAGATTAAGCTGATGATAAATATGTAAAAACATGAATGAGATGAGAGAACGGATCTAGATCCGTCCGGATTAAACGCTCATTCCCGCTTATCAATAACAGAAAACGTCACTTTTTTTTACAATCGCAGACCAGCATCACAGTTTACATCTGCGCTGCTTGTTTTAACGCTCTAGATCCAATACAACATATTCCTTCAAGGAAGAGCGTTAGCACCTTTTCTAAATCTAGAGCAACAAACATGGCCTGCTTTGTGCTCTAGATGGTGAGAGATCGCGACTTCAGTGGATCCCGTCAACTGACACGTTTGCATTCACTAAAACTGATTAATAATGAAAAAGGTTAAAGCCATGTCCAAAATCAATCGCCTTCTAACAAAAGCAATCCTGGCGAGCGCCACGCTGGCTTTGGGAAGCGGAGCGGCATTTGCCGCGTGCAACGATATATCGCGGAACGATTTAGAAAACGCGGCAAATGCAGTCGTCGATGCAAATAGCTCGGGTGGATTCAACCTACCCATGTGGGTCACCGTAGTGGATGAAACCGGCAAAGTCTGCCACGTGGTCAACACGGCCAGAGACACTAATTCCGGGCCTAATATTGGTAACGATAGCTGGCTGGGCAGCCGCGTTATTTCCGCCCAAAAGGCCAGCACCGCCAATGCCTTCAGCCTGAACGGCTTTGCCATTTCGACAGCCAATCTGTACGGTCTGACCCAGCCGGACGGCAGCTTGTACGGTCTGCAACACAGCAATCCGATCGACGCCGGCACCGCATATAACGGCAGCCCTAACACCTGGGGCAAAAACTCCGATCCGCTTAAGAACAAGCGCATCGGCGGGGTAAACGTATTTGGCGGCGGCTTGGCACTTTATAATGCCGGCGGTGTGAAAGTAGGTGCTATCGGCGTATCCGGCGACACCTCCTGTACGGATCATGCAGTGGCTTGGAAAATCCGCACAGCGCTTGGTTTGGATCACGTTCCAGCCGGTTTTCACTCCAGTCTCGGGGGAATCGGAGACGAATTGCACATAGAGAGCGGTGGCGCGAATACCGGCACGGCAAATGACACCCAACAGCCGACTTGTCCCAATCCTCCGGCCCCTGGTGCCGCGAACGGGGTAATTGCTGACGACGATTGATGTTTTTCGATCCGAGGTTGATTTAATTGCGGAAAGGGCGCCCAAAGCGCCCTTTCCCTTTCGGCAACACTTAAAAATAAAGCCGAAGGATCCTCAAAAACAGATGAGCCACACAGCCACTATTCCGGCCCTCGTCTGACCGAAGCTGCCATGATGTTCTCGAAGAGCTTTTTCAACGAAAAAAAATCGCTTTCAAAATTCCTGCTGCTGCTAACGTTCATGACCGCCGCAGTCCTGCTGAGCAAGTTTCTTCACGATGAAAAAGCCCGCTTGTCCGCAGTGGACAAACCTGCAGAGAAGTCTGTCAACTCCTCTCCGCCCCCAGTGGACTTGTCCGCTCTGGCGGAACGAGCCGGCAACCCGCTAGTTCTTACGCCGGAACAAATCGAAGAAGATAAGCGAATAGATAACGAGCAGGTGGCGCTGGCGAGCGAATGGCTTCGCAGTATCGACCCCCGGCAACGAATTGACGGCGCAGAGCAATTGTCCGCTTATCCCACGGCAGAAGCGGAAATACTCCTGGTCAACGCCTTAGTCACCGATATCGATCCGGAAGTGCGAAGCGCGGCGGCGCAAAGCCTCGACGCATTCGAGCGCCCCACGGAAAAAACACTTACGGCTCTGCTCATTGCCGTGGAGGATGAAAACGAGGACGTGCGCATGAGCGCTTTAGCAACGCTGGAAAACATCGTTGCGGCCGAAGAGAACGGTTCGGCCCGATATAAACGGATTCTTGCGGGACTCAAGAAGAAAGCGGCTTCCAGGCGAATTCCAGCCGAAACTCGGGAAGCGATCCGCGATTTTGTGCGAGATCAGATGACCAACAGCTGATCCTGATTATTCCGCTTAAGAATTGCCAATCTACTGACAACACACGACCGATGGTCAAAATTCCCTAGTGCTTCATCAAGGTTGAATTGAAGGGTAAAGATGCTTGAGCTTTATGCGCGCATTGTCGGTGGTGAAACGCCAATCGATTTTGGCGCGGACGGTATTCCGGCGGGTTTCCCAGGCAGCGACTTCGCGCGTCA
>NZ_DASPLO010000077.1:0-2630 GCF_035627495.1 Methylocaldum sp.
CGTTCACTCCGGTCCTCTCGTACTAGGAGCAACTTCCCTCAAATCTCCAACGCCCACGGCAGATAGGGACCGAACTGTCTCACGACGTTCTAAACCCAGCTCGCGTACCACTTTAAATGGCGAACAGCCATACCCTTGGGACCGGCTACAGCCCCAGGATGTGATGAGCCGACATCGAGGTGCCAAACTCCCCCGTCGATATGAACTCTTGGGAGGAATCAGCCTGTTATCCCCAGAGTACCTTTTATCCGTTGAGCGATGGCCCTTCCATACAGAACCACCGGATCACTATGTCCTACTTTCGTACCTGCTCGACTTGTCGGTCTCGCAGTTAAGCACGCTTATGCCATTGCACTATTAGCACGATGTCCGACCGTACCTAGCGTACCTTCGAACTCCTCCGTTACACTTTGGGAGGAGACCGCCCCAGTCAAACTGCCTACCATGCACTGTCCCCAACCCGGATAACGGGCCAAGGTTAGAACCTCAAACAAACCAGGGTGGTATTTCAAGGATGGCTCCATGGCAACTGGCGTCACCACTTCAAAGCCTCCCACCTATCCTACACAGATTGGTTCAAAGTCCAATGCAAAGCTACAGTAAAGGTTCATGGGGTCTTTCCGTCTAGCCGCGGGTAGATTGCATCATCACAAACACTTCAACTTCGCTGAGTCTCGGGAGGAGACAGTGTGGCCATCGTTACGCCATTCGTGCAGGTCGGAACTTACCCGACAAGGAATTTCGCTACCTTAGGACCGTTATAGTTACGGCCGCCGTTTACTGGGACTTCGATCAAGAGCTTGCACCCCATCACTTAATCTTCCAGCACCGGGCAGGCGTCACACCCTATACGTCCACTTTCGTGTTTGCAGAGTGCTGTGTTTTTATTAAACAGTCGCAGCCACCGATTTTTTGCAACCCCATTGGGCTCCATCCGCGAGGGACTTCACCTACTAAGGGCACACCTTCTTCCGAAGTTACGGTGTCAATTTGCCGAGTTCCTTCTCCCGAGTTCTCTCAAGCGCCTGAGAATACTCATCTCGCGCACCAGTGTCGGTTTGCGGTACGGTCGTTGCAAGCTGAAGCTTAGTGGCTTTTCCTGGAAGCAGGGTATCACTCACTTCGGAGGCAAGCCTCCTCGTTGTCACCTCTCATCTAAGCCCGGCGGATTTTCCTACCAGGCACGACTACGGGCTTGAACAGACACATCCAACAGTCTGCTGAGCTAACCTTCTCCGTCCCCACATCGCACTTGCAATCGGTACAGGAATATTGACCTGTTTCCCATCAGCTACGCATCTCTGCCTCGCCTTAGGGGCCGACTCACTCTACGCCGATGAACGTTGCGTAGAAAACCTTGCGCTTACGGCGAGCGGGCTTTTCACCCGCTTTAACGCTACTCATGTCAGCATTCGCACTTCTGATACCTCCAGCATCCCTCTCGAGACACCTTCACAGGCTTACAGAACGCTCTCCTACCACTTGCACTTGCGTGCAAATCCGCAGCTTCGGTAACTGGCTTAGCCCCGTTACATCTTCCGCGCAGGACGACTCGATCAGTGAGCTATTACGCTTTCTTTAAAGGATGGCTGCTTCTAAGCCAACCTCCTGACTGTTTTAGCCTTCCCACTTCGTTTTCCACTTAGCCAATCTTTGGGACCTTAGCTGGCGGTCTGGGTTGTTTCCCTCTTGACGTCGGACGTTAGCACCCGGCGTCTGTCTCCCAAGCTCGCACTCATCGGTATTCGGAGTTTGCAATGGTTTGGTAAGTCGCGATGACCCCCTAGCCATAACAGTGCTCTACCCCCGATGGTGATACTTGAGGCACTACCTAAATAGTTTTCGGAGAGAACCAGCTATTTCCAAGTTTGTTTAGCCTTTCACCCCTACCCACAGCTCATCCCCTAATTTTTCAACATTAGTGGGTTCGGTCCTCCAGTGCGTGTTACCGCACCTTCAACCTGGCCATGGGTAGATCACTTGGTTTCGGGTCTACACCCAGCGACTGTCGCCCTGTTCGGACTCGATTTCTCTACGGCTTCCCTATCTGGTTAACCTCGCCACTGAATGTAAGTCGCTGACCCATTATACAAAAGGTACGCAGTCACGGAACAAGTCCGCTCCTACTGTTTGTATGCACACGGTTTCAGGATCTATTTCACTCCCCTCCCGGGGTTCTTTTCGCCTTTCCCTCACGGTACTGGTTCACTATCGGTCGATTACGAGTATTTAGCCTTGGAGGATGGTCCCCCCATGTTCAGACAGGATTTCTCGTGTCCCGCCCTACTTGTCGTACGCTTAGTACCACCGGTCTGATTTCGTGTACGGGGCTATCACCCGCTATGGCCAACATTTCCAGGTTGTTCCACTATCAGTCCGACTATCACGTACAGGCTCATCCCATTTCGCTCGCCACTACTTTGGGAATCTCGGTTGATTTCTTTTCCTGCAGCTACTTAGATGTTTCAGTTCGCCGCGTTCGCTTTGCATACCTATGTATTCAGTATGCAATGACCTAAAAGGCCGGGTTTCCCCATTCGGAAATCTGCGGATCAAAGCTTGTTTGCTAGCTCCCCGCAGCTTATCGCAAGCTACTACGTCCTTCATCGCCTGTAATCGCCAAGGCATCC
>NZ_DASPLO010000078.1:0-63881 GCF_035627495.1 Methylocaldum sp.
AAAGGGCGCGCGAGGGATCGCGCGCGGCGACCGAGGGACAGGAAGTCCCTTCGGTCGCCGCCGGCTCAGGGCGAGAAGCACAGGGCTAAGCGTGTCATTCGGGTGCCTTTTTCTTTGGTTACTTTCTTTTGGGCAAGCAAAAGAAAGTAACCCGCGTGCGGGGCGGCCCCCCGCTTCAAAATCACCGGCAGCACCAGCTGCCACTACCCCAAACCCGCTGGCTAGACCGACATCCTCAACCTCCGCAAACAAGCCATTTAGAAACGTCATATTCCCCCCCTCACCTATCCACATCCGACATCACGAAATCGATGCTCCCCAAAATCGCGATGAGATCGGCGATCATGAGGCCCCGGCACATCAGGGGAATCATCTGGAGATGCGGGAATGACGACGTACGGATGCGGGTACGGTACGACATCGTGTTGCCGTCGCTGATGAGGTAATAGCGATAGAGCCCCTTGGTGCCCTCCACGCAGGCGGAGCCTTCCCCGGCCGGTATCACCGGCCCCCAGCTTACGTTCAGGAAGTGCTGGATCAGGGTCTCGATATCGTGCATCGTCCGCGCCTTGGGCGGAGGGGTCGTCAGCGGATGAAACGCCTTGTGGGGTCCCGATGGCATGTTGTTCAGGCATTGCTCGATGATCCTGAGGCTCTGCCGCATCTCTTCGACCCGCACCAGGCACCGGTCGTAGCAGTCCCCGTTTTTCCCCGACGGAACCTCGAAATCGAAATTCTCGTAGCCGGAATACGGACGCGCCTTGCGATAGTCCCATGCAAGGCCCGTGGCCCTTAACCCCGGCCCGGTCGCGCCCCAGTCGATCGCTTCCTTAGTGTTGTAAACCCCGATGCCTTGAGTGCGCCACTTGAGGATGCTGTTCGCCAGCACCATCTTGTCGTAATGGGCCAGCCGCTTCGGGAAATAGTCGATGAACTCCCGCACCTTCTTATCCCAGCCTTCGGGCAGATCCATTGCCGTGCCGCCGATGCGGAAGAAGCTGGAATGCATGCGCCCGCCCGTAATCGCCTCGATGATCTCGAACACCTCTTCGCGATCGGTGAACATGTAGAACACCGGCGACAGCTGTCCCACGTCCTGGGCAAAAGTGCCGTAGAAAAGCAGATGGTTGTTGATCCGGTAGAACTCCGAGATCATCACCCGAATCACTTGCGCCCTGGGCGGCACCTCGATACCGGCCATTTGTTCCAGCGCCATCACGTAAGGGAGGTTGTTCAGCGAGCCGCCGAGATAGTCCACCCGGTCGGTGTAAGGGATGTAGGTGTGCCAGGACTGGCGTTCTCCCATCTTCTCCGCGGCGCGATGGTGATAACCGATATCCGGCACGGCATCGACGATCTCTTCGCCGTCGAGCTGCAGGGCGATGCGGAACACGCCGTGCACGCTGGGATGATTGGGGCCGAGATTGAGGAACAGGAAATCACTGCTTTCGCCGGATCGCCGCATCCCCCATTCTTCGGGCACGAAACGCAAGGCTTCCTGTTCGACCTCCTGCCTTTCCTCGGGCAGCGTGAACCGGCCCATCTCGGTGGCGCGGGCCGGATGATCCTTGCGCAGCGGATACCCTTGCCAGGTGGGTGGCATCAGGATACGGCGGAGATTCGGATGCCCTTCGAAGCGAATCCCGAACATGTCGAAGACTTCGCGCTCGTACCAGTTGGCGTTGGGCCAGAGCGAGGCGATGCTCGGCACGGATAACCGGTTCTCGGATAGGGCGACCTTGAGGCGGATATCCTCGTTCCGCTCGAACGACAAGAGATGGTAGACCAGTGTGAAATCGCTGGCCGGGAGTCCCGGCCGGCGTTGGCGCAGGCGTTCGTCCATAGCGGTGAGATCGAACAGCATGGCGTAAGGCCGTTCGATCTCGCGCTTCAGATAAGTCAGGCAGTCGAGCAGACGGTCCTTGCTTACCCAAAGGGTCGGGATACCGTCATAGGTGGATTGAACGGTAAACTCGCCGTCCCCGAAACGGCTGCGGAGTTCCGCCACGACCGCGCCGGTATCCGGCCTTTCCGCCGTTGTTTCGTTGCGTTCGGTCGCCGTGGAAATCATCCCCGATACCTATGTGTGATCCGGACTGCGTAACTCGGTGGCCATTTTGCGCTCCGGGGTCTTGAGGTCTCGAAAGCTTTTGATCGGCGCCTTTTGAACACCCCCTTCGCCGACGACCCAGCCGAGCGGCCGTCTCTCCTTGCCGATGGCCTCCTGCAGCAGAATCAGGCCTTCGAGCAAGGCGTCCGGGCGCGGTGGGCAGCCCGGTACATACACGTCCACCGGAAGAAATTTGTCCACGCCCTGAACCACGCTGTAAACGTCGTACATTCCGCCCGAATTGGCGCACGAACCCATCGAAATCACCCAGCGCGGCTCCAGCAACTGCTCGTAAAGACGTTTGATCACCGGCGCCATTTTCATGAACACCGTGCCCGAGATCACGATCAAATCCGCCTGCCGAGGGCTGGCCCGTATTACTTCCGAGCCGAAACGAGCGATGTCGTAGCGGCTGGTGAAGGCGGTCGCCATCTCGACGTAACAGCAGGAAAGTCCGAAATTGAAAGGCCAGACCGAATTGGCTCGGCCCCAGGCGATCAAATCCTCCAGCTTCGCCATGAGCAGGTTCCGCCCCACGGCCTCCTCGTTGACCTGTTCGCCCGGGCGGGGCGCGGGGTCTGCGTCGGCTCTGGTAAGCGTCCACTCCATAAATACGTCCTCTATGTCTATGCCCGGAGTTGAGCATCCTGCAATTTTTGGCGCGCCGTACGCCAATCCAGGGCGCCGATCCTCCAGAGATAGATCAAAGCCGCCAGCAAGATACCGATAAATACCGACATCTCGACGTAGCCGACCCAGCCGGCCTCCCGGAACGCGACGGCCCAGGCGAAGATGAAAACGGACTCCAGGTCGAAGATCACGAAAAAGATCGCGACCGGATAGAACTGGATAGAGAGGCGCACATGGATGTCGCCTACCGGGACGACTCCGGATTCGAATTGCTCGCCGGTCGCGCGTCCACGGTGGCTCTGGGCCAGAACATACGGGATTGCCAACATCGCTGCCACCACGACGACCACCGCCGCGACATAAGCGATGAACGGCCAAAGATTGGATACCTGCACCAGATCGGCATTCATGCCGCACCTCCGGGTATGTTGCAGTGGACTGGAAGGGCAATCAAACTGACTGCAGATTAATCGGACAGACTATGACTGGCATATAAGGACAAATGCATAGTCCAAAAAAACCAATCGGGATGGCAGGGACATGATCGAGCGGAACGCGAAACAGGCGGACCTCCCATTTTTCCCGACGCCATCCTATCGGCACGCTCAGCGCGGAGAAGATGGGCCGGAAGGCTACGGCCGCAGAGTATTCGAGGCGAGGATGGGCAACCCGAGCGTTGAAGCCAGCACCCGCATTGCAAGCACGTCTACGATTTTAGGATAATAGCCGCTCATTTTTCCCGTCCTAGCCATTCCCCGCATGAAAAAACGTCTGGAGAGTCTGCTGCATAGCGCCGTTTCCGCATTGAAAGCGAATGGCGAGCTACCTGCCGATATTGATCCGGCCATTATGGTGGAGCGCGCCCGCGACGCCCAGCACGGGGATTTCGCCTCCAATCTGGCGATGACCCTGGGCAAAACCGCTCGCTGCAATCCCCGGCAATTGGCGGAAAAGATCATAGCGGCGTTACCCGAAGACAGCGTTATCGCCAAGCTTGAGGTCGCCGGCCCCGGATTCATAAACTTCTTCATCGACGCCAAAACCCAACATCAAATCATCGGCGAGATCCACGAGGCCGGACACGAGTTCGGTCAGAGCGTCGTCGGAGCGGGCCGAAAGGTGCAGGTGGAATTCGTTTCGGCCAATCCGACCGGCCCTTTGCATGTGGGACACGGCCGCGGCGCGGCTTACGGTGCGGTGGTGGCGAACCTGTTGGCCGCCGCCGGGTTCGAGGTACACCGCGAATACTACGTAAATGACGCCGGTCGGCAGATGGATATTCTGGCCGCCAGCGTCTGGCTCCGTTACCTGGAGGAATGCGGCGAAGTGTTGACCTTCCCGAGCAACGGCTATCGCGGCGAATACGTACGCACGGTCGCTTGGGAATTGCACAAGCAGGCAGGGGAGAAATTCAGGCGATCGGCGTCCGAGGTCATGGCGGACATGCCACCGGACGAGCCCCAGGGCGGCGATAAAGAAATTCATATCGACGCGTTGGTAGCACGGGCCAAGTCGCTGCTGGGCGTCGAAGGTTACCGGACCGTGTTCGACGCTGGCCTCGACAGCATCCTCGATGACATTCGCCAAGATCTGGAGGAGTTCGGGGTTCGCTACGACGAATGGTTTTCCGAACGCAGCCTTACCGACGCCGGGGCGGTCGAAAGATCGCTCGAAAAACTTCGAGAAGCGGGTTATCTATACGAGAAAGACGGTGCGATCTGGTTCGCCTCAAGCCGGCTGGGGGACGAAAAAGACCGGGTGGTGGTTCGGGAGAACGGTCAGATGACCTATTTCGCGTCCGACATCGCTTACCACTTGAACAAGCTGGAGCGCGGTTTCGACCAAATCATCAACATCTGGGGCGCCGACCACCACGGCTATATTCCCCGCGTCAAAGCCGCCATCGAAGCTTTGGGGGGCGACCCCAAACGGCTCGACGTGCTGTTGGTCCAGTTCGCGGTTCTTTATCGCGGCGAGGAAAGAGTCCAGATGTCCACCCGCTCCGGGGAATTCGTAACGCTCCGGCAGCTTCGCAACGAAGTGGGCAAGGACGCCGCCCGCTTCTTCTACGTCATGCGAAAATCCGACCAGCACATGGATTTCGACCTGAAGCTGGCCACATCAAGGACCAACGAAAACCCGGTCTATTATGTGCAATACGCTCACGCGCGGATTTGCAGCGTATTTCGGCAACTGGACGAAAAAGGCTGGGAGCGCAATCTCGTCGGCGGCATGAAGCATCTGGAGCTATTGACCGAGGCGCACGAGTTGGCTCTGGTCAACACGCTGTCTCGTTATCCCGAGGTTGTGGAGCAATCGGCACTGCAGCACGAACCGCATCATCTGGTGCACTATCTACGCGAGCTGGCGTACGAATTCCACACCTATTACAACGCCCATCAGTTCCTGGTGGAAGATGCGGCGTTGCGGGACGCCCGCCTGAACCTGATTGCCGCCGTGAGACAGGTGATCGGCAATGGTTTAAACCTACTGGACGTTTCCGCGCCCGAAGCGATGTAAAGGCATGTCCAAGGACTATAAACACAGGATTCCGGGATATCGAAAACGCAGCCCCCAAATTCCGAGGCGGTGGGGAATTGCGGTGGCCGGCATAGTCGGCGCGATCGGTCTCGTCGTGTACTTTTTCTCAGGCGCCGATGGAGAGGAAAACCCTAAGGTACCCGAAACTGTGACCCTGCCGGCGCCCTCACCCCAAGTCGCCGCCGTAAATCCAGACGCCGGAAAGACGAGTCAGCCGGAGAAAGAGACGAAACAAAACAGCCGGGGTAAGGACAAAACCGACAAGAAACCGGAGCAAAAACCCCAACCGACCAAGCCGCGGGAGCCGCGGTTTACCTTTTACAAAATCCTCCCTGAAAAAGAAGTCATCATTCCTGAAAGCGAGATCAAAACCATCAAGCGGGAGGAAAGCCGGGGAAATAAGCCCACCGCGGCGCTTTATCTGGTGCAAGCCGGATCTTTTGACAATCTACAGAATGCCGAACAACTGAAGGCCGACTTGGCCAAGATCAAGATCAAGGCCAAGGTCGAAATGATCGAGATTGAAAATTCCGCCTGGTATCGCGTCAAGATCGGTCCTTATGCCACACTGGCCGACGCCGACAAGATTAGGGCATACCTGCGCAAGAAAGACATCGACAGCATTGTGCAGAAAGCGGCGAAATAAAGTCCCCTCTTCACCGCTCAAGCGGTTCGACGACTCGAGCCTCAAGCCTTGCGGCGGTCCAATGGAGGCTCAAACAGCCGATTAGAGCGTTTTCTGGTTTGGTATAGCATCCGCGATGGCGGACGCTATACCTCTGCCCCGTGAGGGCGGCTTCCTAATTCGCGCCGCCGCCACGCTGCAGCGAACAATGCTCTAAAGTACGACCTCGAATCCCTCGAATTGAGGGTGCCCAAGGTAGAGTCCTTTGCTTCCACCCGCGCTGGAGTGAGCCTTCCGAAAAGCCTCCGACCGTGTCCAGACTTCGAAAGCCTCCTTCGACTCCCAAATCGAATGGGAGGCGAATAGCGTGTGCTCTTCGTTGGTCGGACCTTGTAGCAGATGAAACTCACGGAACCCCGGAACTTCATCCAAATACGTTTCACGATTCCGCCATATTGCAACGAACTCGCTCTCCTTCCCTAAAGCGATCTTGAATCGGTTCATAGCGATGAACATTTTGGGCTCACACCTCTAAAGCAGTTATTTCCTAGTAATGAATTACGCTACCAACCGGTAACAGGGCTCGTAACGCACGCCGGGCAGCTTCATGCGGCCTTGTGCGACGAAAGCCGCCAACAGCTCGTCCAGAGGCTTTAGAACCGCCGAATCGCCTTGTAACTCGAAAGGCCCATGCTCCTCGATGGCTCGAATGCCTTCCGCTTTCACGTTTCCGGCCACGATTCCGGAAAAGGCTCGGCGCAGGTTGGCCGCCAAATGGTGGGCTTCCTGCTGTCGATGCAGTTCCAAGGCCGTCATATTTTGATGCGTGGGCAGAAAAGGCATTTGAAACTGCTGCTCGATTTTGAGCAGCCAATTAAAGTAGTAAGCGTCGCCGTTTTGCTTTCGGAATTCCCGCACCAGGCTGATTCCTTCTTTCATTTCCCGGGCTACTCCGGCGGGATCATCGATGATGATCCGATAGCATCGGCGCACTTCCCGACCGATTGTCGAGGTCAGAAACCGGTCTATCAGCTCGAAATAGCCGGCACACTCGGCAGGCCCCGTTAAAATCACCGGGAACGGTAAATTCTTGTTGTCGGGATGGAGCAAAATCCCGAGGAGGTGGAGAATCTCCTCGGCCGTGCCGACACCACCGGGAAAGATGATAATACCGTGCCCGAGCCTGACGAACGCTTCCAGGCGTTTTTCGATGTCCGGCATGATAACCAGTTCGTTGACGATGGGATTGGGCGGTTCCGCCGCGATGATTCCCGGCTCCGAAACACCCACATAACGGGCATCATGGATGCGTTGTTTGGCGTGGCCGATGGTGGCGCCTTTCATCGGTCCTTTCATGGCTCCCGGACCGCACCCGGTACAAACGTGGAGCCCCCGCAATCCCAGCTCATGGCCCACCTCCTTCGTGTAATCGTACTCTTCCCGGCTGATCGAGTGCCCTCCCCAGCACACGACTAAATTCGGACTTGCTTCCGTTATCAGACAGCCGGCGTTGCGCAGGATATGGAAGACCGCGCTGGTGACATCTTCCGACTTGCTCAGGTTGAATGCCGGGTTCGATACGATTTCCGAACCGGTGAAAACAATATCCCGAAGCACCGAAAACAGATGCTCCCGTATGCCTTTGACCATTTCGCCGTCGACGAAAGCCGAGACCGGTGCATTCAGCACCTCCAACTTAATGCCGCGCTGTTGTTGCAGTACACGAATGTCAAACTCTTTGTGTTGCTCAAGCACCAGCTTGCTGTCATCGACGGCACTGCCGCAATTCAAAACCGCCAGCGAGCAACGGCGGAAAAGCTGATGAAGGCCACCCTGGCTGGTATCGAGCAACTTCGCCACTTCCAGTTTGGACAATACCTCCAGAGCGCCTTCCGGCCTTACCTGAGCGTTGATTGTTTGCATCGGTATTCCTTATGTTGAATCTTCCATTGATTCGTAGTGAGAATTCTGTCGCACTTCTTAGAAGAAGATATTCACAGAATCTGTGGATAAGTTTGTGGAGAGCAGATCTAAAATTCCCTTGAAGCCCCGCGATTCCTGAAGTTTCTTTAATTTGACAAAATCCTTTTCAAGCCAAAATATGCGATTAATCAATAAGTTGAAAAAATCACAAAAACCGACTACCAGCGCGGCGAGAAATTGACAACCAATGCATCCGTGTGTGCATAACTTTTGCGTTACGTCAAAAATCCATCACTTGAACCCCGACATACCTCGCCCCAGGCGGGATGCCCGTGGATCAGCCTTAATGCATTGTACAGTAAGGTTTTACCGGGCTCTCGACGGTGCCAGGTCGAGGCTCCGGATGGGTGAGGCAAGGGTATCACATCTGCGTCTAGACCTTCCCGACGAAGCTCATGCCGGAGTCCAATCACCTGATCCAGCCTATCCGCGACGAGAATCTGACGTATCGCGAGCTTGCCGACCGGAATAATAAGCTTGGGTCTGAGAAGCCGAAGCTCGGCATTCAGCCAATCAGCGCAATGGGCAATCTCCTCGGGAGCCGGAACCCGATCGCCGCCTTTCGGGTTTTTGCCGGGAAAGCAGCGGCAGACCGCCGCCATGTAGACATTGCGGCGAAAGTCGTCTTCGCCTATGCCTATCTCGGCAAACCACTTGAAGAGGGTTTTTCCTGCCGTCCATGCAAAAGGTTTTCCGAATTGCCCCTCCTTGGCGCCCGGCGCCTGGCCGATGAGAACCACCGGCGACAACACGGCGTGGCCCATTACCACCGGCCCGATCATCCCGGTGCAGCGCACGCATGTCTTCAAGGTCTCCTGATGGAGGATTAATGAACGTAGCCGCTCGTTCATGGGCGGTCGCTGCTCAGGACGGCTGAGAGCTATCCTTATCCTTCCGGCTCCAGGCCAAGGTATGCAAACGCATCAGTGTCTCCGGATCGGAAATCAAGGTGCGCTTGTCGGCGGCGGAGAGAGTTTCCGACCCCTCTTCCACCAATTGATACACCAAAGCGCGCAACTGGTGGCGCTGGCGTTTTTTGACCGGACGATTAGGCAGAAGCGCGAGATGCAAGGAACATGCACCCGGGTCGGCAACGTTCAACTCGCCTTCATTTTGCGCGCCCGCTTGCTCGGCTCGAGCGAGGTTTTCCTGAAGCAGTTCGACTACACGCGGCGCCCTGTATTCTTCCGGGGTCACAAAAAATCCGAGTTTACGGGCAAGCAAGCCTACTTTTGTGCTGCTGGAAAGAATCGAAATGGGTATGGCGAGAACCAACCCGGCCAAGACCGGTATCAGCCACAGGAAAAAGTCAGGCACATACTCATAGCTCAGCCACCCGGCTCCCAATCCGGTCAACGTCTGCCCGCCGTGAGCAAGCGTCGCTTCCTTAAGGCTCAAACGGTGATCGCCGCGATTTTGCGGAGGCCAACCGACGCTGCGGCGCAACAAAATGGCTACGACGAATTTACTCTGGTACAGCATGAGCACCGGCGCCGTAAGCATTGAAAAAACGCTTTCGAAGAAAACGCTGAGAGCGGCCCGGATCACGCCGCCATAGCTCCTGATCATTTTGGGGCGCGTCAGGAGCAACAAGAAACTCCAGAATTTCGGCAGAAACAACATGGCCAGCGTCACGAGCAGCACCGTCGTCATCTCGACGGTATAAGACTCGGGCCAGACCGGAAAAATATTATCGCCGAAGAAATAAACCGGCATAGTTTGGCTCTGCACGTACGCCTCAAAGCCGGTCAATACTAAAAACAACAGCCACAGCGGCGAAGAAAGATACGACATGATGCCCATTAGGAAATATAAGCGGCTAAGCCCGGACAAGCCGCGGGCGAAAACCATGCGCAAATGCTGTAGATTGCCCTGGCACCAGCGCCGATCGCGCTTGGCATAATCGATCAGTGTAGGCGGCAACTCCTCGTAGCTGCCCTTAAGGTCAGCCGCCAGCCACACCTCCCAACCGGCCTTACGCAACAACGTGGCTTCAACGAAGTCATGGCTCAAAATCTCGCCGCCGAAAGGCTCCCGCCCCGGCAACTTTGGCAGACCGCAATGCTTAACGAAGGGCTGCATCCGGATAATGGCATTGTGCCCCCAATAATTGCTGCCCGAAAGCTGCCAAAAATTGATTCCCGCAATGAAGATATCGCTGTACAGGCTGCTGGCGAACTGTAGGATACGGGCGAACAACGATTTATGGTTCACGGGCAGCGGCGGCGACTGAATCAGGGCAACCCGGGGATGAGCCTCCATCAGGTCCACCATTTTCACGAGTGTCTCACCGGCCATAAGGCTATCGGCATCCAGCACGATCATGTAGCGGTAACGGCCGCCCCAGCGCCGGCAAAAGTCTTCGATATTGCCGCTCTTACGGGCGATGTTCTTCTCACGATTGCGGTAAAAGATTTTGCCGTGCGCATTGAAGTCACGGCACATGTGATACCAATTTACCTCTTCCTGCATCCAGGTATCGGGATCGCGGGTATCGCTGAGGATGAACAGTTCGAACTCGTCCGCACGACCGGTTTCGCGCAGCGATTGATAAATCGCCCGGAGCCCTGCGAATACCCGCACCGGATCTTCGTTATAGATCGGCATCACCAGCGCGGTGCGCGCCGGCTCTTGGTCGGACATCGTGTCCACGTTCAGGGCCAACCTCGTGATCGAGCGCTTATCGCCCCCCCGAATCAAGCACCAGAATCCAAGCGTAGCGGTCCAGAAGGAAGTGCTGACCCATAGAATCAGCAAGGTATAGAGCACGAGCAGCACAATCTCCTGCGGCGTAATTCCATTCTGCAGGAAAGCGCTCGTTATCATGGCAAGCGCCGCGAAGGCCGTTAGGGTCACTAGAATAAAGAAAAATGTTCGCCGTATAGTGCGGACATAGCCCGGCAATGCGCTGGCATGGGAAGACATATTCAAAGATGTAACGGTTAACTGCGTTGATGAGTCGATTTGAACAGCCAAAATCTCAGCGGCTGTTCGGCCATAGAAATATGGTCCTCTGGCGGCGTGGGACGAGGCAGAATTTCTCTTAGCATTTCACCGCTCTCCGGCGACTGGTCCGGATTTCCGAACAGGGCATCGCCGGCTAACGGGCTGCCGGTCAACAGCAAGGCCGCACGCGCCGCCGCTATGGGATGAGTATCTTTGGACGGAGACAAACGCATGGTGCGTGCCAAGGCATGGTCGAAACGCCGTTGAGCCTCTTCTACCGCGCGCCTTAGCAACTCGTCTCCAGCCCCCCGCCCCACCCGGCGCTGGGCCCGGTTCAGACAATCGTCGGCTAACTCGTCAACGAGACTCTGCTGAGACAAGCCGAGACTCCGCAAATAGGCCATGACTCGCTCCTTGATCCCAGGAGGCCATGATTGCGAAGCAGGCTCCGGATCACCGGGAGTGATCATCTCTTCTAAAATCCGCACTTGATTCATCGACGATTCCACTGGTAAACCCACGTTTCGGTGAGCGCATCCTTGCCGGATTTCAACATCGCACGCAACTCAATTGGGTCTTTGTCCTTTTCCGGCTCCAATTCAAAACACAGACGCCAGTTGCCATTTTCTCCGTTTTTCTGAACCACGGTATTGGTAATCTTACCGGCGGAAGCACCCACCTCGGCTTCAACCGCGGCCTTATCGCTGAGCAATTTGAGCGTGGGGCTGGCAAACTCGACCATGAATTTACGGTTTGGGCTATCCGGAGCCACAGCACCAATGCGCGTGGCTACGACTTTGCCGCCACCCGGCGCGGTGAACTCGTCCAACTCGAAATGCAAACGATAGCTGTACGTGTATTCCTTGCCTTCCCCGGTCGGCTGGTCAGGCACCCAAAAAGCGACGATATTGTCGTACTTCTCCGCGTCGCTCGGGATTTCGATCAAGTAAACCGCGCCGGGTCCCCAATCGCCCAAGGCTTCGATCCAGGCACTGGGGCGCCGGTGATAGCTGGCTTCCAAGTCTTGGTAATGGTCGAAGTCACGGTCCCTTGTCATCAGCCCGAAACCCGCAGGCTTTGTATCTTTGAAGACGCTGATGCGAAGCTGGCGCGGATTGTTGAGCGGACGCCATACCCATTCTCCTGTGCTTCTTCCAATCAAAAGCCCGTCGGAATCGTGCACCTCGGGGCGGAAGTCATCCATAAAACGATCGGTGTTCTCGCCATGGAAAAACATGCTGGTCAGCGGCGCAAGTCCAATCCGTTCGATGCTCTGGCGAAAATAAAGATGATTCGTCACATCCATCGTCAAATCAAGGCCGGGATGAATGACGAAACGATATGCGCCGGTTACCCTCTGGCTGTCCAAGAGGGCGTACACCGTGAGCGAACTCGCGTCCTTAGCCGGCTTTTCGATCCAAAACTCCCTAAAAATCGGAAACTCTTCCGCCTTCGGCAAACCGGTGTCGATAGCCAACCCGCGCGCGGACAAGCCGTATACCTGCCCCAGCCCAACCGCGCGGAAATAACTAGCGCCCAGGAAAACGGCGATCTCGTCGATGACGTCGTCCTTCCGTAAAGGATGGTGGAAACGCAGGCCGGCGAATCCAAGATCCGCAGGAAGGGGGTTGAGAAATTGATTCTTGCCGAAATCGAACAGTTCCGGCGAATACGCTAGCCGCGTGGCGTTTCCATGGTCCACGATATTAATGACCACGCGATCCTTGAACATAAAGCCGCGATGGAATGCCTGAATTTGAAAGGGCAAAGCCTCATCGCGCCAGAGGGCTTTTTCGGGTTTATACCGAATATCGCGGTATTGATCGTAGTCCAGCTTGGTCAGAAACTCAGGCATCCCGGCTTCATCGCGCATATAAGGCTTACGGGCTAACTCCTTTGCCTTTTGCTCCACATCCGAGAATTCAAAAGGTTTCGCGGGCGCTTTGTCCGCCGGGGGTGTAGCCGGTGCGGTCGGTGCTGGAACTGCGGGTGGCGGCGCCGGCTTGCCAGGCTCGGCCAGCGTATCATTGAAAAATAAAGGAAACAGAAGGACGACGATCCAGCTTCGAAAGCTCACAGTGTTTTTTTCCTCGGAAACTCAGTAACCAAATTTTGTGCTAATGATCAGGCTTAGATCTCTCATACGCTCACATGCAATTCTCTTACCCGCCGGGACAAAAGCTCGGGCAAATTAGGCCTAAATAGCAAAACCCACAACATTGTCAAGGTATTACCAAATGACAAACACTCCGGGAATATGCCCTTAATCGCCCCCGTGATTGAGTATTACGGCTTTTGCTTGAAATATGGGCGTGTTAAAACAATGAACTATTTCAAATACGGCTCGGTCGGAACCTTGGGGTCATGAAAGAGAATAAGAACGCGGCGGAAACACGCAATTTAAACACAGTATAACCTGCCGGCGCATAACGAAGAATCATCTCGTCAACGCATCGCCCACGCTCTTTCATCGAGAACTTGCCTAAGTTATACCGCTTGTGCGGGGAGGATCAATTCATGAAAATGTTCCGCTCGAACTTGAGAGTTAAGCGATGCCTAAGCCTGCGTTCTTGCTCGACATGGACGGCATACTCTATCGCGGCGACCGCGCAATCCCCGGAGCGGGGACTTTTCTCCGCGATATCTCCGATTTTCCTTATTTGCTAATTTGCTAATCACCAACAATTCCTCGACGACTCCCGATGCGTTGGCTAATAAACTGGCAAAGCTCGGCTTTCCGGAGATCGATCCCGCAAAAATATTGACGTCTGCGATCGCCACAGCGGCGTTTTTGCAAGCCGAAAAGCCCGGCTTTAGTTATTTTCTCGGTCGGCGGTAGCGGCTTGCGTGAAGCTCTCCGCCAGCACGGAATAGAAGATGCCACTGAACCCGATTATGCAATCGTCGGCGAAGGTCAAGGTCTCACCTATGAAACCCTGACTTTAGGTATTAACCGATTGGTCTTCGGACAGGCGAAGTTGATCGGTACCAATCCCGACCCCGTTCTCGACGGAACCTGGAACGGCCAAGACATCGTGTTGCCCGGTGGCGGCGCCCTGATTGCGCCGTTTGCCGCGGCCACCGGAGTGGAGCCCTTGTTCATAGGCAAGCCGGAACGCTGACTGTTTTTGGAAGCGCTGCGCCGATTGGATCGACTGACGGGCGAGGCGATCATGATCGGAGACCGCCCGGATACCGATATCAAAGGCGCCGCCCAACTGGGTATCGTAACCGTCCTGGTGCGCATCGGGCAGTTTTCGCCGGGCACGCCTTACCCCGATGGCTTGCCCAAACCCGATTTCGACGTTAAATCGTTAAATGACTTGAACCTTGACCAAGCACTACAGACAGTGCGCGAAAGGCAAACCCGGAGTTCCGGATTTATCGCTTGAGCAGTCACCGTCATGAAAAACTTAATCGTCATCCGCCACGCCAAATCCAGCTGGGACACACCGTCGCTAGCCGACATCGATTGCCCCCTGAACAACCGGGGCAAACGCGATGCGCCATTCATGGGCAGCCTGTTGAAATTCCGAAATCTCGAACCGGATTTGATCGTGACCAGCCCGGCCGGACGCGCTCTCGAAACCGCCAAGCTGATCGCGAAAGCAGTAGGTTATGAAAGCGAAGCGATTACCATGCGCGACAGCATTTACCTGCAGGAGGCACCGGCGTTAATCGAGTTGATTCGGTCTATTGAAGATACCCATAACCGGGTCTACCTGATCGGCCATAATCCCCACCTCACCGAACTGGTTAATCGGCTGACCGGCGAAAGCATCGGCAATATTCCCACCTGCGGAACCGCGTCTATCGAGTTCCAAGTGGATTCCTGGGCCTACATCATGGAAGGGAGCGGTCGACTTGCTTTTTTCGACTATCCCAAACGACACCTATAATTGCCTGAGGACCCGTCGAATCAAGTCCACCGAATATATCCCTGTGGGCTCCGTAATGCCCCTTCAGCCTTTGCCGTTATTCGCTCTTTCGAGCATCGCCGACATCCAAATCCATTACGGAGCCACAACAGAGACGCCACGGGAGTGGTTCCGGTAACTCTTATTTAAGCCCGAAACCGAACCGTTCTTCTAAAACCAACTCCAATTCGAGTTATTTCGCCCAATCTGCTGGGTGAGGTTTAAGAATTGGGTCACATCACCACCAGCGATGCCAGTCTGAACAACGACGGCAATGTTTTGCGCAAAATTTATCGTCACATCTTGGCCTATTCGTCTAAACAAACCATCGTACCTCATGGCACCGCCTTCGACACCGGAAAGCCGATCATCTGCCATTGAGATAAGAGAATTTTCATGGTGTGAGTGGGATAGATTGGCAAGGGCATGGAATCCGGCCTCCACTTCGGTGGCCATTCCAGGAGTAACGATTAAACTGAGCGTCAGACCGATAATGAAAGAAATCCAGCTTTTCATAAGAACTCCTAAAAACGATCGTCCTTTACAGTTTTTCAGCAGAAACCCGGAAATCCGAAGAACGTCCGGTTTTCCACTGCTCCTAACATGGGTCAACTTGTGCTCGTCCGCCAAGCGGCGTCTCAACCCTAGCACGCAGGATACGGCTTCGGCGCCAGGGTCTTGGGTAGCGGCAGCCGCCATTTAACGGATGTTCACGGAGATTAGAGGCCCACGATCCTGCTGCCGGAGTGCTCCAAGCACTCTGAATACGCGGGGGTATTCAAAAGCGGCAGATGGACCCGTATAGCAAGGCAAAACTTGGGCCATGACATTAATGACCCAAATAATCAATGACTTGGTATAAGTGCTAAGCAGGCATAAATTAAACTGTAAAAAAAGCTGACGCCAAAGCTGACCGGCCGAGCAGGGAAACTGCCGGAATTGCTGCCGATGGAAGCTGGAAAAGCGCAAAGTCCCACTCAGGCCTTTTTTATCAAGATTGTTACGAAATGAAGCGTAAGCAATCGCGGTCCGTTCTAACGAGGTAGTGTTCTGATAGCAAGATTGGTAGTCGCAGCGGCCCTAACATCGGCCCGTTCCGCAGAATCTGGCAACTGCACTTCAGGATAGTCTAGCGCCCGGTTCAGAGCTAGCGGATACGAGACCAGTTGCTCTTCCCCGGCTTTTCCCAACACGAATACGACGCCACCGTACTCGTCTTTGAAGCGCGACATCGTCATTCGAAGATTGCCGCGCGAAGGATCGGCAAGGTAAACCTTGTCGCCGGCTATACCGCGCAATATCGCGAAATGGTGGTACTCGAACGGGTGCACATACACAAGAACGGGCGCGACAAGCTGCCTAAGCTGATCAATCGTTAACTCAAACCCCGCTGCGCGGTAGCCTTTTTCCATGGCCACCTTCTTGAGGTCAAGCAACGAAAAACCAATCCGCTTTTTGTGCGCCCATTGCGCTTCACTCAAATTAGCAAGAAGTGTGTTAAGCCGAGTAAGTATTTCCTTCTCGGTAACATCTTCTCCATAGTAATATCGCAGAAGGGTTGCCAAAGCCGCGGCACCACAGGAGTAGTCGAGATTTTGCTTGACGACATACCTATCACGCAATTCTTTTAAGGTATGCCGCTTTACACCCGGAGCAGCTCCATTTTCAGCCAAACCCACATTGCTCGTAAAAGCGTGCAATATCAGCACGCCCCCCAATAACCGCCATAACTTTGCCATTCGTTTCCCTACTTTCAAGTCCGATGCATATACCAGCCTATATCCTAAAGATCACCGGACGATTTGATTGCTGTGAATACTAGAGCACGCCGGTCCGTCACAAACATAACGATAATAAGACCCGCTTCCATCAAGGTTGATCACATGGGTTAGACCATCTCCATTCGCAGCATTCGCGGCCCCCACTTGTCTCATAACATCTTGCACGATAGCTTCCGCCTGCGCCCACGTGCTGCTCGGGATAACCGGCGCGCCCTCTAAGCCGAAGCGCCCTAAAATCTGGGAAATCAAGGCAGCGATATCTAATCCTCCATCGATACTGGCGAGTTTGCCGTCCTCCAGAGACTTAAACGATGATTGTTCCTCCGTTAACAATTTGTCAAGAGCGTGGAACGTGGGTTCAGCGTAGGCGGAGGTTGCAGATAACAGAACGAGCGGTAGTATGCCACCACATACGAATACCTTTTTCATGACTGCCTCCAATATTCCTTGCATTATTTTAAACTCCAATCGGCACTCGATCTTAGGGAAGGCGGAAGCAAAGATGCCCTTTACTTCCGCCTAAACCAACGATCGTTACTTTTTAACGTAGTTTACGGACACGGCAAAATTACCGTCTCCAATCTGTTGCGTGATGTTTGCCTGATTAATTACATCACCGTAGTAAGAAGCGCCAAATTGCCAAATATCGGCTTTCTGCTTATTGAAACTAAATTTGTTAAAGGCAAAACCACCTTCGACGGCGCCAAGATTTTCCTCGGCCATGGGCTTGAGGTTCGAAGCCCCGCCCAGAGCGTGGAAATCGTTATCCGCCAAAGCCGGACCTGCAACCATAACGGAGGATAATACTGCACCTAATACATAAGATTTCATAGCTCGACTCCTTTCTGTGTCTTGCATTAGCAACTCTATCCTTACTGTCGCGCCGACTTTCTAGCGGCGCGAAAGCAAGATTGCGTTTAAGCAAATTCCCTTTTGCTCCGGTCGCTTCCTTACGACCGATAGTGATGAAGCAGATTGCGTGCCATATTTCAAACAAAACCCGAACGAAAATCATAAGAACATGTTTTTTATAACATTTTATTTGGATCAGATGCGCTCATAGCTTCCGAAGCGATGTTTGGCTAACCCTGAATGCTCTTATCGTCCAAA
The DNA here is from genome assembly GCF_035627495.1 of Methylocaldum sp. Classification (GTDB taxonomy): domain Bacteria; phylum Pseudomonadota; class Gammaproteobacteria; order Methylococcales; family Methylococcaceae; genus Methylocaldum. The sequence continues at coordinate 17,644 of NZ_DASPLO010000078.1, forward strand.
AAAGGACGAAAATTATTAACTTTTTGAAATAAGCACCAAAGGATTTCTTATTGACTTACCAGATACAACCACTGCGATATTGCCAATACCGGCCAAATCAATCGATTATTCAGCATAGTATTAGCCAGATTTAAGATTCCATCAATGCCAGGCTTATTAAGATCAATATACAATAAGCCATGCTACTTATACTGAACATCCATTAACTTTTTGTTAATGATTTAATCGATCAAACCGAGCCCCCTTTCCAAGTTGCTGATTATATTTAGTAAAAACGGTTTTCAGATGTTTAATATCCTGAAAAAGTGGATATCGATAAATTACAAAACATTGCCAGCGATGGAGTCAGAAGGTAGGCATTCATGACATTGAAGAACGTCAACAATAATGGGTCACCAAATTACCATTCCGTTCTGACGTCAAAGAGCCGGAATTCAGGATTTTTTAACCAATCGGCATCAGGCAGGATCTAATTGAGGAATTGAGATTTACGCCCATGATCAGAATAACAAACCATGTACGACTCAATTACGGGTTTTAGAGCAGTAGGAAACCCAAATAGCGTCACTGATAATTTGCAAGGAAACCTCAGATAATTTCCGAGCCGATGGGGTACCGTATTTATTCCAAATATCCCGAGTCCTCAAGAATCCGGGGTCCTAGTGACTACGCTTTCTATGGAGCCAAGATCAGACGCAGCCTATGGATTCCAGTGCATTACTGGAATCCATAGGCTGCAGTAACGGCGACTATTTGTGAACTTTGATCGCGTGCTTCTTGATCAAACGATAAAGGGTAACATGGGACACTCCGAGGAGCCGAGCAGCCGCCAATACACTGTCACCAGCCTGGGCCAACGCCCGGTTCAGTATGTCTTTTTCCGCCTGCTCCTTGGCTGCTTTCAAGCTCAACGAAAAAGGTTGCGGCGAGTATTCCTCCAAGCCGAGATCGACGGGCGTGATGCAAAGATCTTCACACATCACCAGTGCACGCTCTACACGGTTCTTTAACTCGCGCACGTTTCCCGGCCAACTGTAATGACGCATGGCCTTTAAGGCCCGGCGGCTGAACTGTCTCGCCTTACAGGCGTTTTCCTTTTTGAAATTATTGAGAAAGTGCTCCGCAAGTACTTCGATGTCGTAAGCCCGTTCTCGCAGCGGCGGCATGGGAATTCTTAGGACGTTTAGCCGGTAATAGAGGTCTTCTCTAAAGCGGCCTTCACGAACGGCCTCCTCGAGATCGACGTGGGTGGCGGAAATAATTCTCACATCGACGGCAATCTCTTCGTGACCACCCACTCGATAAATGGTTTTCTGCTGGAGAAAGCGAAGAAGATTGGCCTGCAAATCGAGCGGCAGTTCACCCATTTCATCAAGAAAGAGAGTGCCTCCTCCGGCTTTCTCGATTAACCCCGGTTTACGCTGGTGCGCACCGGTAAAAGCTCCTTTTTCGTAACCGAAGAGTTCCGACTGGATCAAATTAGGCGGCAAAGCCGCACAATTGACAGCGACAAACGGGCCATCGGCGCGCGGCGAATGATTGTGTATGGCTAACGCAGCCAGTTCCTTGCCGGTACCGCTCTCCCCAGTGATCAAGACCGGTAAATCGTAAGATAAGACTTTGTCGATTCCATGGAGCACCCGCATCATGGCCGGGCTTGACCCTATCAGCTCATACCTGCTGATCCATTCGTCTTCGCGGGAGAATGCTCTTCTCTTGACCCCCGCCATTCCGGAGGCATGGCCGAGGGTAATCCGCAATCGATCGGCATCGAAGGGTAAGGTGTGATAATCGTGGAAATATTCGGCAATAAGCTGACAGACGGCCTCATTTTGCATAGAGGCGGAAGAAACTAACGCCACCCATTGTATCGATGATCCCTCGGGATAATAAAAAATATCCCCGATAGCGCCTCGGAAAAACGTCTCGTCGAATGGTTCGAATTGAACGAGCCCGACATCGAACTTGTGCGTGCTTATTAGATTTCGAGCTTTTACGGGATCGGACGTTATATGAACTTTTCCTTTCACCACGCTCTTAAGGGGCCAAACGGTATTGCCCTCTTCGGCTTTCGGGGCAAGATAAAGGATGCTCACTCTTTCCATGCATTCTTCCTAACTTGCGATCCTTGCAAGTCTTGGCTAAGCAAAAGCGCTGGAGTATCGATCGTTCAATCTAACAAAGGCCAGTCCTTTCATGTACTTTTTGCCCAGTTTGGACTGTCGGAGCAAATCCCGAAATTCTGCTATGCGATTTGCTCGTCACCTCCCGTTTTCGAAAAAAAGATGCGCCTTGATTTAAATTTGTTTATCTCAAGAACGGCAACGGATATTGCTCGTCAAACCGATACGGAACATTGATGCCCGCAAAGAAATCGGTAGCTTCGTCGGTTAGGCCGAAGGCTACGAAAGGCTCCACGAACACGCGCTTAGCCACCTGTATAGTAACGGCGAAGTTGAGCGAATGAAGATCCCTGCCGGAACCGGGGAATTCCCCGAAATCCTCGAATTCCGTCCGCATCACTGCGGCGCCGGTTAATGATGTGGAGAAGCTAACCCGGTCATTCAAGGAGAACCCCATACCGAGGGAATAAAGAACTTGGTCTCCGGGGTCTACGCCGCTCTTCTCGAGGACGGCGTTATAGCCTAGGGACCCGAAGAGAACCACCGGATCTATAGTCTTGACGAGAGACACGGCAGCTCCGACATTCCAAAAGCCGGTCCCCAAAATCCTGTTCACATCGCCGGTATCCGATTTGACGTTCAGACTTAGAGTCGTTTCCGGCATAAAGCCCTCTTCATGCCAAGCCCCCCATCGCAGACTGCCGCTGACATCTCCCAGCCCGGAGTTATCGTTGCGGTCGAAGCGCTGGGGAGGATTAGTCAAAATTCGCGTCGTATTCGGGTCCACCTGCTGATCGGAAAAGGCAAACGGAACCGATATATCCAGCTCAAGATCATCGATCAAGCCGTACCGGAACAGAACGCCGGTACCTGCCGTTCTGGTCTCGAGTTTCACCGGCGGCACTTCCACGGTATCGTGGGAATAGGAAGCACTGAATTCGACCTGTAGATCGCCTTTTTTGAACAAGACCTTCTGCGATCTCAGGAATTGATCGAGCTCCAACCTGGACTCCTCGGCCTCTTTCTCCCGATCGCCCTCTTGCAATCCCATTTCGGGCGGCTTTTTTTTCGGAGCCGGGGGAGCGGCTTCCGCTTGTGCCGTTGCGGTCTTCTCCTCCTCCTTTCTTTCAGGCGTTTTTGCCGGCGCTTCCGGAGCTTTTAGTGCTTGCGCCGGCTTCAACTGCTCTCGCGCCCGCGCGTCATTTTCCATGAGACTCTGAACCTGCGCCTTCAGCGCTTCAACTTCCTGCTTCAGTTTTTCGTATTCGCCTCTGGGTACGGTATCCCGAACGGCTGACTTCGCGCGGGCATAGGAAACGCCGCTACCCACGAGCGTAAGAAAGAGCACCCCATGAATGAGCACCAGGCATTTTTTTATCATTGTCACGTCCTTGTTTGTTGCCAATTGCTAAGTCAGCAGGGGTCGTTGATGGAACAACACCGGATAGAACTTCTCTCAATGGTTCGAAACAACACGCTCGGTGCGCCAGCGGGACGGCCGGAAGCGGTCTATCGGCAATACATCAGCCATAGCGCGATTGCCTCCGATAAGCCAGGCTTATGAAAGGCTCGCACTTCAGACCAGTGTTTTCAGGGGGCGTGCGCCGACGTTCATCGATAGCCGATCGATGCCGCAAAAAGGACTGGGATAATGGGGTAAGTACCGATGAAGTACCGACTATTGTGCACAGCGCGATGGCCTTGAATGCCCAATCCGGCCGGATTGAGGGCTTGAAGTACACTATGCCTCCTCCTTGAGTTCGATACCGCCGCGACACGGCACGGCATTTCTGCGAAGTGTCTGGATTTAAGTCGCTTAGAGCAAACTCGTAAGCCGTTGTAAAGACTACTCGTCGATCAGTGGTTAGTCAACGTTTATCCGATGAAAAATGAGCTGTCTAACGTCCATGCGCCCCAGTCGGGATTGGCTCTGCAAATCTGTAAATAAGAACAATAGGAAAGAGATCTGACTGTCTCTGAAACTTGACCAGATGCGCTCGGTTTTGGGCTCATGGCAGACTTTTGATCTAGGATATATCTCCCAAGAAACCACCGGAGATATCAGCCCCTTGCTCAAAGTCTTCATTTTGGCGTTTGTTGCCGCGTTAGCTTGGTCGGCGATTCAGCCATACAGCTATATCGCCTGGATTTTAGATGCGATTCCCGCCTTGGCCGCGTTCGTTGTTGTGATGATTACGCACCGCTACTTCCCGCTCACGCCTTTGGCTAATGGCTTAGTCCTGGTTTTGTGCCTGCTGATTCTCGTCGGTGCCCATTACTCGTTTGGCAAAGTCCCTTTTTTCGATTGGCTCAAACCGCTATTCGGAAGCGAACGAAACAATTTCGACAAGCTGGCTCACTTTTTTCAAGGATTTTCGCCCGCGATGGTTTTGCGGGAAGTTTTCATTCGCTTTGACGTCTTTCGGGACCGGCGCTGGCTAGTCGCAATCGTCCCATCCCTGTGTCTTGCGCTCAGCGCAGCTTATGAGTTGATCGAATGGGCCGTTGCCGTGATCTCGAGAGACGGCGCTCAAGATTTCCTGGCGATTCAAGGTGATCTTTGGGATGCGCAGTCCGACATGGCTTTGGCTGTAACTGGAGCCTTAATTTCGCTTGCGTTGTTGAGCCCGTGGCATGATAGGCAAATTGATCGGATCAACTGATGCTTCAGTCCTGGCCCTAGAAAAACCCACCGTCCCGTGATACCCGTTACGGAATGCTTATGAAAATCCGGTTATCGATCATTATTCCCGTGCTGAACGAGGCAAGCGTTATCACGGAAGCTTTAACCCGGCTGCAGCCGCTAAGGAATCAAGGAACTGAAGTCGTCGTTGTCGATGGAGGAAGCACGGACGGGAGTCAGAACCTGGCCCTTGAGCTGGCGTCACGGTTTGTACGGACCTCTAAAGGACGAGCCGAGCAGATGAACGCGGGCGCTAAGATAGCGACGGGCGACTATCTGCTATTCCTTCATATCGACACCCAACTTCCGGAGAATGCCGACCTCGCGTTAGCGAAAGTTTTCGAGGCGGGTGCCGAATGGGGACGTTTCGACGTGCGGCTGTCCGGGAATCAGCCGCTACTTCGGATGGTCGAAACGCTGATGAACCGGCGTTCCCGATTGACCGGCATCGCGACGGGAGATCAGGCTATATTCGTGCGGCGGGACGCGTTCGAACGCATCGGCGGCTTTTCGGAGATGCCGCTAATGGAGGATATTGCTCTGAGCAAACAGTTGAAACACATTGCTCGCCCCGTCTGCCTTCGAGAGCGGGTGATCACGTCCAGCCGGCGATGGGAACGGAACGGAATACTGCGTACGATCCTCCTCATGTGGAGGCTGCGACTGCTCTACTTTCTCGGGACCGATCCGGCCAGGTTAGCCACTTTGTATTACCGCCCATGACTGAGCCGTTCATCCGCCTTGTTTTCTTTCTCGGCACGCTTGGCCTGATGCTGTTGTGGGAATGGCGGCGGCCCTTCCGAAAGTTTCCCGAAGGCAAAACACGCCGGCTCGCCAGACACCTCGGTCTGATGATCCTCAACTCCGGCATCGCGCGTATCTTGAGCGGCGGTGGCGCGTATTTCGCCGCCGCGTTCGCATTCGAAAGGCACTGGGGCTTGCTCAACCAATTCGCCTTACCTTACGGGTTGTCCTTCGTCCTGGCGCTGATCCTGCTCGATTTCGCCATTTATCTTCAACACGTGGCCTTTCATCGAGTTCCGCTGTTCTGGCGGCTGCATAAGATCCATCATCTCGACCTCGGCTTCGATACGACCACGGCCATACGCTTTCATCCCTTGGAGATCGTGCTGTCCACCTACTACAAAATGGCTTTGGCCATTGGCTTCGGATTGTTGCCACAAGCCGTTCTGGTCTTCGAGATACTCTTGAACGCCTGTGCCTTGTTCAATCACGGGAATGCGCGCCTTCCGGGCTCTTGGGAGAGGACAATCCGCCTGTTTCTCATCACTCCCGACATGCACCGCATTCACCATTCGAGCTACAGGCTGGAAACGGACAGCAACTTCGGATTTTCCGTGCCGTTTTGGGACAAACTGTGCGGCACCTATTGCAAGAGGCCGCATCTGGGGCACGAAGGCATGGAAATCGGCCTTAAAGAGCAACGCGATCCCAAACTGCTAGACTTTTGGCGGCTGTTGGTCTTGCCGTTTCGTTAAACCATGCCGGATTGCCGCTTTCCGCTCGCCACTGTGGCTATCACGACTAAAGCGCCGATTCCGGACCGGATTGAAACCCGGCTGATTCCCGTTCTACGAACGCACGGGGCACGGCTGCATACCGCCCTGCGCCTTACTACCGTCGGTGAGATGTGTACTGACGGTGGTCGGAACGGTCTTCCTCGTGGAATGTCGACCGTCCCGAAGGCTTGCGGCAGCTTGAAAGCCTAGGCTTACACGACAGAAAAACCTTTGCGTCCGCACCGTGAATCCGGCTAGACTTTTGCGCCCTCAACAGGCTCACCACTATGCATATCGGCCCGTATCGATTGGTTAACCGCTTGATTCTGGCCCCCATGGCCGGCGTAACCGACCGCCCCTTCCGAACGCTATGCCGTCGCTACGGCGCCGCTCTTGCTGTTTCGGAAATGGTGTCCGCCAATCCCGCCCTGCGCAACGATCGCAAGACCTTGCGACGGAGCGATCACGCTGGAGAACCGGAACCCCGGGCCGTGCAGATCCTCGGCAACGATCCGAAGGCTATGGCCGAGGCGGCGCGGATTAACGTAGATCGCGGGGCACAGATCATCGACATCAATATGGGCTGCCCAGCCAAAAAGGTATGCAACAAGGCTGCCGGATCAGCGCTCCTTAAAGACGAGCTTCTAGTCGGGCGGATTTTGGAAACGGTGGTCGGAGCGACAACCGTACCGGTCACGCTGAAAATACGCACCGGATGGGATCCCGAGCAGCGTAATGCCGCAATTATTGCCAAAATCGCCGAGAGCTCGGGCATCCGCGCCATTACGGTTCATGGGCGCACCCGCGCTTGCGGCTTTTCCGGTCACGCCGAATATCTTACAATTCAAGAGGTCAAACAGACCGTCAGCATCCCCGTGATCGCCAATGGCGATATCGATACGCCGGAAAAAGCGGCGGCCGTCCTTGAAATCACCGGCGCCGATGCCGTCATGATCGGCCGAGCCACCCTCGGAAACCCTTGGCTGTTTCGCCGTATCGACAATTTCCTTCGCGGAAACGGCGAGTCCGGGTCGCCCGAAGCCAAGGAAATACGGGATGTCATTGTGGAGCATCTTGGCGAGCTTTATGCATTCTACGGCGAGCATCTCGGAGTGCGTATCGCGCGGAAGCACGTCGGTTGGTACCTGAGCCACCTTTCCTACCCGCCGGATTTCGGGACGCTATTCAACGCACAAGATTGTGCGGGTCGGCAACTGGACTTGATCAACCTACTGTTTAACGAAGAAAGTCGGAAATTGGCTGCATGAAAGCACACGCAAGGAATATCGAAGCACTGCCCGGTGCCGTCGAGTTTGAAACAGACGTCACTCTGCTTTTGAGCGATCACGTACGCATGACTTTAAGGCGCTACTTCGCGCAGCTCGATGGGCATGAGGCAACGGATCTCTATACCATGGTCATCAGCGAAGTAGAAAAACCCTTGATTGAAACCGTATTGGAGCAATGCGGTCATAACCAGAGCAAGGCGGCGCTGGTACTCGGCGTGAGCCGCAGCACCTTGCGCAAGAAGATGCTTCAGTACGGCATCGAGTAGTCTTTTTTCGCCTTTTTCAACGGCAGCAGCCACCACCTCCCCTTATGAACATCAGGATAGCCCGAGCTCTCGTCAGCGTGTCAGACAAAACCGGACTTGTGGAATTCTGCCGGGAATTAGCTGCCTTTGGGATCGAGATCCTGTCATCGGGCGGCACGGCCACGCTTTTGCGCGAAAACGGGATCGCCGCCGTGGAAGTGTCCGACTACACCGGTTTTCCCGAAATGATGGGCGGGCGGATCAAGACCTTGCACCCCAAGATTCACGGCGGCATTCTGGGGCGCCGCGGGATTGACGAGAATGTGATGGTGCAGCACGGCATTGATGCCATCGATTTGGTGGTCGTCAACCTTTATCCCTTCGAGCAGACCATCGCCAAACCGGACTGCGAACTCGCCGAAGCCATCGAAAACATCGACATCGGCGGCCCCGCCATGATCCGTGCGGCCGCCAAGAATCACGAGTCGGTTGGCGTCGTTGTCGATCCGACCGATTATCCGCTGGTCCTCAGGGAACTTCAGGACCAAGGCGGCTGTCTCTCCGGCGATATGCGATTCAAGCTGGCGATCAAAAGCTTCCGGCACACCGCCGCCTATGACGGCGCCATTGCGGCTTATCTCAATAAAGTCGAAGGCTCCGACATGTTCCCCGACCCGCTCGTGATGCGCTTCCGCAAAGTCCAGGCGATGCGCTACGGGGAAAATCCGCACCAGAAAGCGGCGTTCTACGTGGAACCCGGCGCCCCGAGCGGCACTGTCGCCACGGCGAAACAGCTGCAGGGAAAGGAACTGTCCTACAACAATATCGCCGATGCGGATGCGGCACTGGAGTGCGTCAAGACTTTCGGCGACTCGCCCGCCTGCGTCATCGTCAAGCACGCCAATCCATGCGGCGTCGCGCAAGGCAAAACACTGATGGAAGCTTACGACCGCGCCTATGCCACCGATCCGACCTCCGCATTCGGCGGCATCATCGCCTTCAACCAAGCGCTGGATGCGCAGACCGCCCGCGCCATCATCGAAAGACAGTTCGTGGAAGTGATCATCGCCCCCCGGTTAAGCGAGGAAACGCTTCAAGCTCTGAGCGGAAAGGCAAACGTGCGGGTTTTGGAATCCGGTCCCTGGCTGGCTGTTCCCACGCCGGAGTGGGATTTCAAGCGCGTATCGGGAGGCCTTCTGGTACAAGACCGGGACATGGGCGCTATCGGCCGCGAGGATTTGCGCATCGTCACACGGCGCGCGCCCGCCGAGGACGAGATGGCCGATCTCTTGTTTGCCTGGAAAGTGGTCAAGTACGTCAAATCCAATGCCATCGTCTATTGCAAGAACCGTCAAACCATCGGCATAGGCGCAGGACAAATGAGCCGCGTTTATTCAGCGCGTATTGCGGCCATCAAGGCCGCAGATGAGGGGCTTTCCGTCCAAGGCTCGGTCATGGCCTCGGACGCTTACTTCCCATTCCGCGACGGGGTGGATTCGGCCGCCGCGGCCGGGATCACCGCCGTCATTCAGCCTGGCGGCTCGATACGCGATCCGGAAGTGATCGCGGCCGCCGACGAACACGGCATGGCCATGGTCTTTACCGGAATGCGGCATTTCCGTCATTGATGGGCCTTACAGTCTCGTTTTGCGAATTTCCTTGAATCAATCCGAACGCTTTTCCGATACCGACCTCTGCGTCAAATGCGGGCTATGTTTGCCCCATTGCCCCACCTACAGCAAGACTCTGGATGAGAACGAATCCCCGCGCGGACGTATCGCGCTGATCCAAGGCTGGGCGCAGGGCTCACTTGAGGCGACACCAGAACTAACCCGGCATATCGACAACTGCCTGTTGTGCCGGTCTTGCGAGGCAGTCTGTCCGGCCTATGTTCCTTACGGACATCTTGTCGATCGGTTTCGGAGCGAAACCGGCGAAGCGGGGAAAACAGCGTCCACGCGCCTCAAATCCGCCGGGATCAGGAGAGCGCTGACCAATAAACGCGCTTCCCATTGGGTGGAACAACTGGTTGGAAAATCGGGCGCTTTAAGTCAAGGGCTGCTAAGAAAGACCGGCCTCTTGAGAGCATTTGGACTGGCGGAATTCGAGGCGGGACTCCCGGATACCTCCACGTCTTTACGCTGGAATGACTTTTATCCCGCACAAGGCAAAAACGAGCGTGACGGGATAGCCCTGTTTCTCGGCTGTACGGCGAACCTTCTGGATGCCGAAACCGTCGCCTCGGCATTGCTCGTGCTGAATCGGCTCGGCGTCGGCGTTCGGGTTCCGCACACGCAAGCCTGCTGCGGCGCACTGCATTACCATGCCGGCGACCAAGCCCCAGCTCATGCGCTCATGAAACGCAATCTGGCTGCTTTCGATCTGCCTGACGTGGACACGGTCGTGACGATAGCCAGCGGCTGCGGTGCAATGCTGCGCGACTATCCGCAATTGGAATCCACAGCACCCGATTTTGCCGCAAGCGTCAAAGACGTCAGCCAGTTCTTGGCCGAACTCTCCTGGGCGAACGAAGTTGAGTTCAAACCGTTGCCAGCCAAGGTTTGTGTACATACGCCTTGCACCCTTAAGAACGTATTACGGGCGGAACGTTACGGGGCCGATCTGCTCCGCCGCATACCGTCTCTGGAAGTAGCGCCCCTGCCGAGCGGGCAACGCTGCTGCGGTGCTGCGGGCAGCTATATGCTGGAGCATCCCGAGATGGCTCAAGACTTGCGCAATGATGTGCTGGAACGGGTGGCGGCCGTCAACCCCGATTTCCTGGCAACGTCCAATCCGGGGTGTGCACTCCATCTGAGAGCGGGCTTAAAGAAAAAAGGAATGGGGCGAGTCGAAGTGCTGCACCCGGTCACGCTACTTGCACGGCAGCTCATTCAATAAAAAAGCCGGCCCGAGTTCCGGAGCCGGCTTCCGTAGTAACTGTCCTTAACGACGCTTACAACGTCGTGCTAGAGACTGTAATCCGTCATCTCCGCAGCTTGTAATTTCGGCCGTAGAAGATTTCCGCCATTTCGTGCTTGAGCTGCTTCTGAATGGCGATCCGTTCCTCGTCGGTCAACGCATCCTTGTCGGTCTCAAACAGATAGTTGTCGAGATGGAAATCCTTCAGGATCATCTTGGTGTGGAAAATTTTCTCCTGATAGACATTCACGTCGATCATCTGATACCGCTCCGCCATCACATCCGAAATGTAGTTCTGAATGGACGTGATTTCGTGATCGTTATAATGCTTCTGACCGCTGATATCACGGGTGAAACCGCGCACGCGGTAATCCATGATCACGATGTCGGACTCGAAGCTGTGGATCAGATAATTGAGCGCCTTCAACGGCGAGATTCGGCCACAGGTGGATACGTCGATATCGGCCCGAAAGGTGCTGATGCCGCCGTAAGGGTGGCTTTCCGGATAAGTGTGCACCGTGATATGGCTCTTGTTCAGATGCGCCACGACGGATTCCGGCGCGGGACCCGGCGCCTCCACGTTGGTAATGGTATCCGGCACATGACCCTCCGAAATGAGCATGGTCACGCTGGCACCTTGAGGCTCGTAATCCTGGCGTGCTATGTTCAAAATTTCGGCACCGATGATCGCATTCACATCGGTCAATATCTGCGTTAAGCGTTTGGCGTTGTACATCTCATCGATGTACTCGATGTAACGACGCTGCTGCTGTCCGGATTTGGCATAGCAAATGTCGTAAATATTGAAGCTCAACGATTTGGTGAGGTTATTGAAACCGTGTAACTGCAATTTTTCCATCGATCTAACGATTACCCCCGTAGTCGGTTGTAACTACCACTTGGTCACGCGCGCCTCTGAATAAAGAGCTGGGCCGGTGCCAAGAGTTCATGAGACCGAGAAACCTGTCCATCGTTCACTCGATTTCGACGATTTCGTAGTCATGTGTGATTTGTGCCGTTTTCCCCAGCATAATCGACGCGGAACAATATCTCTCCGCGGAAAGCTGAATAGCCCGATTAACCGCCGCATCGCTCAGCTCTTTGCCTTTGACGATGAAGTGCACATGGATCCGAGTGAAAACTTTGGGGTCTGATTCCGCCCGTTCGGCCTCCAGCTGCAGCTCGCAATCCCGTACGTCGTGCCGCCCCTTGCGTAGAATGTGCACTACATCGAATGCGGTGCAGCCCCCCATTCCCATCAGCAACATTTCCATCGGGCGAACGCCGAGATTCTGGCCGCCCGATTCCGGCGGCCCATCCATGACCACCGTGTGGCCGCTGCCGGACTCGGCCAGAAACATCGCATTTTCTACCCACTTGATGCGTGCCTTCATTGAAGACCCCCGAGTAAAAATAGCCGCATACTTTATCACAATTCACTGCCGGGCCAAGTGAATTTAATCGCTGCTAGACTTTATGGACCGCTTTCCATTCATAAGATCCACAACGCTTATGCACGCTCTCTCGAAATTGGACGAGGCCCTGGCAAATCTCCTACATTATTGCCATCGCCGTCGTTATCCCAATAAGACGAATATCATTCGGCCGGGAGACCCCGGAGACACGCTCTATTACATCATCGAGGGAGCCGCTACGGTCAGTATGACGCATAAGCCAAGCGGCGAGGACATCGTACTCGCTTACCTGAACAAGGGCGATTTTATCGGCGAAATAGGTGTATTCATGGGTCCCATGCCACGGGAAGTGACGGTCATTACCCGGGAACCGAGTTTGCTCGCCGAGATCGGTTATGCCCGATTCTCTCAATTGCTCAAAGGCGAACTCGCCGAACACGCCGTCGGCATTATGAATATCCTAGGGCGTCAACTGTCTCTGCGACTACTTCATACCAGCCGCAAGGTAGGCAGTCTCGCATTCCTTGATGTCTCCGGCCGCATCGCTCATACGCTTATAGAGCTATGTCAACAGCCCGAAGCGCTGACGCATCCCGACGGCATGCAAATCCGCATCACCCGGCAGGAGCTAGGCCGCATCGTAGGCTGCTCCCGGGAAATGGCAGGCAGGGTCCTGAAAAACCTGGAAGAACAAGGGCTTCTTTCGGCCAAAGGCAAAACGATCGTCGTTTATGGCACTCGTTAATCCACGGTTTTCGCCCGGAAACATCGCTTTGGGCTCGGCACCCCGCGCTCCGTTCAATCTGGCAGTCGGTCCAGCACATCCGGCCACGCAAGCAGACTAGACGCTTTCCATAACCCAACGCGGCGATTGCCTCGATAGGACTGGGCAAACTCAGCATTCTCCTCAAGGGCTTTTTTGTTGCCACGATAGACGATGACGACATAATCACTGGGGTGCGCCGTCAACCATTCGGACAGCGCCATGCGCGTGTGAAGCACCTGCAAAGGCGCCTTGAGCCTCCCGACGAACTGAAAATCCCCGCTGTATTTTTCCCAATGCGCAATCGACACTCCCTGCTCCTGTAATTGGCCAATGCGAGCCGCGATGGGCCGCATGTCGTGATGGGATCGTTCCGTTTCGACATAAATCAGATGCGCGGCCAACACGACGCCGATCATCGCCCCAGTAACTCCACACACCATTTTTGCGGAGCTCTTAAATCTCCATAGCAGCAGACAAACGCCCAACCCGACTATCAGCGTTATCGCGACAACGGGTGTTTTCTCGGCGATTTCCACGACGGTACTACTGGCATTCGGAACGCCAAAAATGCTTACGACAGTGGGAAGCAAAGCCAATGCTAGCCCCAAGCTAAATACGATCGCTCCGAAAACCCGCTGACCGAAGAACCCCATCTGAATTGAAGGATCGCCCGATAGGCGGGCAAGGATCAGCGCCCAAACAGGCAAGGACGGAAGCAGATAATGAATTTGTTTGGCACTGATAGCCGATAGCAGAATTAACACGCTTACAACGTGAAAAATGCAGAAACGTAGTTTCAGGTCCGTTTTCAGCTTCTTGACATTACGCCAGAGCCCTGGCCAAAGCACCCAAGGAAACAGCAAAACCGGCAACATGGCGGCATACCACAACCAAGATCGCCGGTGAGCGAAGGAATTGGCGATACGACCGGCCGACTGACCCCAAAAGATCGCTCGGCGATACTCTTCTCCCCCAGCCATACCGGCGGGGATAGCCCACACCAACGCAATTGTCGCTCCTAAGACGGTCGCCGCCAGGATACCGGCATACCATCCGGGCCAGCCCGAACGCGGAACCCGTCCCACCCACCAAGGCGCCAACAGACCCACCGGCAGTATGAACAGCAGGATTATAGGCCCCTTGGATAATACTCCTCCGCCAATTCCGACCGCTGTCATCAACCAGCCAAGATAGGGGGATTCCTGGCTTGCCCGCAGAATACCCAGCACACCCAACAAGGTGAAAAAGGTCACCAGCATGTCGTAAAGGGTGAGAGTCGTCCACAAGGACCAAACCGCAAGACTGAGCAAAATCAAAGGAGCCAGGCGGGATGCCGACTCCAATTCAGGCCACAGCCGGCGCGCCAAGCGCTCGGTCAGGACGAGATTGGCCAACCCGAACAAGGGACCGACGAATCGGGGCGTCCAGTCGTTGACGCCGAAGATGAGCCAGCCTAAATGAATGGCCCATTGGAAGAGCGGCGGCTTGTGACTGTACGGTTCACCGTTCAAATACGGTACGAGGAAATCGCCTCGCTGCCACATCTCCCAGGCTACCGATACGACGCGGGTTTCATCGACGGGCACAAGAGGCCTAAGGGCGAGGCCAGAGAAAACGAGAATACACCAGAGGAGGACGTAATCCCTGGCAATCGGCCGGTATGGCATAGATATCGCTATTATGGATTAACTTTCGTTACGAAAAACCGGCGCCCCCAAAGCACCGGCGTTTGAGCCTGTTCATCTGACTCGACGGCAAGCTGCGGACTATATGTTTAAAGACGAGATAGCTGGCGGGCGAAGACACTTACGTCGACCCTGCCCCGCCTTGCGAGACTAGTGAACTTATCCGCTAAGCCGCTTCAACGATGCCGTTGTGCCTAAGCAGAGCATCGATCGTTGGCTCGCGGCCGCGGAAGGCAGTGAAAAGCTCCATAGCCTTGCGACTGCCGCCCCGCTCAAGGATGTTTTCCAAGAACGAACGGCCTACGTCAGGCGCGAAAACGCCCTTTTCTTCGAACAGCGAGAATGCGTCGCTGGATAAGACTTCGGCCCATTTGTAGCTGTAATAGCCAGCCGCATAACCGCCGCCGAAGATGTGCGAAAAACTGTGCGGGAACCGGTTAAATGATGGTGGGATGAATACCGCCACCTTTTTTCTGACATCGTCGAGAATCGGGTAAACCCTCCCGCCTCGGCTCGGCTCGTATTCCAAATGAATACGGAAATCGAAAAGACTGAATTCGAGCTGGCGGACCATCTGCATGCCGGATTGAAAATTGCGGGCCGCCGTCATCTTGTCCAGCAAGTCTTTCGGCAAAGGCTCGCCCGTCCGATAGTGGCCGGATATAAGCCCGAGCGCCTCCGGCTCCCAACAAAAATTCTCCATGAATTGGCTCGGCAGCTCGACCGCATCCCATTCGACACCGTGGATACCCGAAACACCCAGATAATCGACCTTGGTCAGCATATGGTGCAATCCGTGGCCGAATTCATGGAATAGGGTCAACACCTCGTCATGCCGCAACAAGGAGGGATCGCCATTCGTTGGGGGCGTAAAATTGCAGGTCAGGTACGCAACCGGGTGTTGGATGTTTTGGCCGATTCTGCGCCGAGTGACGCATTCGTCCATCCAGGCTCCGCCACGTTTTTTGGGCCGCGCATAAAGATCCAGGTAGAAACTACCCAGCAACTCACCCGAGCGGTTATGGATTTCGTAGAACTTAACGTCCGGATGCCATACGTCCACCCCGGATTTTTCCCGAATTTGGAGCCCGTACAATCGCTCGACTACGCCGAACATTCCGGGAACAACCCGAGTCACGGGAAAATAGGTTCGAATCTCTTCTTCGGAAAGGGCGAATTTGTACTGCCGAAGTTTCTCGGAATAATAAGTCAGATCCCAGGATTCTAAGGTTTCCTGACCGTGCTCCCGGCTGGCGAAGCCTTGCAGCTCTTCGAGATCGCCCCTCGCGTGCGGCAAACTGCGGTGTGCCAGATCGCTCAGAAAATGCATCACCTCGTCAGTCGAAGGCGCCATCTTGGTGGCGAGCGACAACTCCGCATAATTCGAGAACCCTAGGAGCCGCGCTTCCTCATGCCGCAAGGCCAGCATTTTCTCCATGACCTCGGAGTTGTCCCAGCGTCCGGCGTTAGGGCCTTGATCGGATGCGCGGGTGTTGTAGGCAATGTAGAACTCGCGGCGTAAATCCCGATCGTCGGCATAAGTCATCACGGCGATGTAAGACGGGAATTCCAGACTGAACAGCCAGCCGTTCTTACCCTGCGCTGCGGCCGATTGACGCGCCATCGCAATCGCCGACTCGGGCAAACCGCTCAGAAGCTTCTCGTCTTCTATATGTTTGCTCCAGGCGTGAGTCGCGTCGAGCACGTTATCCTGAAATTGACTGGAAAGCTTGGAGAGCTCCTGAGCAATCTCCTTGAAGCGGGACTTTTTCTCCGGAGACAATTCGACGCCGGACAAACGGAAATCCCTGAGAGCGTTTTCAAGAACTTTCTTTTGGGCGATATCCAAGCCGGTCGCACCGGCGCTTTCGGCGAGGCTGCGATAAGCCGCGTACAGATCCTCGTTTTGCCCGATCTCCGTGGCATATTCACTCAACCGCGGCAGACATGCATTGTAGGCCTCCCTAAGCTCGTCGCTGTTCACCACGGCGTTCATGTGACTCACCGGAGACCAAGCCTTGTTGAGCCGGTCATCCAAATCCTCCAGCGGTTCCACCAAGTTTTCCCAGGCATACGTTTTCCCGGATTCGAGCAGTTCCGCGATAGCCGCTCGATTCTCTTCCAGTATTCGATCCACCGCCGGCACGACATGCTCGGCTTTGATGCGGGAAAACGACGGAAGACCATCCATATCGAGTAATGGGTTGCTCATAGTTTCAATAAGAATTCAGAGAAAACGGGGACGACTTTTGGACGGGATACAGCCGGATCAAGTTTCAAAAAACTTCATAGCCTCATGGATTCTATCCTTGGCTTCGTGCAGCGCATTAAGGGCATGAGTCGGCGACAACTGATCGTCCTTGAGTTTGGAGTACGCCGGAACGGAATTGATCGCCGGCAGCTCCGCCATACGAGACGTACCGATACAGCTATGCAGCCGAGATAAGATCACGACATCACTGAGGGCCAGTGCATTGCCGCTGTCGTGATACCAATCCTCGGCCAGCACCGGGATCTCTATCAAATCGGCAGGGAAACCCCACTTTTTCAGCAAAAAGGCGCCTACTGGCCCTCGAACATAGGGTATCGCCGACTCGATCTCGTCCGGACTCCAGTACTCACGAGGAAAATTTTCGGCAAAATAGAGGAATGGTACGACGCCGATATCGGCAATCAATCCGGCGAGCAAGGCTTCCTCTTCGTTCACCCCCTCGTTTTCGGCCGCTAAAACATAACAGAGGCTGGATAGGTTAATGCTTGTCTTCCACTGCTCGTGAAGAATCCGGCTGATGTAAGGATCTTTACAACTGAAAATCTGCCTCAGGCAAAAGCTGGTCACCAGATTGCGGGTCGCCGTCAACCCCAGACGCAAAACCGCGTTCTGACAATTATTGATAGGGCGAGCGGGCAGATATAAGGGGCTATTGGCGACATGGACGAGTTTGGCGGCAACGGCGGGATCGAGCTGAACGATCTTGGCGGCTTCGTCGATGCCGATATCGTGCTGTATAGCCTGCCTGAGCTTGATTGCCACATCGGGCAAAGAGGGAATTCGCAGTTCCTCCTCGCCATAATATTGGGAGAAAGCCTGAAACAACCGGCTTTCCCGGACGGCCTCCGGAATCTGCTTGTCGTTCGGATCTATCAGCGTTTGCGCCGACTCGTCCCTGACGATGCCCTGGCTCATGATCTTGCTGGCGACGCGCAAAATCTGAATTTCTGTTTGCGCATATGCCGTGGCACTGTACTGCTTGCCGCAACACAGGGGAAATCTTGCTTTGGCGGTGTCGGCGCCGATCTCGTAAGTTTTTCCGCCACCGACGTCCATCAGAACCGTCCCTTCCAAGAGGTAATGAATCGATTCGATCGGTTCCCCGGAGTTAAATAGGATTGTGCCGGGGCCATATACCTCGGCCTTCCGCTCCAGGACAAACGCGTTCAGCTCATCTTCGCTAAGGGTGCGAATCGGGAACAATTGCTTCAAGATATCCAATGTAATGGACATCCGCTCCCGCGACGAAGGCACGACTTTCACTGCCCCCGGAGCGGCCTTCGGTCCTACCTCGGCGGCTTGCACCGCGGGATCGGCTGTTTTGCCCCTAAAACCGAAAATACGCGTCAGCAAACTCATTTCTCAACTCTACCACAGGACTATCGGAAGCTCTTACACATAAATCACTGACCGAAGACTTTCATCGTTTCGGCAATCTGCTCTTTGGCATCGTACAACACCTGTAGCGACTGCTCCGGCGTCAAAGTGGCATCTTTGAGCTTGGCATAAGCGGGCAATTCGGTAATGGGCGGCAAATCTCCCATCTTGGGCGTACCGACATAGCTGTGCCAGGCCGCCAGCCGGACAACATCGGCCAAATCCAACCGGTCCGTACCGGACGAGTAACTCCACTGCTCGGCTATGAGCGGAAGCTCGATGTATTCGTCGGCAAATCCCCACTTGGCAAGCATATATTGCCCCACCGGTCCTTGGATTATTGGCAATGCCCCCTCAAGCTCGGCGGAGCCATGATACTCAGAGCGAAAATTTTCGGCAAAGGAAAGAAAGGGAATAGCGCCGATGCGCACAATCAAACCACCCAATAACGCTTTATCCGGGTCCACTTGACCAGTTTTGGCTGCCAACACGGAAGAGATCACCGATAGCTGAAGGCTGCGCTTCCACATGTCCTGCATTAATTTTATGATATGCGGGCTCCCGGCATTAAAGAGGCCTTTCATCCCCATGCTGAAAATGAGGTTGCGAGTTGCCACCAGGCCCAAGCGGGTAATAGCGCTCTGACACGTCTTGACGCGGTTGGCCGTGAGATAAAGAGGGGAATTGGCAACCTGGATCAGTTTAGTTGCAAGCGCAGGATCCATTTGGACGATCTTGGTCGCCTTTACGAAATCGATTTCCTCATGCATAGCCTGCCGTAATTTGAAGGCAACGGACGGAAAAGCCGGCAGTTCGAGCGTGCCTTTGTGAAAGGTGCGGCAGAAGACATAAAACAAACTGCTGCCGCCCAATTCCGGAGGAACCGGCAACCGCGCCAGATCCGGCGGAGCTATTGTTTCGGCTTTCGATTTCTCGTCATACTGCTGCAAAATCACCGTAGGGACACGCAACACCCAAACATCCGTCCAAGCGTTCGCCACCACCGAGCTCCGCTCGTCACGATTGAGAGGAAAGCGCGCGGCGTCGCTATCCGAGTCCACCTTCAGCATGGCGCCGCGTTCCGGTCCGATCATAACCGCGCCTTTGAGCAGGAAAAAGGCTGCCTCGGACACTTCGCCGCCACGGAACACAACCGTTCCCGCCGGATAGAACTCCATTAGGCGCTCGGAAGCAAAGGCAATCAGCTCTTCCTCGCTAAGTCGTGCGAACGGTGCCAAACGCCTGAGAATCTCGGGAGGAACCGGTTCGGTCCGGATGCGCACAGGCTCGGCAACGGCCGAACCCCGAGTGTGGGACCCTGAAAAGATCTGAATATCGGAGAGAGCGGCTCTCCTCCTCGCGGCGATTAGCTTAAATCCGAGCCAGCCCGCTACGCCGAGACTGATAATGCCAATTGCCAACACTAAGGTATTCATCTGTGACCGCTTACACTCAAAGGCGGAACATTATTTTTCGTTTATGTAACACTCTTCAAACAAAATTAACCGAGCTCGTGTTAACCGCTCTTTAAAAGACTAGCCTAGTAACCGCTAAATTCGATCCAGATCGAAAGCCGGACGACCCTGCCTGACAAAGCGAGGCGGAATAACCCACGCCTCTTTCAATTGCCCGCGAATATCGACCCAACCGCACTCGTAACTCCCGGGGGGAAGACGAGCAAAGGCGACGGAGCGATTTAGTGTAGGCGAGAAAATTCCGCTGGTAATAATACCCTCGCCAATCTCCGGAATGACGACCTTTTGACCGTGGCGCAGAACGCCTTTGTCCTTTAACACGAGCCCGGCAAAACGCCGCAAAGCCCCGGTTTTCCGCTGATCCTCCAGTGCCTTGCGACCGATAAACTGCCGCTCGACCGGCTCCCAGGCGACCGTCCATGCCAACCCGGCCTCTAATGGAGTTACGGTCTCGTCCATATCCAGCCCATAAAGGCGCATCCCGGCTTCCAGCCGTAAGGTGTCCCTAGCACCCAGTCCGCAGGGTCTAACTCCATTAGCGATTAACCCTTCCCAGAAACGCCGAGCATCGGCACGAGGCAAAATGATTTCGTAACCATCTTCGCCGGTATATCCGCTACACGATACGAACCAATCACCGGTCTCGGTAAACTCGAATGACACTAGGGAGGTCACGGCCTCACGCAATTCGGGGGGCAGACAACCGTGCGTTTTGCGCCTTGATTCCGGCCCTTGCGCCGCGATGATCGCGAGGTCCTGCCGGGGCACGATGCTTAAAGAAAATTTCGAGGCATGCTGCTG
The DNA here is from genome assembly GCF_035627495.1 of Methylocaldum sp. GTDB lineage: Bacteria > Pseudomonadota > Gammaproteobacteria > Methylococcales > Methylococcaceae > Methylocaldum. Next base: position 38,214 of record NZ_DASPLO010000078.1, read on the forward strand.
CATCCAAGCAATGACCTTATCATGGGTCGCGGCGTTGCTCACGATTCGAAATCGATCCCCTGCCCTGCGAAAAACGGTCAAGTCATCCAGGATACCGCCGCTCTCGTTAAGCATGCAGCTATACAGAGCCTTGCCGGGATGGCTCAATCGATCGACGTCGTTCGACAAGAGCATCCTCAGAAATCCATGGCAATCCGCGCCCTCGAGATCTATGACGGTCATGTGCGACACGTCAAAAACGCCGGCATCACGTCGCACAGCATGATGTTCCTCCACTTGCGATCCGTAATGCAGCGGCAACTCCCAACCCGCGAACTCCACCATCCGTCCGCCGGACTGTCTATGGATGTCATTCAAGATTGTCTTACGCACCATGGGCTCGGACCTGATATCAGTGAATGAATGTTTGCTTAGACCTGATCGCCAGCAGATACCACCAAGACAAAGGCAATAAATGCAAGAAACAAAGAGGCCGGCAAAGCCGGCCTCGATAACTGCGTCGTCGCGTCACTTACAGTAACGGAATGATCAAAAGAGCCACAATATTGATGATCTTGATCATCGGATTGACTGCCGGGCCCGCCGTGTCCTTGTACGGATCGCCAACGGTATCGCCGGTCACCGCAGCCTTGTGGGCTTCGGAACCCTTGCCGCCGTGATGGCCGTCCTCGATATATTTCTTCGCGTTATCCCAGGCGCCACCTCCGGTGGTCATGGAAATGGCCACGAATAACCCGGTAATGATCGAACCGATTAGTACGCCGCCCAATGCCTCCTTGCCGAGCAGCAGCCCCACCAGAATAGGCATCGCCACGGGCAATAGGGACGGCACGATCATCTCCTTGATCGCAGCCATAGTTAGCATGTCCACCGCACGCGAATAATCGGGCTTGGCTTTGTATTCCATGATGCCGGGAATCTCCCGGAACTGCCGCCGAACCTCGTTGACGATTCCGCCCGCGGCGCGACCCACGGCCTCCATGGCCAAAGCACCGAACAGATAAGGCACCAAGCCGCCGATGAAGAGGCCGATGACTACCATATGGTTCGACAAATCGAAGCTGATATCGCCGCCCAAATTATGGGTGTAGTCGGCGAACAGCACGAGTGCGGCGAGCCCGGCGGAGCCGATGGCATAACCCTTGGTAACGGCTTTCGTGGTATTGCCCACGGCATCGAGAGGATCGGTAATATTGCGGATTTCCGCAGGCAAATCGGCCATTTCCGCAATGCCCCCGGCGTTATCCGTGATGGGGCCATAGGCATCCAAGGCAACGATCATCCCGGTCATGGACAGCATGGCGGTAGCGGCGACGGCGATTCCGAACAGACCGGCCAGCTCGTAGGCTCCCCAGATGCTGGCGCACACGGCCAGAACGGGAGCCGCCGTAGACTTCATGGAGATGCCGAGCCCCGCGATGATATTAGTGGCGTGTCCCGTGGTGGATGCCGATGCGATATGCTGAACGGGGGCGAACTCCGTCGCCGTGTAGTATTCGGTGATGGCTACCATGACGCCGGTAAGAATAAGACCGATGAGGGCGGAGAAATAAATGCTGTGCGCCGAAATCGAAGTGCCCCCGAAAGAGATATCGCCGCCGAACAACATCAGGGTGACCGGATAGAATGCCAGAGCCGCTAACCCGCCCGACACGATCACGCCTTTATAAAGACCGCTCATGATCTTGCGACCTTCGGTCACTTCCACGAAGAAGGTGCCGATAATGGACGCAATGATGGAAATTCCGCCGAGCACTAGCGGGAACACGATGACTGTTTCCGCCCCCGCGGTGAGGAGACTGCCCAGCAGCATGGTTGCGACGATCGTTACGGCATAGGTCTCGAACAAGTCAGCCGCCATGCCGGCGCAATCGCCCACGTTATCACCCACGTTATCGGCGATAACGGCAGGGTTTCGGGGATCGTCCTCGGGAATTCCGGCCTCGACCTTACCCACCAAATCTGCGCCCACATCGGCGCCCTTGGTAAAGATACCACCGCCCAAACGGGCAAAGATGGAAATCAACGAGCCGCCGAATGCAAGTCCTACCAAGGCGTGCAAAGGATCTTCGATACCAGCGGCTTTAAGAATCGCATAGTAACCGGCGACCCCCAACAGGCCCAATCCGACCACCAATAAGCCCGTAATAGCACCACCCCGGAAGGCGACGGCAAAAGCGGCGTTCATGCCTTGATAAGCCGCCTGTGCGGTGCGGGAATTGGAGCGCACCGAGATGTTCATGCCGATGTAACCCGCAGCGCCGGATAGCACCGCACCGACGGCAAAGCCGATTGCGACAGCCCACCCGAGGGCAAAACCGATAACTAGGAAGAGAACACCGCCGACCAAACCGATCGTCTTGTACTGTCGGTTCAAATAAGCTTTAGCGCCCTGCTGAATGGCGGAGGCAATTTCCACCATGCGCGCATTGCCCGGCGATTGGGCATTGATCCAGGCAATGGAAAGGATTCCGTAGATCAGGGCGGCAACCGCGGCCGCGAAAGCGAAAGCCACGCCCCAACCGACAGCGAAACCGATGTATAGGAACTCGACGAGTCCCAAACCGGCAATCAGTTTACAGCGGCGGTCATTTAGCACCAACCGGACGCCCTCTTGCGCGCGGGCGACGAGTAAATAAGCCATTTTCTCCTCCTCTTTTACTAGTTCTTGTTTTTACGTCACATGGGGCATGAACTCGGAAATCAAATTGCGAATTGGCTGGTTAACTTTCTGGGGACCGACGCGTTTTTCAAAACGACGTAATCCGGCAAGCCGTCTTTGTACGGCGGGTAATCCTCGCCCTCTATCAAAGGCTGCAGATAGGCGCGACAGGCATCGGTAATGCCAAAGCCGTCCGAAGAAATGAATTCCCGCGGCATTTTCTTTTCTACATTGGCTACTTCAGACAAGTTCGCGTGACCGATTCTCCACTGATAAGGCGAATCGGAGGCACGAACGATAGTGGGCATGACCGCGTTCCTGCCCTCCAAAGCCAATTCGACAGCGGCCTTGCCGAGGGCGTAAGCCTGTTCAACGTCGGTTTTCGAGGCAATGTGCCGGGCGGCGCGCTGCAGGTAATCGGCCACTGCCCAGTGATATCGGTAACCCAGCGCATTCTTGACGAGTGCGGCGACAACCGGAGCAGCGCCACCCAACTGGGTGTGGCCGAAAGCATCCTTAATGCCGGCATCGGCCAGGAACTTGCCGTCCGTCCCTTTCACGCCTTCGGAGACCACGATCGAGCAATAGCCGTAGCGCTTGACCTTCTCGTCGACCGCAGCCAAGAACCTTTCCTGATCAAAGGTGATTTCGGGAAATAGGATGATCAGAGGAATATCGCGTTTTTCATCCGCCGCCAGCCCTCCGGCCGCGGCGATCCAGCCGGCGTGACGCCCCATGACCTCGATGACGAATATCTTGGTGGAGGTAGCCGACATCGAAGCCACGTCGAAACTGGCTTCACGGGTGGATACGGCGATATATTTGGCTACGGAACCAAAACCGGGACAGTTGTCGGTAATGGGCAGGTCGTTATCGACGGTTTTGGGAATATGGATGGCGCACAGCGGATACCCCATCTTTTCCGCAAGCTGCGAAACCTTCAGGCAGGTATCGGCCGAATCGCCGCCGCCGTTGTAGAAGAAGTAACCGATGTCGTGGGCCTTGAAGACTTCGATCAGCCGCTCGTATTGCGCCTTGCTCTCCTCAAACCCTTTCAGTTTGTATCGGCAGGAGCCGAAAGCACCGGCCGGCGTGTGCCGCAAATCGGCAACGGCTTGATCGAATTCCTGCCCCGTGTCGATAAGGTCTTCGGTCAATGCGCCGATAATGCCATTTCGCCCCGCATAAACGCTGCCCATACGATCGCGGTGCTGCCGCGCGGTTTCGATCACGCCACACGCCGATGCATTGATTACGGCGGTTACACCGCCGGATTGGGCATAAAATGCATTCCGAATGGTCATAGCCGCCCTTTTCGGGAGTTTTAGGAGTGGCCTACATTAGAACAATTGCCCTGCTAGTACAAGGCGTTCGGGTTCGGATTTGAATGGGGCGCCACGTCCATCTAACCTTATCTCCGTGTAAATCTCATCATACTCTTCTCACGATGCTGCGTTATCAGAGACACAGCCGAACGCCATAGGCAGCCGAATATGCAGGAAAGAAGAAAAAGCATCAGAAAACAAGCCCATCACCCCTTGGCGGTTACCGATCGAGACCGAGATGCATTACTCGGTTATCTCGTCGACATCAGCTCGGAGGGCATCATGGTTCTCAGCCCCGAGGCCATTCCGACCAATCGGGTATTTCAACTCGGCCTGGAGCTACCTGCCGATATCGACTGCGGCCCAGCGGCCTTGTTCGGCGCGGAGAGCTTATGGACGGAATCCAGTAGCGAGCTGGAAAAATACTGGATAGGCTTTCAGATTATCGATATCGCCCCGGAACACGCCCAAAAAATCCGGCGATTGATCGATGCTCTTTGATTCCCGATTGCCCGTCGGCGCACGCTCTTAAACCGTTTCCGAGGAAGAAAGCCGACCGGAGACGACAAGATGGCGGTCGCTGACGGTATTAACTGCAAAATCGGTCAGCCCGGCAGCCTCCAATTGTGCGCGGATTTCATCCGGCCAGTAGGCTGCCCGAAGGGAATTCGAGAAATCCCTTCTTAGCACCTCGGGCGCATCGGCCGCATAACGCAAAACCAGATCCTCCAGCCGCTCATCGTCTGCGGGCCGCAGCAAATCCATGATAAAAACCGGTGCTCCGGGCTTACCCCAACGCTTTACTGCCGTCCACAACGCCATCGGGTCGGCCAGGTGATGAAGCAGGGAGTTCGAGATCACCGCATCGTAGGACATCAGCGGTAAGGTCGCATCGGGCAGATAGGCCTTGATCAGCCGGACACGTTGCTCCAACCTTGCCGAGCGAACGATTTTACGGCCGAATTCGAGCATCGCTTCGGCTCCATCCACGCCATCTATCCGGCAACCCGGAAAAGCGCGGGCAAAACGTACGGTCACGTCGGCCGAGCCGCAGCCCAGATCCAAGACCGGGCCCGCAAGTACGTCATCCGGGAAGGCTGTTTGAAAAAGGGAGACGAAGCGATCATGCGGCTCGGAAAAATCGGCTTCCGCATAGGCGCGGGCCTGATCTTCCTCATCCATCAATTCCGGCTCGGGCACGCGCTGCATGCTGACCTCCGTTGACCATATCGATTATCGGAACACTATATTAATCCGTGCTCGGCAAAAGAATACGCATCTCCGTCACCGACGATAAAATGGTCGAGCACGCGAATATCGATCAGCGATAACGCTTGCTTGAGCCTTTGCGTAATGTGCTTGTCCGCCTCGCTCGGCTCGGCGATACCCGAAGGATGGTTGTGTGCGAAGATGACTGCCGCGGCATTGAATGACAAGGCCTTTTTCACGACTTCCCGAGGATAGACGCTGGCACCGTCGATAGTGCCCCGAAACAGCTCCTCAAATTCGATGATCCGGTGCTGGTTGTCGAGAAACAGGGCGGCGAATACCTCGTGAGGATAGCTGCGTAATCGCGCGGCGAGATAGTTGCGGGTCAGATCAGGGCTCGTTAGCGCGCTCCCGCGCCGGAGCGTCTCTTTGAGATGTCTTCGAGCCATTTCGAGCACGGCCTGGAGCAGCGCGTATTTGGCGGTACCGAGTCCGTGGCTGCGGCTGAACCGTTCGAAATCGCTTTCCAGCAAAGCCCTCAACGAACCGAACTCGATCAGCAGTTCGCGAGCCAGATCCACCGCGGTTTTGCCTTTGACCCCCGTACGCAGGAAAATCGCCAATAGCTCCGCATCCGACAATGCCAGCGGTCCTTTCTGAAGCAGCTTTTCCCGCGGTCTTTCATCGTCGGGCCAATCCGTGATGGGCATAGCTCTCCCGTCCAAATAAAGTGTTTCAAACCGAATCGCAGCAAAGCATAGAAGCCGCAACGCAAACTTGCCATAATGCGGCGCCGTAACCTCTTATCAAAACCAGCTAGCATTGACGAATCTCACGGGCAAACACATTGTCTTAGGCATCACGGGCGGTATCGCCGCGTATAAAGCCGCAGAGTTGACAAGATTGTTGCGCAACGCCGGCGCCTCGGTACGGGTCGCCATGACACATGCCGCAACGGCTTTCGTTTCTCCGCTGACGTTTCAGGCGCTTTCGGCCAATCCGGTGCATACCGAACTGCTCGATACGGGCGAGGAATCGGCCATGGGACACATTAGCCTGGCCCGATGGGCGGATCTGGTGCTGATCGCACCGGCCACGGCTGATTTCATCGCTAAGCTTAGAGCCGGACTCGGCGACGATCTTTTGTCGACACTGTGCCTGGCGACCCGCGCCCCCATCGCCGTCGCCCCCGCCATGAACCAAGCCATGTGGGACAACCCGGCGACCCAAGAAAACGTCCGCTGCCTGAGGGACAGAGGCATGCGAATACTCGGGCCGGAGGAAGGGGGCCAAGCTTGCGGCGAAGTCGGCATGGGCCGGCTGCTGGAACCGCAGCAGATATGCGATGAACTGGGAAGCTTCTTCGATAACGGCGTTCTGGCCGGGCTGTCCGTCCTGATCAGCGCAGGGCCGACCCGCGAGGCGATCGACCCGGTGCGTTACATCAGTAACCGAAGCTCGGGCAAAATGGGCTATGCGTTAGCGGAAGCCGCCACCCAGGCCGGGGCAAAGGTCAGTCTGGTTACCGGCCCCACGGCGCTGAACGCCCCTCGGGTGCACGATCTGTCACGGGTCGAGAGTGCCGCGGACATGTACCGCAGCATCATGGACAAGGTCTCGTCCGCTAATATCTATATCGGTGCCGCGGCAGTGGCAGACTATTGTCCGGCAGCCCCCGAGAAGCAAAAAATAAAGAAAAACGAATCCGAAATGGTTCTGACACTGAAAAAAACTCAGGACATACTCAGCGCCGTCAGCGCCTCGGAAAAACGCCCTTTCACCGTCGGCTTCGCCGCCGAAACCGATCAACTCGAAGACCATGCCCGGCAAAAACTGGCTGCCAAGTCGCTGGACATAGTTGCCGCCAACTGGGTCGGCCGCGAGCAGGGCGGGTTCGAAAACGACGACAACGCGCTCTTCGTGTGCTGGAACGGCGGTCACGCTTATTTGCCGTTAGCCCCGAAGAAGACTATTGCCGAACAGCTCATCCGACTCATTGCCGAACGCTACCATGCGCAAAATCCAGCTAAAAATCCTCGATAAACGCCTCGGCGGCGAAATTCCCCTGCCTCATTACGCCACGTCCGGAGCGGCCGGACTGGATCTCCGGGCCTGTTCGGACGAGCCGCTCCGACTCGAGCCCGGCGAGACCAAGCTGATTCCGACGGGACTCGCCATCCACATCGAAGATCCGGACCTTGCCGCCGTACTGTTGCCGCGCTCGGGACTTGGCCACAAGCACGGCATCGTGCTCGGCAATCTAGTCGGCCTGATCGATTCCGACTATCAGGGCCAGGTTTTTGTTTCCTGCTGGAACCGTGGAAACGAACCGTTCGAAATCCAGATCGGCGACCGAATTGCCCAGATGGTATTCGTGCCGGTGGTCCAGGTGGAATTCGAGCAGGTCGATGAATTCGAAGCCAGCCGGAGAGGCGTTGGCGGCTTCGGACATACCGGGCATCGATAGAATTTCAGACGAAGAGAAAGCACTATGAGTTTGGGGCGTCTTTTTTCTCTGATAGCGGCGGCCACATCCGCGCTGACGCTTCTTACCGGCGCCGGGCTTTACCTGGCCGCCTGGCAGAGCGCCACGGAAAACGCTTCGGCGACCGTTCAAATGGCCGCCCAAGCCAGCGCAAACAACATTAAGCAATCCATCGGCCTTCTGAATCAAATCCTGGATCAGCTGGCACGAGATTCTCATCTGGCACAAGTCATCCAAACGGGCGATACATCGGCAATTCTGGCCGAGGAAGAACGATTGACTCACCTGATCCCCGGCGCTTCGCTCGTGCGCCTCCTGCCGGAGGCAGTAGCCGCGTTGGACGAACAACGCACTCCACACATGGGCTATGCGGATCTCGACATGGTCCGTCAAGCCAAGACCGCCAATCCGCTACCCGCCATGCACGCCGCCAACACCTCGGACGCACATCTCGCGTTGGCCCGGCGGTTTACCCAAGGCGGCGGCGTTATCCTGGCAAGTCTTTCGCCCAATATCGCCGGCACAGGCAGCCTGCCCATATTAGCCGATGGCGCAGTGGAGTTGCGCCAAGACGCCTTGAGCCTGGCTTACCAGGGGAATGAAGCCTTGAAAGGCGAATCGCCGAGCGGCGAATTGGCTGTCTCGGGAACACCTTGGAAACTCGTCTATTGGCAACCGGCTTCCGTCAGTACGGCAGGCCTTTGGTTTTTGCTCATTCCCCTCGTATCGGCCGCCGTCATGGGCGCCTGCACCTTCTTTGTCTACCGCTGGTCGGTCAAGGCCGTCACACAGGACCAGGGCAGCGTGCTAAAACTGGTCAAGGACCTCTTCACCGGTAAAGTACAAGGCCATTATCCCGTTCAAATCAAAGATCTTCAGCCACTAATAATCCAGCTCACGCAATTGAAGCGCGTCACTCGAAATGCTGACGCACAAGCCGCCATCCCCGTTACCGGAGAAGATCGAGCGACGGGGGAAACGGTAGAGAGTCTGCCGACGGTTGAAACGATTTCTCCCACCATTTTCCGCGCTTACGACATCCGGGGCGTGGTCGGCGATACGCTGACCCCCAAAGTGGTTCACTTAATCGGTCTCGCCATCGGCAGCGAAGTCCAGGAAAAAGGGGAACAGCGGGTCGTCGTCGCCCGCGACGGCCGCTTATCCAGCCCGGAGCTGAGCCAAGCGCTGAGCAAAGGGTTACGGGAAAGCGGGTGCACCGTAATCGATGTGGGGTTGGCGCCGACTCCGGTGCTGTACTTCGCCACCTACGTGCTCAATACCCGGTCGGGCGTGATGATTACCGGCAGCCACAATCCGGCTGATTACAACGGGCTCAAAATCGTCATTGCCGGCGAAACCCTGGCCGAAAAAGGCATCCAAAAGCTTCGGACAAGAATTGAGAAGAACGACTTCTCAACCGGCCAGGGACAGGTGGAAAAGCGGGATATCGTCCCTAGCTACATCGAACGGATTGTCGACGACACCCAAGTCGGGCGCCCCATGAAGGTCGTAGTCGATTGCGGCAACGGCGTGGCGGGCGATATCGCGCCGACGCTTCTCGAACAGATCGGCTGCGAGGTGGTGCCGCTCTTCTGCGACGTCGACGGCAATTTCCCCAACCACCACCCGGATCCCAGCAAGCCGGAAAACCTGGAAACGCTAATTCAAACCGTCCTTCGCGAACAAGCCGATCTGGGCGTGGCATTCGACGGCGACGCCGATCGGCTCGGTGTGGTCGATTCCTCCGGCAAGATCATCTGGCCGGACCGGCAAATGATGGTGTTCGCCGCCGATGTGCTGTCACGCGAACCGGGAGCGGACATCATTTACGACGTCAAATGCACTCGGCATTTGGCCGGCCATATCATCCGACACGGCGGGCGGCCTTTGATGTGGAAAACCGGCCATTCGCTGATGAAAGCGAAGATCAAGAAAACCGGCGCCTTGCTGGCCGGCGAGATGAGCGGACACATCTTCTTCAAAGAACGCTGGTTCGGCTTCGATGACGGCATATACGCCTGCGCCCGCTTGGTGGAAATTCTCTCGGGCGATCCGCGCTCGACCGCCGAAGTCTTTGCGGAACTGCCCGACAGCGTCAACACACCGGAAATCAACGTCACCTTGACCGAGGGCGAAAACTTCAAGTTTGTTTACAAGCTTCAGCAGATTGCCGATTTCCCGGACGCCCGCATCACCGATATCGATGGCCTCCGGGTCGACTTCTCGGACGGCTGGGGTTTGGTTCGCGCGTCGAACACCACCCCTTCGCTCGTCATACGTTTCGAGGCGGACACCCCGAAAGCCCTCAGCCGCATTCAGGGACAATTCAAGGCTTTGATGCTGAAAGTGAAACCCGATATTGCCCTACCGTTCTAATCGTTTGATAGTCGCCCAACTACTGTGAAGAATCAGCAAATTTTGGAATTCGACACCGCCACTCAGATCGCCCACGTCCTTATCGAAGCGCTGCCTTACATCCAGCGCTTCAAAGGGAAGACCGTAGTCATCAAGTACGGCGGCAACGCCATGACCGAGGAAAGGCTCAAAAACAGCTTTGCCCGCGACATCGTGTTGCTGAAACTGGTCGGCATCAATCCGGTCGTCGTTCACGGCGGCGGCCCCCAAATCGGCAATCTTTTGCAGCGTTTGGGCAAGACCAGCGAATTCGTGCAAGGCATGCGGGTAACCGATTCCGAAACCATGGATGTCGTCGAAATGGTGCTCGGCGGATTGGTCAACAAGGAAATCGTCAATTTGATCAACCGGCACGGGGGTTCGGCGGTCGGCTTAACCGGCAAGGACGGCGACTTGGTCCGTGCCCGGAAGATTGTGGTCAAACAGCGCTCGCCCGAAACCGAGGAGCCGGAAATCATCGACTTGGGCCATGTCGGCGAAGTCGAGAGCATCGACTCGTCCGTGGTGGATATGCTGGTGCAAGGGGATTTCATCCCGGTCATCGCGCCGATCGGTGTCGGCGCCGACGGTTTTTCCTACAACATCAACGCCGATTTAGTGGCGGGCAAGATGGCCGAGGTATTGAAAGCGGAGAAGCTGATACTTCTGACCAACACCAAGGGCATTCTGGATAAGGACGGAGGTTTATTGACCGGGCTGTCCCTGTCCGAAGTGGACGATTTGATTTCGGACGGCACCATCACCGCGGGCATGATCCCGAAAGTACGCTGCGCCACGGATGCGCTTAAAGGCGGAGCCGCCAGCGTTCACATCATCGACGGACGGATCGAGCACGCCGTGCTGCTCGAACTTTTCACCGACCGGGGAATCGGCACGCTGTTACTGCGACGCTGAGCGGACGAAAGCCATTCTTTTCGGAACTTATCTGGCGGGACTTGCCAATCCCGCCTCAATATACGGCTTGAAGCCCGCACGAATCTTATGAATTTGGGGGCTGGAACAAAGCTCCTCCCCCACGGTGGACGGCCGGCAGCGAATATCGAGGAAAAGGATGTCCTCGGTTTTGCCGGCTATGCGGGTAACGGTCATCGCGAAGTCCCGATCGTTCCGCGGACTCGCGGTTTGCAGGATTTTGTCGTTATCGATGGACAATGACGTGCTGGTATGATCGAGAAGATAGGCGCGCGCCAGACTCCACGCCTTGTCGCAAACCGCCCCCACAGCGCAGGCAACGGCGCTGATGATGATGCCCTCGGTGCCGGGATTATCCGCCAGGCTAAGTGACTCCTGCCTGATTTGATGCCCTCCCAAATCTTGATGCTGGGCTTTGATCGATTTGAAGCGTGCGATGTCCTTGGCAAAGCTCTCGGAAATCGTCACCTTTTCGGCTTCGATGCGCTTTATTTTTCCGTCGTAGCTGGCTATCTGTCGGCGCGTCGTTTCGATCATGTCGTGCAGATTCTTCGCGATCGCCTGCCCCTTTCTCTCGATATCGGCAGCGCGCTTCTCGTGGCCGCTCAATAGTTCCTGTTGGCGCTGCTTATTGGCCTCGGTAATCTTGATCAAAGAGTCCAGCGTGTTCAGTTTCCCCTGCAAGGCCAGGTTCATCTCTTCCTCGTTACGGTAGGTCCTGAGCAGCGACAAGTCCCGATCCCGTTGCTCGGCCAAAATACGTTCCTGCTCAAGACGCAACTGCTTGAGCCGGTTTTCTCGTTCGATCTGTTCGGGAGATTTGGCACCCTCGAGCACTTCCACCTCACGCCCCTGGGTATTGAGCTTGGACCGACGGTGCTTGGCTTGATCGGGCGGAAGCTGGTCGGAGTAATGCACCGCGCCATGCTCGTCAACCCAGCGGTAAGTCTCGGCAACGACACTCGGGCCATAAACGGTGACCGCGAGCGCGATGAGACGAAAGCAATTTGAATATTTCATAGCACGCCGAATTGAGACTGGTATTCCCGAATGGCCTCAACGTCCGCAGGACGATTCGCCGTCTGCAAAAATTCGAGAATATCGTGCAGCGCGATGATGGAATAAACCGGCAGCTGAAATTGATTTGCGACTTCCTGTACCGCGGAAAGCTCGCCCCGTCCCTTTTCCTGCCGATCCAGGGTAATCAGAACGCCGCTCGGAACAGCCCCTGCGGCCCGGATGATTTCGACCGACTCTCTCACCGACGTGCCCGCCGTGATCACATCGTCGACGATTAACACCAAACCGGACAGCGGTGCTCCGACGAGCGAGCCTCCCTCGCCATGGTCCTTGGCTTCTTTGCGATTGAAGGCAAACGGGATTTCTTCACCGGTTTCGCGGGCCAGAGCCATCGCGGCGGCGCAGACTAAGGGAATACCTTTGTAGGCAGGACCATACAAAACATCGGCCTTGATGCCCTCGTGCAACATCGCTTGGGCATAAAAACCGCCGAGCTTGGCCAGGCGAGCGCCCGTATCAAAGAGCCCGGTATTGAAGAAATAAGGACTACGCCGTCCGGACTTCAGGGTGAAGTCGCCGAAGCGCAAGACGCCGCACTGCAGGGCGTAATCGATAAACTCCGCTTGGAATGGCTGCATGTCAGATTATCTCCGTAATCTCGTTTTCTAAGGTCCGTGGCGAGCACAGAGCAACGATGATTCTGTAACAGTTCGCTGGCTAATCGTTTCGCGTGCTATCGGCGAAAAAGTGTCAAAAATTTTTACACTATTCAACTTTAGCACATCAGCAATACCAAAAAGCCAGGGTGCTTGAACGTGTTGGCGGATCGGCTAAGGCACGGCCACCCGACGAAGCAATTCCTGGACGACACGATCCGGCGACACGCCTTCCGCTTCTGCCTCATAGCTCAGGATCAAGCGATGGCGCAGCACGTCCGGAGCGATGGATTGAATGTCTTCGGGGGTCACGTAATCGCGCCCGTTAAGCCATGCCCGCGCTCGGGCGCATCGGTCCAAGGCGATACTGGCGCGGGGACTTGCGCCGTACTGCAGCCAGCGCTCCAGTTCCTTGCCGTAGGCGCCGGGATTCCGCGTACTCAACACCAACTGCAGCAGGTACTCTTCCAGAGTGTCCGCCATGTAAAGGTCGAGTACCTCCTTTCGCGCCGTAAACAAGGTTTGCTGGCTGACGGACTTAAACTCGGCCTCCGCACCGGCATGCCCCCGCCGCGATTCATCCCGCACCAGGCGTAAGATCGCGCGTTCGTATTGAGCTTCGGGATAACCGATACGGATGTAGAGCATGAAACGGTCCAACTGCGCCTCAGGCAGCGGATAAGTGCCTTCCTGTTCGATGGGATTTTGCGTCGCCATCACCATGAACAGCTCGGGCAGCTTGTAGGTCACGCGACCGACCGTAATCTGGCGTTCCGCCATCGCTTCGAGCAGCGAAGACTGCACCTTGGCGGGCGAACGGTTGATCTCGTCCGCCAGCACCAGGTTATGGAACAAAGGTCCCGGCTGAAAATGGAAGGAGCCGTCCTGGGGACGGTAGACTTCGGTGCCGGTAAGGTCGGCCGGCAGCAAATCCGGGGTAAATTGAACGCGGTGAAAATCGCCCTCGATGGCCCGGCTCAGCACGTTGATTGCTCGGGTTTTGGCGAGGCCGGGCGCCCCTTCCACGAGGATGTGCCCGTCCGCCAGCAGCGCGATGAGCATCCGCTCGATCAGGACATCTTGGCCGATGATCTGGGCCGCCACGAACTGGCTGAGCCGTTGCAAATCCTGTTGAGCAGGCGATAAAGTCCTTTCGGAAGCGTCGTTCTCTTGAAGCATGCGGTAACGTAAGCCTTCTGGAAATTGATCGATTCTAGGCGTTTCAAAGGGACACATTATAATTGAACCCATCGTCCCCGCAGCGTGCAGATGTTCCCGGCAATTAGGCCCCTCAGAAGATGAACAGTTCTCCGATGATTCCAAATTTCATACCGGTCCGCCGGTGGGCGCTCTTGATGATGTGTGCCTTGCTTGTTTCGTGCATGACCTATGAGGATCGCATCCCCCCTGTGCCGCTGCCCTCATCGAACGGCGATCATGTGGACGTGGAAGGCGCACGGGTGGCGGCGCAGGCTTATGCGGATCCCGAACAGGCCGAGCAAGCATTCGGATTCGACATACGCGGAGCCGGATTGCTGCCGGTGCGCCTGGTAATCGACAATCAAAGCGCGAGCGTCGTCAAAGTCAACCCGCAACAAACGTTTCTGGTCGATCGGGACGGTCAGGCTTGGCCTCTGTTGACCGGTGAGCAAGCCCATAACCGGTTAGCGAGCGCCGTGCAATTCGGGGTAATGGCGAGAAATGCAGGGCAAGCCGCCGCATGGGGCGGCGGGGCCGGCGCGCTAACCTCATTCGCTATCGGGCTGATATTGGACGGCGGGCTTGGCGGCGGATTTAGCAATAATTTACTCGAACACGCAACCGTGGGCGCCGGTGTCGGGGCGATCGTCGGCGGCGGACAGGACTCCCAGGGCTTGGAAGACCGGATACGCAGGGACTTGATTAAGAAATCGCTCCGCAACCAGCGGCTACAACCCGGGGAATTGGCTTACGGCTATCTGTTTTTCCCCGGAAAGGAAGAGGCCCGAAGCGCTAAAACCCTGCGCATCGGGCTCGAATTGGACGGTTACCCGCAAGTCGCAAATCTGCCCTTAAAACCGCCGGCACCGCGCTAACGAGCCCGACGCGACGGCATATCGTCAATCCGTCGGCGTACGTCCTATAGCCCGGTAGCCAATGTCGGAGCGGTAGTACATGTTCTCCCAGTGAATCTCGCGCACCTGTTCGTACGCTTTCCGCTGGGCCTCCAATACGGTATCGCCTAGAGCGCACACGCATAGCACACGCCCTCCGGCGGTGACGGTCTTGCCATCCGATTGCGCCGTGCCGGCATGAAAGACTTTGGTATCCGCCTTTTCCCGTTCCGGCAAGCCCCCGATTTCGTCGCCCTTGATGTAATCGAAGGGATACCCGCCCGCCGCCAATACGACGCCAAGCGCCGCACGCCCGTCCCATTCGGCCCGGACTTCGCTCAACCGCCCGTTCAATGCGTTAAGACACAAATCGATCAGGTCGCTCTTGAGCCGCATCATGATCGGCTGGGTTTCCGGGTCGCCGAAACGGCAGTTGAACTCGAGCACCTTGGGCGTACCGTCCGGTGCAACCATCACCCCGGCGTAAAGGAAACCCGAGTAGGGGATGCCGTCCGCCTCCATGCCCCGCAGCGTCGGTGCGATCACCTCGTTCATGATGCGGCTATGGATTTCCGGCGTCACCACCGGTGCGGGCGAATAGGCCCCCATACCGCCGGTATTGGGGCCCTTGTCTCCGTCATCCCGCGCCTTGTGATCCTGGGAAGTAGCCATGGGCAGAACATCCAGTCCATGGGCCATGACGATGAAACTCGCCTCTTCGCCCCGTAGGAACTCCTCGATCACGACCCGATGGCCGGCCGAGCCGAACACGTTGCCCGACAGCATATCCGTCACGGCTTCGATCGCCTCGTCTTCCGACTGAGCGATGACCACGCCCTTGCCCGCGGCCAAGCCGTCGGCCTTAATCACGATAGGCGTGCCTTTTTGCCGGATATAGGCGACCGCCTCGTCGACCGCCGTAAACGTCCGGTATTCGGCGGTCGGAATGCCATGACGAGCGAGAAAATCCTTGCAGAATGACTTCGAGCCTTCAAGCTGTGCGGCACGGCGGGTAGGACCGAAGCACTTGAGTCCCGCCGCGCTGAACTCATCGACGATGCCGGCGACCAACGGCACTTCGGGACCTACTATTGTGAGATCGATGGCCTGGTCCTGCGCGAATGCCAGCAAGGCAGGAATATCCTCGGCGGCAATCGGCAGATTCTCCACGTTAGGTTCAGCGAACGTCCCGGCATTGCCCGGCGCGACGAAAATCTTCTCCGCCTTGGGCGACTGCGCTGCTTTCCACGCTAAAGCGTGCTCCCGGCCACCGCCGCCGACTATCAATACTTTCATGACTTTATTGCAGTTGAATCGATTTATAGGAACCTTTACTCACCCCATTTTAACCAATTCCATACAGCCGCTCGACCGAATAGCCCGTGCTAGTCGGTTGTTCCGGTTAAGGATCGGTCAAGGGACTGTAGAACTCTACGAAAACCTGCTTTTGTAAATCGAAGGATTCGAATCCTAATCGGAATTGGAGGCAGAGTCCGCTCCAGTTTCGCGCACGACAATCGGCTCTTTCACCCTTATCGTAAATTTCGTGCGATCAACCGTTCGGCTGCGCCTGAACAGAGGTCAGAAATCGAAGCCCTCCGCTCCCACAGATCACATATTGAACTTTCAGATGACTTCCCGCCGCAAACAGCGTCGGCAGTTGCGACTTTTTTTCTTCCGGCACTCCATCAACATCCAAATAATATTTATTCGTCACGCCTTGCTCGTCGGTCAGCAGCACGCCTTTTTTATAAGATTCAAAAATATCTTTTCCGCCCATCTCTTTTACGATCACCTCATGGGCTTTCTTCTCGGCCTCGCATCCAGGCCCGCCCTGCCCCGCGATCGTGATTTCGGCCGCACCCGGAGCCTCCAGTCGCGGTTGTGGGACAGGCGCCCTACCCGGCTCCTGCTCAGGTGCGGGCGGAATAGGTTCTTGGGTAGAAGGCCTTCTACCCATGATAAACAAAACGGCTACGATCAAAATTACTAGAGCGGCGGCGATCAACATCGCCCACCTGGCCCATCTTATAATCGAAAACTTCTGCTTCTCCGGCTGCATATCTCGTCCCTTCCGATATAAGTCAAATGAACTCTTATCGTCGATTTTCTAAACGCTGGCAAAACCGATGGGCGAATGCAAATCCAACTTTGCCGACGGCCCTTCCTGCAAATATGCCCCCGCATCTCTGCGGAGTCGATTGCACGACGCATTACGCCGGGTCAAAAACTAAATACCGGCATCGCCCAACATTGCCTCAAACTTAGACGGGGAAAATCCAATCATTTTCTCTTTACCGACCAGAATAACCGGTACGGCTCGCCCACCGAGCTGATCGAATTTAGTCTTTGCGGATCGGGACTTCTCGATATCGAGCTCATCGTAGGCAACCCCGTGACTTGCCATATACGCTTTAGCCTTCCGGCATACGCCACACCATTCCGTGGTGAAGATCGTCACTTTGCGCAATGCGGGGGAGTCTTCAACCGATGAAACTTCAGCCGAACCGGTATAAGAGTCGATCTTAACAACCTCGACTTTGGTGTTGGCGCCGCCCTCCGCATTACTATCGGTGTACGTCACCTTCCCGTCGGGACCTGTCACCTTGTAGACATCGGCTTTAGCCGCCGGGCCAAGAGCAACGATTAAGGACAGATAAGCGAAAGACAAGCACTTCTTCATAGACCCTCCAGTAGCATGTATCGAGAGCGGCGAAATATGCGAGACCGTAACATCCCCTATAGACTGATACGCCCGCACGCTCCCTGACTCCGTCTTCTTAAAGCCATTCTTCGAAAACATTTGACGGAGCGAATATTACCTATTGCGCACGGCTGTTTGCGCTTGCCCGCCCTTCAAGGCGAACTCTCTGAGTTGAAAAGAATTGATTCGGTCCCGGCCAAGTCGCACTCCGATAGTACCCGGAACATCTTCGGGCGAAGTCTGTCTCAGATTAAAGTCTTGTCCGCGAAAAACCAAAAATACTCGGTCTATGAGCCGGAAGCTCCCCGGAGTCAGTTGTCGGCTGATCGAGACGTCAATTTCTGCGAGATATTTCCGGCGGACCAAGAAAGAAATGACAAGGAGGTTAGAAGTGAATCGTTGCGCCCTATCGACACTGTTTATCTTGGTCTTCGCTGCAGGCACGGCTCACGGAAACAACGGAAGCGCCGTACCCCTTCGCTTCGACGCTACTCTCAGCGGATCCGACGAAGTACCCGCTCCGGTAAACACCCTGATGTTTGGCCGGTCGGATTTCCTATTTAACCCGGAAGAAACTGTCATGAGATTCATCCTGACATTTGCCAATGCCGCAAATGTCACCGGAGCCCAGCTGCATTGCGGCCCACAGGGTACGGCCGGACCCGCGGTAGTTTCACTTCTGAGACCCATTGAAGGCGGTTGGAATGGCTCAGTGGACATAAAAGCCATGCTAACCGATGCCAACATCATTCAAGGCGTGGATTGTTTCTCCACAACCGGGAGAAACATCGGCACTCTTGCCGATCTGGCCGCGACCATGAGAGATGGCAACGTCTATGTAAATATCACCTCCGCCACATTTCCCGAAGGCGAAATCCGAGGGCAGGTACAGGCCACGCTAAATGATTTGGCCTTATTGCTGCCACCCGGCACATTCCCCATTCCGTCGAGTGCAGCTATTGATTCCCCCGCCAGAGTACCTTTGCAGATTGGCGGAGAATCGGGCGCCTTCATTAGAAACGTCACCCCATCCCCTGAGACGGTGATCTCACTGCCCACAACATTCAATCCACCCCTGAGGGATACGACGACATCTCCGTCCTCAGTCTTCAATCCACCCCTGAGAGACACGACGACATTTCCGTCCTCAGTCTTCAATCCACCGCTAGAAACAAGCCCTTCATTTAATCCGGGCTTCGGTACATCCTTTGGAGCAGCGGGTTCGCAGGCAGGACCATTCCCCACATCGCCGGTCATGGAAGATTCTGTGTTTAGGGTATCGGGCTCTGTTATCAGATGACAACTTGGCGGGGCTCAACGCATTCCGGCGGCTGACTCATCGCCCTGTAATACGGTGTGCATTCAGTCACAGCGGGTCAATCGCCTTGCATGCACCTTAAAGCTTTGGCGTCGACGACCTTACCGGAGCCCATGCACTCTTTAACGGATCGCTTCAGAGCCAAAGGCTTATTTATCGGTTCAGCATCCCCCTCTTCAGGTTCATCTTCGTCAGGATTCACAAGTTGTTGAATTACCAAGCGCCCGTTTTGATGAATTAATCGAAGCCGTTGCAAGGCGCTCATGCCTAACAGAACGACGTCGTTTGGCGCATAGGAATTTAAAGCACCTGCGATATTCCGAAGCCGAATCGGTCCGAGCGACAAATTATTAATATGCGTCATGTAATTCGTAACGACTCCGTTAGCCGTCGAGGCCTGAATAGGCTGTGCCGCCGTAAGCTTAAGCTGCCATTTCAAACGTTCCGGAATCACGACCAGACTTGCCCCCGTATCCACTTCAAATACCACATCGTGCTGGTTAATTTGTCCTCTGACAAAAAAATTCCCGCTGCTGCCGGAAGGCAAAACCAATTCCAGAATCTTCGGCGAATTACCCGGAACGCCCTGCACACTAGGATCGGGTGCATAACTTTGAGGGGGCGGGGTTAGAAGTTGAGGCTGAACATGAATCCTGGGTTGCACGGCGACTTGCGCGTTACGGCTATCGGCCTGCTGCATAACGATCTCTTCCGACTTGGCCAACGGCTCTTTTTGGCGCCGGTCGTGCGTGCGGTCGAAGACTTTCGTAAACACCAGAACAACCAGAATCCAAGAGCCATAAGTCACAATAGGGCTTCGCCGCTTCTGCCAAGAAGGCCGACTCTCGGTCTCACGGAAACGGTAAGCGTCCCTTTCACGTTGCTCGTTAAATTGTGCTTCCTGCTTCTTTCTCACTTCCTCTCGATACCCGTCGCGATCGTATAAGCCCATCACCACTCCCTTTACAACGCGTGAATGCCAAAAGTTTAGGCGAAGGCCAAGATTCCGGGGTACAAGAGGTCAGAGCACGCGTTCTTATTCTTGGTTTGGAAGCCATTCATCGCACGACATCGCTAGATGACGGAAGCGGATCACCGTAGCTCGACGATGATGTAATGCCGACGTCGAGGGCGGTAACCGCCCGAAGGGAGCCGGGCATGGAAGCGCGGCATGACAAACCGGCACGACAGCCGGTTTGCACGGCAGCGCCGCCCGGAGGGTGCCGCACAGGGAGTATGCGGCATGAAAAACCCGGCCGCACGGCGAGCACCGCGCGAACGGACTCGGAATGCGCAGTAACTTTTCTGCTGGATCTCAGGTCCGCGCGGCGAATACCGTTACCGGCGTCTGCGTTTGCGTGAGCACGAAGCTCACCGGATATTGACGGTTTGGCGCAGCCAGCGCGGCATTGAATACCGCCACCTTGCCGGCGCCACCAAACTGCAGGTAAACCCGCCGCGCGTGCAAGATCCACGGCAAAGTCAGACTGATGCGTTCCGTCGGCGCCACCGCGCCCACTTGGGCAAGACAGGGCGGCGTATCCGCCACCGAGCCTTCCAGCGCCAATCCGGCGGTCAGATTGGGGCTGGCCGGGAACAGCGAGGCGGTATGGCCGTCGTCCCCCATACCGAGAATCAGCGCCGCAAACGGCTGAGGCAGGCTTTTAAAGATGGCCGCCAAAGTCGCCTCGGCGTCTTCGGCAGACGCCTCGCCGGTATACAGCGGCACAAAACGCGCCGCCGCCGCGCGGCCTTGCAGCAAATGGGCCTTGACCAGGGCAGCGTTGCTGGCCGGATCGGTCTCCGGCACCCAACGCTCATCGACCAGCGTGACGACCACGCGCGCCCAGTCCAAGTCTTCGTCGCGCAATGCTTCGAACACCGGCACCGGCGACCGTCCGCCCGACACGGCCAGCGCGGCGCGGGGCTCTACCTGCAACGCCGCGCGCAAGTCGGCGGCCACGGCCGCAGCGAGCGCCGGAGCGAGAGTCGCGTTATCGTCAAACCACCGGATGTCGACCATGCCTTAGCCCTCGTCGTGCCAGCCAAAACCGTCGCGCGACAGCAGCGCCGAAGAGGCCGACGGACCCCAGGTGCCGGCTGCATAGGGCTTAGGCCCGCTCGGATCGCTGGCCCAAGTATTCAGGACCGGCTCAACCCAGCGCCAGGCCAGTTCCAATTCGTCCTGGCGCACGAAGAGCGCCTGGTTGCCGCGGATGGTATCGAGCAGCAGGCGCTCGTAACCCTCGGCCCGGCGGGTCTTGAATTTCCCGGCAAAGTCGAGATCGAGGGATACCGGCTGAAGCTCCATCGAATTGCCCGGGGCCTTGGCATTGAGGTACAGACGAATGTATTCGTCCGGCTGCAGGCGAATGACCAGTTTGGACGGCGCGCGGGAACCGCTGCTGGGCAGAGGGAAGATATGGTGCGGCACGTCATGGAAATGGATCACAATTTCGGCGAGGCGGGTTGGCAACCGTTTGCCGGTGAACAGATAGAACGGTACCCCGGCCCAGCGCCAGTTGGCGATTTCCGCCTTAATCGCCACGAAGGTTTCCGTCTTGCTGTCGGCCGGGATATTTTTCTCTTCCAAATACCCCGCGACCGGATGACCGCCGGATACGCCCGCCCGGTACTGGCCACGCACCGTTTTCGCGTGTACGTCTTCCTCGGTGAACGGTACCAGGCACTCCAGCACCTTGAGCTTTTCGTTGCGGATCGCATCGGAATCGAGACTGGCCGGCGGCTCCATCGCCACGAAACACAGCAACTGCAACAGATGATTCTGCACCATGTCGCGGAGCGCGCCTGTCCCGTCGTAGAACCCGCCGCGGCTGCCGATTCCCACGTCCTCGGCAATCGTGATCTGAACGTTGCTGATCCACATCCGGCGCCACAACGGCTCGAACAGAGCGTTGCCAAAGCGCAAGGCCATCAGGTTTTGCACCGATTCCTTGCCCAGGTAGTGATCGATCCGGTAGACCTGCCTTTCCTGGTAGTGCTTGCCCACCTCCGCCGTAATCGCGTTGCTCGAGGCCAGATCGTGCCCCAGCGGCTTTTCCAGAACCACACGGCAGTTCGGACCGTTGAGCCCTTGCCGCGCAAGGTTAGTGCAGATCACGGCAAACAGGGACGGCGCAACCGACAAGAAAAATACGGTCACTTCGGCCGGGGAATCAGCCAGCCGCTGTTTCAGCAATTCGTATTCATCGGGACGCTCGGCGTCGATTTTGTCGTAGGACAGACGTTCGCTGAATGCCGTCCAGACGTCATCGTCCCAGTCGGCCTTGGGCACGAATTGTCTGGCCTTGTCCTCCACGATCGCCAGATACTCGTCTCGGGTGTAGTTTTGTCGCCCGAGACAATAAAGACGGCCGGACTCTACCAACTGGCCATTTTTGTGGCACTGGTACATCGCCGGCAGCAATTTGCGCGTCACCAGATCGCCGGTGCCGCCAAAGAAAACCAAGTTGAAGGATTCGGGAAATGGGAGCTGACTCACCGCATGATCCTCTTGTTATGACCGTGCCGACTCTTACTCGGCCTGGCTCGGGTTGCTCGAAGGCATGCCCGGAAATCCGGGCGAAAAAACGCCGCAATACTACTCGCCGCGCCCCTCTCTGTCCAGCCGAATTCCGAGCTAAACGGCCGTGTTTCTTGACACTCTTTTGTGGCTTGGATTAAATGTGCCCCGCTAATACACCGTTGCGAGGCATGCCCCTGCCCACCGCCGACGCCGCCCCAACAAGACCTCACTTCAGTTGAAATCGTATGTCCCTACATCCCACATTGCTCGCCGTCACCGACCGTATTCGCGCCCGTAGCCAGGCTCGGCGCGAAGCCTATCTAGCGCGCATGCAAAGCGCTTATCAGAGCGGCGTGACGCGCCACCGAATCAATTGCACCAACGTGGCACATGCCCAGGCCGCGATGCCGACCCATGACAAGCTGGTCTTCAAGGTCGACGTGGCGCCGAATATCGGGATTATCACGTCGTACAACGACATGCTGTCGGCACACCAGCCATTCGAACACTTCCCGGAATTGATCAAGGCCGAGGTTCGCGCGGCGGGGGCGACCGCTCAGGTCGCGGGCGGGGTGCCGGCCATGTGCGACGGCGTGACGCAAGGACAACGCGGAATGGAACTATCCATGTTCTCGCGGGACGTGATCGCGATGTCCACGGCGGTGGCGCTGGCCCACAATGTTTTCGACGCCAGCATGTTGCTCGGCGTCTGCGACAAGATCGTGCCCGGCCTGCTGATCGGCGCGCTGCGCTTTGGCCACCTGCCGGCCATCTTCGTTCCGGCGGGACCGATGACCACTGGCTTGTCGAATTCCGAGAAAGCCAAGATCCGGCAGCTGTTTGCCGAAGGCAAGGCCGACCGCGACGCCTTGCTCGAGTCCGAAATGGCATCCTACCACGGTCCCGGCACCTGCACGTTCTACGGCACCGCCAACAGCAACCAGATGCTGATGGAAATCATGGGCCTGCAACTGCCCGGCTCGTCCTTCGTCAATCCCGGCACCCCGCTGCGCGAAGCCCTGACGCGAGCCGCTGCCCGCCAGGCGGTGCATCTCGCGGAGAGCAAGTCCGCGCCCGCCCTATGCGACATCGTGGATGAGCGCACCGTGGTCAATGGCATCGTGGGCCTGTTGGCGACCGGCGGCTCGACCAACCACACGATTCACTTGGTGGCCATCGCCAGGGCAGCAGGCATCGAAATCAATTGGGACGACTTCAGCGATCTCTCGGCGGACGTCCCCTTGCTGGCCCGCGTTTACCCTAATGGCAAGGCGGACATCAACCATTTTCATGCCGCCGGCGGCATGGGTTATTTGATTCGGGAACTGTTGGATGCGGGACTGTTGCACGAAGACGTGGAAACCGTTCTGGGGAGTGGCCTGCGCCGCTGGACGGAAGAGCCTTGGCTCGACAACGGCAATCTGGCCTGGCGGCCCGCCAGTGAAAAGAGCCATGATCCGGCGGTTCTCGCGCCGGCCAGCGAGCCGTTCAGCCCGAATGGCGGTCTCGCCCTGGTGACCGGCAACTTGGGGCGCGGTGTGATCAAGCTATCCGCCGTGGCGGCAGAAAATCATGTGGTGCGCGCCCCCGCGATCGTTTTCGATGATCAGCAGGACCTAATCGACGCCTTCAAGCGCGGCGAACTGGAACGGGATTTCATCGCCGTGGTCCGCTTCCAAGGTCCGCGTGCCAATGGCATGCCGGAACTGCACCAGCTCACGCCTACCCTCGCCGTCCTGCAAGACCGGGGCTTTCAGGTGGCTTTGGTGACCGACGGCCGCATGTCCGGCGCGTCGGGAAAAGTGCCGGCGGCCATCCACATCTCCCCCGAGTGCGCGATGGGCGGCCCGCTGGCCAAGGTCCGCACCGGCGACATGTTGCTGCTCAACGCCGTGCACGGCCGACTCGAAGCCGAAGTACCGGAGGAGGAATGGGAACGACGCGAAATCGCGACCGCCGACCTATCCGGCAACCAGTTTGCCGTTGGACGGGAACTGTTCAGCGGTTTCCGCCAGCTGGCCGATACCGCCGAACGCGGCTGTTTCACCTTCCATTTTGACGACTGAGGCTGCGGCTGGCCGTTTTTTGAACCCAACTTAGAGACCCTTTTATGAATTTGGACCAGATTATTGCCGAAACCAGCGTGATGCCCGTGATGGTGGTGGATCGCGTTGAAGACGCGGTGCCGCTTGCCCGCGCCTTGGTGGACGGCGGCATTCGCGTGTTGGAGATCACCCTGCGCACCGCCGCCGGCTTGGACGCTGTGCGGGTCATCAAGCAGGAAGTTCCGGACGCGATCGTCGGCGTCGGCACCATCAGCACCCCGGAGCAACTCGACGCGTCGATTGCCGCGGGCGCGCAGTTCGGCGTGTCGCCGGGCACGACGCCCACCTTGCTCAAAGCCATCGTCGACAGTAAACTGCCGTTTTTCCCCGGCGTCGCCACGATGTCCGAGATAATGCAAGTGCTTGAAGGGGGCCTCACCGTCATGAAGTTTTTCCCGGCGGTGGCCGCAGGCGGAATCAAGATGCTCGAATCCTTCGGCGGGCCCTTCCCGCAGGTCCGCTTCTGTCCGACCGGTGGAATCAACGCGCAAAACGCGCCGGATTTCTTCAAACTCCCCAACGTCGTCGCCGTGGGCGGTTCCTGGCTCACCCCCAAAAACCTGGTCGCCAGCGGCAACTGGGCGGAAATCACGCGCCTGGCCCGTGAGGCCGCGGCACTTAAACCTTAACCCCCCCCGGCGGTCCTGCGCCGCCAAAATTTTTCACTCCCCCTGGGCTCTTCTTGTAGACCGTCCTATTTTAATATCCGCAAGAAGAGCCGCTAAAGATCCTTGGATTGGAAGCCAAGCAAAAACGCCCCCGATTGACTCACCTTTGACGTCCAACCCGGGGAGCCTTGGCCAGAGCATTTTCCGGTTTGGTGTAA
Source organism: Methylocaldum sp. (assembly GCF_035627495.1). Lineage (GTDB taxonomy): Bacteria > Pseudomonadota > Gammaproteobacteria > Methylococcales > Methylococcaceae > Methylocaldum. The sequence goes on from NZ_DASPLO010000078.1 coordinate 63,470, forward strand.
CACCCCCACAGTGTGCGGTAGCTCGGAAATCCCTTCCAATCGCAAACGAGCCTTTAGTCGGCTCCTTCCAATCGCAAACGGTTGCTTTAATCGCAACCCTTCCAATGGCAAACGGCGTCTCTGGGAGCGCCAGAGCCGCCCTTCCAATGGCAAACGGTTGTTTGAGTCAAAACGCCGGAAACTCTGACGCCCTTCGACCGGGCTCAGGACAGGCTTATTCCGGCCTACTACTGCTCAGATAACGGATTGTAGTGTGTAGGCCGGGATAAGGCGCTAGAGCATTTTCATATCTAGTGAAAGGAAACCAAGGGATCGGGAAGCGGTCTGATGAGTATTTGCGAAATGAGGAGCGGTGATGGCGAAAGCCTATTCGATCGATCTCCGGGAGCGCGTGATCGGCGCCTGTGATGAG
>NZ_DASPLO010000079.1:0-2504 GCF_035627495.1 Methylocaldum sp.
ATTATTTTTCACCAGTAATGCCAATTAAAAATCACCAGTGAGCCGGTAGCATTTGGCAGCGAGTTGGAGGCTGGCCGCAGGCCAGCCCTCCTCAACTCGGCAGCCAGATGATTACCCAACAACAATACAAACGGCTCATGAGTGAATACGAAAAGACAGGCAAAGTAGTTGTCAGTGCGTTGAAAGCGGATGTGCATCCGCAAACGGCGCGACAGTATATCGAAGCAGGCAAGTCACCTGTAGAACTTCAAAAGACTCACACGTGGCGCACCCGGCCCGATCCGCTGGAGAAGGTCTGGCCCAAGGTCGCAGCAATGCTCGGGGATGCGCCAGAACTCGAAGCGAAAACACTCTTCGAGCATTTCCTATCCGTTCCGGATAGCGGCTTGGATGAGACTCATCTGCGGACGTTCTTCCGCCGCGTGCGGCAGTGGCGCGCAACCGAAGGGCCGGAACAGGAGGTGTTCTTTGCGCAGGAACGTCAACCCGGCCAGTTGATGCAACTGGATTGGACGCACGCCAGGGAGTTGAACGTGACGATCAACGGAGATCCCCTGGATCATCTGTTCTGCCATTGCGTGTTGCCGTATTCGAACTGGCAGTGGGCCACGCGTAGCATTTCCGAGTCATTTCTGAGCCTCGTGACGGGATTCCAAGCGGCGATCAAGCAATTGGGCAAGTGCCCGCCACATTTGTGCACGGACAACAGCAGCGCAGCCACGCATGAAGTCGAGGCGATGCCGGGCCGTTCGCGCGGCTACAACTCCGAGTATCTGGAACTGTGCACGCATTACGATCTGACGCCCCTGACGATCAATGTGGGTTGCCCGCATGAGCACGGGGATGTCGAGTCATCCAACCGGCATTTGAAGCGCCGCCTGGAGCAGCACCTGATCCTGCGCGGCAGCCGGGAGTTCAGTTCTCTGGAGGAGTATGACCGGTTTGTTGAAGGCATCATCAGGAGCGCCAATGCACGGAGGCAAAATCGACTGACAGAAGAGCTGGAATGCATGCGTGAGCTGCCGGTAAGCGAGTTGGCCGAATACCGCGAGTACCACCCGGTGGTCAGTTCACAGGGCCTGATTCGCGTCAGGAAGCACGCGTATTCGGTGCCTTCTCGTCTGATTGGGCACACGCTGCGGGTGGAACTCCATGAAGCGCGTTTGAAGGTTTACCTCGGGCGCGAGTTTCTGTTTGAACTGCCGAGGCTTCGCGGAGATCGGGGAGCGCTGGTGGACTTTCGCCACGTCATCGTTCCGTTGCTGCGCAAGCCCGGCGCGTTCATCAAGTATCGGCACCGGGAGGCATTGTATCCAAGCACGAACTTTCGGGCAGCGCATGATCGGCTGGTATCCGATCACGGCGAGCGTCCCGGAGTTATCGAGTATCTACAGGTGCTCAAGCTGGCGGCAGAAGTATCGGTCGATGCCGTGGAGCTGGTGCTCAAGGACAAGCTGGTCGTCAAGGGAAAGTGGCGGGCCAAGGATTTGAGAGATGCTCTGGCGCCACCGGTTCGCAAGGTGATTGAACTGCCGGGGCTGACTCCGGATCTCCGTGCCTATGACGCGCTGCTGGAACAGGAGGTGGCTCATGTCGGCTGATGCATTGGAGATGCTGTTCCGGGAGTTTCGCTTGCCGACGATGGCCGGCCGATTTACCGAGTTCATTGAGAGTGCCGAGGCGCAGAACTGGGGTTATCGGAAACTGCTGTTGCACCTGTGCGAAGCCGAGGCGGCGGACCGGCGTGAACGCAAGCTGGAGCGGCTGCTGCGCGAGAGCGGTCTGCCCTCAGGCAAAACGCTGGGCAATCTGGATGAGTCGAAGTTGCCGGCCAAGGTGCGGCGACAACTGCCCACGTTGCTGGAAGGTGGATTCTTGGATCGGGCCGAGAACTTGTTGGTGTTCGGTCTGCCCGGGCGCGGGAAATCGCATTTCCTGAGCGCACTGGGACGGGAACTGATCCTGCGGCAGGGACGTTCGCTTTACTTCACGGCAACCTTCAAACTGGTGCAACAACTCCTGGCCGCCAAGCAGGGCCTGAAGCTGGATGGACTGCTCCGGAAGCTGGACCGCTACGAGGGAATCATCCTCGATGACCTCGGGTATGTGCAGCAATCCCGCGAGGAGATGGAAGTGCTCTTCACGTTCCTGGCCGAGCGCTATGAGCGGCGCAGCGTTTTGGTGAGCAGCAATCTGGTGTTCTCCAAATGGGACCAGATTTTCAAGGACCCGATGACAACGATGGCGGCAGTGGACCGCCTGGTGCATCACGCGATCATTTTAGAATTTGACGGAGAGAGCATGCGAGTGACTCGCGGAAAGGGCGGCAGCTGACCGGCGCGCCCGCCACCCCCTTCGGTTCCACTGCGTCCCTGTCGCCTACGGCTCCAGGGACTCCGTTCCACCGAAGGGGGTGGTTTCGAAAGGGTTGAAAGATGACACAGAGATGAAAACAAAACCGGCAGGCACAGTGATTTCTAATTGTCACTGAAGTGAAGAATAAT
>NZ_DASPLO010000080.1:0-56265 GCF_035627495.1 Methylocaldum sp.
AAAGGGCGCGCGAGGGATCGCGCGCGGCGACCGAGGGACAGGAAGTCCCTTCGGTCGCCGCCGGCTCAGGGCGAGAAGCACAGGGCTAAGCGTGTCATTCGGGTGCCTTTTTCTTTGGTTACTTTCTTTTGGGCAAGCAAAGAAAAGGAACTCGCCTGCGGGGCGAGACCCGCATTCGAAAAATTCGCCGCCAACGGCGGCTTCCTTTGCCGGAATGCTGCCGTGTACTTCCGGTATCATTTCCATCAGAACTCATCTTCCGACACCGACATGAAAGTAACTGTCATCCCTGTCACGCCATTTCAGCAAAATTGCTCGCTCCTTTGGTGCGAGGACACCATGGAGGGCGTTGTGGTCGATCCCGGCGGCGATCTGGATCGAATCCTCAAGGCGGCCGAAGACGCCAGGGTGAAGCTCGTCAAGATTTTGCTGACCCACGCCCATGTGGACCACGCGGGCGGCACCGCGGTTTTGGCCGCGCGGCTCGGGATTCCGATCGAAGGTCCGCAGAAGGAAGACCGGTTCTGGATCGAGCTTTTGCCGAAACAGTGCGAGATGTTCGGTTTTCCGCCCGCGGCCATCTTCACCCCAGACCGTTGGCTCGAAGACGGCGACACGGTGCGGTTCGGGCATCAAACCCTCGAAGTTCTGCACTGCCCCGGCCACACGCCGGGTCACGTGGTCTTTTTTCACGCCGGCGAACGCCTCGCCATTGTCGGGGACGTGCTGTTCAAGGGCTCCATCGGCCGGACCGACTTTCCCCGAGGCGATTACGATGATCTGGTGAAATCCATCCGTGAGCGGCTTTTTCCCCTGGGCGACGATGTGGCTTTCATTCCGGGTCACGGCCCCTTGTCCACGCTCGGCGAAGAACGCCGCACCAACCCGTTCGTGGGCGATGCCGCCAAGAGATCGTCGCGCACATGATTAGGCCGATGGCTGGGCGGTGAGCGCGACTTTCATCCGCTTCGACGGCGTCCGGGTAATGGTTCACGGCAAGCCGATTCTGACCGATTTCAGTTTCACGTTGGGTGCCGGTGAAAGGGCCGTGCTTCGCGGCAAATCGGGTTCCGGCAAGAGCACGGTGCTCAAGACCTTGTTGGGGCTTTATCCCCTGGCCGGGGGCAGGATCTACTTTGAAGACAAGCCGCTCGACCCATCGACCGTTCAGACTATCCGGCGCCGTGCCGCCTACATCGGCCAGGAGCCGATCTTGGGCGCCGAAACAGTGCGCGAAGCCTTGACCTTGCCTTTTCAATTCAAAGCGCACCGGGGAAACAAACCTTCCGAGCGTCAACTGATCGATGCGCTGCAGCGTCTTCATCTGCCCCCGGATATCCTGGATCGGGAATGCCGCCGCGTTTCCGGTGGCGAAAAACAGCGTATCGCCATCGCACGTGCCCTGTTGTTGGGGAAAAGCCTCTATCTCCTGGACGAAGTGACCAGCGCCCTGGATGCCGAGAGCAAACAAGCGGTGTTGGACGTATTCGCCGATCCGGATCTCACCGTGCTTTCCGTGACCCACGACCCGGACTGGGCCGCACGCTGCGATGTCGTTTTGGAATTGGAGGATGGGCGCCTGACCCGAACTCTTCGCGATGGAAACGCTTGATATCGCCCTGCCGCAGATGGCCGTGCTCTACGGCATCGTGCTGCTGCCCTGGCTGCTGCTCGGGCTGATCGGTCTCGGCTTGAGCCGGGCGATCGGCATCGGCATTCTGCGCATGAGCGTTCAACTGGCTTTGGTGGGCGTGTATCTGAAAACCCTGTTCGCGCTCAACAATCCCTGGCTGAACGGATTGTGGGTTCTGGTGATGTTGGTGGTGGCCGATTGGACGATTCTCAGACGCGCCGGGTTGAAGCGGCGTTACTTCTTCGCCGCCACCTTCGCGGCGGTGACCGCCAGCGTCCTATTCTCCACAGCCTATCTGCTGATTCTGGTAATCCGGCCGCCCCTTTATTACGACGCCCGCTATCTGGTTCCCCTGGCAGGCATGATCCTCGGCAACTGCCTGCAGGGCAACGTCATAGGGCTGGAGCGCTTCTACATGGCGCTCAAGAAAAACGAAAACGAGTACCTGACCTACCTGCTGCTCGGCGCCACCCGCTGGGAGGCAGTCAGACCCTACTTCCGCGAAGCCGTCAAAGCGGCCATCAACCCGACCTTGGCCGGCATGGCGACCTTGGGGCTGGTGTCGCTGCCCGGCATGATGACCGGCCAGATCCTGGGCGGCGGTGAACCCTGGCTGGCGGTGAAATATCAGATCGCCATCATGCTGTGCATTTTCGCCAGTACGACCCTTGCCAGCATTCTCAATCTGAAACTCAGCCTGAATATCGCATTCAATGAATTCGGCATGTTGAAGGAAGATATTTTGAAGAAAGGCTAACTTTTGTGACCGACTTCTCGGAATGCTTGATTCGACCCGGCAAATTGCGGTAAAAACGAACGAATGAGAGGACTATGCGTGCTCGAAACTCTTGGAACGGACGCCGTTTAGGGCAAGACTTGGCGTCCTGCGTGGCTTACAAGCCCATAAATACGATTAAATACGATAGGGATCATCAGCATGGAGAAGGACAACCAAATCACCGCGAAAGGGTCGGTTGCGGGCGATAGCTTTGTCGATCACATCGGGGTGCTTCACTCCGATTCGTTCCTGAACGGGGCTTCGCGATGGCCATCCCAAAACGACGCCGCTGGTATACTCCCCGCATCTAGCTTTCGCCACCGACGTGTCGACAGTGTATTGGCGCGCGCCGCCGTTCGAAACGACGGAAAGCCTAAGCAGCGTGCCAGTCTGCTCGTTGCCGAGAGCAATGCCAACATGCGCAGTTATTTCAAGCGATTCCTGGAGGACCGCTACGAGGTTCTGTTTGCGACCAATGGTACGGCGGCGCTTGATGCCGTCCTGAGCGATCCCCCCGACCTCGTGTTGGCCGACCTCAAGACCCTGCTATGCGACGGCTCCGTGCTTTTGCGCGCGTTGAAGGATAAGGCCAAGATCCATCACATCCCGGTAATCCTGACTTCGGCGCGTTCAGAGGAAAAAACCTGTATCGAGGAATTGAGCGCCGGCGTGGACGATTATCTGATTAAGCCCATCTCCGCACGCGGGCTTCTTGCGTGCGTCGCGACGCATATCGAACTCGCGAAGGTGCGCCGGGAGGCGGCTCAGGCATTGTCGGAAAGCGAGGCGAAATACAAAATGCTGCTCGACTCGCTCGACGATGGCGTATTCGTGGCGCAAGACTGCCGTTTCGTCTTTGCGAATCCCGCGTTGTCGGCGTTGCTCGGCTATACGGACGAGGAATGTATCGGATTGTCTTTTCAAGCGGTGGTGGCACCCGAGGATCTTGAACTTTGGGGCGAGCGCTTCATGCCAAACGCCGCCACCCGGCTGGAATCTCCTTATCGCTGTGAGGCGGCCCTTTTGCGCAGAGACGGTCGTCGGGTTTCCGTTGAAATCTGCGCGCGCCGCATTCACTTCAACCGTCACGTGGCGATACTCGGCATCGTTCGCGACATGACCGATCGCAAACGGCTCGAGGCCGCGCAAGTCCGTTTGATCCGCATGATCGAGGCCTCGCAGGATCTCGTCGGGCTGGCCGAGCCGGACGGCAAGCTGATCTACGTCAATGGGGCCGGACAGCGAATGCTCGGGTTCGCCGATCAGGACGGACTCGTTTCGACTGCGATAGGCGACCATCTGTCGCCCCGGATGAAACAGCGGATCTTGGATGAAGGCATTCCGGCGGCTCTGCGCGAAGGCGCATGGACCGGTGAGACGGCTTTGCTGGCTCGGAATGGATCGGAAATTCCGGTCTCGCAGATGATTCTGGCGCATCGGAGAGCCGACGGATCGGTGGAATATTTGTCCACCGTCTGCCGCGACATCTCCGAGCGCATGCAGGCCGAAGATGCCCTACGCGAGAGCGAAGAGCGCTTCCGCCGAGTGGTGGAGCAGGCGCCGATTCCGATTTTCGTACACGCTCTGGACGGCCAAATACTCGAAATCAGTTGCGCGGTGACCGAATTGACGGGATGGACCCATGAGGATGTTCCCGATGCCCGCGCCTGGTTTCTGAAGGGGCGTCGCATCCCCGAAGAAGAAGTGGATAGCATCCTGGCGGAAACACAGCGGCGGTTTACCGAAGGTTCGATCGCGGGACCGGAGGAGATTACGGTGTGGACCAAGGATGGCGACCCGCGGCGCTGGCTGTTCTATGGCTCGGCCCCCATGCGTTTGCCCGATCGAAGGCCATTCCTCGCCTCCATGGCGATCGACGTAACGGATCGCCGGAAGGCGGAGCAGGCTTTGCGCGAGGCGGATCGTCTAAAGGACGAGTTTGTCGCGATGCTCGCCCATGAACTTCGGAATCCGCTGGCGCCCATCCGCAATGCGGTGCAGGTGCTGCGGCAGCAGGGGCTGACGGATTCCGAGTTGAAGTGGACGCGCGATGTGATCGGTCGTCAGGTCGCTCAAATGAGTCACCTCCTTGACGATCTGCTCGATATTTCCCGCATTACCCGTGGCACCATTGTCCTGAAAAAAGCGACGGTCGAACTCGCAACAGTAGTTGAACGCGCTGTCGAAACCAGCCTGCCGTTGATTAAATCCCGCCGGCACAAGCTGACGGTCGGCTTGCCGCAGGAGCCGGTGCAAGTCGAGGGCGACGTGACACGTCTCGTGCAGGTCGTCGCCAACCTATTGAACAACGCGGCCAAGTACACCGATGCCGGCGGGTGCATCGATCTGACTGTAGAGATTGTTCCGAACGAAGTCTTAGTGCGGGTGCGCGACAATGGCATGGGGATTCCGGGTGAGCTTTTGCCGCACATCTTCGAATTGTTTACCCAAGGCAGCCGTTCGCTCGATCGTTCGCAAGGCGGGCTTGGGCTCGGGCTTGCGCTGGTGCGGCGCCTGATAGAAATGCACGGAGGGAGAGTGGAAGCGCAAAGCGCCGGTTCCGGTAGAGGCGCCGAGTTCATCGTACACCTGCCCCGGATTGCGGCTGCGCCGTCCCACGAGGCTTCCGGATCGGCGGGCAATGGATCTGCATCGAAACCCGCGGGTGTTCGGGTCCTGGTTGTCGATGACAACGTCGATTCCGCGGAAAGCATGGCATTGCTGCTCAGCCTGGACGGACACGACGTGCGTACCGCCTTCGATGGCCCGGGCGCTCTGACAGTGGCCGCTGAGTTCCAGCCTGAGGCAGTGCTGCTCGATATCGGATTGCCCGGTATGGACGGTTATGAAGTTGCGAGACAGATGCGCGGGTTGCCGGGATTGCAAAAGGCGCTGATGATCGCCGTGACCGGTTACGGTCAAGCGGATGACCGCGCCCGTTCGAAAGCGGCGGGGTTCGACCATCATCTGGTGAAGCCGGTGGACCCCGAGATCCTGAGTGCGTTGCTGGCCACATTGAGGGCCAGTTGAGGTTCGGCGGGAGGCTGTTTATTGATCGATAGAGTTACAGTCTAGTGACGAAATACTTACGAATTTCCGCGTATTTTCGGAGGACGTGTATAGGCGTTTAAATATAACTTCTCGTCGGATCCGCTTTTTTGGATGCTTACTGGTCCGTTTATGAACTTTAGTAGGACAGTTCTGGAAAGGAGTTATTCCGGAAATGCATACCAGGAAGCGGGGTTTGACCATCAAGATTTTTTGGGCGATCGAAGTTTTTTCCGGCCCAGCCGGTTGTTTCGATTGCGGATACTCACCTCGGGTGGGGCATTATCCTGAAAGACCGGGTTCTCTTTCTTTATTAGGAGAGAACCCGTTTTTTTTTGGGATCACGATCGGTTTTGCCGATTTGTGTCAGTAACCTAGGTGCTCTGTGACAGATGCCGTGGGCGCGGCTTTTTCGCTCTCGGCAGAGGACGGAATGAGCGATGAGGCCGGATAGCCTTCGGAACTTAAGCATCAAGTCATTGTGGCAGTCACGGCGGGTGGTTCAGTGCCCATTGTGACGGACACAGGATGTCCAGAGCCGCCAAGGGAACATGGCCGTCACCCGATTTGCGGGCGCGGGAGTGGCAGAAACGTCACGATCGCGGTTCGGAAATTGGGTGACGTTCAGGGAAAACACGTGTTGGAGGCACAACTTCATGTTTAAGTTAAAGACATTCATCCCGCCGCTCGCCGTGCTGTCGCTGGGGCTGGCGTGGGCACCGGCCCATGCGCAGTCCTGGTCCAGCGAACTCGCGGACATTACGCTGGTGGAGGGTGATCTGGGCGCATTGGGAGAGCCGGTAGTGATTACCGACGACACCGGCGTTAATCTTAACTTCAGGCCGGACCCGTTGACGTTTCAAGCGTTATCGATGGGCTCGGGTCAGGTCGATAACGGGACCAACGGGCCTATCGGCACGGGTCAGGTCGACGCGGAGACCGTCGGTTTCACGCTCAAGGTCACGGCTGCGCCTAATCATTTTATTACCGGCGTGACTTGGAGTAACGAGGGCGTCTACCAAGTAACCGGCGAAGGAACTGGGGTATCGGCTTTTGCATCCCTGCGGGTTGCAGATCCGGAGACCCTTCAAACCATTGGCGATACTCAAGCCGAGACATTTTCCGCGTTCGGAGCTAACGACGGCACCGATGGCAGTCCATGGGATTTGACAGTTAGTCAGTCTCTAGCCTCTGGTCCCCTCGAAATCGATCTGACGGTGAAAGATATTCTTGCGGCCTTTGCACCGGAGAACGGCTTTGCCTGGATCGAGAAAGACTTCGGCGGCTTGAGCGTTGATGTCGCGCTGATACCGCTGCCTGCTTCGGTCTGGCTGCTCGGGACCGCTTTGTCGGCTCTGATTACGATTGGGCGTCGCCGTCAGGCAACCGCCTAGTTCTAGTCCGGCAATGCGTTTGATTCACTAAACCGCGCTGGCCGCCACGCTCCTTGCGAGCGCCGATTTTGGCGGCAGCGCACCCTAGGGCAATCCACTGCCTTTCCGTTTCCTTCATCGTGACCATACAGGCCTTGTCCTTGCGGAAAGAACGTACGAATTCATCCGTATTCTCGGTAAGTATAAATCGCGATTTAATGGCAACCACTCGAAAGCAATCCTACCGGAAGGTTGAAGACCTTAACCGTAGCGATATTGAGTCGGGAACAGGAGTTCCCGCTAGGGAATACAGGATATGGCGAAGGGACTTAAGGATGTCGCCCGGGAACAGGATGGTTCCGGCGGAACTGGGATGTTCCGTTGAAATTCGGAACGATTCGGAACGTTCTGAAAGGAGACGGAATGTTCCGAATCTGACTGGGATGTCCGGCATGGAACGGCAACGCCCATAATCGTTGAAGCGATTCGAATTTGACTGGGATGTACGAATTTCACTGGGATGTACGTTGAAACAGGGATGTTTCGTTTTTCCATTCGCCGATAGAGGAAAAGGCGGCGGATGATGAAGGCGTTAAATGCCCGCGTTCGCGAATGAAATGACAAGGCAGCGTTTGATGCAAGAATACCGGAGGCAGCTTGTAAGTACGTCGAAGGCGAATCTTCGTGCCGGTTGCGAGAGTAAAAAAGAGATTCCGGGCCGAAGAAGACATAAGTTAAGTTCCTTAACTGATAGTTGTGTCAGCCGATAGTGAGCGTTTGAGAGTTTCCCTCCAAGACTTCCCCAGAAGGCAGAACACCCCCATCCCCCCCAAGCACTTTGTTCTGCCTTCTTTTTTTGCTTTTCCATAACTTAAACCGGTTGTTCGTGCCTTAACGGGACGCTTGCTCGAGACTCATGCGGGCGAGTCGAGCCGAGCCATAGGCTGCTTGACGATGTTCGGCGATCTCCACCGAGATATCGAGATAGCAGGCGCGAATCCGCCGCCAGATTTCATTATCCGCACCTCCACCTGAAGTGACCACGCGTGTCGGAACCGGCGCACCCAATTCGGCGAGCCGGGTATAGCCAAGCTTTTCGATTTCGGCAATTCCTTCGAGCAAGCCTTGAAAAAATAGGGTGTCGTCCTCGGGACGTGGCAGCAAACGGGGAAGGTAGCATGGATCGTTGATCGGAAACCGTTCCCCTGGTGCGAGCAGCGGGTAATAGCCGAGGTTCGTAGGCTTGAGTGGGTTGATTCTACGGCTGAGTTCTTCCATCTGCGAAGTCGTGAAATAACGGGCCAACACGGCACCGCCGGAATTCGAGGCACCTCCGGCCAGCCACAGATTGCCGATGCGGTGGCTATAGATTCCTGAATCGGCTTCGAATATCGGGTGTGCCGAAAGCACTTTGACGACTAAGGTACTGCCCAGCGACGTAACCGCTTCGCCCGGTTTTTCGATGCCGCTGGCCAGCGCCGCCGCCGTGCTGTCCGTGGTGCCGGTGGCGACCCGGCAGGATCCCGGAAGCCCCGTGACCCGTGCGGCTGCTCTCGAAACCCGGCCGACGACCGTTCCTGCCGGATGAACCTCGGGCAGAATGCTCGCGGGGAACCCGAAGCGCTCCATCCAGTCGGGCCAGCGCCGCTCAACCGCATCGTAACCCAGCTTCAGAGCGTTATTCTCGTCGGTGATGCCATACCGGCCGGTCAGTCGGCCCAGAATCCAATCTGCTTGGTGTAGAGCCTTGATTCGCCTTCGAGTTTTCACCGCAGGATAAAGGAAGATCAGTTTGGCCAGCCCGGACGAGGCACTGTGCACCGCGCTTTCGGCAGGAGCGGTGTTCCGGATTATGGGGAGAACGGAGCGGCTGCGGGTATCGTCGTACATCAGGGCCGGCGACAGCGGCCGGCCTTGACCGTCGCCAATCAGCAGAGTCGCGGAAGTGCCATCCACCGCAAGGCCGCACGGTTCGTAAGCCGCAAGCTTTGGGATCAAGCTTTTCAAGACCGCAACCACGGCCTCCCACCAAAGCTCCGGGTTTTGCTCGGATTTGCCGGCATCGTCCCTCTGCGGCGGCGGCAAAGACACCGCGGATTCCGCTATCTCGTTGCCGTTCTCGTCGATAGCCAACGCCCGCACGCCGGATGTGCCGAGATCGATGCCGATGTAGGCGGATGGCGATCGCACGAGCAGACTATCGGAATTTCGAATGAGCCAGTGTCATGGCGGGAAATCGCCCCGGTTGCCGCTCTACCGCTGGTATCCGCACGTTATCGGATACCGCCGGTCCCGGCCGAAAGCGCGGCGCGTGATCTTGACGCCGGGCGGGGCTTGGCGGCGCTTGTACTCGTTGCGGTCCACCATGTGCGCGACGCGTTTCACCTCGTGCTCTGGAAACCCGGCGGCGATGATTTCCTCCACCGATTTGTCCTGCTCCACGTACATTTCGAGAATCGGGTCCAGCACGGAATAAGGCGGCAGCGAGTCTTCGTCTTTCTGATCGGGTCTGAGTTCGGCGGAAGGCGGACGGTCGATCACCCGTTGCGGAATGACCGGCGAGAGGCTGTTGCGATATTCCGCCAATCGGTACACGAGAAGCTTCGGTACGTCCTTCAGCGGCGCGAATCCACCGGCCATGTCGCCGTACAGCGTGGCGTAACCCACGCTCATCTCGCTCTTGTTTCCGGTGGTGAGAAGGATTTTTCGCTTCTTGTTGGAGAACGCCATGAGGACGATGCCCCGGCAGCGTGCCTGGATGTTTTCTTCGGTGGTATCGGGGGGCAATCCGGCAAAGCTCTCCTCGAGCATATCGAGAAAGGTGTTGAAGGCCGGTTCGATGGGAATGATGTGATAGCGGCAGCCCAGCGCCTCGGCTTCGAGGCGGGCATCCTCGATGCTCATGGCCGCCGTGTAGCGCGACGGCATCAGCACGCCTTCGACCTTGTCGGCGCCCAAGGCATCCGCGGCAAGAGCCAAGGTCAAGGCCGAGTCGATGCCGCCGGACAGCCCGAGCACCGCGCCTTCGAAATGGTTTTTGCCGACATAGTCGCGGATACCGGTGACAAGGGCCTTGTATACGCTTTCGATCTCCGGCAAGGGTTCCGCAATGGCATCGGCAACCGGTTCCACCGTGTCGCCGCAGACGAATTCGACAGGCACCAACGCCTCCTCGAATTCCGGTGCGCGGAAAGTAATGGCGCCTTCACCGTTCATCACGAACGATGCTCCGTCGAAGACCAGTTCGTCTTGCCCGCCGATCAGGTTGACATAAACCAGCGGCACGCCGGCCACCGCGATGCGCTCCCGGGCGACCGCTTCGCGTTCTCTGGTTTTGTTGGCGTGGTAGGGCGAGGCATTGATGTTCAGGATCAGCTTGGCGCCGGCTTCCGCAGCCTGTTCCACGGCGCCCGGCAGCCAAAGATCCTCGCAGACGGTGAGTCCCACGGGAATGCCTTGTAAGTCGAACACGCAGGGTTCCGAGCCGGGCAGAAAATAACGCTTTTCGTCGAACACGCCGTAATTGGGCAGGGCGTGCTTGCGGTAGATCGCGTGAATTTTGCCGTCCCGCAGCACGGCGGCGCTGTTGTAGGGCATCCCGGTTTGTTTTTCCGGAAAACCCACGATTACGTCGATGCCGTGCACCTGGCCGGCCATTTCGTTGAGAACGCGCTCGACCTGGGCCATGAAGTCGGGGCGCAGGATCAAGTCCTCGGGCGGGTAGCCCGCCAGGGTCAGCTCCGGGAAAACCACGGCATGGGCTTGAAGCCCGTCGCGGGCTTCCCGGGCGGTGTCTAAAACGCGGCGCGCGTTGTTCCGAAGGTCACCGACGAGAAAATTAAGTTGCGCGATTGCGATACGAAGGTTCACGGTTATGGCGATTCAAATGTCCAATGTATTGCGGCTATTTTCGCCTGAAATTGCAACGAAAACGACGCCCTCGGCTTCGGATTTGAAGTCTGGCGTCTTGCGAATTCAAGCACTGCAACCGCATCCGATCGAGATGTAGATCGGGATAAGCCCTTCGGCTCGGTTCAGGACAGGCTCCGCGTTCCCGGCCAGTGGCGCTCATCCGGCCGATTTATTTAGTTGCGAATTTAAGCGCTGTAATCGTGTCCGATCCAGTATCGCCGCACTAGAGAAGGAGATTTCGCCATGACTCAACCACCCAGCATGTACCACCAAGATCGGCAAGATCGTCTGATCCGTGAGTTTGAGCACGACACCTATAAGATACGGCAAAAATTGCCGGAGCCTACGGTTTGCCCGGAATGCCGGGCCGTTTATCACAACGGCCGCTGGCAATGGTCCGAGGCGCCTGCCGGAGCGAACGAGGAAATGTGTCCCGCCTGTCATCGTGTCCACGACAAATGCCCGGCCGGATTTCTCACGCTAATGGGCGAGTTCTTCGCCGAACATAGAGACGAGATTATCCATCTCGTCCGCAACATTGAGGAACGGGAGAAAGCCGAGCACGCGTTAAAGCGCATCATGGCCGTCGAGGAGCAGGACGGCGGCGTACTGATCACATTCACCGATCCCCAGCTTGCGAGGGCGGCCGGGCAAGCTGTCCAGCACGCCTATAAAGGTGATCTCGATTTTTCCTATCAGGAAGAGGAATTTCTTCTTCGGGTGAATTGGTCGCGCTGATGCTCGGCTAATCCGCGGCCGGACCGCTGGTGTGGCGGGGAAAGCTCCGATCGGGTGATTCCCGGACTGCTTCGAGGATATGGAGTCGCAACGGGTACGGGCTTTTACGTCATGCTTTTTCCCCGAATCTGTGGATAACTACGGAGTAAAGCGGTGCCTAGACAAGTTTGAGGAGCGAGAGCATGCAACTGCCGTTACAGATTTCTTTCCGGAATATGGAGCCGTCCGAGGCTATGGAACAAGCCGTTCGTGATCGTGCCGAGAAACTGGATCAGTTTTTCGAACACATCATGTCCTGCCGGGTGATGGTGGAAGCACTCCACCGCCACCATCGGCAAGGCAATACCTACCATGTGAGAGTGGATATCACCGTGCCTGGCGATGAGTTGGTGGTCAGCCGCGATCCCGGCAAAGATCATGCGCACGAGGATGTTTACGTGGCGATCCGCGACGCCTTCGACGCCGCCCGCCGGCAACTGGAGGATTACGTCCGGCAAGTCCGGCATGATGTCAAAACCCACGAGACTACACCTCACGGAACCGTCGCCCAAATCAACCCGGAGGGCGATTACGGGATGATCGAGGCGTCCGACGGGCATCTGATTTATTTCCATCGGAACAGCGTGGTACAAGGCGATTTCGACAAATTGGGCGTCGGCGACACCGTACGCTTTGTCGAAGAAATGGGCGAGCAGGGACCTCAGGCGAGTTCGGTAACCGTGGAGGGAAAACACCATGTTGTGGGTTAGCTAAGACCCGCATGTGTTACTGAACAGCGCTCGCACAGTTCGGAGTCAAGGAGGGCGATATGCCGACCAATCCCCATCATGATCGAATCACGGCCATACTGGCCGACCTGGAGCATGACACCCGGGTCAACCTGCACAATTATCCCATTCGCGTCGACGTCGAGGACGGTGCCATCGTCTTGGAAGGCGCGGTGGGCGACATCGCGGCGAAGCGGATTGCACACACCGTTGCGTATCGACATGCGGATAATTCGCCGGTCGTGGATCGGCTGCGCGTTGCAGTGCCCCCGTCCGAGAGGGAGGGCGGCTTGCGCGACGAGGTCGTCAATCTGCTGCAGCAGGAGCCGGTTTTCCGGGAGTGCGGTCTTTATGTGCGCGAAGACGACCGGCTTGAAACGATTCGTGTCGGTCGCAGCGAGTGGCCCGATCGCACTGAAGGCGATTGGGGCGAGCAGCGCATCGAGATCGAGGTGAAGGATGGCACCGTGGTCCTGTCGGGCACCGTGCTCAGCCTGTCGCACCGCCGCTTTGCAGAGGTGCTCGCGTGGTGGGCCGCCGGCTGCGAATCGGTCGAAAACTTGCTGCACGTCGTCCCCCCGGAGCAGGAAACCGACGGCGAGCTCGCCGATGCCGTACACCTGATTTTGGAAAAAGATCCCTTGGTCCGCCAGTCACAGATTCATGTCACGGCCGAACAGGGTACGGTGACGCTGGAAGGATACCTCGCCAGCGAGGAGGAGCGACGCCTGGCCGTACTCGACGCGTGGTATGTCCCCGGCGTGCACGACGTGATAGACCGCATCCAGATTGCGGAATAATCATTGTTCCTCGCGAATGCGAAACAATCTCCTCATGGCGTGAGATAAAACCGATTCGGGAGAAGTTGGCCGCCGCCGAGCCGGTATCCATTCCTCAAAGCTTGCCAGGTAAAGTCTTGCGCCTCTAACGCGGCGGGTTCGATGTCCCGGCACTGAGCCAGCAAAGCGGCAAGGGCGGATGCCAGCGTGCAGCCGGAGCCGTGATAGCTTCCCGGCAAGCGCGGCCAGCGGTAGGTTTTCGTGACGGAGAGGCGGCACAGGCGGTTGATGACTTCGTTATCTTCCTCATGGGTTCCCGTCAGCAAAACGTTCGGGCAACCGAGCGCGAGGAGGTCGCGGGCGCAATCGTCCAGGTCGCGCATTCCGGTTAATGTTCTCGCCTCGGGCGAGTTCGGCGTCAGCACCGTAGCCCGTGGAATCAGCTCCTGTCTCAGTGCTTCGATTAGCGCCTCGTTCGCCAAGTTTGTTCCGCCTCCCGCCGCCAGGATGGGATCTAAAACGACCGGAATGCCGCCGGCCTCCTTTAGCAGTTCGTACACGGCGTGAACGATATCAACGCTTCCCAGAAGGCCGATCTTGATGGCGGCGACGGGAAGGTCCTGAAGCACCGTCCGCGCCTGCTCCAGGAAATCCCCGGCCTTTTGCGGCAATACTTTGCGGACGTTGTGCGTGTCTTGAACCGTCAAGGCGGTTACGACCGTGCAGGGATGACAGCCGAGCCGGGAAATGGTTTCGATATCGGCCTGAATGCCGGCGCCGCCAGTGGGATCGTGTCCGGATAAGCTCAGAACGACGGGTGGTTTGTGTTTCATTGGAGTTTCGTAAGCGCGTTCTCTATTTGGGTAAACCCGAACGGTTCGATCGAACGGCGGTCGATGTCTCGTCGCACTCCAAGGTATTCGCCCGACCGGATCGCGGCGCGATTCGGAGGCGCTCCGGCTCGAGAGTAGGCGCCTCGCCGGCCTGGCCAAGTATGCTGAAGAATATCTCCATCGCCGGGCGCGTCTCGATCCATTGCTTGTGCAGACTGAGACAGGTGTAGAAGAAATCGATCGAGCGCGTCGACCACGAGGTGAACATGAGAAAGTAACCTAGGGTGTATCCGCCCTCGTAAAGGTAAGCGATTCCGATTCCCCAGACGAGGGCATTGGTGATGTTCACGACAATGCCGCGCATAAAAGTAAGTCGTTGGAAATGCAGCCAGGTGTCCACGCCGCTGTCGGCATAATCCGCATACGCCGCATCGTAAATCCGGACGGTTTCCTCCCGGTTGGCAAATGATCGGTCATATTCCGAAAAAATGGCCAAATGCATGCTTCGTCGCGCGTTGTCGCGGACCTGCAGCGTCCTGAACCGGGTTGAAAGTTTTTTGTTGATGCAAACCGTTATGGCCACGTCGACAAATCCGCCCAGCAGCACCAGAAGACCGAGCTGCGGGATATACCAAATCAGGATTACGATGGATAAAAAGCCAGTGGGCAGGACGGGTATGGCGATCCGGAACAGGTTTGTCATGAAATCGGCCACGACCCGTTCGCCGATCTCGATTTGCGCCTGGAGCAGCCGCGAGTTGACTGTGCCGTCGTGTTCCTGCCGATACCGTTTCAGCGGCGTTCGAAGAACCCTATCGAGCACCCGAACGCTGAGGTATTTTCGCACAGGGAGTCCGAAATAGCGGATGTCCCGTGCCTCGAATGCGTAGGGGATGATGCTGCCATGGGTCACCCAAAAGAGAAAGGCGCCGCCGATGACGAGTCTAACCTCGTCGATCGGGAGCAAAGCCGCAATGCGGTCGATGATTTGCGCAGCAACCAGCGGGACTAGTAAGTCTCCCACCTTTTGCAAGGTGATGAGAGCCGCGATGCCGAAGAGTACACGATAGTACCCATTGAAAAGGGGAAAGATTTGTTTTGCGAGGGCATACATTGTGGTTTTGGAGTGTTGGGTCGTACCTCTTCAAGTGCTGTATTGGGGCCATACAAAGGGGGCCGCCTCAGAGTGACGCAACAAAAAAGATTCGGAGGGTCCTTCCACAGGCGTCAAGAACCTGCCAAGGCACGGATGATTAAGAAAAGTAGCCATAGGACTATACGATAAGCCGAGCAAACCATGTTTCGCTTGCGTCTCGTTCCGCTGAGGTGCGTCTTACCGAGAAGGAGACAAGTCGGCCACAGGCGGCTCTCATGGCAGTCGGCATCAGAATGCCTTATATCATAAGTTGGCTTGATCGTTGCTAAAGGTTTTCGCCCGCCGGCGCTGCGATACTTGTATTCCATAGGCCGTTGACAGTCTAAAAGCGCATCGGTACTTTAAGCTGTTTGGCCTCGCGCCCACTCATTCCGCTTTAAAAGTACCCCTACGCAAAGAGTCCTGGATGGAAGAATTTCAACGTATCAAGCGCCTGCCTCCCTACGTTTTCAATATTGTCAACGAACTCAAGGCTAAAGAGCGCGCCCAGGGTGTCGATATCATCGATTTCGGCATGGGCAACCCCGACCGGCCCACGCCGCAGCACATCGTCGATAAACTGGTCGAGGTGGCTCAGAAGGGGACCGCCCACCGGTATTCCGTTTCCAAAGGCATTCCCCGTCTTCGCAAGGCGATCTGCGGCTGGTATCAGCGTCGCTTCGGCGTCGATCTCGACCCCGATTCCCAGGCTATCGTCAGCATCGGTTCGAAAGAGGGCTTGGCCCATCTGATGTTTGCCACCTTGGGTCCCGGCGACGCGGTACTGGTGCCCAATCCGGCTTATCCCATCCATCCTTACGGCTGCGTCCTGGCGGGTGCGGACGTTCGCCATGTGCCGCTGGTGCCGGGCGTGGACTTCTTCGAGGAATTGGAGAAGGCCATCAAAACCTCCTGGCCCAAGCCCAAGATGCTGATCCTGAACTTTCCCGGCAATCCGACTACTCAGTGCGTGGAGCTGGATTTCTTCGAGAAGGTCGTCGAACTGGCCCGAGAGTACAAAATCTGGGTCGTGCACGACATCGCCTACGCGGATCTGGTGTTCGACGGCTACACCGCGCCTTCCATCCTGCAGGTGCCCGGTGCGACCGACGTGGCCGTCGAATTCTTTACGCTCTCCAAGAGCTACAACATGCCCGGCTGGCGGGTGGGCTTCATGTGCGGCAATCGCGAACTGGTTGCGGCCCTGGGGCGTATCAAATCCTATCTCGACTACGGCACGTTCACGCCGATCCAGGTGGCGGCGATCGCCGCTTTGGAAGGTCCTCAGGATTGTGTCGCCGAGATCTGCGAGACCTACCGCGTACGCCGCGATGTCTTGTGCGCGAGCCTCGATAATATCGGTTGGACGGTTCAAAGACCCAAGGGCACCATGTTCGTCTGGGCGCCGATCCCGGAGCAGTACCGGCACCTGGGTTCGCTGGAATTCGCCAAGAAACTGCTGCTGGACGCCCAGGTAGCGGTGTCCCCCGGCATCGGCTTCGGCGACTACGGGGACGATCATGTCCGCTTCAGCCTGATCGAGAACGAACACCGCACCCGCCAGGCGATCCGCGGCATACGGCATATGATGCGCAAGGATAACTCGGTATAATCCCGGCACTTTTATTGCTAACCGACCATGGCGCTCGCGCCATGGTCGGTTTCCCTCACCTCTCTCAAAGGGAGAGGCGAGGTGTTCGCTACGCGATTTTTTCGTAACAGGAGAGCGTCTTGAAACCCGTAAATATCGGTTTGCTCGGTTTAGGCACGGTCGGCGGCGGCACGGTCAAGGTCCTAAAGCGGAATGCCGGCGAGATTACTCGGCGAGCCGGCCGGGAAATCCACATTAGCGTGGTGGCGGCTCGAGACGTCAACCGTTCCCGGATTTGCGACACCAACGGCATCCGATTGACCACGGACCCCTACGAGGTCGTCACCGATCCCGAGGTGGACATCGTCGTCGAATTGATCGGCGGCCTGAATCCGGCGAAAGAACTGGTGATGCGGGCGCTCGACGCCGGCAAGCACGTAGTCACCGCCAACAAGATGCTCATCGCGCTGCACGGCAACGAGATCTTCGCCAAGGCCAGTGAAAAAGGCCTGATGGTGGCTTTCGAAGCGGCCGTGGCCGGCGGAATTCCCATCATCAAGGCATTGCGCGAGGGACTTTCGGGCAACAAGGTGGAATGGCTGGCCGGCATCATCAACGGCACCTGCAATTTCATCCTGACCGAAATGCGCGAAAAGGGGCGGGATTTTCAAGACGTGCTGAAGGAAGCGCAAGCGCTGGGCTATGCCGAGTCCGATCCCACGTTCGACGTGGAGGGCATCGATGCCGCCCATAAGCTGACGATTCTGGCGTCCATCGCCTTCGGCATTCCGCTGCAGTTCGACAAGGTTTGCATCGAGGGGATCAGCAGCATCACGGCACTGGATGTGGCCTACGCGGAAGCTCTGGGCTATCGCATCAAACTGCTCGGCATCGCCCGCCGCGCCGAAAAAGGTATCGAGCTGCGCGTGCATCCCACGCTGATTCCCGAGCGGCGCTTGATCGCCAACGTCAACGGCGTCATGAACGCCGTTCTAGTCAAGGGCGATGCGGTGGGCCCGACTCTGTACTACGGCGCGGGGGCCGGGGCGGAACCCACGGCGTCATCGGTCGTGGCGGATATCATCGACGTGGTGCGCACGCTGACCTCCGACCCCGAGAACCGGGTGCCGCACCTGGCGTTTCAGCCCGAGGCGATTTCGGACATTCCCATTCTGCCCATCGAGGACGTCGAAACGGCCTACTATCTCCGCCTCAGCGCCGAGGACAAACCCGGCGTGCTGGCCGATGTGACGCGTATTCTCGCCAACCATAACATCAGCATCGAGGCTGTTATCCAGAAGGAGTTGCCGGACGGCGAAAGCTATCTGCCCGTCATCATGCTGACGCAGAAGGTTCAGGAGCGGAAGCTGAACGACGCCATCCAACAGATCGAAGCGCTGTCCGCCATTAACGGACCGGTGAAGCGGATTCGGTTGGAAACGCTAGGCTAATAGATTAATGGCGTAGCCCACTCTTTTCGGTGGGTTGCGCTTCGCTAACCCACCCTACGAGCTACAAATCGATATGTCATCTGCAAAACGTTATACGGGGCTCATCGAAAAATACCGTGACCGCCTGCCCGTGACTCCGGATACTCGACCCGTGAGTCTCTGCGAGGGCAATACGCCCTTGATCCAGTTGGTTAACATCCCGAAGCTGACCGGCAAGGACGTGGACATTTACGTCAAGTTCGAAGGGCTGAATCCCACCGGCTCGTTCAAGGACCGCGGCATGACCATGGCCGTGACCCAGGCCGTGGATCAGGGCAGCCGCGCCATCATCTGCGCCTCTACCGGCAATACCTCGGCCGCCGCCGCCGCCTATGCCGCGCGTGCCGGCATCACCGCTTTCGTGCTGATCCCGGACGGCAAGATCGCCATGGGCAAGCTGGCCCAAGCCATGATCTACGGCGCCAAGGTAATCCAGATCCACGGCAATTTCGACGCCGGAATGCAGTTGGTCAAAGAGGTTGCGGACCATGCGCCGGTGACCATCGTCAACTCGATCAATCCCTATCGCATCGAAGGACAGAAAACGGCCGCTTTCGAAATCGTCGACGTTCTCGGCCGCGCCCCGGATTATCACTGCTTGCCGGTGGGCAACGCCGGCAATATCACGGCTTATTGGAAGGGCTACAGCGAATACGCCCTCGGTACCGAAACCCATGCGCCGGTAACCAGTAAACGGCCGATCATGTGCGGCTATCAGGCCGCGGGCGCCGCGCCTTTCGTCAGCGGCCGGTTCGTGGACTATCCCGAGACCGTCGCCACCGCCATCCGCATCGGGCATCCGCAGTCCTGGGACGGCGCCTGGCGCGCGCAGCAGGAATCGGGCGGGTGGTTCGCACCCTTCGCCGACGACGAAATCCTGGCGGCGCAGAAGCTTCTGGCCGAACGGGAAGGCATCTTCTGCGAACCGGCCTCGGCCACCTCCCTGGCCGGGGCACTACACGACATCAAGACCGGCCGCATTCCCGAAGGCAGCACCATCGTCTGCACCCTCACCGGCAACGGCCTCAAGGACCCCGACACGGCCATCGCCCAATGCATGGCCAAGCCGGTGACGGTGGATGCGACCTTGGATTCGGTGAAGCGGACGATTTTGGAGGCGATGTAAGTCGCCGTTATATGAGTCCTACGATATTCCGAGAGCGAGGTTACCGGTTTTATTTCTTCTCGCGCGAAGAGCCTCGTATGCATGTTCATGTCATGCACTCTCATGGTGAGGCAAAGTTTTGGCTCGAACCAATCATCGAACTGGCCCAAAATTTCGGCTTATCGAGCAAAGAGTTGCGCGAGGCAGAGAACTTGTTGCGGGCCCATGAACAGGAGATTCGAAATGCTTGGAGCAGACATTTCACCGGTTGAAATTTCGGGGATTTCCAAACACGGGTTTTGGCTTCTTCTTGACGAGGAAGAAGAATTATTCGTTCCTTTCTCGGAATTCCCCTGGTTCCGCAAGGCTCCGGTCGATCAAATATTTCATGTGGAGCGCCCGCGGCCCCATCATCTTTATTGGCCGGAATTGGACATCGATCTACATCTGGATTCCATTCGCCATCCGGAGCGGTTTCCTTTGATATCGAAGGTTAGGCCGTCTGAATGATCGTTAGGGCACGCTTGTAAATTAAGCATTACCTGCGGCTACGTGCATCGCGCTTATGAGTGCCGAGCAGCTTTGTCAAGAAGATGATGTGGAGTGGGTTAAGTCCTACGCCGTTCAGGTGTCTGAAGTTTTCAGTGCTAAGTTTAAGGGCGCTGGTAATCGCTTCAAGGGCTCAGAACGGTTAATGGGGCGTTTTTTCAAGGCTGTTGAGTCAGTACTCACAAATGGACATTCCGTTTTTCGTGCAGTAGACGAATTGCATAACGAGCTCTGCATCGCAAGTGCACTCCTCTCTAATCCAAGCCCGAAGTTTACTTGTATTGACTATGAACCGGTTCTTGCTGGTAGTGCCAAATCGATCGACTTTCGAGCCGTGACCAATGATGGACTTACCGTTTTTGTTGACGTGAAAACGATAAAGCCAATGCCAACGGATCGGTGGGATCAGTTCGAGGTAGCGTTACAAGAGGGATGGTTACCGAAGAGCGCGAATGTTCTTCTCTCTGAGGATTGGCTAGGTGGCGAGCTCTGGCACGGCATGTTTGCCGCCCGAAGTCGCATGCTTGAATACAGCCTTGAGCTTGAGGAGAAAATTCGATCATACAACCTCGCTGCCGAGAATACTTGCTTTGTGCTCGCGTTCTGTGGCGAAGGATTCTCCTGGCATGAAGATCAGCTTGAAGACTTTGTATCTTTCTACTACACGGGTTCGCATCGGTCCGATGATCCTTTTTCCAAGGTCGAGGCAAAGCACATAAAGGATAAGAAGATCACCATTGCTAAAACCATTGCCCGTTTTGCCTGTATGCGTCGTCCGCAAGGCGATATCCATCACCAACGATTAAATTGGAATGTCCAGCCGCCCAAGAACCCAAATGGGTGGTAAGCGAATAAGGCAGTTTACTTATCTGCCACAATGCAATCTTCTCGTAAGAGGCACCCATTTCTAGGGTACGGATTATATTAAGCATTGACGCCTATAACTGGTGGCCGAGTTGCCTTACTCGACTGTCCGCTCAAAAGGAGGGCAGATATGTCCACCTTCAGTGTTTCTCAAATTATATGAACGAAACTTACGACGCCTCATCCATTGAAGTTCTCTCGGGACTCGATCCGGTGCGGAAGCGGCCGGGCATGTATACCGATACTGCCCGCCCGAATCACCTGGTCCAGGAAGTGGTCGACAACAGCGTCGACGAGGCTCTGGCGGGGTATGCAAAGTCCATCGAGGTGCGGCTATCGGCCGACGGCGGGGTGGAAGTCCGGGACGACGGGCGCGGGATGCCGGTGGACGTTCATCCGGAACTCGGCGTATCCGGAGTGGAAGTGATCCTGACCAAGCTGCATGCCGGCGGGAAGTTTTCCAACAAGAACTACCGTTTTTCCGGCGGGCTGCACGGGGTCGGCGTTTCCGTCGTGAACGCTTTGTCCGACCGGCTCGAAGTCGAAGTGCGCCGGGGCGGAAAGATCTATGGGATGAGCTTCGCGCACGGCGACAAAACTTCCGAACTCCAAGAAATTGGCTCTACCGCCAAGCGGGATTCCGGCAGCACGGTTCGTTTTTGGCCCGAAGCCCGCTATTTCGATACTCCGCGCATCGCCGTTCCGCGCCTGAAAGCCTTGCTTCGCGCCAAGGCGGTGTTGTGTCCTGGGCTCAGGATTACCCTGAAGGACGAGCAAGCCAACGAGGAGGAGACCTGGCACTACGAGAACGGACTCCCCCAATACCTGCTGGACCGCATCGGATCGAACGAATGCGTGCCGGAAGAACCGTTCATCGGCAATCTCGAAGGACATCAGGAAGCCGCCGACTGGGCGGTGGTCTGGACGCCGGAAGCGGGCGAGCCGGTCACGGAGAGCTACGTCAACCTAGTGCCGACGCCCCAGGGTGGCACCCACGTCAACGGGCTCCGCACCGGGCTGACCGAGGCGGTGCGGGAGTTCTGCGAATTCCGGAATCTGTTGCCCCGCGGCATCAAGATCGCTCCGGAAGACGTCTGGGAGCGCTGCCATTACGTGCTCTCGGTTAAGATGCAGGAGCCGCAGTTTTCCGGCCAGACCAAGGAACGCTTGAGTTCCCGCGAATGCGCGGCGTTCGTTTCGGGGGTGGTGAAGGATGCGTTCAGCCTATGGCTCAACCAGCATCCCGCCATCGGTGAGCGTATCGCCGAATTGGTGATCGAGAGCGCCCAGAAGCGGCTCAAAGCCAGCCGTCAGGTGACCCGCAAGAAAGTCACGGCGGGCCCGGCTCTCCCCGGCAAGCTCGCCGATTGCAGCTCCCAGGACATGCAGCTGACCGAGTTGTTTCTGGTGGAGGGCGATTCCGCCGGTGGATCCGCTAAACAGGCGCGGGACAAGGAATACCAGGCGGTGATGCCCTTGCGCGGCAAGATTCTCAATACCTGGGAAGTGGACTCGGGCGGCGTGCTCGCTTCCCAGGAAGTCCACGACATCAGCGTCGCGATCGGCGTCGAGCCCGGCTCCGCCGACCTGAGCGGGCTGCGCTACGGCAAAGTTTGCGTGCTGGCGGATGCCGATTCCGACGGCAACCATATCGCGACCCTGCTTTGCGCACTGTTCGTCCGCCACTTTCGCCCCTTGGTGGCGGCGGGACACGTCTTCGTCGCCATGCCGCCCTTGTACCGGATCGACGTGGGCAAGAATGTGTACTACGCCCTGGACGAAGCGGAGAAAAAGGGCGTGCTCGACCGGATCGAGGCCGAAAAGATCAGGGGCAAGATCAATGTCCAGCGATTCAAGGGGCTGGGCGAGATGAACCCGTCTCAGCTCCGGGAAACCACGATGAACCCCGACACGCGGCGGCTGGTGCAACTGACCCTGGAAGAGCAGCAAGCGACCGACGAGCGGCTGGACATGCTGTTGGCCAAAAAGCGGGCGGCCGACCGCAAGGTTTGGCTCGAAGAAAAAGGCAATCTGGCGGAAGTTTGACTGCCGCCGGTTTTCTCCTGTAAGGGGGGATTTCTCAGCGAACTTCGTTGGAGTCAGCGGCGGATTTGAATCCGCCAGCCGCACGAACAAAGCGGAGCCGGGCGGCTGATTCCGTTGCAGGAATGCTCTATTGCCCCAATTCCTGCAAAAGACTCACCAGGTCCTCGGCATGTTCCTCTTCTTTGGCTAGGACCTCTTCCATAAGACTGCGGGTGGTGGGGTCGTTATTTCCGAGATACTCGATGATCTCCCGGTAGCTGTCGATCGCGATACGCTCGGCTACCAAATCCTCCTTGATCATATCAACCAGCGAATCGCCTTCCACGTATTCGGAATGGCTTTTCGATTGCAGTCCCCCAGGCGACAAATCGGGTTCTCCACCCAGTTGCACGATACGCTGGGCAATGCGGTCCGCGTGCGCCTGTTCCTCGTTGGCATGCTCCAGGAACTCTTGGGCAACGCTTTGCGCATTGATGCCGGATGCCATGAAGTAGTGGCGCTTGTAACGGAGCACGCATACGATTTCTGTGGCCAGCGCTTCGTTGAGAAGTTTGACCACGACCTCTCGGTCGGCCTTATATCCCGGGGTCACAGCGCCCAGCTCGATATGTTGTCTTGCGCGTTCCCTCAAAGTTTTGACGTCGGTTAAAAATGGTCGATCTGCCATAACTTAGCTCTCCTTTCGGGTAAAAGAAATCTCGCTGTCGGTGATTGCCAGGGGTTGACCCGCTATTCGTTAAGACAGCCGATCCGGCAAAAAAGTCGGGCGAGTTTCGAGGGTGTGATTCCTTTTGGCGGGAATTCCCGCGCCCAAGCGCCGAAAAGGTCTCGGGAACCGGATTGCGGTCATCGATGCCGCTGCCGCTATGCGTCTCCAGATACCCAAGTGCTTGTGCACAAACTTTTTTTTACTATAATGTTTGCCTTCGTTTTTGGGGCAGTCTCGCGACTGCCTTTTTATTTTTGGGAAGATAATCGATGACCAGTCAGGTAATGCCGACTTATGCCCGGCTGCCGGTAATGTTCGACCGGGGCGAGGGTGCGTGGCTTTGGGACACGGAAGGCAAGCGCTATCTGGACGCCATTTCCGGCGTGGCGGTATGCAGCCTGGGGCACGCCCATCCGGCTATCGCCCACGCCATCTGTCAACAAGCCGGCAAGCTGCTGCACACGTCCAACATCTACCGGATCGATTTGCAGGAAAAGCTCGCCGGCGAACTGTGCCGATTAAGCGGGCTGGACAACGCCTTTTTCTGCAATTCCGGCGCGGAGGCGAACGAGGCGGCCCTCAAAATCGTCCGCCGTTACGGGCATGAACGCGGCGTCGACCGGCCGGCTGTTATCGTCATGGGGGGCAGTTTCCACGGCCGCACGCTCGCGACCTTGAGCGCCACAGGCAACCCGAAGGTGCAGGACGGTTTCGAGCCCTTGGTCGAGGGATTCGTCAGGGTGCCGTACGGTAGTGTCGCGGCTGTCGAGGCCGTCGATAGCCCGAACGTCGTGGCTATCTTGGTCGAGCCGGTTCAGGGCGAAGGCGGCGTACGCGTTCCGGCGGACGATTTCCTGCCCGGCCTACGCCGTCTGTGCGATCAGCGCGGTTGGTTGCTGATGCTGGACGAGGTTCAGACCGGCATCGGCCGGACCGGAAAATGGTTTGCTTTCCAGCACCACGGCATCATGCCCGATGTCATGACCCTGGCCAAAGCCCTGGGCAACGGTGTGCCGATCGGTGCCTGTCTCGCTAGAGGCCTTGCGGCGGACATGCTGACCGCCGGCAAGCACGCTTCGACCTTCGGCGGCAATCCATTGGCATGCAGCGCCGCATTGGCGGTATTGCAGACCGTGACCGAAAATCGGCTGGTGGAACGCGCAGCGGAATTGGGCGAGCGTTTGTTGACCGGGCTTCGCGACAAGCTGGCGGGCAATCCCCGTGTCGTCGATGTCCGGGGGAAAGGACTGATGATCGGCATCGAGCTTGATACACCCTGTACCGATCTGGTTGCTCAAGCCCTAAGTCGAGGCTTTTTGATTAACGTCACGGCGGATCGAACGATTCGCCTTTTGCCCCCGTTCGTTCTGAACGACGATGACGAGAAGGTGTTGATCGAAGGTGTTTCCGCTCTAGTCGCCGACTACACGGCCCATCGAGTCGGGGAAAGCGTATGAAGCCACGTCATCTGATTACGCTTTTGGATCTAAGCAGCGAGGAATTCCGGGCGCTCATCCGCCGGGCCATCGAGCTCAAGCATCTCAAGAGCCCTTACGAGCCGCTAAAGAACAAAGTACTGGGGATGATGTTCGAGAAGTCCTCGACACGCACGCGGCTTTCGTTCGAGGTCGGCATGGTGCAGTTCGGAGGCGCCGCGATTTTTCTGTCGCCACGGGATACGCAACTGGGACGAGGCGAGCCCATCGAAGATTCCGCGCGAGTCGTCTCGCGCATGGTCGATGGCGTCATGCTCCGCACCCACGCCCACGAAACGGTCGAAACCTTCGCCGCCTATTCGCGGGTGCCCGTGATTAACGGTCTGACCGACCGGTTCCACCCGTGTCAGCTGCTCGCCGACATGCAAACCTATTTCGAACAGCGCGGTGATATTGCCGGCAAAACCGTGGCCTGGATCGGCGACGGCAACAATATGTGCCAGACCTATATCCATGCGGCAGAATTGCTCGATTTTAAGCTCCGGATTGCTTGCCCCGAAGGCTATGAGCCCGAAACGGCGCTGATCGAATGGGCCGGCGGTCGCGTGGAATTGCTGAGCGATCCGGCAGATGCGGTGCGGGGCGCCGATTTGGTCGTCACCGATGTGTGGGCAAGCATGGGGCAGGAGTCGGAGCAGACGCAGCGTCAGAACGCGTTTCGAGGCTATCAGGTCGACGCGGCTTTAATGAAGCTGGCGGCGGCGGACGCGCTGTTCATGCATTGTCTACCGGCGCATCGGGGAGAGGAGGTCAGTGCCGAAGTACTGGAAGGTTCACAAAGCGTGGTTTGGGACGAGGCGGAGAACCGTCTGCATTCGCAGAAGGCTTTGTTGGAGCTGCTGCTGGCAACGAGCTGATTCTTCATCGGGGGCGCGGCGGACGGGATTGCAGCGCGGCCCCTCGGCATTTAGCAATGTCATTAAAAGACAGGCTGCTAACGCAAGCGCTTGGCTTAACTAAGGAGATGCCGCACGGCTTCACGTTCGGCTAACAGTTCGGCCTCCGTTATCCTGAGTCTTTCGCGGGTAAATTCGCTGGTTTCGAGATTCTGTACAATCCGGTACTGCGCGTTCTCGATTTCAATAGGGTAGGAAAACATGAGACCCGGCGTGACGCCATAACTGCCGTCGCTGAGGACGGTCATGCTGGTCCAATCGCCAGGCGGCGTGCCTAACACCCAGTTGCGCATATGGTCCAGCGCCGCGTTGGCGGCCGAAGCAGCACTGGACTTTCCGCGCGTTTGAATCACGATAGCGCCGCGATTCTGCACGGTGGGAATGAACTCCTTTTCATACCAATCCCGTTCGACTCTCTCCAAAGCCGGCTTTCCCTGGACCAGTGCATGATGCAAGTCCGGGTGCTGCGTCGTTGAATGATTGCCCCAGATGATCACCTTCTTGATATCGCTCACCGAGCAACCGCAATGTAGCGCCAGCTGGCTTACCGCCCGATTGTGGTCGAGCCGAGTCATCGCGGAGAAATTCTCCGGCGGAAGATCGGGCGCGTTATGTTGGGCAATCAGGGCATTGGTGTTGGCGGGATTGCCGACCACCAGCGTTTTAACGCTACGTTTGGCGGTGGCGTTGAGGGCCCGGCCTTGGACAGCGAATATATCCGCATTTACTCTCAACAGATCCTTGCGCTCCATACCGGGGCCCCGCGGCTTTGCTCCGATTAAAAAGGCGAGATCGGCATTTTCGAACGCCACATAGGGATCATCGGACACGACCACATCATGGAGCAAAGGCGACGCGCAATCGATAAGCTCCATCCTTACTCCGTCCAGTCCGGCGAGGGCCTCGGGAATCTCGAGTAAACGCAATACGATGGGTTGGTCGTCGCCCAGTAAATCCCCTGCAATCAGCCGAAAAAGCAATGCATAACTAATTTGCCCCGCCGCTCCCGTAACGGCAATATGTGCAGGCGCTTTCATGTGATTACCCTTCTTATGGTATTTGAGTATCGAGCCGCGGCATTAAGACCGATGAGCATAATTCCTGCCAGAAAATCTATAAGACATTAGATCAGGTATTTAGGTCAGGTATGCGGCACGATTCGCCATTCCGTCATTTATCCATTGATACTTTTGCGAATTCCGTCACGAATCGGTAAACATCTATCCCATCGCATGCGGGATGTGTGGACGGCGGTACCGGTTCCTTACAAAGCCGAACTGATTATCCGTTGTCACGGAGACAGTATCGCCCGAGGGTAAAAGCTCGCGTATTGGACGGCATCCCAAAGTGAAAATCAACCGTCCTCCGAGGCGGTTTCGACAAGCTTTCGAGCATGGTTCGCCCGGTTTTCCACTGCGAGATTTGTTTGCTCCATCGCGTTCCGCGGCATTATTTTCAGCCGACGGCGAATCCTTTTTCAGTGATCGCTTTTTTGACTGAGGCCAAATCGGCTTTTGTTTCGTCGTAATCGATTTCGACCGCGCCCGTTTTCTGGGACGCTTTGGCCGCTGAAACGCCGGCACAGGATTTGGCTGCGTCCTGAACCTGATTTTCGCAGCCGCCGCACTTCATACCCGTTACTTGCAAGACAATTTTCGCCATGGTCGCACCCGATATGTGAAAGCTGAGATTTCCGACACGGATTCACAGACCCGCTGTGGTTGTCCTATCTACGAAATCTTCTGAACTAAAAGCCGCTGGATCGCGCCAAAGTTCAAACTGGGCAATGCCGCTTTTGAAGCGGGCCTTGAACGTGGTGTCCTGCCCAGATGCCTAAGGATTATAAGTCTTGGCGTTTGAGCGAACCAGATACCTCCAATGCTGGCGCGAAGGGTCTTTACAGCGACTGTCCGTTTGACAGTGGATATTCGCGCGCCGAATGATGCGATACAAACAGGCTCTATCTATATGACTGCGAATAGCCAAAAAATTCCACTCACTTCCAAGGATGCACTGCTTATTGCCGACGTTCAGAACGACTTCCTGGCCGGGGGCAGTCTGGCGGTGCCTCGGGGCGACGAAGTGATCGAACCGCTCAATGCTTATATAGAATGCTTCCGCCGTTTAGGCTTGCCTATTTTTGCCATCCGCGACTGGCATCCGAGGGGCCATTGCTCTTTTATCGAGCAGGGCGGTCCTTGGCCGGCGCACTGCATCGCCGAAACCCGGGGGGCAGCATTCGCCGCATCGTTAAAACTTCCGCCTGACGTTCAGATTGTGTCGAAAGCCACACGAACGGATACGGAGGCTTACTCGGGGTTTTCCGGCACCGATCTTCACGACCGCTTGCGGCAAAGGGACGTTGAGACAGTATTCGTCGGCGGCCTGGCAACCGACTACTGTGTTCTGAACACGGTCAGGGACGCTTTAGCCTTCGGTTTTAGGGTTTACGTACTTGGAGATGCGATAAGGGCCGTCAACCTGCGTTCCGAAGACGGCGAAAAGGCCATAAGCGAGATGGTGCGCTTGGGCGCTCGTCTGATATCGCAGGATCGGATTGTAGTATGAACGGGCAAAACAGCGCGCTGCTCACCGATCTTTATCAGCTTACCATGCTGCAGGCCTACCATCGGGAGGGCATGTCCGACACCGCGACTTTCGAGCTGTTTGTGCGGAAGTTGCCCCCGAACCGTAATTTTCTGGTCGCCGCCGGGTTGGAGCAGCTTGTCGAATTCTTGGAAAACTTCAGGTTTTCCGACGAAGAATGCGAGTGGCTCAATACTCTGGGATACTTTGCGCCGGAGTTCGTCGCCTACCTGTCCGATCTCCGCTTCACCGGAGATGTTTACGCTATCCCGGAAGGAACCGCCTTTTTTCAGAACGAACCGATTGTTCGGGTAACCGCGCCGATTTCCGAAGCGCAGATAATCGAGACCCGTTTGATCAATATCGTCCAGCTCCAGACGTTGATCGCTTCCAAAGCGATTCGGTCGGTACTCGCCGCGCCGGGCAAACTGTTGGTGGATTTCGGGTTGCGCCGCGCTCACGGTGCCGAGGCCGGGCTGATGGCGGCCCGTGCCGCTTATCTGGCCGGTTTCGACGGCACGTCGAACGTTCTGGCCGGAAAATTGTTCGGCATCCCGATTTACGGCACTATGGCCCACTCCTACGTCATGGCCCACGACAACGAGGCGGAGGCCTTCGGCCGGTTCGCGGAAAGTCTGCCGGACAATGTGCTGCTTTTGATCGATACCTACGACACGCTGGAAGCCGCCCGGAAAGTGGTTGCTTTGGCTCCCAAGCTGGCCGAAAAGAACATCTCCATAAAAGGCGTGCGGCTCGACAGCGGCGATATGGCGGAATTGGCCAAGGCGGTGCGGTCGATTCTGGACGCGGGTGGGCTTTCGGAGTGCAGCATTTTCGCCAGCGGCGATTTGGACGAGCACGAACTCGGGCGGATGCTTGAGGCAGGGGCCCCCATCGATGGATTCGGGGTCGGTACGCGTATGACGACATCCCGCGACATGCCTTATCTGAACTGCGCGTACAAGCTGCAGGAATATGCCGGCCGTCCCAGGCGGAAGCGCTCGAAAGGCAAGGCGAACTGGCCCGGACGCAAGCAGGTGTATCGCCATTACGACGATAACGGCTTTATGCTGCACGATTTAATTACCGAGGAAAGCGAATCTCATATCGGAGGCGAACCGCTGCTCCGCCAAGTTATGGCCAAAGGCAAGCGTCTCGGTTCGCAGGAGACTCTTACCGCCATGCAGGAACGGCTGCGGGGGCAATTATTGCAGCAATTGCCCCCCGCGCTGAAATCCATCGAAGAGAGTGCGCCGTATGCCGTTTTCATTTCGGACGGACTAAAGCGCTTGGTGGAGCGAATGGATGGTGCGGGTCTTTGAACAGGTTTGTTCCGTTGGCCCACAAGTCCATGGTTAATCTCGCGCCTTGGGACGGCGAACTTTATTTCGTTGAGGATTTCGTTTCCCGAGAGGAAGCGGATTCGCTCTATGTTCTCTTGCGGCGGGATTTGGCTTGGCGGGAAGAGGAAATCACGGTCGTCGGTCGGCGGGTGAAGGTGCCGCGTCTCATATGCTGGTACGGAGACGCGGGCGGGGTCTACCGCTATTCGGGCGTGGACCATATGCCTTTGCTTTGGGCCGAAACCCTGTTGACACTCAAGGGCCGCCTAGAATGTTTTTGTGGGCGACGGTTCAATAGCGTGCTCGGCAATCTCTATCGAGACGGGCGGGATTCCATGGGGTGGCATGCGGACAAGGAAAAAGAGCTCGGGCCAAATCCTTTTATTGCTTCCCTAAGTCTTGGCGCCGAACGGCTGTTCAGGCTTCGCCACAACAAGACCGGCGAGACGCTGGACATCTCCTTGACCCACGGCAGTCTGCTGCTCATGGGCGGAAGTTTGCAGCATGGATGGCGGCATTCGATCCCGAAAACGCGCGAGCCGAAGACCGGGCGCATCAATCTGACTTTTAGAACCATTTTTTCCGGAATTTAGGAGCATCGATCGATGGGCAACGTAGTTAACTTCCGTCGACCCAAGCCGTCGGAAAAGCACGCCGGTAAGACGCTATGCCGAAGTGGTTTTCACAAGTGGGTGGTGGCGCAGGAAAAGCCCTTTGACGTGAAGCAGGGCAAGCTGGTTACGGTTTATCGGTGCGAACGTTGCGGCGCTATGAAGAACGAGTTGCGATGATTAAAGCAGAGCAGCAGTACATTCTGCATTGCAGGCTGCTAACCAAGATCGGTCGGCGAAACCAAGAGCTTGTCCACTCGATTCTTGTCCATGTCCACGACTTCGAAACGAAGATGATTCCACTCGAAATGGTCGGTCGCGCGAGGAACGTGGCCGAGCTGCAGCATGACGAATCCGCCTATCGTATGGAAATTGCCCGTCGCCTCGTCGGGTAGCTCGTCCACGTCGAATATCTGTTTAAACTTGGTGGTGCTGAGCGTCCCGTCCAAAAGCCAGGACCCATCGTTGCGCTGAACCGCTTCCGGTTCTTCCTCCCACTCGGTCATGGGAATGTCGCCCACGATCGCTTCCATCACGTCCTTGAGGGTAACCAGCCCGGCCACCTCGCCATATTCGTCTACAACCAGAGCCATGGGCGTCTTCGAGCGCTTGAATTCCTCCAGCAATTGCATGGGGTTCAGTGATTTCGGAACGTAGCGTGGTGTCTTGATCAACCGGGCCAAGTCCATGTTTTCGCCGCGTAGGGCTTTGGTCAGCAGATCCTTGGCTTGGACGAACCCGATGACGTTGTCGAGCCCGTCCTTGCATACGGGGATTCTCGAGTAGGGGCTGTCGATGATCTTGCGGCGGTTTTCCTCGAAGGATTCCTTGATATCCAGGTAATAAATATCCATGCGGGGCGTCATGATTGCCCCGACGCGAAGATCGTCCAGACGCAGGATGTTGGAAACCATTTCCTGCTCGGATTTATGGAACACGCCGGCCTCGGTACCTTGGTCGATCATGAACCTGATTTCCTTTTCGGTGATCAGCGGTTCCTGGGGTTGCCGAGCTCCGAACAGTCTCAGGATGAGATCGGTCGACAGGCTCAGGATTTTGACCAGAGGATAAGCTGACAGAGAAATGAAGCGCATCGGCCGGGCGATGATCATGGCGATTTTTTCGGGCTTGTGCAGTGCCAGCCGCTTGGGAACCAACTCGCCGATAATCAAGGAAAAATAAGTGATACCGATGACCACCACCGCCAGTGAGAGGCCACGGCTGTAAGGGGCGATTTCCGGAAATTGTTCCAGGTAAGCGGCCAGTTGGCCGGAAATGGCGGCTTCACCGAAGGCGCCGCTAAGAATCCCGATTAAGGTAATACCGACCTGAATCGTGGAAAGGAAATGGGAGGGTTCGTTCGCTAATCGGAGGGCGTCTTTGGCGCCGCAATGTCCTTCCTGGGCGGACTGCTGTAGGCGGATTTTCCGGGCTGAGACTATGGCCATTTCGGACATGGCGAATACGCCATTTAATAGGAAAAGAAAGACTAATATGAGAATTTCCATCAAGAGATAGCGGTTATTTATCCAGCGAGCTAGAGTAGCGAATAAGAAAGGACGATGCAAAAGCGGTGCTTTGGAGCGCCGACAAGCTGAAGCAAGGCGGAAAGACAACCCGGGAAGGCTCTTATGATAAATCCACCTCGCGCCGCAGGTGCGGTCTTCTCGATGCAACACTTTGACATGGGCTAGTGTCAAATGTTGCAGACATATCGGAGAGCAATAATCTGTTAAAGGTCGTTGAAATCGACCGTTGACGGCCTTGTTTCAGAAACCGATAAATTCGGTTTTGTTCTCTTGATCAAGCCTGATATGTGGACCTTGTTTCGTGTGATGTAAAGGAGGAAACGCCATGACCGACAAACAAGAGAATCAAACCAAGGAAACTACCAAGAAAGAACTGGCCCAGCCTCAGCAGGGCCAGTTCTTGAGTCCTTTCGACGAGCTTGAGCAGTGGTTCGACGAGGTGCGGCGCAACTGGATGCTGCCGTTTTTCGGACGGGGATTGCCGGAAAGGGAATCCCTGTTCGGCGGCCGTATGCCCAGAGTGGATGTGGTCGACCGCGAGCAGGAGTTGCTCGTTCGTGCGGAACTGCCGGGGGTCAGCAAAGAAAACCTCGACGTCTCGTTGCAGGATAATTCGCTGACTATTCGAGCTACGGCCCAGCGCGAGGACAAGGAAGAAAAGGGCCAGTTTTACCGGCGCGAGTTGAGCCGGGGCGAATTTCAGCGCACCATTCGATTGCCTTGTCCGGTGGAGGGCGACAAGACCAAGGCCAGCTTCAAAGACGGCGTGCTCGAGTTAATCGTTCCCAAAGTGGCCGGCTCCAAGCGTAAAAGCATCAAAGTGGAATAAGCCCCCAAGGGCCGCGGTGCAAATGCCCTCCGGCCCTTCTTTATGAGCTGGATCAGCACTAATGCGATCACCGTTTTCGCCTATCTACTTTCTGTTCTTCCTGGGATTGCTGCTGTGGATTATCTTCAGCATCAAGCTGGGGCTGATTGCATTAACCTTCCAGAAACTCGGCTTGGACCCGGAATCGGCGCTGACACTGTTAGTCACGTCCTTGCTCGGAAGCGCTATCAATTTGCCCCTGTTTACGCTGCGCGTATCAGCGGCGGCGCCCCCGGTTGAACGAATCGATTACGGCTTGCTGCGTCGGCCCCCCGTGCCTTTTACCGGCCGCACCCAGGTTGCGGTGAACGTAGGCGGATGCCTGGTGCCGGTACTTTTCTCGCTGTATTTGGTCCAGAGCTACAGTATTTCGCCTCTGCAAATTATGGCGGCTACGGCGTTTGTTGCCTCCGTCAGCTATTTTATGAGCCGGCCCATTCCGGGTATCGGTATCGGCATGCCGATCTTGGTGGCTCCGCTGTCCGCGGCGCTGGCCGCCATTTTCCTGGGAGACGAATACCGGGCTCCGCTTGCCTATATCTCGGGATCTTTAGGGGTTTTAATCGGCGCCGATCTGCTGCGCCTGAGGGACATCCGCCAAATGGCCGCTCCGATCGCTTCTATCGGGGGCGCAGGCACTTTCGACGGAATTTTCATGACTGGCCTTGTGGCGGTGCTCCTGAGCTGAATCGGTTGGACCCTCGAATGAAGGATTAGCTCTTGATGCAGACTATGGGCAGGAATTTTGCCACAAGCCGCGCAAGTCCGAATCTCTCCGCCGCATGCGCGAAAGCCTCCTCCACGGTATCACCCATCCCTCATATCCCACGTCGGGGATATGGGGGAACAGTTCCTGGTTCTTCCGAGCGCAGGCGATTTCTTGGCGGGTGCTCATCGCGCTTTCCTCTTTACCGGCGGCGGACCATTTAGGATGATATCCCAGCGGTCAGTTAGTGCGGCCGATCCAGGTGATAATGCTGACTTTCAAACTTCTGTTCCTACTGCTGGCCGCTAACGGCGTTCCCATATTGCTCAACAAGGGGCTCGGCGAGCGATTGGCATGGCCTATAGACGGCGGCGCATGCTTTCTGGACCGGCGTCCGTTGTTCGGCTCGTCGAAGACCTGGCGAGGACTCATCGCCGCGATACCACTTACGGGACTGGCCGCTGCGGGCGTAGGGCTTCCTATCGGAGTGGGGCTTTGTATCGGCGGCGCGGCCATGTTAGGCGATCTTTTTTCCAGTTTCGTCAAAAGACGCCTTGGTGTTCCTTCCAGCGGTATGGCGTTTGGATTAGATCAGATTCCCGAGTCTTTGTTTCCGCTGCTCGTGGTGCGCGTCGAACTGGGTCTGGAGCTTACCTATGTCGCCGCTCTCGTAGCCACGTTCGTGTTCCTGGATCTCGTGCTCTCTCGAATCCTCTTTCAACTCCGCATACGCCAGAGACCCTATTAGATCAAGCGCAACGCAGACGATGCAGGGTAATCTCGGGCGGGCAATTCAGTCGTACGTCCACGATGCTGACCCCGCTGCCGGCCGATGTGTAACCCTGCAAGGAATGATAACGCCATGGCCCGTTGCAGAAGGCCCTAGGGGCTTTCGCATTGAGCATGATGGGGATGCGTCCGGGGAGGCAAATCTGGCCGCCGTGGGTATGTCCGCTCAGCATCACGTCGAAACTCGCGTAGGCTGCATGCCGGTATGTTTCGGGCGAGTGGGACAATAGAATGGAAAACGATCCCTCGGGGATTTGATCGGTCGCCTTTTCGAGATTGTCGGCGCGGTAATAATGGGGGTCGTCGATGCCCGCGAGATAGATGGTCGCATCGCCACGCGTGAGGGGTGTAGATTCGTTCAACAGCATGCGGATTCCCAGATTCTCGAGTCTTGGCGCCATGCGGATGGTGTCGTGATTGCCGAGAACGCCATAGACCGGTTCCTTTAGGAACGGACGAACCCTTTGCATGGCGGTCAACGCCGGTTCGTATGGGCCAAAGGTTTTCGCACGGAAATCACCGGTTAGAACGCAGATGTCGTAGCCGTCGACTCGATTCACGGCGTCAATGAGCGCCTGGGGAATGTCCTCCTCGATGTCGAGGTGAAGATCGGTGAGGTGCAGCAGGGTAAAGCCGTCGAAGGCTCGGGGAAGCCGTTCGAGCACGATTTCGTTATGCCGGATTTCTATGGTCCGGGCATTTTCCCGACCTCGGCTGTGCAGCCACAAAAGCCGCAGCAGATAACGCATCAAGCCGTGGACGGAATACCAATTCTCGATGTGGAATAACGTGCGTCCCTGACCGAACACCCGTGCCTCGAAATCATGCTCTATGCCCAGTCTTTGGTTGAGGTGACAGCGTCCTACCCGCTGTTCCAGCCATTGATAGGTTTCTAAATCTATGGGCGGGCAATGAAGGTGAGGGGGGGGGAGGGATTTCGACGCA
Source organism: Methylocaldum sp. (assembly GCF_035627495.1). Lineage (GTDB taxonomy): Bacteria > Pseudomonadota > Gammaproteobacteria > Methylococcales > Methylococcaceae > Methylocaldum. The sequence continues at coordinate 35,120 of NZ_DASPLO010000080.1, forward strand.
AGCGGCGCATTCCCGGCCGTTTCCAGTTTCGGAAAGGGAAAGCGTTGGCCGGGTTGCACGGGCTTCATCCGCCTCAGGGCGTCACATGGTTCAACAGCTTGGCCAGCTTGCCGATGGCGTCGAACACGACAGGAATGGCCTCGCTTACCCGGGACGGCTCTTTGGCGGCTTTTTCAACACGGGTCGCCGCCTGGCTCACGGCCTGAGCGGCCTGTTGGTACACCGGCGACGAACTGCTCAAGGTGACATTGACCAAGTCGATTTTCTGCTGAAACAGCTGGTCAAGCAGTTCGTCCACCTGGTCGGCTTCGGGCAGTCTTTTTTCGCTCAGGGTTTCCAGGGCGCGAATCGTGCGTTGCAGGTTCTGAATCAGGCTTTCCATTTTTTAATACCTTCACGAGCGATTGTTTACGGACACGAAATTACATGAGGTTTCGTCCAAGGGCTTCGTGCGATTTCGTTTTGTCGCGATATTCGTGTTAACTATTTTCGCTTATTCCGCGTCAATAAAAAAATACGGTACGAAGAGCTTTCCATGAATATCGCAGCTATACAACAGACTCTACGAGCATTCGCAGACGAGAGAGACTGGGACCAGTTCCACAGTCCGAAAAACCTCGCTATCGCCCTGGCGGTGGAGGCGGCGGAACTGTTGGAGCATTTTCAATGGCTTAAGGAGGATGAGTCGCGCCGTCTGTCCGAAAAAGCCGGGGACTATCGCGCGGTGCGAGAGGAGATCGCCGACGTTTTAATCTATTTGTTGCGATTGGCCGATCAGCTGAATATCGATTTGGAAGAGGCGATCCACGAGAAGATGCGGAAGAACGCCGAAAAGTATCCGGTCGAATTAGCCAAGGGAAACGCGGTGAAATACAATCGGCGCGAACAATAACCCAGCGCGGGGAATTTCCTGCATTTCCTTGGCATTAGTTGCGGTCCGTCATGATAAAAACCTTAAGCAATCAAGTAATCGCTTTGGCCGGCCTGTCCCAGGCGGTTTACCTCGTGCAGCATATCGCGAAGCGCGGGACGGCCGACCGCGAGGACTTGGAGGCCAGCATCGGCAGCGTGCTGAAGATCGATTCGGACGACGTTCTGGATGTTTACGGCGGTCTTCACCGCGTCATGACCGGTCTCAGACAGATCGAACGACAATTGGGCGGTCCTGATGTGGTGGACCCGGAGCAGGCGCGCTATGCCTCGACGCTCATCTTTCTAGAACGCAAGTTGATGAAGCAGCCCCGCATGCTCGAAACCATTCATTCGGGCGTACAAAAAGCCGCTGCGCAGGCGGAAGAACGGGGTGTTCTGAACGAGGACGTGCTCGCTACGCTTGCCGAGACGTATCAGCAGACCCTTAGCCAGTTGAAGCCGCGGGTAATGGTAGCCGGCGAGCAGATTTACGTGTCCGATCCGGAGAATGCCGAAAAAATTCGGTCGCTTTTGCTGGCCGGTATCCGCTCGGTGGTCCTGTGGCGGCAATGCGGCGGCAGTCGATGGAGGTTGCTGTTCCTCCGCCCGAAGCTGCAAAAGGAAGCGCACCAGTTGCTGGAGTCGCTCAGTCGTACTTAAGGTACCTGAACCGCGGGTCGTCCGGTGTGCCTTCCAGGATGCCACCGGTCTCCGCGTTGGCATTCCACTGCACGACCTCCTCGATCTTCTTCGCCAGCGCGAAATCCTTGTCCGTCACGCCTTTCGCCGTGTGGGTTGCCAGTTTGACGATGACGAAAGCGTAAGAGACGGTAAGATCGGGATGATGCCAGGCGGCCTCGGCCAAGTGACCAACCGTATTCACCACCATCAAGCTGGCTTTCCAGCCGTGGGTGCGGAATTTTCGGCGTATCCAGCCGTTCTCGTAATACCAGTGGGGAAGCTCCTGTTTCAAGCGTTCCTCGATTTCTTCCTGGGAATATGCCTTTTCCTCTTTTTGGGACATGGATGCTACCTCCGGGCGGAGTGTCAACGGATGGTTCAGCTTGTTGCTCCCGAGGCCGCGTGTCAAGGCTCTTTATCGCTTGTGCATCGCTGGACATATTGACTCTGTAGTCTCCGCTGCATTGACCCCATCGTTTGGGGGATTTAACCTTGGACGCAAATCAATCGGAAAATAGATGATTTTGCCTATCAGCGGATTCGTAGGAAGAAGATGACGATAGGTTCACAGGGTCGAATTCTGGTGACCGGTGCTCTCGGTCAAATCGGTTCGGAGCTGATTCCGGCGTTGAGGGCCCGATACGGGGAGGATCGTGTGGTGGCCGCCGATATCCGCATGCCGCCTGCCGGAGCGGGCAAAGGCGACAGCCTATTCGAACATCTCGACTGCACCCAGTTGCGCCAGATTCAGGATGTCGTGCGCCGTTACCGGATCGAGACCATTTATCACCTGGCGGGACTTCTTTCCGCGGTGGCCGAAGAGCGGCCGCAGGTGGCCTGGAACGTCAATATGGGCGGCTTGTATCGTATGCTCGAGGTTGCTCGTCAGCATCGATGCGCCCTGTTTTTCCCGAGTTCGATCGGGGCTTTCGGGCCGACCACGCCGCGCGACGGCACGCCTCAAGACACCATCCAGCGTCCGACGACGATCTACGGTATCACCAAACTCACCGGCGAATTGCTCTGCGATTACTATTTCCGGCGGTTCGGCGTCGATACGCGAGGTTTGCGCCTGCCGGGGATTATTTCCTATCTGACCCCGCCCGGCGGCGGAACTACCGATTACGCGGTGGAAATCTTCTATCAGGCAATCCGTTATCGGCATTACACCTGCTTTCTCCGAGGGGATACGCGCCTCGACATGATGTATATGCCCGACACCATCCGGGCAATGATGGCGCTCATGGAAGCCGATCCAGCAGGTTTGACGCACCGCAACGCGTTCAACGTGACCGCCATGAGCTTTACCCCAAGCGAATTGGCCGCCGAGATTCGGAAACATATTCCCGATTTTGCAATCGACTATGAAGTGGACCCCGTGCGTCAGTCGATTGCCGATTCCTGGCCCCAGTCCTTGGACGACAGTGCGGCGCGGACCGAGTGGAACTGGGCGCCGAACTACGACATGGCGCGAATGACGAGCGATATGCTCGATAAGATTCGTGCCAAGCTACAAAGTACGTCAACCGTTTAGCCGATGAGGTGGACTATGGCCATGGACCGAGTGGAAGCCTTGTTGAAGCGAGAGCTGGCGCAACTGGACCAATCCGGAATGCGCAAGAGCCGGGAGGCGATTATCACTGCCGTTCTACCGCCCCGGGATGGTCGCGGTATCCGTTATCTGCTGAAAGGGGAGGGCGAACGTTCCTTTCTCCGGATGAATTCCAACGGCTATTTGGGACTCGCGTTTCATCCGGAAGTGATGAAGGCCGAGGAGGAAGGCGTCCGAGCCTACGGTGCCGGCCCGGGAGCGGTGCGCTTTATCAGTGGCACCTACGAGCCACATGTGCTGCTGGAGCAGCGCCTGGCCGAATTTCACGGCCGGGAGGCGGCAATGCTGTTCAGCTCGGCGTATACGGCGGTAATGGGGATTCTGCCGACGCTGATAAGCCCAGAAACCGCGGTGATTAGCGACGAGTTGAACCACAACTGCATCATCAATGCGATTCGTCTGGCCCGTCCAAGGGAGAAGTTCGTTTACGGACATTTGGACATAGGACAAGCCGAAACGTTTTTACGGCAGGCTGTCGAATCCTGCAGGCGAGTGGCCATCGTGACCGACGGCATCTTCAGCATGCGCGGCGATCATGCCCCGCTCAAGGAACTAATGGCACTGGCCAAAAGCTATGAAGAAAAATTCGCCGAAGGGGTCTTGGTCATAATTGACGACTCCCATGGCGTTGGCACTTTCGGGGCAACCGGCCGGGGAACCGAAGAATATGCCGGATGCGGGCCGGTGGATGTCTTGATTGGCACTTTGGGGAAGGCTTTCGGTGTCAACGGGGGGTATGTCGTCGGCAGTTCGCTCTTAGTCGATTATTTGCGCGAAAAAGCCCCCCTTTATATTTATTCCAATCCGATCACGCCGGGCGAAGCGGCCGCCGCCGTGAAAGCCGTCGAGATCGTGGGCGGTCCCGAAGGACAGAATCGGCTCGAGCGGCTGCGGAGCTTGACTAACAGATTCCGGCAGGGTCTGAAGGACTTGGGATGCGAGACGTTCCATGGCGAGCATCCCGTCGTGCCGTTGCTGCTCCGGGATACCGAAGCGACCCGAAATATGGTCCGTCACCTCTGGAAGAGGGGCATTCTGGCAACCGGGATTGTTTATCCGGTCGTGCCCCGCGGCGACGAAGAAATCCGGTTTCAGGTTTCCGCGGACCATACGGGGGCGGATCTCGACGAGGCGTTAGCGGCGCTGCGTGATTTTGGGAGAACAATTCACCCGTAATCGCGCCTCAGTTTCCGAATTTGTATAGGAAGTGGGCGGTGACCGTTTTCGAGCGAGAGAGTCGTACCACTAAGCTCCGGCGTCACCGGCGGCCAAACGCGCGATGGGTCTTTAGATCGACAGGAGGACTGCCGGTTGTATATTATTGTTACCCGGAGCGGCAAGGAAAGAAGGTGTTGGTAGTTTTTACGGCCCAATCGCCCCAAGCCTTACGGGCGCACAAAATAAACAGTCAATGGACCAATCTACCTAAAATGAAGCCGATAACTTGGAAGAGCCGGACAGTATCCACTGGGCCGGGGCTTCGGTGGAGACCTTTTTAGATTACTTACAGACTTGACACTTAATGGGAAAGACCTATGCAAGTTCCACTAGAGATTACGTTTCGAGGAATTCCTCACTCCGACGCCGTTGAAACCCGCATTCGGGAGAAAGCCACAAAATTGGAGCAATTCTGCGATCATATCATCAGCTGTAGAGTCGCCGTCGAAGCGGAGCACCATCATCAGCATCAGGGTAATCTCTATAAAGTCAGGATCGATTTGAGCGTGCCCCAGAGACAAATCGTGGTCAGCCGCGATCATCATGACAAACAGGCGCACGAGGATGTATACGTAGCATTACGTGACGCTTTCGACGCCGCAAAGCGGCAGCTTGAGGAGCACGTTCGCATGCAGCGTGGCGAAATCAAGAACCATAAAGTTCCTTCGTCCACTGCCCTCTAATCGTCTAACCGTGCATCGGTATGGGGCGTAACGAGGTTCAAACTCTTTACGCCCTGCGCCGAGGTCGGTTCTTGTCAAAAACGCTTTTCCAAGTTCTTTTCTTGTCCCACGTCTGATGTGTCGTAATAGGGCGACACGCGCCGCTGGCGTAACTGCCTAAGCATTCTGTTCGCAGCAAACAGTGGAAGCCGTTAAGGGTTCCGTTGGGCTGATCACGACTCCGGTAATGGGGTTCGGCCGATAAGTGGTACAACCTTTCAGTCCCATGTCGTAAGCCTGGCGGTACAGCGACTCCATATCGGGAAAGGGGAAGTCTTGGGGCAAATAAACTGTTTTCGAAATGGCGTTGTCCACCGAGTGTTGGATTGCGGCCTGCATCCGTAAATGAGCAAGCGGGGACAACTCGGAGGTGGTGACAAAAGCAGGCGGCAACGTGCGCTCTGAACGGCTGAGTCTCCACAACCGGACAGCGTAGTTTTCGATGTCGTAGTTCCGGGGGCCTTCGGGTGTCAGAACGCGTCGTTGATAGCGCTCGTCAAATCCCGGTTCGAGCCCGTTGGATACATTGTTTGCGAGCAAGCTAATGGAACCGGTAGGCGCAACCGCCAGCAAATGGCTGTTTCGAATGCCGTGTTCGGCGATGCCTTTTCTGATCGTGCGCGGTAAGGTCCGAACGAAGTTGCTCTGCAGGTATTTGTCACGATCCAAGCACGGGAAAGAACCCTTTTCGCGCGCCAGTTCGATGGAAGTCCGATACGCGGCAAGACACACGCTCCGCATGATCTTGTCGGCAAGCTGGCAGGCGCGTTCGTCGTCGTAGCGTAGTCCCAGCATTACCAGCGCGTCTGCCAAACCGGTAATTCCCAAGCCGATACGTCGTTTACCGAGAGCTTCATCCCGCTGTTTCGGCAAGGGAAACCGGCTTGCGTCGATGACATTATCCAGCATGCGCACGGCCACGGCGGCGGTCCGTTCGATGGCCGCGAAATCCAAAGCGGCGTTATCCTCGAATGGCTCCGACACGAAGCGGGTGAGATTAATAGAGCCCAGATTACAAGCGCCGTAGGCGGGAAGTGGGATTTCACCACATGGATTGGTGGCGGAGATGTGCTCGCAATACCAAAGATTGTTTTGCCGGTTGATGCGATCGATAAACAGGACACCAGGCTCGGCATAGTCATAGGTGGACCGCATTATTGCATGCCACAGTTCTCGGGCTCTGCTCACTCGAACGATGCGGCATGGCACGGGTGAGCCGGTGTGAGACCAGCGCCTGAAAACAATTTGTCCCGCGTCGGGAGGGTCTGCCTCGGTGTTGATGGGGAAAACCAGTGGCCAATCCCGATCCTGTTCTAACGCATCCATGAAATCATCCGTGATGAGCACGGAGAGATTGAAATTCCGCAGTTCGCCTAGGGTACGTTTTGCACCGATAAAGGTTTCGATGTCCGGATGATCGCAACGCAGCGTAGCCATCATGGCTCCTCGTCTGGCTCCGGCGGCAAGAAGCGTGGCGCACATGCTGTCCCAAATGCGCATGAAGGATACCGGGCCGGAAGCTACACCGCCGCATCGTCGGGCGGGCATACCGGCTGGACGCAGGGTGGAAAAATCGTAACCGATGCCGCCGCCCTGCTGCATGGTTAGCGCAGCTTCCTTGAGTGCGGAGAAAATACCTTCCATCGAGTCTTCGATAGTACCCAATACGAAACAGTTGAATAGGGTAACATCGTGTTGACTTCCGGCTCCGGCGAGAATCCGCCCGCCGGGCAGAAAGCGAAAATCTTCCAACGCTTTAAGAAAGGCGCGTTCCCAACTAGCGGAGAGTTCGGGTTCCGCGTTGGCCAAAGCTCGCGCCACACGCCGCCAGGTATCCCGGATGGTAGAGTCGCTACCCGCTTCGTCTATGAGACGATACTTCCAGTTCCAGACTTCCCGGGACACGGGATTTTCGAATACATTGGCGAGGTCTTGCATGAGACGTCTCCGCTGCGCTTTTGTGGTTCATCGCGTTGAGATGAGATGAGCGGTGGTAAACAAGGCGGAGTCTGCTCGATTCGCTTTTCTGCGACATCCAGCATCGATCCGCCTTAGAGTGTTTTTCAATCTAGTGCAGCGAGCGCTGCCGCTTGCTGTCCTCAATGCGTTAGAGTGCCCCCGGCATCGGAGTCCGGGACCGGAATCGCCCAACGGGACGCGGCACGACGCCACGCGGCGACCGAGGTACATGGAGGTGTCTTCGGTCGGCCTGGGTGCCGGGCGAGACGCGCAGAATTAGGGAACCGTTCGGGCGCACTTCGCACGTCTAAATGTGTTCCCGACACTTTTGTTTTTAGACAAGCAAAGGAACCCACGTGCGGGGCGGCCCCCGCTCAAAAATAATTTCCGTAATCAGCGGTACTTTGGGTCATGCGTCCGGATATCGACCACCACTGTGGCGAAACGAAAGACGCTCTAACCGCTTAAATTAATGACCGTCCTTCGTTGATGGCCGCTAATCTTGCCAAACGATTTTGCTCCTGGACACGAGATCGTGCCAGCTACGCCCCTCTGAATCGAACAAAATCCAAAGATAGCCCAGTCCCAAGCAGCCGAATGATATCAAGCCGCAGATCAAGCGAATTGCGGCCTGACCCCAGGAGACGGGAGCTCCCGCTGTCGTGCGCAGGCGAATTTTCCAGGCGCACATCCCGAGTGTCTGTCCGCCATGGGTCCAGAACCACCCGAAAAAAGCGAAGCTGACCGTTAATAGATAGGCGCTATAAAGGCCATGATTTGGTTGAAAGGCCTCTCCATTATGAAATGGCAACAAGATGACCGTTGCGGCGAAGAGTACCGCGGCCAGTACTACGGTGTCGTAAAGAAGGGCTGCCAAGCGGCGCAGCATGCCCGGCGGATTGCGGTCCGGAATCACGAAGGATTGGCTAACCCAAGGTTTCAACGCATGTCCCCGCCAGATATGGGACCTCGCGTGACGTTGTGGAAACGGCCTCTGGCGCCTTGGCTAGAAAGTTTGTGCATGGATTTTGCACAGATGATTGATGAAAGGTTTTTTACGGAAATTGGTTACTAAATCACATCATCTCGTGCCGTCCGCGTGTAGGCTAGTAATCGAATGATTTGGACTGGCGAGATGGCACGGTAACCGTTCAGTGGGCGCCTGGTTTGTCGTCGTTGCTTAACGACAAAGGCCTCTGATTTTCGTCAAGCGCCAATTTGGCGCCAAAGAACATCGAGAGATAAACCAGTAGCGTAACTAGCAGCATGGACAGGATGATCGGTGGGCGTACCAGCGGCAAAAACAGCAGAAGCGCGAAAACTGCAACGAGTGCACTGGTATGAATCGGATAAGCAAGGAATACGTCGAGTCTGGGTTTAAACATGTATCTCCTCCTCCAAAATTTGTTGCAATCATGGATTCGTAGAGATGCAGAGTCGTACATCCCTTTCGGGCAAGACCGCCATTCCGGCGGCGATCCAGGAATCCTTAGCGCTAGGCAGTCAGCGGCGAATAGTAGCATAAAAACCATGCAGACCGCGTTCTTGCTGCGAAAGGGAATTATTGAGCTAATCGTTAAGCGGTTTTCGTTGTATGCGTTGCTGACGATTTGTTGGTTGCTGATTGCCTGTGCCGGATTGGCGTTCGCCGTTTTTCTCGATATTCAGCGCGAAACCCAGCGGTTTTCAGAAAACTCCGCCCTCATTCAAAAACAATTGGTTTCGCAGACGCGTCGCTATGTTGATGCAGCACATAGTCTGGCTGCGTTCCTAAAGGTCCAAGAGCCCGTAAATCAAGAGAAAGTTTCAACCTATACTCGTTTGATAGCCGAGCAAAATGCGGGCATCTACTTTATGGGGGCCGTTCAAAATTTAGAAAGGGAGGGGCTGGATGAATTCATGGCCCTTCGGCATCATGAAAGCGCGGCGAATGATTCTTCGGCACATGCCTTTTCCTATGTTAAAAATAACCTAACTTGGCAAGCGGTTCCGAATAAACCGGTTTTGCGCTCTTTGACCTCTGTTGAGCCGTACAACGATAAGACTCGACCCTTGTTGGGTTTTGAGTTCGATTCCGTACCCCTGCTCAGAGACGCCTTCCAGCGTGCCCTACAATCCAGAGGAATCACGGCTAGCCACTCGTTTTTGCTAAGCAATGGCGATTGGGGCTACGCGCTAATAGAACCCGTAGATTTAAGGGGCGAGGTAAGCTTCGCCGTAGTGATATGCAGGGTGAAGGCTCTGCTGCAACTACCGTCTGACTCCGTGTCGTTGGCGCTTACCCTGTTCGAGTCGGCGCGCGAGGGTGCAAGCCTGAATGACGGGTTGATTCATCGGCAGGCTTTGCCGGTAACTTCCCTCGAGTCCGCTTTGTTCCCTAAGCTGCTTTTTCGCAGCTCTCTAGGAGAACCGGAGAAATTCTTCGTTCTCGAAATTGAGCAACAATTGGGATGGGCCGATCTTGATTGGCATCGACTGAATTTGATCTTCGTCGGGTCTTTGGCATTCCTCTTCGTTTTCTTCGGTGTTGCCAGAATCCATGACCGTTATGAGAGGCGTAAATTCGAGGAGGGCAACAGGCTGTTTTTGATGGCCAACTTCGATCCTCTGACCGGATTGCCCAATCGTCAATTATTCATGAATCGTCTGGAGCAGGCGCTGATCACGGCACATCGATCGCGACAGAAAGTGGCCCTGCTTTACCTCGACTTGGACGGCTTTAAACAGATCAACGACTATTACGGGCATCAAACCGGAGACAAGGTTTTGCAACGCGCCGCCCGGATTTTTCAGCACTCCATTCGGGAAACGGATACCGTCGGCCGTTTGGGAGGAGACGAGTTTGTAGTGCTCCTGCAAAATGTCGGTGATCTCCGCGGCGCGGAATCCGTAGCCAATAAGATCAAGAAAGCCTTTCGCCAGCCGTCTGCGGAAGCCAACGGAATTAACAAGGCGCTGCCCATTTTGGGAACCAGTGTGGGTATAGCCGTCTACCCCGAAGACGGTTCGACCACTGCTGAGTTGCTACGGACGGCTGATCAGGCAATGTATCAAGACAAGGCCGTCAGCAAAGGTCAACAGAGCCCTACTGCTGTGCTTGAATCTCTGGATTGCCACCCGGCGCCGTGGTGACGATCATCACCCCTGGATTTGCCGTGGCGTAAATCCGTGTCCATGGTGGTTTTACGCAGGAAGCCCGGCTATCGGAATTCATAACCGCAGCGCGGCAGAGGCTATGAACCGTTGTGGGGTCACCCGGTCCTAATTTTAGGAGCGGAAATCTTACGACTACCGCTTCACGTCATTTGGCATTTCCTCTATTGTTGGATACGGAGGTCTGTCGTGAAAGCACCGACTTTTTTAACTCTTCTCGCATTGCTGGGTTCGTCCGCGGCAATAGCCGAACAACCGCAAGTGCCGGGAACACCCAATCCGGATGAGGCGACAAGGAAATCCTTAGACGTTACCAATCAGCCTGCCCAGCCCCCGGCCGAACAGCCCCCCGGTCAGCAGATAGAAAAGGATATCCCGGCGACCCGCCATCAGGTCGAGGTCGAAAAGGAAATCAAGAGCGAGCGCTTCAAGAAACTGGATGCGAACCAGGATGGATTGATCTCTGAAAGCGAGGGTAGAGTTGATACGAAGTTAAAGGAAGATTGGCGCGAATTTGATAAGAACCAGGACGGCCAGTTGGATCAGGATGAATTCTCGAAATTCGAGCAGAACGTACCCGTTGAATGATCCGCTAAGTCGAAGCGGAGTCTTAGAGCTTGCTGTTGTCACCCGGTAGGCGTCAGCAATCTTCATTTTGCAGACTGGGAAGTGTTCATCGTAGAGCACCGAGCAGCCTTGTCAGTCCCCTCTCGAAGACGTTACCCGTGGCTTGTCTGCGAGGGGCGTCGGCATATCGGCTACTCCGAGAACCGTGCCGGTATTTTTGCAAGAATCAAGCTCTCTGATTAGGGGCTTTTCACAATCCAATGCGGAATTTAGACCGGTTCACCCTCTTCGGATGCCCTTTGCTTGACGATGCAGCGGGTGGCTTTTATGAAACGAAAATTCGTGGTGTCGGGCGGGAGCTTGGAGTATTGCGCTGAAGGAGGCGCTCGTTGATAGCGCGAACGGTTTTGCGGCAACCAGTCACGATACGCCTAAAATCACGGCCCGGCAGCGGCAATAATACACGTTTTCATTAGACTCTCCCTTGAGATAGTTTCTGCAGCTCATATCTCTCCGGATTCCCGATTCCTTATCGGATTATGTTTACAACCGCGCCCATATCAATCCGTGGCATAACATAAGTGCGGTTTCATAGGTGTATGAACATATACCGCCAACTCGCCTTCCGTTGCGCCATTAAGTATCAATACGGTGACGGGAACTGAGCAAAGCGTGACCTTCTCGAAGGGGTTAAGTCGCCTGAATTGCCCGCGTATATGACTTGGCTCCAGGCGGAAATTTTCCTTATGAAGGAGACTGCCGACATGGACTATATCGATGTTGCTCAGATCGTCGAAGAATGCACGCGTGCCGAAGCGCTACGACGCCTGAAGGCATCGCTGGCGGAAAGGGAACAGCAGATTACCGATCCCGAACGCGGTGTGGTCATCTGTCTGGATTGTGAGGCGCCTATCCCTCTGGAGCGCCTTGCGGCTAATCCCCGCGCGGTGCGCTGTATCGACTGCCAGCTTGAGTACGATCGCGAGCAACGGCACGAAGCCCGGTTGTATCCGGGTTTTGATGACTGGGATATGTGATCTTTCGCGTTTTGATCTTGCATCTGTTCGAAGCGCATTCCCGTCGCCGTTGCGAAATCTGGTACGGCGTCTGATAAGGTTTACGGTTTGATTACTAGATCTTAAGGGCGGCTGTGACTCGTTTAGTCGTGCCGCCCGGTAAGGCTTTTATGCATGCTGAGCGACGGTAAGAACAACCGCGGCGATCAGAGACCGAGCGATCCGGAAGAATTTTTCAACAGCCAAGGAAGAGCTTGTTATGTTGTCATCAAATTGTACCGTCCACGTTATGGACATTGACGACCCGATCCGCACAGAAGACACCATTCAGATCCAGCCGCGTAAAGATGAATTTCTCGCCATGCTGGCCCATGAACTGCGCAATCCACTTGCATCGATTCGCAACGCGGTCGAGGTGTTGCGCCGCTTGGATTTACAAGAGCCCCGGGCGGAATGGGCACGGGACGTGGTGGATCGCCAAGCGGCTCAGTTAACCCGAATGGTCGACGATCTTCTCGATGTGTCCAGGATTACCCGTGGGAAGATTACGTTGCGCGTGGCTCCGCTCAATTTCGCTGCCGTGATAGTCCGGGCGATCGAAGTCAATTTGCCGCTGATCGAGGCTCATCGGCTCAAGCTTATCGTAGAGTCGGAGCTGCTTGATATCGATTTGGACGGTGACGAGGCGCGCCTTACCCAAGTCTTGGCCAATATTCTCAACAACGCCGCGAAGTACAGTAATGAAGGAGGCCGGATTTGGCTCTCGGTGGAAATCAAGTCAGGCGAAGCGGCGGTGCACGTCAAGGATGAAGGAATCGGCATACCGCCCGAACTTTTGCCCCACATCTTTGATCTGTTTACTCAAGGCCCCAGGACGCTGGACCGCGCGCAAGGCGGTCTGGGCATAGGCCTTTCGTTGGTGAGAAGCCTGATCGAGATGCATGGAGGGAGAGTGGAGGTTTTCAGCGAGGGCGAAGGCCGGGGTGCCGAGTTTGTCGTATGGTTGCCGCTCCGGCGGGAGCAAGGCTTGATTTCCGGTCGCGATGTGCGCGATTCTCAAGCGACTCTATCCCATCTAAACTTTTAGGCAACGTAGCGGTCAAAAAGTATAAGACTATGGTTGCTTTCCTTAATTTCAAGCCGGACACAGTGACACTGTCCGGCTTTTTTTGTACGTCGACCAGCCCATATTGGGGATCGGTAGCAAGGCAAGCCCACATGGCAGTGTCCGCGCCGATCGATCTTTCTTTAGCTGATGCGGTGCCGTCAGTCCATGCGGTTAGTCGGCTTTAGTCCGAGGCGCCTGGCAAGACGATGCAGATTGCCGCGGTCGAGGCCTAGTCGGCGTGCCGTTTCCGACCAATTGACATGGCACTCGTTCAGGGTTTTGAGGATCAGTTGCCGCTGAAAGTCGTCCACCGCGCGTGCGAGCGATATTTGGTTTGTTCCGTTTAACAAACTGGCCCTTGCTTCCATACCCCGCTGAATTTCAGGGCCGATATCCAGATCTTCCGGCTCCAAAATCAACGAGCGCCCGCGATCCGCGGAGGCGCGCAGAGCGGCGCGGAGGATGACATGCTCAAGCTCTCGGACGTTCCCGGGCCATGGATAGGCCTGCAGTGCTTCGATCGTCGCGGGCGCCAGGCACACCTGCTCAAGGCCGAGGCGCATTCGGGCCTGATCCATAAAATGTCCGGCCAACTGCGCTATGTCCATAGGCCGTTCCCGCAGCGGCGGTACGTTCAGGGGATATACGCTGAGCCGATGGTAAAGATCGGCCCGGAACCGCCCCGCTTTCACCTCCTCGGCGAGTTGGCGGTTGGTCGCGGCGATGATGCGGACATCGGCGCGATGGTTCTTGTCCGAGCCGAGCCGCTGGATCTCGCCGAACTGCAAGGCACGCAGCAGTTTTGCCTGAACCGAGAGAGGCAGTTCGCCGACCTCGTCCAGGAATAGGGTGCCTCCTTCCGCCAACTCGAATTTGCCGGCCCGGTCGGTGCTGGCTCCGGTAAAAGCGCCGCGGACATGCCCGAACAGTTCGCTCTCCGCCAAGGATTCCGGGAGTGCCGCGCAGTTCACGTACACCAAGGGTTGATCGGCCCGCAGCGATTGCGCGTGTATGACGCGAGCCACGACCTCCTTGCCGACGCCGGTTTCGCCCATCACCAGAACCGTCAGATCGGATCGGGCGACAATGCCGATATTGCGCTTCAGTTCCTGCAAGACAGGACTTTCACCAAGCATCTGGCCGCCGCGCTGCAAGGCCTCGTTCACCAGTTCGCTGGTAACCAGTCCGCGATGTCTCGCCAATCTTTCCAGCGCACCGATAAAGGTTTCATGACGCAACGCCACGGTCGCAATGGCGGCGAAGGTCTGGAAGACGTGGTCATTGATGCCGTCGAATACCCCGGGTTTCAGCGCATCCGCTGACAGCACCCCGAACAGGGTATTTTCGTTATAAAGGCTGCAACCCATACAGGAATGAACGGGCAATCCGCCTCCGGTGTCGTTCAAAAACAGCGAATCATAAGGGTCCGGCCTCGGATCATCGGCCTCGAATCGGACCGGCGTTCTCGACTGGAGGATTGCCGCCAGCCGAGGATGTTGCTTCGGATGAAATTGCCGTCCCATGACCTCGGGCGAGAGGCCGCGGGTCGCCACGGGCACGAGTATCCCGTCCTGGTAGCGCAATAAGGCGCAGGCATGATTCCCCGTGACTTTGGCGAAAATTTCAAGAAATCCCTCAATGCGCTCTTTCATCGAAAGATTCGCGGTCAAGCTCAACACCGCTTCGCGAATGGCTTCCCCGGTCATTCTTATGTTCAGGCGTTCATTCATTTCCAAAGATTCGTAGTCGAACGTTTTCATAGGGCCGTAGTCGAATTTACTACAATGGTGTCATAGTGACAGCAATGGGCTCTTGTAGCAATGCGTGCGTCATTTCCGAGTATGTCGGTAGGTAAGAGCCGTTGTTTGAGGGTAAAGCGGCGGATCTGGCCGTTATTTATTATCGAGTCGATGTCATTACGACGACGTTGGGAGTTGTGACGCCATAAAGGCGTTTATTATCAATGCCTTGTCTTGTGGCATTGGTGTTGCTAAAGATGGGGCAGGGCCGCCCGGCGCATCGGACACGCCTACGTCGGGAAACGACGAATCGGTTGTTTGAAGCGGTGCCTGGGTTCCTTATTTTGCACGGATTCCATGGGACTGTGGTACCTCCCAAATATGAAGCGTTATAGCCTATTGCTGGTTTTGCTGGTTGCACTGAGCGCCTGTCTCGCTCCCCCGATCAAACCGCCCGCCGACAAGTCGGGCGGGTTGCACACGATCCTCGTGATCCCGGTGGAGCCGCCTCCCCTAGAGGTGATGCCGGATCTCATCGAGTCCCGGCTGCCCATTTATCGGCAGAACGATACCGTGCCGTTCGATTTATTCCTGGAAAAGAAGATCTACCGGAATCCCGGTGGCGTGCTGATCGCCGGTCTGGTAAGCCATGACGACATCGTGCCGGTAGCGGCTCCTCCGCGAACGACAGCGGCGCCGGAAAACGTCTTCGGGCTGGAACCGGCCGCATCGCTTGCGGAGAGCTGGACCCCTACTCTGGTTTTAGCGCGGGAAGCGGCCGCGCTGTTGACCGCCGGCGGTCTCAACGCCATTTCTGCCGAGCATTACTACCGCCTGCCGATCGCCCCCCGCAACCGCACCGCCAATCTCGCCTATTGGCATGGTGCCATCCGGCAGTGGTACAACGCCGACACCTCTCCGGTCGACTATCGGTCGCATGGATCGGAACGGGTCGACGCCGTGCTGGAGGTGGGTATCGGGACCTACAAAATTTTCGAGTCGCAGACGCCCTTGCAGGTGCTGGTCAAGCTGATCGACCCCGCTACCGGCCAAGTCATCGGTAGAACCGGCGCCGATGCGTCTCCCATTGCCGGAGCGGCGCCCACACTTCTCGATCACGAGGCGGAAAAGTTCAAGAAATTTGTGAGCGACCTCGGCGCGAAGCTTGTTCACCGCGGCTTGACCGATCTGGAGCTGCCGGCGTCGCGGCAGGCCCGTTCCGACGAGCGGAGCATCGAAACCGCTTCAATGGCCATCGCAAACAGCCGCCACGAATGACAAGGGCGGCCGCGGCTCATGGTCATTCCCGGCCCAAAGGAAGAGGCGGCGCCGCCGGACGTTCGCTGCGCCGCTTACCGGCTAATCGCGGCCTAGGCGTCGCTTAGGTGACGATCGCCTTCCCAAGGCGCCTTCGCGGTTGGCGCTTTGTCCTGTTCAACATCGCGCTCGGCCTTGGGCACATGGTCGTGCTGTTCAATGCCGGTTCCTATATCGCGCTGATGCCCCACGTGGCCGGCGATCTCGGCGGGGTATTGCCGAGCCTCGGCACTTGGGCCCAGACCGATTTCATGATCGCCCTGGCGCTGGCGTTTCCCATCGCCCGCTGGCTATCCGGGCGCCTCGGCGATTACCGCTTGTTCGTTACGGCATTTGTGGTGTATGCGGTGGCCTCTTATCTGTGCGCCATCAGCGAAACTTTGCGGCTGTTCCTGCCGGCGCGCATTTTTCTAGGCTTTGCCGGCGGCGTCACGCTTCCCATCGGGCAAGCCCTGTTGTTGAAAGAATATCCCGCGCGGCTCAAATCGGTGGGATTGGGGATATGGGGCTTGTTCACCCTCGCGCCGTTCACCATCGGTTTTCCCATAGGCGGCTGGCTCGCCGACGAGGTCGGGTGGCGTTATCTGTTTTATCTGAACATCCCCTTCGCCCTAGCCATCGCCGGCGTGACCGGTTCGCTGCTGCACGGGCGGGGATTCCAGCTCCGTTACACCCGTTTCGATTTCGTCGGCTTTGTCCTGTTGAGCCTGGTGCTCGGCGGTCTGCAGACCATTCTGAATCAGGGCAACGATTTCGATTGGTTCCAATCGCCCTTCCTGCTCGATGTGCTGATCGTCGTCATCGTGGCGCTGCCCTGTTTGGTCATCTGGGAATTGGGCGAACGGCACCCGGCACTTGACATCCGGCTGTTCGCCCATCGCAATTTCGCCATCGGCGTGGTTTGTCTCACGCTGGGGTTCCTGTCCATTCAAGGGCTGTTATCGCTGCTGATCGTCCAGCTTCAACTGTTGCTGGGGTATTCCTCATTCCTTGCCGGCCTGTTGTTTCTGTCCATGATCGTGTTGGCGGCGCCGGTGATTGCCGTCATGCACGAGGTAGTCAAAGGCGTCGACGCCCGGCTGTTCGCCTGCCTCAATTTGTTGGGTCTGGCGTTTACCCTGTCGTGGATCGGGCTCTTCGACGACCCCGGATCGTTCGATCAAATCATTTGGCCCATGCTGCTTCTCGGCTTTTTCCTGGGTTCGTTTTTCACTCCGCTTACCGCACTCACCCTCCACGGCCTATCTCCGGGTCAGGTGTTGCGCGCCGCGGAAGAAACGGCGCTGCTGCGTATTGCCGCCGGCGCACTTGGCATCACCTTACAAGGCGTCATGCTATTTCGACGCAGCCCCTTTCATCAGCTTCATTTGGCCGATCATTTCGGGGGGCGGCAGTTCGCGTCTCTCGATCTGCTGCAGCGCTTCTCTTCGCGGCTGGAAGCTGCCGGTCTCGATGCAGGGATGGCACAGGGCAAGCTCCTGGCCATCGTCAAGCAGCAGGCCGCCATTCTCGCGCTCGACGACGCCTTTTTGATGGCGAGCTATCTTTTTCTCGGATTGGCCGGGCTGGTGTGGCTGGCCCGTCCCACTCACCGGCCGCTGCACCCGAGCCCGGCGGAGGATTTGAGGGAAACCCGGGCCGATGAGCTGATGGAGCAGCCATGAGTTGCCGATCCGTTCATCGATGGCGCCTGCTCGCCGGATTCGGTGCGGCGTCCCTGTTTCTGATCGGAGGCTGTGCCTGGATTCCATCTGGCGGGCAACGCGCCGAATTCTTCAAGCCTCCGAGCATGGCGCACAAATTGTCCGAAGCCCGCGGGGGAGAGCCGTTGACAGCGCGGAGATCCTGGCCGCAGGATCGCTGGTGGCGGCAGTTCGGCAGTTCCGAGCTGAACCGCCTGATGGACATGGCGCTCAAGGACAATCCCAGCCTCAAGGCAGCCACGGCCCGGCTGCGCGAGGCGGAAGGCTTTGCCCGCGTGGAAGGCGCCCGGCTATTGCCGTTTCTGGATGCGGAGGCGGAGGTTGCAGCGGCGCGTTTTTCGGAGCACGGCGTCAATGTCGCCCTTAGAGGAGCGCATATCGTCTCGGGATTGATCAATCCCTTGAGTCTCCGCTATGAATTCGATTTTTGGGGAAAGAACCGCGCCGCGCTGGAAGCCGCCTTGGGCGAAGCGGCAGCCGAGGAGGCGGAACAGGCCGAAGTCAGGCTGCAGTTGACCGCCGCGATTGCCCGGTGTTACTTCCGAGGAATCGCGTTGCGGCAGCAGCTCGATCTGGCGGAGGACATGGTGGAATTGCGCCGCGAACTGTTCCATCTGGCCGAAACGCGTTATCAACTGGGGCTGGATTCCGCCGATCCGGTCAAACAGGCTGCCTCTGAATCGGAGGCGGCCGGCAAGCGGCAAGCCGTCACCCGCGACCAATTGGATTTGCAGCGGAACCTGCTGGCGCGATTGATCGGCCGCGGCCCCGATGCGACGCGGAACCTGTTCACCAATGTGGTGAGCCTCCCCGAAAGAATCCCGCTACCCACAAAGCTTCCGCTGGAACTGCTCGCCCACCGCCCGGATCTCGCCGCGGCGCTTCACCGGGCCGAAGCGTCGGCGCAACGGATTCGGGTTGCCAAAGCCAGCTTTTTGCCGACCGTCGACATGACGGCTTTCGTCGGCTTGAACGCCCTGCGCATGACCAAGGGCGCAAGCTCCCTCGCCAATATTCTGTTTTCGGGGAACAGCTTCGCCTACGGCGTTGCGCCGGGCGTGCGGCTACCCATATTCGAAGGCGGACGCCTGCGCGGCGAATTGTCGTTGCGACGGGCGGAATACGACGAGGCGGTGGAGCTTTACAACAAGACCTTGCTGCAAGCGGTGCAAGAGGTTGCCGACAGTCTGAGCAGTTGGCGGGATACCCGGACGATCGTCGAAGCGCAGAACCGCCTGCTGGCTTCGCAGCGTGAGGTATTCGATCTCGCTCAAGAACGACTCCGCAGCGGGCTGGATGATCGCCGGACGGTGCTCGCGCGCCGGAATTCCGTTCTGGACCAGGAGTTCGCACTGAAGACCTTGGAAACCGATCAGCTCGTCGCCATGACCGATCTCATCGAGGCACTGGGCGGCGGGTACACCAGCGGTCTCGATATCACTCGTCCCCAATCGATAGCGGATTAGGTCCGGCCCTCGTTAAAACACGGGTCGAGCCCCGTTGCAGTCCTGCCGAACCATAAGAACACGATACGACCATCCCATTCGCCTAACTCGAATAACAATTCAGGGATACCCGAACAAGCAACTATGAAGATTCATCCCAAGGCTATCCGCGCCCGGCGCAATCGCCGTCTCTTGCTGGTTGCGCTGGCAGTGCTCGCGAGCGCTCTGGCCTATGCCGGCTATTGGTGGCTCCATGGCCGTTTCTGGGTCGTGACCGACAACGCCTTCGTCACCGGCAATCTGATCCCGGTCGAAGCGGATGCGACGGGCATCGTCACTCAGGTCTTGGCCGAGGAAACCCAGTACGTGAACAAAGGCGACCTGCTGGTCCGGCTCGATGAACACCGCGCCCAAGCCGCCTTGGGCCAGAGCGAGGGAGAATTGGGGCGGACGGTGCGCGGGATCGGTGCGCTTTTCGCCACGCGCCAGCAACTGTGCCAGAAGCTGGCCGCGCGCTCCGCCCAGCTCGCACGGGTGCGCCACGACGTGGTCCGTTTCCGCCAGGCGATCCCCAGCGGTTCGGTCTCCGAGCAGGTACTGCAAAATGCCGAGGACCAGATGACGAGCCTCGAAGCCGAACTGCGGGAGGCCGGGGCCGAGCTCAAATCCATCGAAGCGCGGGTGGGCGGGACTAGCCGGACGCGGCACCCCGAGGTAGAGGCAGCCAAGCATCGCTTCATCGACGCCTACCTGGAGTTCGTCCGGCAGCGCATCCGAGCCCCCGTCTCGGGTTACATTGCGCTGCGCAAGGCGCAGGTCGGAGACCGGGTTCATCCCGGAGACCCTCTGCTCATGGTGGTTCCTTTGGATCATCTGTGGGTGGAGGCGAACTTGCGGGAAACCGAGGTGCATCAGGTACGGCCCGGTCAGTCGGCCGAGGTGATCGTCGATCTGTACGGGAAACGCCATACCTATCACGGAACGGTCGAAGGGCTGGTGCCCGGCACCGGGAGCGTGTTCGCCCTGCTGCCGCCGGACAACGCCACCGGCAATTTCATCCATATCGTCCAGCGCGTGCCCGTGCGCATCGCCTTACGGAAAGAGGAGATCCTAAAACGGCCCATCCGCCCCGGACTGTCCACCGTGACGTCCATCCACATCGATGAACCCGGTCGGCCTCTGGACACTTCGCTGGCGGAAGTCTCCACCCAGGAGTATGAAACCGACATCTTCGGCGACGAACTCACCGATGCGGAGCTCAAGGCGCAGGAAATCATCATGGCCAATGTGGTCCCGAAAGACGATCCCTTGGAGCCTTCTTGCACGTTGTCCGACGGGCCGGCTGTCACACCGCCTCACGCCGGGCAAACCCGGCCCGTCGGGCGCGTTCGGGGCAGTAACTCACAAGCTGCACGATGAGTCAGCGCTTGACCCGCTGCCCAGCGGGTGGCGGGGTCTACACGAAGGATTTTTCCTTTTAGAGCATTTTCAAATCTGATGTATGGGGGTTCGGTATTGTCCCGTTAGGGCGTGCCCGAGCATCGCCGCCTGGAGCCGGACCAGCCCGCAAGGGGCGCGCAATGGATTGCGCGCGGCGACAAAGGCACAGGGAACGTGCCTTTTGTCGCCCCCGGCTCTCCAGGCGGCGACGCGCAGGATCGGCGCGCCATCCGGGCGGCCTTTCTTTTGGATACTTTTCTTTGGCCGCGCAAAGAAAAGTATCTCGCCCGCGGGGCGAGACCCGCTCTCAAACAAGACGCCGCCAACGGCGGCTTCCTTCTTAGACCGTGCATCAGAACTGAAAACGCTATAGATTTCCTAGTGTTCTGTCCCATTAATTCGCTGACATAATCGTTGAAGTTTGGCCAGGATGGAATCCGCCGTGGCGGTCCAGACGAAGGGTCGGCAGGACTGGTTGTAATGGGAGATGAAGTGGTCGATCTTGTTGACCAGATCCCGAACACTGACAAACGAGCCACGCCGGATCGCCTTGT
>NZ_DASPLO010000081.1:0-23822 GCF_035627495.1 Methylocaldum sp.
GGTGGTGCTGGCGTTCTTGTGAAGTTGAATCTGCATCGTGATGAGTCTCAACCGGATGAACCAAAAACTTCACGGAGGACACTCCGTGCCTCGAAGAGAGCATAGCTCCTTCTTGGTAAAGAATCACACGGGACCTGACAGCTATCCACTTTCCGTGCGAGTTGTTTCTGCATGGCTTCTGTTTTTTGATGGCTCAGATAAAGTTATTGCTAAATCCGGTTATATGCCGCCCATGGTATGTCGGCTCGATTGTAAGTTCATCTTGATTGTTTTCACTGCAAAAACCTTGGATTCTGATAAAGATGATGGAAATTCAATGCGAAGCTTTGAGTATAAATGATCGGAAACACACGGTTGCATCATGAGTTTCTTGGTCCTCTTAGTAGCTTGGAATTGCAAAAGATGGCAGGGTAATCAGCACTTCAAATCCGGCGTATGGGGCGCACGTTCGGACGTGATTGCGCGTGGGATTAATGGGCTACGATAGGTGCTTACCCGATGCCGACGATCGCTCGTTTTCGGGCAGAATGGTATTTACGGGCACAGGACGCCACGGATTAAAGAGCGGATCACATCTGTGGGCCGGCTAGTTGTAAATGAGCCGAAGTCCTGCTTAGTTCGATACGCGGTCAGTTCGTGCATGGATTATCTGGAGCCAGCTCCCCCCGTATTTCCCACAGGGCTGGGTAAGCTTCGCGAACCTCACCGATCGCGGTATCATCACTTTGCCTTCCTAAGATTGTTGAACGCCTGATGGTCGTTGGTTCTACGATCCTTGCTGCATAACGCTTGGCAGAGTCGTAACAGCGGTAGTTTGCCGGCCGTAGAACACGAAACAAGGCGGGCGTGGGAACTTAGACAAGATTTGAGCATCTATAGACGCTCGGTGATTGTCTCCTTTCGGCGCCTATCGATAACTAGCCGGCTTAGCTTAGCCTTCGCTGCAATCCGGCTTATTGGCTGTCTGGAGGCGCACATCCGATCGACTCGATTTAAGCTCCCCCACTTGAAGCCTATCCCCGTTGGCCATCAGCTCCGATTATTGACGGACTTCCGATCGCCTTCGGAATAGATTTATAGGTACATTCAGCGAGATACGAACCATGTGGGATAGTGTGCAAACACTTGTTACGACTGATGGGCTCATGCCCCATGGATATTGCCTGCTTTGGCGTCCCTCCTTGCTTTACCTGCATGTCTTTTCGGACATCATGACGGCATTGGCCTATTATTCCATTCCCGGCGCCTTGATCTACTTCGTACTGCGGCGCCGGAATCTCCGCTTTCGCCATATTTTCGTGCTCTTCGGCGCGTTTATCCTCGCCTGTGGTACGACTCACCTGATGGGGGCATGGACGATTTGGCAGCCGATCTACGGCGTCCAAGGCGGCGTTAAATTGCTCACTGCTCTGGTTTCGATGGCCACGGCCATTGTGCTATGGCCGCTGATTCCTCAGGCTCTCGCCTTGCCGAGTCCGGAGGAGCTGGAGGAGACCAATCGCCGATTGATCAATGAGATACAAGAACGCAAGGCGGCCGAGGAGAAAATCCGGCACCTGAACGCAAATCTGGAAGAGAGGGTGGCGCAGCGCACCCAAGAGTTAATGCAGCTTAACCGCCAGCTTGAATTGGAGATTCAAGAGCGCAAGCGGGTTGAAGACAGCCTCCGTGATGCCGATAGTCGCAAGGACGAGTTCCTGGCCATGCTGGGCCATGAGCTCAGAAATCCTTTGGCCCCGATCCGAAACGCGGTTCAGGTGATGCGAAAAATCAGTGTGCCCGATCCCAAACTGGCTTGGGCGCGCGATGTCGTTGATCGCCAAACCAGCCATTTGACCCGGTTGGTGGACGACCTACTCGACGTTTCGCGCATCATCAGGGGCAAAATCACGCTGCACAACAGTTCCGTAGACATCGCCGCCGTTGTCGAGCAGGCGCTTGAAACCAGCCGGCCGTTGATCGAAGCCCGTCAGCACGAGCTTACGGTCTCGCTACCCGAGGAATCGCTACGGCTTCAAGGAGATCCCGTACGCTTGGCGCAGGTGGTCTCCAATTTACTGAATAATGCGGCCAAGTACACGCCCCCGGGCGGTAGAGTCGGGCTGACCGTTACGCATGAACATGGTCAGGCGGTTATTCGTGTGCGTGATACCGGCGAGGGTATTCCGGCCCATCTGTTGCCGAAGCTTTTTGATCTGTTCACTCAAGCCGAGCGCACCATCGACCGCTCGCAAGGCGGTCTTGGTATCGGTTTGACCATCGTCCAAAAACTCGTGGAATTACATGGAGGATACGTTGAAGCCAGCAGCGAGGGACCCGGAAAAGGCAGCGAGTTCGTGGTGCGGTTACCGGTTTCCGAGGGACTCGCGAGCGCGAAAGATTTCGGAGAATCCTCATCCCTAGCCTCGAAAAGCAATCGTTCGTGAGACTCTCGATAAACCGGGCTGGATCCGGCCGTTCTCCCTGCGATCTTTGCGACAGCTATGCGGCTTTCAGGAAATCAAAAACAAGAAACGCCGCCCACGCCAATCCGTGGAAGGCGATGATGCCCCACAGTATTCTCCGGTAACGAGACTTCCGTATTTTGTGGCGGAAATCGTTCTGCGCCAGGAGCACTCCCGGCCAGCCTCCCATAAGCTCCACTATGTGCATGTAAATTTCCGGTATGCGCCATTGACCGGTTATCGCGTGCTGTTTATCGAGCCCATAAAGCAAGATGGCCAGAACGCTTAGAAAAACATACGAAAACAACGGAATCGGGTTGTGCGTCCGCCAGACCAAATAGCACGACAGGAGAATGGGCACTCCGATCAAGGTCCAGAGAAACGGCGAGCGAGGGGTGGTCAGAATACCTTCGGTCGGTTTTTTCTCTGTGACATCGGCCCCTTTTATCGCGGCGTAGGAAAGGCGTCTCCTGCCGGGGACATCGGTCGCCACGTTATAGAAAATGGTGTCTCCGACTTGCGGACGCCGGCTCGTGCCTTCCTCGATCACACTGATATGGACGAAATAGTCATCGCCGCCCATGGACGGGCGCACGAATCCGAAGCCTTTGTCATCGTTCCAAAGGACAAGCACGCCTTCCTGCAAGCGGGAATCGTCGGCGACGGCCCGTTTACGGCCTGCAGTCCTTCTTCTATTGAAGGGGTGCGAGGTCACTCAATCTGCCTTTCAAGAATGGCATATGCCTTATTGTTTCTTGCCTTATTTGCAATCGATTGTACATCCATCGGTTCAATCAAGCGCACCGATATAACCAGGGCCCGGCACTTCCCGGTACCGGGCCATAGCATGAGGCCGCCAAAGGGCTCAATGCGGTCCGGCTAATTCACTCGGACCTCGATCTTGCGCGGACGCAATTCCGCCCGCTTGGGAATCCGCAGAGTAAGCACGCCGTCTTTAAGTGTGGCGTCGATGTTGTTCGATTCCAGCTCCGGGCTAAGCGCGAAACTCCGGCGGTACCGCGTCGAATGGATGTCCGCATACAGCGCTTGGATGCCCTCGGGCATGTCGAAATGCGCGTCACCCTCGATAAGCAGGGTGTTTTTATCGACTTCTATGTTGAGTCTATCTCTCGATACACCCGGCATATCCGCCACCAGCGTGATGCCTTCGGCATCCTCGCAGATATCCACCGGCGGATTCAGCACGGCCTGGCGCTCGGACCATTGACTCGGGACGTCGGCGGATTGCCTGGTTGTAACGTCTTGTGTTGCAGCCATAATTTCCTCCTTTTACTCATTTGATTTCGATCTGCCGTGGCTTGACGGCTTCGCGCCGCTGCACCGTGACATGCAAAATGCCGTTCTCGCAGCGGGCTTCGACCCGATCCGGATCCACATCTTCCGGCAGCGCGATCGCGCGGCGGAATTCGCCGTTGAAGCGCTCCTGACGGTAGTAGTTGGCATTTTCATTCTTCGGTAACCCGCGCTCGCCGGAAACGGTTAGTACGTTCTGTTGAATGGAGATATCCAGAGTCTTGGGATCGACGCCCGGGGTAAACAGGTAAACATTCACCTTGTCGGGTGTGGCGCCGACGTTCACGGGTGGAAAACTGCCTCGCACGGCGGATCTGATCCCGGTCGGCCAAGGCCAACGGCCGAACAGATCGTCCATCTCCCGTTCCATGCGTCTGAAATCGTCGAACAGGCTGTTCTCGAACTGGATGAAACTGGCGAACATGTCATACCTCCTTTTCGATTGGCTAAATAAACAATGGGGTCTCGGCCGGGACTTTCAAGAGATTCGGGGTGATCGGCAGATATAAATCCTTTTCTCAAACGCGGTAATCGGCGCAACGGCCGGGTGATTCCCGACATTGCCTGAGGCTTGTCTTCAGTCTAAGATCGCGCGGCATCCGATAAGGATTTTAGGAGTCGCGCCATGCGTTCGAGCTATGGATTGGTTTTTTCCCTATGTCTTCTTATCCCTTCCCTCGCTCAGCCGGTCACCCCGCAGAATGACCGCTTCCTCGAGGGCTACGCTTCGGCCGTACTCGACATGCGCTTCGGTTTACGCGATGTGAAACCCAGGGTCGAAAATGGACGGCTGGTGCTGGACCCCGCTCGGCTCAAAGGGCAGAACCCGCAAACGGTTGCCGACGCTTTGCGAACCATCGAAGGATTGCAGGTCGAAGTGGGGAAACCCGGCAGCGCGTTGATCGCGGCTCGGGAACCGGTTGCCGAGACGCCATCGGCTTTGCCTTCTGAGAAACTAGAGCGCTATACGGGCTGGCTTCCGTCGACCAAGGTTTTCGAATCCTTGATTGCCGATCCGAGATGGCCGCGTTTTTCCGCCTCCGTGCAGTTCTACCAAAACGATGACGAGTTGAACACGGTAGGTTCCGCGAACTTCGGTGCCACTTTTCCGTTTTTCGGATGGGAGGGATTGGGCGCCAAGTGGCAGGTAGGATTGCAGGCCGGGGTATTTTCGATCTTCAACCTGAACGCCAGTTCTACCGATCTGGTGAACTCCGATTTCTTCGTAGCCCTGCCGGCGAGCGTTAGGTCCGGGCCGTTCTCGGCGCAGGCGCGCGTTCTCCACCAAAGCTCGCATCTGGGCGACGAGTTTCTGCTGCGCAACCGGGTCAACCGCATCAATCTCTCGTTCGAGGCCGCCGATCTCCTGCTCTCCTGGAATTTCGGCGACGTTTTGCGTGTCTACGGGGGTGGGGGCGGGCTGTTCCGGACCGATCCGAGCGATCTCAAACCTTGGTTTGCTCAAGGCGGATTCGAGTTGACCAGTCCATATCCGCTATTTACCGAACTCCTGTATCCGGTGGCGGCACTCGACGTTCAAGCTGCCGAGGAGACCGATTGGAACGCCAGCTATTCGGCGCGGGCCGGTGTCGAGTTCCGTAGCGAATGGTTGGCGGGACGGCGATTGCAGTGGCTATTCGAATACTTCAACGGCCGCTCGCCGAACGGACAATTTTTCGAAAGGCACATCGAGTATTTCG
The DNA here is from genome assembly GCF_035627495.1 of Methylocaldum sp. GTDB lineage: Bacteria > Pseudomonadota > Gammaproteobacteria > Methylococcales > Methylococcaceae > Methylocaldum. The sequence continues at coordinate 5,459 of NZ_DASPLO010000081.1, forward strand.
GGACCGGGCTCCATTTCTATTTCTGACGGCGAATTGGCCGCCGTCAATGGGGCGCCCTCTTCCCGGCAAACCAATGGGCCGCCTCCCGAGCGATATCGATGGGAACGTTGTGGCCGCCCTCGAATTCCCGGTATGAGACCTCATACCCCGCGCGCCTTAGCTGCGGCACGATGCGACGGCTGCATTTGTCGATCGGCAATACGGTGTCATTCGTGCCATGGGAAATGAACACGCGCGGATTTCCGCGCTGCACCGCGGAGGCCACGAAGCCGGGCGAAAACGCGAGAATGTGGCTGAACAGATCGCCATTCATGACTCCCAAGGAGAGCGCATAGGACGCGCCGTCCGAAAACCCGCCGACCGCGATTCGCAACGGATCGACCGCGTAATGGGCAAACACGTGCGTCAACGCTTTATCGATATAGGTAATGTCTGCGCCGTACTCGTCGATGATCACATCCCAGGTAAACGATCTCGAGGCGGGGGCCACCAAGATCAAACCGCAGGGATCGGCCAAATTCAAGAGCGGCGCTAAACCGTGCTGGGAGTTACCGCCCGCTCCATGAAACATCAACACGAGCGGAAGCATGCGCTCGATCCGGTAGCTGGCGGGAATATAGAAGTATCCGTTACGCGTGGAATTGAGCCTAAGCTGCTGTAGGCCGGTGGGGGCGGACTTCTTTAGTTTTACCTGTTCAGGACGAGCCAAAAGATGTCCTATTTCGCTCATCTCGGTACTCTCCTTGCGAACAAGGAACCTAGGGTCCGAGTCACTCCTCAGCCCTTTTCAGTGGCGCTTGCCGAATCGGACCCTTATCTCAGCGGAAACCCTATGCTCACGCCGGTACGCACATGAACCGGGCCGTATCTGACGCCGGGTCCGGAGATCCCTATGCCGGCGTAAGGCCTCACGCTGCTGCAAGCGCTGAGCAACGGGATGACGACGACCAGTCCGATAATCGGGGAGATCAGCCTTTTAGCTGTTTTCATAGTCGAGCCTGCTGCTTCATTTCGAAGGCGGTATCTGCTGAATGCCGAATGTCGCCCCGGACGGATCGGCTATCACGGTGACCGTTCCGGAGCGGATATCGGGTCGCGGAGCGATAAGCACCTTACCTCCAAGACTTTCCGCGCGGGAAACAGTTCCGGCGAGATCCGCGACTCGGACATAGGGCATCCATGTCGGCTGTCCGCCCGTCAGGGGGTGCTTGGCGGCGCCGGCCCGCGGAACCCCGTCGCGCTTGAATATTCGATACGCTTCGTGATCGCTGTCGTGCGGCATTACGTCGAGTCGATACCCCGCTAGTTCACGATAGAACCGTGCCGCCCTGTCGATATCCTCGGTCCACAGTTCGTTCCAAAACCAGTCGCCTTCCTCGGGCTCGATGGCCTCCGGGTCGCCCCAACGGGTGCGGATTACGGTCAGCGGGGCGCCATCCGGATCGCGGATAACGGCAAAGCGCCCCCGTTCCGGCGCGTTGACCGGCATCAGCGGCACGGTTCCGCCGGATTGCTCGGCCAGCCGCGCGGCGCGATCGACATCCTCGACTGAAAGCAGGCTGAGCCACTGACTGACCGGGTGCGGCGGTTCGGTGTCTTTCGCCACGAGACCGGAGATCGGGCGTCCGTGGTTCCAGGCCACCGAGTAGTCGAAATTGCCGGAGGTAAAATCAGTGAACCGCCATCCGAATAGATTTCCGTAAAATCGCTTGGCGGCGGGCAAATCGTCGGTCACGAGATCGTGCCAGACGAAGCGGCCCGGTTGATGCCGCTGCGTCTCGGTGGGCGAGATGGCAGGCAGCTCCACGACCCGGCGGTCGGTGCAGCCCGTGAAAAGTATCAGCAGGGCTGCAGCCAGAGACGGAAGGAAGCTCTTGCGAGCGTGTTTGAGGGGCTTGTATCCGAGTGATCGCATTACGAACTCCTGTCGAATGGCTGAGAAATCCTTCTCTTTTTGGTTCTTCCCCCCGACCCATAGGTATCCACGCAACTCGATCAAAGAAGGAATCGCTGCGCGAGGCTTTGTTTGATTGTGGGTTCTCGCACCCACGGGCGAGATACTTTTCTTTGGACGGCCAAAGAAAAGTATCCAAAAGAAAGGCCGCCCGGTTGCCGCTTGGATCCTGTGCTCCTCGCTTTCGGCCGGGGGCGCCAGAAGGGGCCTCCATGCCCCTCTGGCGACGCGCGGAATCCTAAAGGGCTATTCCGGCCGAAAGCTGCGGTGCTCGGCGCGGCAAACGGGATTTAATACAACCCGGAAACGGTGTTTCCGGGTTCGAAAACTTGTGTAAATACCCATGGTCCGGAGGACTGAATGGCCTAGTCCACCTTAATCAACAAAGCCAGCGGAAAGCCGGAAAACAATTCCGCTGCCATCAGCGGGCCTGTACCGTTCAGCGTTAGATGTTCCCGGGTGAAGCAGTGCAAATAGGTGCCGGCGACGGCGGGCGGCAGCAACAGCCGGGTATCGTCCCAGATTCTCCTATCGTCAAGCGGCGCCGATACGGCATCGTTCCCGAGCCGCCGTATCCAGCGGGGCACCGCAACCAGCACCGTACGCGAGCCGAAGCGACGGAGAAACGCGCACAGGTGCTCGGCCTTTTTGCCCTCGGCTGCCAGCGGATGATAGCCGCCGCGGCGGAACAGATCCGGGTCCTGCTGCCGCAAGCGGAGAGTTTCCCGGGTCACGTACAGCTTGATGCGTCCGTCGGCCGGTTCATCTTGCATCTCGCCGAGTCGTGGCGCGAGCTCCGGAGCGCTCAAGCCATCCCAGGCTTTGATGTTCTCCAATAGGGCTTGCCGCAATTGGTAATCCACCGGCCGCCGGTTATCCGGGTCGACCAGGCTGAAATCCCAGAGCTCGTTTCCCTGATAGAGATCCGGCACGCCGGGAACAGTGAGCTTTAGCAGCAGCTGGGCCAGGCTGTTGTGCAAACCGGCGCGGGCGATGCTCGACTGAAAATCGAAAAAGTCACGGACGAATTCGTCCTGATCGGCGGGTGTTGTGAGTTGCAGCAGGAAATCAGAAACCGCCTGTTCGTAAGCCAGGTTCGGGTTCAGCCAGCTGCTAAACAGCTTGGCTTCTCGCATCGCCTTGACCATGTAGGCTTCCAGCCTTTGTGTGTAGTCGCCCAAACCTTCACGGTTCAGCGCCCCTAACGGCCAGGTTCCGATCAAGGTCTGATAGATCAGGTATTCATCGTTTCTCGACGGGGCCGGCGCGCCGTCGACGATACTTTTCTTCTCCCGGTTGAGCTCGCTCCAGTGCCGTACCCGCGCTATCCATTCATCGGGAATCTCCGACAACACATTGATGCGGGCCCTCACGTCCTCCGAGCGCTTGGTGTCGTGGGTCGAGGTGCTCAAGAGAGCATGGGGCCAGGATCGGCTGCGTTCTTCGTTGCGGCGGTGAAAATCGGCGAGGGAAACGCCGAAATGCCGGGGATCGCCGCCCACTTCGTTCAAGGAGACGAACCGGTTGTAACGATAGAACGCCGTGTCTTCCATGCCTTTCGCCATGGCCGGGCCGGTCAGCTGCTGAAATTTCATCGCAAAGGAAACGACCTGCTCCCGGTAGCGGTCGCTTTTGCCCTCCGCTTGAAGGATCAGCAGTTCGTCCCGGACAAAGTCGAAGATCGTGAGATCTCCCACCAAGCTACGTTTCTTGGCTTGATCGACTGCGAGCTCGATATAGTTCCGGTCGGTCTCCGACACACTCCGGCCGGTTACGTAGGTTCGATAGACCGGGAAACAGGCGATGATTTCCCGCAGCGCGTCCCGCAGGCTATTCAAGCTGTAATCCCGGGTGCGGCGGTCGTTCTCCGCGATCCGGCTCAGCCGGTTGGCGAGCACTGTGAGCTCGCTCGAAAGCGCGACCTTCAGAATCAGGCGCTTCGATTGATAAAGCAATTCATCGAAATCGACGGGAAAGGCGCAGAAGGACCGGTAGAAGGCATCCAGCAGCTGCTCGGCGTCGGGCCAGATGAAAAGGCCGTTGACGACATTGGCAAAGTCGTAGCCGGTCGTGCCGTGCGTCGGCCATTGGCTAGGGAGGTGTTCGTTCAGGGCGAGGATCTTTTCGACCACGATATAGAACGCCTGACCGTCCGAACCGGCCGCTGGTTGGCTCTCGGATTCAGCGGGTTCGGAGCGGGTCAGCGCCAGCACGCGATCCTGCAGCGTCCGGCAGTAGGCTTCCGGATCGTAGAGTCCGTCCGGGTGATCGATCCTGAGCCCCTGCAGCTTTCCCTGGGCGATAAGGTCCAGGATGAACCGATGGGTGGCCTCGAAGACCGCATCGTTTTCGATGGACAAGGCCGCCAGGTCGTTCGTGTCGAAGAAGCGGCGGTAGTTGATCTCGTCGGCCGCGACCCGCCAATAGGCCAGCCGGTAGGCCTGGGCTTCAAGGAGTTCGTGCAGCCGGTCGAAGCTCGCCGGAACGCCGGGCGTGCCGTTGAACTCGCTGACATTCTTGGCGATGAACTGCGAGACGTCCTGGCTGGCCGCGCACAGCCGCGCCAGATGCTGTTTGTGGATTTCCTTATCCCGGTTGCGTTCGCTGCGTTTGTCCTTGCCGGTTTGCCACCGGCCGGGCAGGTGGCCGAAAGCCGTGATCAGGCTCTGAAACTCTGCAAGTTGAGGATCATCCGGGCTTACCGCGGTTTTCAGCTGATCGAGCCGGTAGCCGAGAATATGCGGGTATTCCCTCGGATCGATCGGGAATCGATGAGGCCCGTAGTAGACGGAGAAGGACCCTTCCTTGGCGTCGAAGGTCAATTGGAGTTCGCCGCTCTCCAGCGCGGTTCCGTACGGCAATCCCAAGGTGGGCAGCAGGACTTTCCCGCGTAAGTAGTCCTTGACCGGCGACCAGTCGATGTCGAAGAAATCGGCATAATCCGAGGCCGCCCCGTTTTCGAGCACGTCCAGCCACCAGATGTTGTCGCTGCCCATGACGCCCATGTGGTTGGGCACCAGATCCAGGATCTGCCCCATGCCGCGCCGCGAAAGCTCGGCCACGAAATGCTCGAAGTCGTCGCGGCTGCCGATTTCGGGGTTCAATTCGCCGTGATCGACGATGTCGTAGCCGTGGGTGCTGCCCGGCCTCGCTTTGAGGTACGGAGACGCATAGCAATGGCTGATGCCGAGGTCCTGGAGATAGGACAAGATATCGGTCGCTTGGCGAAAGGTGAAATTGCGGTTGAACTGCAGCCGATAGGTGGCGCGCGGAATGGAGAAGCGGATGCCCGTGGCCGCCGCGGGCTTGCCCTTGGGGTGGGTTTTCGGAATCGCGCTGCGGCTTTCGGCCAAGGCCTGCAGCAAGGCCGTGACGGTATCTTCCTTGCGCCATTGCTCGAACTCCAGCGGCAGCTTTCGCCGTCGGTCCGGAAAATCGGGAGGCGCGCCGGGAAGTACGAGCTGGTCGGCCTGTCCGAGCGCATCCTCCAATCGAAGGAGCACGATTTCGGCCGGGGTTCGGGACAGCAGGAGATAAACCGCGCGCACCAGTTCCGGCGTCATGTCCGGCACGGAGATCGGATGGATGTTGATGTCGGGCGGCAGCAAGCCTTCTCGTTCCAGCGCGACGAGCAGGCGAACCCGGGCGACGGCACGGGCCACGATGGCTTCGTGACGGGAATCCTCCGAGGCGAACAGCTTCAACGCCTTGCGTTCGTCCAAATCGCGCCCGAGCCAGAATCCTCGAAGCGGCGGCTCGTCGATTTCGGCGGTGGTTATGGCCGATTCGGGCGGGTATTCCCTCGCGGACAGGGGCCGTTCGTTCTTCCAGTACGAGAATAGCGATTCGCAGGGAACGACGCCCGCCCGTTCCAGCGGCCCGATGATTTCGGCCGGAAGCGTTTCGTCGTCAGTCGCCAGCACCAGGCAGCGGTTGCGGTGGCTTTCCAGGGCAAGAATGCCCAAGAGATCCTCGAAGGGAAAGGCCACATAGCTGCCGTCCTCGGGACTCCCGCCGGCCGGAACCCAATACTGCCGGATCAGATCGGTCACATTGTGCACCAGCAAAGCGCCGGTATGCCGCATATTCTGCCGCAGGCCGGCGATGAACGGCCGGTAAGCCGCTTCCCGCAATGCCGACGGCATGAAGGGCGAGACTGTCGAGAGTTCGCCGTCGGGACGTGCCTCGGTCGGCGGCGAGCCGAGCCGGACTCCGGAAGCGCAGAGTGCTTGCTGCGACCAAACTTCGGCGCCGTCCGCGGCGGCGTTGAACACGAATTCCTGGCACAAGCCGATGCTCAGGCCGAGTTCCGCGGCGCGGTCTCCGGCCGATTGCATTTGCTGTTCCGCCTGCCAGTAGAGGTAGGCGTAATAATCAAGCCTGGCCGCATTCTCCGCCGCGAAGCTTTGCACCTCGGGAGACGATGGGTCCCTGAATTCCGGCGGCCAATCGGTCCAGGCCGAGTACCCGGCGTCTTTCCGGGAAAAGCGCTCGCACAGCGCGTCGAACAGCGATTGATAGTAAAGCGCGGGACCACGCGCCGACTGATAGGCGCGAAAGGCCTTGCCGCGTTCGGTGGGCTTCTGCAAATGCTTGTCCCGGAAATGCGCGAACAGCGACTCCAAGATGCCGAGCTTTACCGCCGCTACCTCCGGGCAGTCGATCAGTTCCTCGGCGCGCAAGGCTCGAAGGTGAGCCTGGAACTCCGGGTCTGCAACAGTCTGCTGTACCGTTTCGGATTCGGCGAAGTCGGGGATCGCTTCCACGTCCAGGTAGAGAACGTTGTAGAAGGCTCGGCTCGACGGTTCATAGCCATTACAGACTTCCGGTTTTAACACCTTCAGCGCATGGAGCGGATTCACCCGGATCATCGCCGCCTCATGTTCGACGGCATAGTCGACCAGGCTCTTGAGATCGGTGAAATCGCCGATCCCCCAGTTCCGCTGCGAGCGTACCGCATAAAGGGACAGCGACAATCCCCAAATCTTTCGTTTTTCTTGCAGAACCGGCGGGAGATAGCAGCGCTCGGGCGTTACGATGAAGCTCATGGCTCCCTTCAGGTTTTTTTCGGCGTACTCCACCGTCAAGCGGTGATAGCCCAAGGGAAGCTGGGCCGGCAGAGTGAAGGCGAAGCGCCGGTAGCTCTGACCCTGGATCTTCAGCTCGCCGATCAGGGGCCGCTCGGCCGGGCAAAAATCTCCGTCCCAGCGCGCGCCGTCGTCGAGCTCCAAGGACCACGTCATGAGGACATGATCAAGCTGACGCGGCACGGTGCAGGCGATGACGCGGGAATCCTCATCCGCACCCACGACCTTGACCGGCGGCAGAATCCGAAGCCAATCCCCGTGTTCCAGTTCGTTCATGATCGACGGCAGATGCGCTTCGTCGCAGGCATCGATACCCATGGCCGCCAAGAGCTCGCGCTTGGTGTCGGTGGAGATGCGGACGGTCTCGCCCCGGGCATCGACGAACTCCGTCTCAATGCCGCAGAGGCTGCACAACTGGTCGATCGCTTTAACGACGGGCATCAGCCATCTCCGGCTCTTGTGAGGAACCAGGCGGTGGACCAGGCCGGCAGCCGGCCCGATGCCAAGTCATCGGCAATAGCTGGGTCGCTGACGGCCAATGGCGGGCCGGGAGGAAGGGTCGTCCTGGTGCTCCCAGGATGACCGTTTGCGATTGGAGGCTCCAAGTCCGGCAGAATTCCATCACTGAGATTCGATAACAGGATCAAGGCACCGCCGTCATCCATAGGCCAGGTGACCTTGAGCCCTTGTCTGCCCACGACTTCATACTGCGACCGGCCGGCGCGTATTTTCTTCAGACGCGGGATGATTTCGCGGCGGCGCAGCGTCAATAACGATTGATAGAACGATCGCCATTCCCGGTGTTCCGGTGTCTCCAATGCGGCCCAGTCCAATTTCGAGTTGAAAAAGGTCGAGGGCTCCGAAGGATCGGGAATCCGTTGTCTGAGTTCGGGGGCGGCGAATCGTTCGAAGCGGGCGAATTCGTTGCGCCGACCTTCCGTAACGGCTTGGGCCAGCTCCGACCCGAAATCGCAGAAATACTGGAACGGCGTCGGACAAGCGAATTCCTCGCCCATGAACAGCAAGGGCGGGGAGGGTGCCAGCAGCAACAGCGTTACCGCGGCTCTAAGGGGGCGGGTTTCGGCGAGATCGGAGAGGCGTTCGCCGAAGGCCCGGTTGCCGACCTGATCGTGATTTTGCAGAAAAGGGACGAACGCGGTGGGCGGAAGATCGCGGCTGATTTCGCCGCGCCGCAGGCCTTGGTGATACGGTGAAACTTCCCCTTGATAGGCGAAGCCTTCGCTCAGAGCGCGTCCCAAGTGTTTCAGGGGCACATCGGCATAGTCGGCGTAATAGCCGTCCGTCTCGCCCGTCAACAGGAGGTGCAGCGCATGGTGCAGGTCATCGTTCCATTGCGCGTCGTACCGGTGGGGCGAGCCGTCGGCGTCTCGAGCGAGATAATGCGCGGCGTTGTTGTCGTTTTCGAGTATGAGGTGGACGTGCCGCTTGCTTCCGGGGCCGGCGCGTATCCGCTCCGCCAATTCGTCGAGGATGTCGGGGCGCGAGTCGTCGGCGATGGCGTGAACCGCATCGAGCCGCAGCCCGTCCAGGTGATACTCTTCCAGCCAGTAAAGGGCGTTGTGGATGACGAAGTCGCGCACGGTGCGGCAGTTCTCGCCGTCGTAGTTGATCGCGTTGCCCCAGGGCGTCCGATGCCGATCGCTGAAGAACGGCTTCGCATAGACGTACAGGTAGTTGCCTTCCGGTCCGAAGTGGTTGTAGACCACATCGAGAAACACCATGAGTCTCTTGCGATGGGCGGTCTGGATGAGTTCCTTCAGATCGTCCGGGGTTCCGTAGCTCGAATCCGGCGCGAACAGCAGCACGCCGTCGTAACCCCAATTCCAGCGGCCGGGGAAATCCGCCACCGGCAGGAGCTCGATCGCCGTGACACCCAGAGAGATTAGGTAATCCAGCTTGCCTTGCAGTGCCCGAAAGCTTCCTTCCTGCGTGAACGCGCCGACGTGCAGTTCGTAGATCACGGCCTCTTCCCAAGGTCTTCCGGCCCAGTGCTCGTCGGTCCAATGGAAATCGACCGGATCGATGACCTGGCTGGCACCATGCACGTCGAACGGGTTGAAACGCGAGGCGGGATCGGGAACGGCCAGTCCCTCGTCCAGCCGAAACCGGTAATAGCTGTCGGCCGAAGCTTCCGCCGTCACCAGCTCGAACCAGCCGCCTGCTAGCCCCTGCATCGGCAAACGCCGTTCCCGGTTGTCCTTTTCGAGGATCAAGTCCACGTGCTTCGTTTGCGGCGCCCAGAGTCTGAAGTGCACGCCGTCTTCCGTAATTTCCGTGCCGAATGGCATGCTGTGTTTTCGAATCATCGTCCTGATTTAGAGGGGCCTTTCGGCCAATGCGTTTGTGAATTAGGTGTAGGCTGGGATAAGCGAAGCGTTCCCGGCAAACGACTGAGTTCTCTTTGCCAACCGATTCGATAAGGAATCGCTGGCGCGACGGTTGCTTGAATGCGGGTCTCGCCCCGCAGGCGAGATACTTTTCTTTGTGCGGCCAAAGAAAAGTATCCAAAAGAAACGCCGCCCGATTGCCGCTTGGATCCTGTGCTCCTCGCTTTCGACCGGGGTCACCAGAAGAGGCTTCCATGCCCCTCTGGCGACGCGCGGAATCCTTTCCTCGCCCCTAGGGCTATTCCAGCCGAAAGCTGCGGTGCTCGGCGCGGCAAACGGGAGTCAAAACACTTTCATTCGATGTATGGATTTTCTCTTACCCCGTATGGCGCGCCCGAGCATCGACGCCTTGAGCCGGAACCGCCCGAAGGGGCGCGGCACGACGCCGCGCGGCGACAAAGGCACACGGAGGTGCCTTTTGTCGTCCCCGGCTCAAGGAGGCGACGCGCAGGATCAGCGCGCTATCCGGGTGTCTTTTCTTTTGGGTCCTTTTCTTTGGACAAGCAAAGAAAAGGACCTCGGCCGTGGGTCCGAGAACCCACATTCAAAACAACCGTCGCGTCAGCGACTCTTCACCATCGAATCGGTTGCTACGGCGAACTCAGCCGCCGGAAACGCTGGCCCTTCAAACGGGTCCGCGTTCCCGGCAAACAGCGCCGATTACTGTCCCCTGACCCGGATCCCTCCCGCCAGCTCGATGCGTTCCCCGGTGGTGTACAGCAGGCTTACCATCAGCGTCAGATATTCGCGGAGGTGGCGGGTGATCAGGAAATTGTCGCGCACGAACTGCCGCGCTTTATGGCCCATTTCCTCGATCTTGTGCCGGTCGTGGAGCAGATAGCGGATACGCAGCGCGGCGCCTTCGGGCGTATTGACCAAAAAGCCGGTGTGGTGATCGATCACCTGCAGCCGAATGCCGCCGGTATCCCCGCCGATGACCGGCTTGCCCTTCCATAAGGCTTCGGTCACGGTCAGGCCGAACCCCTCGCGCAAGGATTTCTGCACGATCAGATCGGCAGTCCGCTGCAGCGCATTGATGGTACGGTGGGCATCGGGCGGCAGGAGCAGGATGTGTACGTCGGGATCGTTGCCCGCCGCCTGCCGCACTTCGGCGAGGACGGCATCTCCCTCGGGGTCGTCGGTGGCGGTGCCTCCGGCCAGGACCAACTGAATCTCCGGGAGGAAATGCTTGGCGATCCGGTAAGCCTCGATCACGCCCGCCGGGTCCTTGAAGCGGTCGAAGCGCGATACCTGAAGGATTACCGGGCGCTCCCGGTCGATTCCGAACCGCTCGCAGATGCCCTCGATCTCGTCTTCCGGCAAGTCCACATTTTTATCACTTAAGGGATCGATGCTGGGCGGGATCAGATATTGCGTATGGGGCAGCGGCTGGGCAAATTGGGCGAGGGAGAAAATGCTGGCGTCATAGCCGGCGACGAAGCCTCGGAGATAGCGCCAGATCACCCGGTTCGGCCGGTTGATGTCGATATGGCAGCGCCAGATCCACTTGCCTTTGCGTTCCGGAATATACCTCAGCAGCGGGGCGGGTTGCGGGTCGTGAATGAAAACGATATCCGCATCGCTCAGGATCGGGCGCAACTGTTCGGCGTTGAAGGCGTTGGTCTCCTCGAAGTTTCTCAGCCAGTCGGCGGGCATATTCACCATTTTGCCCTGGAGCCCATTGTGAAAACTCTTGGTGCACTGATAAAACATCGAGTTGCCGGTGATCACCTCCCAATGGGTTTCGATCCCGAGTTCGCGCGTCAAAGGTACGTGCTTTTCCAGAATTTCGGCCACGCCGCCGCCGACTCGGGTCGAATTGACGTGCACCACCCGTTTGTCCCGCAATGTTCCCGCCAACTGGTGCAACTGATCGATGACGTCCTGGCCGACGACCTCGGCATAAGACTCCAGTAAGTTAGCCATGACCCATCTCGCACAGGCAGCTGGAGAAGATATCAGCCAATTCCTCGCGGAGATCGGTCAACGAGGTGAAGTAGGGGTCCACCTGCGCCAGACTTTGACTGAGCCCTTCGTAACGTCCTTCAAAAGAAACTAGCCAGTTGCGGAAGTCGTCGAGCCGGTTCTCGTTGCGCCTCTTGGCGTCGATGAAATGATAGAAAATGCTGCTTACGGACATCTGATTGATGCGGCCGGCCAGCTTTTCCGGGGTGAAGAACTGGAGATCGGTGCGAAAAACGACGGTGAGCGCCCGGATAAACTCGAACTGCTGATCCGGTTGCGCCCACGCCAAAACCTCCCGTTCATCGAGCCGTTGCTCGATGACATCGATCAGTTCCTGGCGCAACTCGTCGAGCGTTCCATAGCTGTTGGGATCCACCACGCTCAGCCGTTCGGCGAGCGCTTTATCATGCAGCCCGCGCATCGACCAGGCGGCGAAGTCGTTGTTGTATTCGGGCTCGTCGAAGCGGGGTTGGAGCAGGTTGCCCCAGAAATGAAAGTAAATGCTGCCCGGATGGATGGTCAGCAAGTGATCACGCAGTTCCTTCAGATTTTGCGCCCGCTTACCGGTCGCGATGGCTAACAGGGCGCAATCGTTGACGATGAAGGGCATCGGTCCGCTGGCTTGATTGTCCATGGCGTTCTTCCGGCTGGCTTGTCTGCCGTTTCCGCAGAATTAGCATCTAATCACCATAGACAGCTTAGGCCCGTTTGTAAATCCGTGAAAATCGGAGTATGCCTTTTCGGCATTGGTGAGCAAGGCTAGGACAATTTCATTTTTGAACAGTCATGACGGAGAGACGCACGGACAAACCACAGGATGAGTTGCAGCCCAAAAACACGTTGCCATCAAAGGAGCCCGATCGGCTGCTGTCGGACCGCTACTAGCAGGAATGCCGGGAACGGCTACCGCCCCTTCGACAAGGCTCAGGACAGGCTTATCCCGGCCTACATGTTGCTGAAGAGAGTGGCCGCCAGATCGGGTGAGGAACGAAGGATTGGGGCGAGGGTCGGCCTATATATTTCTTCCCCCTTCTAGGAGGAAGGTTGGGATAGGGGTAAAGCCGCGTGTAGATCGGAACAAGCGCCTATCTCAGTAGGCCTTTCGCCCTGAGTCTGTCGAAGGGTTGGCCTATTGAGATAGCACTCTAAGCGCCGCACTTTATACGGCATCGGCCCTGCCGGATGGTCGGGTGGTTCGGCGGATTCCACTATGCCGCTACGGCTGTGATAGAGTTGTGACCCACCTTACCGGTAGGTTTCTGGAGGGGCGGGTTCGGAGCGCATAAGAGCATGCTGATGAGGCGACATGATGTCGAACGAGACAGATAAGATCACGCTCAGAGAGAAAGCCGAAGCCGAGCTCGAGACAAAGCTTGAGATGCAGGCGCCCGTGGATGATCAAGAGCGGACCCGGCAACAACAACTACTCCACGAGCTTCAGGTTTATCGGATGGAATTGGAAATCCAAAATCAGAATCTGCGGGAAGCCCAGGCAGCGATCGAGGAATCCCGCGACCGCTATGCCGATCTTTTCGATTTTGCTCCCGCCGGTTATTTGACCTTGGATAGCCATGGGGTGATCAGGGAGATCAATCTGACCGCCGCCGGCATGCTGGCACGGGAGCGCCATTACCTGGTGGGGCTTCCCTTTGTCCATTTCGTCGCCAAGGCGGATCAAAAAAGGTTTCTGGATCATCTATCGCGAAGCAAATGCGAGCTCCGGAGTGTCACGACGGAGCTCCGTCTCGTCGGAAACGACGACTGGCAGCTTCCGGTGGAAATCCACACCATATCGACCCAGAATACGCAGCACAGCGTGTTGTGCCGGACGGTGCTGACCGATATCAGCGAGCGCTTGCTGGCCCGAACGGCGTTGCACCAATCCCGGCAGCAGCTTGAACAAAAGGTTTCGGAACGGACGGCCGCTCTGCAAGAAGCCAACCGGCAGTTGGAGGCGGAAGTCGCCGAGCGGAAGCGCCTGGAGGCCGAGCTGCTGCAACGGATGCACGAACTGGCGGAGGCGGATCGGCACAAGGACGAGTTCATGGCGATGCTGGCCCACGAACTCCGCAATCCCCTTGCGGCCATCGTCAATGCGACCGAGTTGATGAAACGCAAGCCACAGGGCTGCCAAGACCTGCATGATTGGACCTGCCGGGTCATCAAGGAGCAGGCGTCGCACCTCGCGCACCTGCTGGACGACTTGTTGGATGTCGCGCGGGTCACGCAGGGAAAGATCGTGCTGGAAAATGCGACGATTGACTTAAGGACCATTGTGTCCCAGGCGGTCGAAGCCAATCAGGCCTTGATCGAGGATCGCCGGCATAGACTGAAGGTCCGTATTCCGCCCGAGCCGGTTTGGGTGCATGGCGATAGCACGCGGTGCGTACAGGTTATCGGCAATTTGATCCACAACGCCGCCAAATTCACCGAAGTCGAGGGAGAGATCGAGGTAGTTGTCGAGACCGGGGCCGACGAAGCCGCGGTGCGGGTTCGAGACAATGGAACGGGTATTTCCGCCGAGCTTTTGCCGCGCATTTTTGAGCCCTTCACGCAGGAAGACCGGTCGCTGGCGCGTTCGCGGGGAGGTTTGGGGATCGGTCTGTCGCTGGTCAAAAAGCTTGTGGAGTTGCATGGCGGCAGCGTGGAGGTTTTCAGCGAAGGACCCGGCCACGGTAGCGAATTCGTGATCCGTTTGCCGAAGATGGAATCGCCTCCTTCCGTCCAAGAGCGCAGCGAAAGCGTTCAAAGCTCACCCACGTCCGAGCAATATGTGTTGGTGGTCGACGACAATGCGTCTTCGGCGGATTCCTTGTCGTCATTGCTCGAAGCGTACGGTTACCAGGTTGAGGCGGCCTACGACGGAAAAACGGCCCTCGATCGGGTCAAGGAGCGAACGCCCGATGCCGTGCTGCTGGACATCGGCATGCCGCAGATGGATGGGTATGAAGTAGCCCGCCGGCTGCGGGAGGACCCGCGGCTCGCGCGGATGCGCTTGATTGCAATTTCCGGTTATGGGCAGGAAGAAGATCGGCAGCGCTCGCGTGAAGCCGGCTTCGACCATCATCTGGTCAAGCCGGTGGACATCGACGTCTTGTTGGAATTGCTGGGCAATCGGCCAGGATAAGGCCTTCGGCTTCGCTCAGGACAGGCATTGCGTTCCCGGCAAACGGCGCTGAGGAACCGGAACGAGTGTGCTTCAGGATTATTGCGACACGATTCGGCCGCCATCCAGCCGGATCACGCGCTCGCAGCGGGAGGCCAGGGTCTCGTCGTGGGTGACCAGAACCAGCGTGGTGCCTTTCTCGCGGTTCAGTTCGAACAGCAATTCGATGATGGTCCGGCCGGTATTGCTGTCCAGATTGCCGGTGGGTTCGTCGGCGAACAGGATTTTCGGCTCGGTGACGAAGGCCCGCGCCAGCGCCACGCGCTGCTGTTCGCCGCCCGAAAGCTGTCGCGGGTAGTGCTTGAACCGGTGATTCAGGCCGACGCGGTCGAGCATGGCAAGACTGCGGCGGCGGGCCTCGTCGCCCGCGCCGGCCAGTTCTACGGGCAACATGACGTTCTCCAGTGCGGTCAAGTTGGGGAGAAGCTGGAACGACTGGAATACGAAGCCGACGTACTCGCTCCGGAGCGCCGCCCGGCCGTCTTCGTTCAAGTCCGTGAGGCACGATCCGGCGAGCCAGACACGGCCCGACGAGGGCAGGTCAAGTCCGGCCAGGAGGCCGAGCAAGGTCGATTTGCCCGATCCCGAGGTGCCTACGATGGCTAGCGTTTCTCCCGGTTTGATCGAGAGGTCGACTGCTGTCAATATATCCAGCCGACCGTCTGCCGTTGCGACGTGTTTGCCGAGATTCTCCGTTCGAACGATGAATTCTTCGGCGATATCTTCCGACGCTCCAATCTGCTTCTGCGTTATGCGAAACCTATTATTATCCTTCATTTTGCTCGTGCTGCCGGGCCTGATTCATGCGAAAACCGTTCTTGTCCTCGGCGATAGTATCAGTGCCGGGTACGGTTTGGAAAAGATAGACCACGGCTGGGTGGCTATGTTGCAGGAAGCGGCGCGACCGCACGGCATCGAGGTGATGAACGCCAGCATTTCCGGCGAAACGAGCGCCGGCGGCCTTGCCCGCATCGACGGGCTGTTGAGCCGGCACCGGCCGGCCGTCGTGATTCTTGAGCTCGGCGCCAATGACGGGTTGCGCGGGCTTACGCCCAAGCAGTTGGAGGCCAATCTGGGCGAAATGATCGTTCGTTCCAAGGCCGCCGGCGCCAAGGTATTGCTGCTCGGAATGAAAATACCGCCGAACTACGGCAGGCGTTACGCCGACCTCTTTCGGAATGTCTTCCAGCGGGTCGCCGAGACTCACGACACGGCGTTTGTGCCGTTTCTTCTGGAAGGCGTCGGCGGCCAAGACCATCTGATGCAGGCGGACGGCCTGCATCCCAACCGCGAGGCTCAGGCGATCTTGTTCCGGCAGGTTTGGGACAAGCTGGAGCCGATGCTTGCTCGTTAATCTTGTTGGGCGGCGTATCTGCGCAAATCTCGTCGCCGTCTGGGCAAGGATGATCAAATAGGACTTTATTTTCTTTATCGCCATATGAGTACATCGTTAGAAACGTTCATCGCCAAAATCAAAGAAGGCCGGCCGGTCGCCTTCAAAGAAACCATCGACGCCATCGGGCAATATTACGACTACCGGCCGACTCGGTTTCTCAACGGTTCGGACGATGACCGGGTCATCAACGAACCGGGCTGCAACGAGGGTTCCTGCAAGATCTTCTATTTCGGCCGGCTGCACGGGCTATCCGAGAAAGAGACCTTGGCGCTGTTCGGCGAACATTACGCCGACGTGTTATCGAACCCGAGCGGCGAGAGCCACAAGAACATCAGAACCTTCATGAGCTGCGGGTGGCCGGGAATTTCCTTCGATGGCGAGGCCTTAGTTCGACGATCGTAAGATCGCTGCTCGTGATGAGACTGGGTGAGCGCGGGTGCCGTATGAATCGCCATCGCCCTTCGGCTGAGCTTAGACAGGCTCATTCCGAGCCTACACGCTACACACCGACTTAAAGAGTCCTGAGGTAGGCCGGGATAAGCCTGTCCTGAGCCTTGTCGAAGGGGCGTAGCCGTTCCCGGCAAACGGTCTGGTTTCACCCAATAAATTGTTGTTTAATCGCGAACGTTGCGCGCGCAAGCGCTGTCCAAGGCCGGTTTCCGGCTGAATTTTCTCCGGAAAAATCCGGTGCCAAACCAATATTATTTGGAGAGTCTTATGCTGATCTTCCTCAAGAGCCTGGTGGCTGTTTCAATTTTGATTTTCATCATCGGTATGATTAAGCCGAAATGGATTCTGTTCTGGATGAAGCATCCGGATCGCCTGACGGCCAGTTCGATCGCATTGCTGCTGTTCATGGCATCGTGGACGGGCATCGCCAAAATGACTTTGAAGCCCAAGCCTCCCGAGGCGGCGCATTCGGAGCGTTCCGCCGATGACCAAAACACCCTGCAGTTGGATCGGCGCTAATCGTTCTTCGGCTGTTTATCGTTATGCACATCTTCTCCCGGCCGATCCTCCTTGCAGCCTAAAGGCTTGCTGCGGCTCTCCGCTACGGTATGACCGCTCGGCCTGATTAGCTTTATCAACCATACGGCCGGGGAGCTGCTTTATCCTCTGTCGTCGGTTTACTGGCTGTCGTATTGTCGGCTTCTTGGCCCGCTGCGCCTTTCCCGCAGCGGCCCTTTTAGGGCTGTGGTGCGGGAAATGATTCGGCGACAGTAACCCCGCCTTATATCTCGATTCTGTTCTCGACAAGAGGCAGAATCCCCGACTGATCCTCGGGCCGGGAGCCGGGCAAGACGGACCCCGCCTTGGGCGTAAAACCTGTTACGTAGATGGTCACCCGACTCCCCTTCTCGCCATCGAGTTCGAACGGTATCGTAGGGCTGCCGTGGGCAGCACCCTGGATGGATAAGGCTGAACCCGGCGGGCGGCTCCGATCGATCAGAACCTTGACCTCCAGAACACACTCACAGGAGACCCCATGACATTTACCCCCATCGGGATCGACATCGCCAAAGCCAAATTCGATGCCGCCGCGCTGCGCGATGGCCAGTACAAAACCAAAGTCTTCCGCAATACCCCCGAAGGGTTCACGGCATTTCGGGCGGGGCTTCAAGCCTTCCCGTCCCCCCACGTCTGCCGCGAGGCGACCGGCCGTTATGGCGAAGCCCTCGCGACGGATTTGGCCGAGGCTGGGGTGACGGTCAGTGTGGTCAACCCCGCACAGATCCATGCCTTCGGCCAAGCGGAACTAAGCCGCACCAAAACCGATCAGAGCGATGCCAAGCTGATCGCCCGCTTCTGTCATGGTCAAAGACCTCCGCTCTGGCAACCCCCCGCATTGGCGGTGCGCCAGTTGCACGCCTTGGTGCGCCGACTTGAGAACCTCCTAGAGATGCGGCAGATGGAGCGCAATCGGCTGGACGGGGCGGACCCGGCCGTGCGCACCTCCATCGAAACCCTGCTCGCCACCCTTGAAGCCGAGATCGCCGCCACCCGAAGCCGCATCCGCGAGCACATCGACCACGATCCGGTCCTCAAATCCCGGCGCGATCTGCTCGACACGATTCCCGGTCTGGGCGAGGCCACGATCGCCGTCCTGCTGGCCGCCTTGGGCGACAGTCAGCGCTTCGACAATGCCCGCTGTGTCGCGGCCTTCGCCGGCCTCTCGCCCAAAGAGCGCCAGTCCGGGAAGTGGAAAGGCCACACCCGCCTGTCGAAGACCGGCGATGCCTTGCTCCGCAAAGCCCTCTATTTGCCGGCTCTGGTCGCCTGGCGCCACAATCCGCTGATCCGGGCCTTTTGTGAGCGCCTCAAAGCGCAAGGCAAGAACGGCAAAGTCATCGCCTGTGCCGCCATGCGCAAACTCCTCGTTCTTGCCTA
>NZ_DASPLO010000082.1:0-3095 GCF_035627495.1 Methylocaldum sp.
CGCAGGCTGCAACTCGCCTGCGTGAAGCCGGAGTTGCTAGTAATCGCGGATCAGCACGCCGCGGTGAATACGTTCCCGGGCCTTGTACACACCGCCCGTCACACCATGGGAGCTGGTAACACCCGAAGTCGGTGAGCTAACACGCAAGTGAGGCAGCCGCCGAAGGTGGGGCCGGTGACTGGGGTGAAGTCGTAACAAGGTAGCCGTATCGGAAGGTGCGGCTGGATCACCTCCTTTCTAAGGATGTGGCAGGGGGAGACCCCCCGCCACCCACCCCCCAACCCAGCGGGTTCGGGCCCGTGACGCACATGTCGTCACGGACCCTCCACACGAGGTTGAGCGGTGAGTGGGCCTATTCCTGGTCGATACCTGGACACAACAATACGTGTTCAGGGGAAACCAACACGACGATTGCCGACTACTCTACACTGTTTAGTTTTGAGGGCTTCAGCCTTCAAGTTGTACCTTGAAAACTCCACATAGTGGTTAACGTGAAGCATCACAGGTGAACTTTGTGCTTGATTGAGGTCAAGCTAGAAAGAGCACACGGTGGATGCCTTGGCGCCAAGTGCCGAAGAAGGACGCGGTAAGCTGCGAAAAGTCTCGGGGAGCCGCAAGCGGGCGTAGATCCGGGAATCTCCGAATGGGGTAACCTGGCTGGCGTAATGGCCAGTCACCCACGACTGAATCCATAGGTCGTGAGGAGGGCACCGCCTGAACTGAAACATCTCAGTAGGGCGAGGAAAAGAAATCAACCGAGATTCCCCCAGTAGCGGCGAGCGAACGGGGAATAGCCTAAACCGGGTCCGAGCAATCGGGTCCGGGGTTGCGGGACGTCAAACGTGAGCATGAACCCTAGTCGAACAGGCCTGGAAAGGCCGGCCACAGCAGGTAACAGCCCTGTAGGCGAAAGGGAGAAGGCCATAGACGGATCCCAAGTACCACGGGACACGAGGAATCCCGTGGGAATCCGGGGGGACCACCCTCCAAGGCTAAACACACTTGGCGACCGATAGTGCACCAGTACCGTGAGGGAAAGGTGAAAAGCACCGCGAGAGCGGAGTGAAACAGACCCTGAAACCGTGTGCTTACAAGCAGTTCGAGCCCCATATGTGGGTGAGAGCGTGCCTATTGAAGAATGAACCGGCGAGTTACGGTCATTGGCCTGGTTAAGGACCTCAGGTCCGGAGCCGAAGCGAAAGCGAGTCTGAATAGGGCGTAGTCAATGGCTGTAGACCCGAAACCCGGTGATCTATCCATGGCCAGGGTGAAGCGAGGGTAAGACCTCGTGGAGGCCCGAACCGATTAGCGTTGAAAAGCTACCGGATGAGCTGTGGATAGGGGTGAAATGCCAATCGAACCGGGAGATAGCTGGTTCTCCCCGAAATAGCTTTAGGGCTAGCGTCGGATAAAGGGTTGCTGGAGGTAGAGCACTGTTTGAGCTAGGGGCCCACAAGGTTACCGAACTCAGACAAACTCCGAATGCCAGCAACACGTTCCGGCAGTCAGACGGCGAGTGCTAAGATCCGTCGTCAAAAGGGAAACAGCCCAGACCGCCAGCTAAGGTCCCAAAGTCTCTGCTGAGTGGAGAAGGATGTGGCGTTGTTTAGACAACCAGGATGTTGGCTTAGAAGCAGCCACCATTCAAAGAGTGCGTAATAGCTCACTGGTCGAATGACGCTGCGCCATAAATTATCGGGGCTAAGCAGAGCACCGAAGCTGCGGAAGTCAGCAATGACTTGGTAGGGGAGCGTTCCGTATGGGGCGAAGGTCGACCGGAAGGACGGCTGGACTGTACGGAAGTGAGAATGCCGGTATGAGTAGCGAAAAGACTGGTGAGAATCCAGTCCACCGAAAGCCTAAGGTTTCCTGAGCAAGGCTCGTCCGCTCAGGGTTAGTCGGGACCTAAGCCGAGGCCGAATGGCGTAGGCGATGGAGAACAGGTTGATATTCCTGTACCACCACCGGTCGTTTGACCGAAGCGGGGACGCAGGAGGCTAGAGGGACCCAGCCGTTGGTTGTGCTGGGGCAAGCGGGTAGCGTGGAGCGGTAGTGAAGTACGCCGTTCTAAACGTGAGCCGTAACGCCGACCGAAATAAGTAGGGAAGCCCTTAACGCCATGCTGCCAAGAAAAGCCGCTAGGGAGACACGGGGTGCCCGTACCGCAAACCGACACAGGTAGGCGGGGAGAGAATCCTCAGGTGCGCGGGAGAACTCTCGCTAAGGAACTCGGCAAAATGCACCCGTAACTTCGGGAGAAGGGTGGCTTGTCGGGGTTAGAGGAGAAACACCTCAAAGCCTTGGTGAGTTGCAGAGGAGAGGCCCAAGCGACTGTTTACCACAAACACAGGTCAGTGCTAAGCCGGAAGGCGACGTATACTGGCTGACGCCTGCCCGGTGCTGGAAGGTTAAGGGGAGCGGTTAGGCGCAAGCTGAAGCTGTGAACCGAAGCCCCAGTAAACGGCGGCCGTAACTATAACGGTCCTAAGGTAGCGAAATTCCTTGTCGGGTAAGTTCCGACCCGCACGAATGGCGTAACGACTTGGGCGCTGTCTCGGCGAGAGACCCGGTGAAATTGAAGTACCTGTGAAGATGCAGGTTACCTGCGATTGGACAGAAAGACCCCATGGAGCTTCACTGTAGCCTGGCATTGGATTTTGGTGGTTCGTGTACAGGATAGGTGGGAGCCTAAGAAGGTGGGTCGCTAGACTCACTGGAGGCGACGTTGGGATACCACCCTCGAAGCATCGGAGTTCTAACTGACACCCCTGAAGCGGGGTGCAGGACCGTGCCAGGTGGGCAGTTTGACTGGGGCGGTCGCCTCCCAAAGAGTAACGGAGGCGCCCAAAGGTCTGCTCAGGATGGTTGGAAATCATCCCAAGAGTGCAAAGGCAGAAGCAGGCTTGACTGCGAGACGGACAGGTCGAGCAGGGTGGAAACACGGGCTTAGTGACCCGGCGGCACTGAGTGGAAGGGCCGTCGCTCAACGGATAAAAGCTACCCTGGGGATAACAGGCTTATCTCCCCCAAGAGTCCACATCGACGGGGAGGTTTGGCACCTCGATGTCGGCTCATCGCATCCTCGGGCTGAAGTC
>NZ_DASPLO010000083.1:0-24473 GCF_035627495.1 Methylocaldum sp.
GTCCCTGGACTCTTCAACCGAATGACCTTATCTTCACTCATGGCGTATTCGCTCCTCTCAACAGGAATGGATGACCTCGAAGACCATCCAGAATACGCCGCCTACCTCAGCCCCTCATCCACAACTTTCGAGCATAACTCGATATTCCGGATCAATACATGTCTGTGGGGAGGAAAGTACAATCCGGTTATTCCTTATTTCAGGCAGATTCCTAAGTGGTGGGACCGTGACAACCTTCGGTTTGAAACGGCGGCCCAGATCATCAACAGATATCTCGATTTCTTTGAACCCGATTTCATCGTCGAAGCTGAAGCGGGATTGGCTGAAGGACTTGGATTTGATCAGGATCGGATATTCCAGCTTTCGAGCATATTGACACGAGAAGACGATCAGGACTGGAGCGGACATGGCCTGAATGTATTCGAGCTCTATCGTGATCTTTATCGCAAGGAATTTCAGTTCGCCCGTCGACACGAGCATAACATTATCGATGTCACCGCTAAAAAACAGCCTTTCAGCAAGTTCAGCGCATGCGTCTTTGGTGCGTTTCCCCCTGAGCCGGATCTGAAATATCTGGGCCAAGCTTTCAAAGACGCCTTCGGGCCGAAGGAGGTCTCGCTCAATGGCGCATCGCTTGCCGAGCTGTATAGATCAGGGTTCACATCGGCCTTGCGTTTGGGGCACTCGAAGATCGAAGTTGATTATCACGACCATCATCGGGATCCCGCACTCTTCGTCCTAGACGCACTCGAATCCAGAGACCTCATAGATTACTGGAATCTCCGGGCCATCAGGCGACAGGTCGTTCCGGTTCCGGTGCAATGGCTTGAAGACCTCTCTGAGTACTGCAAGGAGTTCATTGTCGAGAACCACAGACCTTTGCCCGGCAATCCGAACGGAGTCATGATTCATGCCACAGTAATGTTTGCCAGGTCTATCCCTACGCACGACATCGAACGTATTCACAGGGATTACTTCCGCGTAAATGTGGCTGATGCCAACGTCCTGCAGACCTCGTATCCGTCGATCTGGCGTCCCTCGCCAGGTTTCGCGATCCGAGAGGGTCGGCCGACACTGTCCGCGGCAGAAAAGACATTCGATATACCGTTCATTACCGAGAAGCCGGAGATCCGCTTTGACTGCTTGCATCCCGAGTTTGCGGACGAATACGGCAACAAGAACAGATGGGCCAATGTCGTGAGACTACATGACTGGACTCACAAGGACCAGATCGCGACAGTCTTTCCGTGCGACTACAAAAACCCCACATATCCCAAATTCAGTCTGATCCGTGACACCCTCCTGCCAACGACCGAAGGCTTCGTGATTTTCCCACAGTACAGGAGTATCCCCGAACGATGGGAAATACCGGACGGTACTACAGCCATCAACAAGTGGCTCAAGACATATGGCATCAAGGCAGTGCTGTCAGATGCAGGCCGAGCCACGCAGCAGATTATCCAGACGATGGGCGGGTTCTGGGGCGTAACCAGCTTTGCGCACGCAGGCATCGTCAAGCTGTTGAATGAGATTTCGCGCAGACCCATGTCTCGAAGCGCCCATCATCACGAATTCAAGAACCGAATCAACAACGCCATCAAGAATGACACCTGGAGAGGAGGAAACTTCGAGACGCTTGTCGAGCGGAATGCTGTCGAGTTAGGTCTGGAGTTGAAGTGCACAAAATGTTCGAGTTGGAGCTGGTACTCGCTCCGGCAATTGGATTACCAGATGAACTGCAGTCTGTGCTTGCGACAATTCGGATTTCCAATTATTGATCCTAGCAACAGCTGCAACTCAAGATGGGCCTATAGGCTAATTGGCCCGTTTGCACTGCCCGACTATGCCAAAGGTGGCTATGCGGCTTCGCTGTCGATTCGATTCTTCTCGGAGATCGCAGGCGAGCCTGGTCGGGCCGCTGTGACATGGTCGGGCGGTCAGGAACTCGAACTGGGTCCCGAGAACAAGGTGGAATCAGACTTCATCCTTTGGTATCAACGAAAGGAATTCCTTGGCAACGACTATCGCACCGAGATCATCTTCGGCGAAGCAAAGAGCTTCGGTAGGGATGCCTTTCTAGCGGACGATGTCGAGAGAATGAAGACATTGGCCGTCCGCTTCCCTGGCGCCGTTATTGTTTTCTCGACCATGAAGCGGGCAGATGAGCTTTCGCCGGACGAAGTTAGCCGTATCGCCAAGCTGGCGGAATGGGGACGCGAATATGTCAGAGAGAGAAGACAGACGCGAGCGCCAGTGATTGTCCTGACGGGTACGGAGTTATTTGTCCCTTTCTCTCTCGAAGAGACCTGGAAAAAAATCGGGGGCCGGCACGCTCAGCTCATCGAACCTGGATGGATCAGAGCGGACAACTTGCGCGTGCTGGCCGACCTGACGCAGCAGTTGTACCTGAATATGCCCTCTTATGGGACGTGGCTCAAAACGAAGTGGAAGAAACGGACAGCCCGCCACAAGGTTAAGTTCAAGCAAGTCGCTACGTAGTGCCAGGTGTATGCGATCTAGGCGTCAGTTCTACTCACCTGTGAACAGCGGTTTAGGGTCTGGGGCTGTAGTTCAAATTTGACAAGGTTTGTCCGGTCGGATTGTCACTTCTACAAAAATTATTTGTGGTAATTTTCTTCTCATCCAAGGCCGCTGTTTTCATTTTCACACTGTAAAATATATTTTTATCGACCTTCCGTTTTTGTCCTTCTTCTTCCAGTGTCTTCCAGTATTTATCTCATCATTTCCTAATCATTTATCTCACTCCCGTTCACCAGATTAGCGACGGCGTACTCGATGGTGGCCGCCTCCCCTCCCCCGCTAGCCCCATAAGGAGGAATGATATTCCCCGCATTCCGCAGGATGAACAGGTCGCCCGGTTTCGACTGTGTGATCCAGTTCGGGTCGATACGCGAATCTGAGCAGGTAATGAAAAGAGCGAGTGGATTCTGCCCGCCCGCCAGCTTTTTGAATGACTCTCTTTCTGACTTCGAGAGGCTCTGCTGAAACCTGTGAAAACCTTCCACCAGTTCTTTCATGGGATTACCTTCCTCGCCATGGGCACAGGCGCAGGGAGGTTTTATTCAGCTCAGAGGGAGTGATACCGCCCTGCCGAAATCACGGATACAAATTCGGTCGTTTGATCTCTTTGACCATGCCGGGCTTTTTGGTTCAGCAGTCGCCCCTGGAAGCAGTATCAGAGAACGCTGCGACTGCTTAGGGAAGCTCTGGACAAAGCAAATTTCAGCACCATGAATGAAGCACGTCCTACATGCTGAGCTCAGTCGAGGGAGCCACTCCCACAAACTTGTATTTTCATGGCAATCCCATCGCCATATGCATCACCTCAACAGGATGATAGGCCCGCACCCCGAGCCCGTCGGTGATTTGGCGGCGGCAGCTGGTGCCGGGAGCCACGATCAGCGTATCGGTTCCAGCCTCGCGGATGGCAGGAAACAGTACCAGCTCGGCAATGTCCAGCGAGACGGCGTAGTGCTCCTGTTCGTAGCCGAAAACGCCCGCCATGCCGCAGCAGCCGGAGGGAATGGGCCGAACTTCGACGCCGGGAATCAAGGACAGCGCCTTTACGAGCGGCTGCATTCCGAGCAGCGCCTTCTGGTGGCAATGACCGTGCACCAGCAGGGTCTTGCCCGTCAGCGCATCGCCGAACGGATTTTCGTTAAGCCGCCCGATCTCCCGATCGATGAATTCCTCGAAGGTCAGGGTGCAATCCGCCACGACGCGCGCCTTTTTCCTGAGCTCCTCGCCCTGCAGCAAATCCGCCGCTTCGTCACGAAAGGTCAGGATTTCCGAAGGCTCGAGGCCGATGATCCAGCGGCCCGTCACCGCCCACGGATACAGTCGCTCGACGGCCCGGCTCAGCCGTTTCCGCGCGGCGCGCAAGAGACCCTGGCTGATCTGTATCCGCCCGGATTCGAGACAGGGCGTTGCCGCCATGCGAAACCCGAGCCGTTCCAAAACCTCGAAGGCCGCGATAGCCAATCGCGGCTCGTAGTATT
Organism: Methylocaldum sp.; assembly: GCF_035627495.1. Classification (GTDB taxonomy): domain Bacteria; phylum Pseudomonadota; class Gammaproteobacteria; order Methylococcales; family Methylococcaceae; genus Methylocaldum. The sequence continues at coordinate 4,020 of NZ_DASPLO010000083.1, forward strand.
CGGTGAAGGGATCGTTGAACAGCAGGACGTTTCCCCGCCGGCCGGCGGATTCGGTCGCACGCCGCCGCTTCAGCCATCGGCTGAAACGTTCGTCGGCGAGCGGCGGCAAAGGACGCTCCGGATGAAAGCCCAGCCGGGATTTGACCCACGGCCGCGCCAGCACGGCGTTGGACAGAGCGGGCGTAAAGCCGGCGATCCGACTGAGCCGATCGAAGTTCCCCACGATCCGCGACCGCCACGGCACGCCGGATCGGTCGTAATGCTGCTGCAGGAATTCCGCTTTCATGCGGGCCATATCCACGTTGGCCGGACACTCCGACTTGCAGCCCTTGCAGGCGAGGCAAAGGTCGAGGACTTCCCGCAGAAGTTCGCGGTTTGTCGCCGTCCAAGGCTCGGGACTGTCCATGACCTGCCGGAAGATATTGGCTCGGCCGCGGGTGCCGTGTTTTTCCTCCCGTGTCGCCATATAGGAGGGGCACATCGTCCCGCGCCCGGCGCTCTTCAGGCATGCCCCGGCGCCGTTGCACCTCGACGCGGCGATCTTCAAGCCGGCTTCGCGGCTCCAATCGAAGTAGGTGGTAACTGGTTTCCCGTTCTCATGCGCTCTCAAATCCGAAAGCAAAGGCGGGGGATCGAAGATCTTGTGCGGATTCAAAAGGTCTTGTGGATCGAAGGCGGCTTTGATCCCGTGTAAGAGTTCATACAACTCGTCGCCCAACATGCCCGCTAAATAGGGCGCTCTCAGGCGGCCGTCGCCATGCTTGGCGCTGATCGTGCCGCCGAAGCGGATCACCCGTTCGAACACTTCTTCGAGGATACGCTCGTAAAGACGCCGACCATCCGGACTGCCCAGATCGAGCAAGGGACGGAGGTGCAGCACGCCCCATCCGGCCGGACCGAAGACGATGCAATCGGTGCTATGACTGGCCATGATCGAGAGCACCGCCTCGGCATAAGCGGGCAGATCGGCGACCGCCACCGCCGTGTCTTCGATGCCGGTGACGGCTTTTACCGAACCCGGTATGCCCATGAGCAGGCCCAATCCCGCTGCGCGCAGAGCCAGCGCCCGCTCTCGGAACGGGGAATCGAGTACTTTCCGGGCATAGCCCAGGTTCCGCGTATGCAATTCGGTCATCAGACTCTCGACCGCGGCGTCGACCCCATCGCCGGTTTCGTCCACGAAATCGACCAGCAGCACGGCGGCGGGATCGCCTTCGATCCAGAACCGGTTGCGTTGCTGCTCGAGATTGGTCTTGGTGAGCGTCAGGATATGACGGTCCACCAATTCCACCGCCGAGGGCTTATGGCCCAGCACCACGGCAACCGCCGAAAGCGCTTGCGGCAAGCTGTCGAACTCGACGCAAACCAAGCGGCGCTTGGTGGGCAGCGGCACGAGCTTGATTTCGATTTCGCTGACCAGGACCAAGGTCCCCTCGCTGCCGCAGAGCAATCGGGTCAGATTGAAAGGTGGACCCCGAGGCTCCCAAGGCTGCCCGTGCGCCAGCACGTCCAAGGGATAGCCGGCATTGCGCGGAATGCCGTCGGGACAGGGAAAGCGCTCAAGAATCAGCGTCCGGTGACGGTCGATCGCCTGAAACACGGCGCGGTAAATCCGTCCTTCCAGATTGTCGAGCGCCAGTTTTTTCCGAAGCTGTTCGTCGGTAACGGATTCGAACCGGGCCACGCTGCCGCCACTCAGAATGACTTCAACGGACAACACGTGATCCCGAGTCGTGCCGTAGCGCAAGGCATGGCTGCCCCAGGCGTTATTGCCGAACATGCCACCGATCGTGCAGCGGTTGGAGGTGGAAGGATCGGGGGCGAACATCAGCCCGAGCGGGCGCAGCGCATCGTTGAGATCGTCGCGTATCACGCCCGGCTGAACGCGTACTCGGCGCCGTTCGGAGTCGATCGAGAGGATCCGGTTCATATGTCGGGTGAAATCGATCACCAGGCCATCACCGACGCACTGCCCGGCCAGGCTGGTCCCGGCCGCGCGAGGAATCAGCGGGAGCCGTTCGCGGGCAGCGAATGTCATCAGCGCCGCACAATCGTCCCGGTGCCGCGGCCGCGCCACGGCCAGAGGCATCTTCTGGTGGGGCGAGGCGTCCGTGGCATAGAGCAGGCGCGAGAGCCGATCGGTCAATAGCTCTCCTTCGAGCACCCGGCTCAGAGTCAAGAGTTTTGAAGACGGTTCGGATGTCATGACGGATGAACTCGTTGACTGGTTAGACCAGGAATGGGCCTGTAGGTTAGAGGGTGTCCAAGAAGCTACTGCTCGGTCGGTTACGGAAGCCGGGATTTCGTAGGGTGGGTTAGGTGCGCATGAGGAGTGCCTTTCCGTTTTCCGCTGGCTTGGATGCGCACCGTAACCCACCGGAAAGGGGAATGCCGCCCTGGTGGGTTACGACGCGCACGACGGCCGCGGGAAATTTGTAGGCCTTTGGGTATGCGCGTCTAACCCACCCTACCATGGGAAGGAAAGAGTCGAGCGAACGAGCGTATGGCGCATACTAAGTATTCCGTGTAAGGTTTGTAGAAAACCGGCGGAGCGAGCACGATGCGGTTGCTGGAAGGAAAACGGGCTCTGGTGTGCGGCAGCAGTCAGGGAATTGGCAGGGCCATCGCCACGCATTTTGCGGATCAGGGTGCCGAAGTCATTCTCCTCGCCCGCAATGAGCCGGCGTTGAAGATCGCATGTGGCGAGCTCAGCACCGCGCATCAGCAAAAACACACCTATATGGTGGCCGATTTTGGCTATCCCGATCGCTTGAAGCAGATTTTGGAACAACGCCTGCCGGAGCTGCTCCCGGTTCACATCCTGGTCAACAACACCGGCGGCCCACCGGGCGGGCTTCTGTACGAGGCCAAGATCGAGGAATTCACCGAGGCCTTCACCCGGCATCTCATCTGCAGCCATATCCTCGTCCAAGCTGTCCTCCCCGGCATGAAGAGCGAAAAATTCGGCCGGATCATCAATATCGTTTCGACCTCGGTCAAGCAGCCGATTCCGGGACTCGGCGTCTCCAACACGGTGCGCGGCGCCATGGCCAACTGGGCCAAAACCTTGGCGGGAGAGCTCGCGCCCTTCGGCATCACCGTGAACAACATCCTTCCGGGAGCGACCGAGACGGCGAGGCTCCGGTCGATTATGGAAGCCAAAGCGCTGAATTCGAACAAACCCATCGAGGACGTGGTCGAACAAACTAAACGCTCGATTCCGCTGGGGCGTTTCGGAAAGCCCCAAGAAATCGCCTATGCGGCGGGCTTTCTCGCATCCGACTTGGCTTCCTATATTACCGGGATCAACCTGCCCGTCGATGGGGGACGTACGATGAGCTTGTAACATGCAACAGATCGCGAATTACATCGCCGGCGAACTCGTTCCACCTGTCTCCGGCCGCTATCTCGAAAACATCGAGCCGGCCACCGGCCTCTGTTACTCGGAAGTGCCGGATTCTGATGCCGCCGATATCGACCTAGCCGTAGCCGCCGCGAAGAAAGCGTTTCCCACCTGGGCGGACGCGCCGCTGGAAGAGCGGTCGAGGCTGCTGCGCCGGATCGCGGATCTCATCGAAGCCAAGACGGAAGCGCTCGCCCGCGCCGAATCGGTCGATGCCGGAAAGCCCTTGAGCGCAGCGCGCCAGGTCGATATCCCTCGGGCCGCCGCCAATTTCCAGTTTTTCAGTTCCGCCATTCAGCATTTCTTTTCCGAATCCCATGCCATGGGAAATCAGGCGCTGAATTACACCCTCCGCGCGCCGCTCGGGGTCGTGGGCTGCATCTCGCCCTGGAACCTCCCGCTTTATCTCTTTACCTGGAAAGTGGCGCCCGCGCTGGCGGCGGGAAACACGGTCGTAGCCAAGCCCTCCGAGCTGACGCCGATGACGGCTTTTCACCTCTCGGAAATCTGCCGGGAAGCGGGGCTTCCGCCGGGGGTTCTGAACATCGTCCACGGCACCGGCGCCAAGGTCGGCCAAAGCCTGGTCGAGCATCCGCACATCGAAGCCATCTCCTTCACCGGCGGTACCCAAACCGGAGCCCGGATCGCCCAAACCGCGGCTCCTAAGTTCAAAAAGCTCTCTCTGGAACTGGGCGGCAAGAATCCGAACATCATCTTTGCCGATTGCGATTTCGAACGCGCCGTGAGCACCACGGTCCGCTCATCTTTTTTCAATCAGGGCGAGATCTGTCTGTCGGGATCGCGGATTTTCGTCGAACGGCCGATCTACGAAACATTCCGGGACGAACTTCTGCGAAGAACCCAGGCGCTGCGCGTGGCCGATCCCTTGAGCGGAGACAGCGATGTCGGCGCGCTCATTTCCGAAAACCACCTCCGCAAGGTGCTGTCCTACATCGATCTGGCTCAGACGGAAGGCGGGCGGATTCTGACGGGAGGCAAGCAGGTGCATCTGCAGGGCCGTTGCGAGAATGGCTTCTTCGTCGAGCCGACGATCATCGAAGGGCTTTCGCCGGACTGCCGGGTCAATCAGGAGGAAATCTTCGGCCCCGTGGTCACCCTGATGCCCTTCGATGGCGAAGACGAAGCGGTCGAATACGCCAACAGCACCATGTACGGGCTCTCCGCCACGGTCTGGAGCGAAAACGTCAACCGCTGCCATCACCTGGCGAACCGGATCCATTCAGGGGTGATCTGGATCAACTGTTGGCTGCTCCGGGACCTCCGAACGCCTTTCGGCGGCATGAAGCAATCGGGCGTGGGCCGGGAAGGCGGCCTCGAGGCACTCAAGTTTTTCACCGAACCCAAGAACGTCTGCGTTTATCTCGGAGGATAGCTCGCATGACGAGTCAGCGTATCGACTCGGAGAAAGCACCGGAACCCGTGGGCCTTTATCCCCATGCCAGGCGGGTGGGAAATCTCTTGTTCCTTTCTGGAGTTGGGCCGAGAAAGCGCGGCACCAAGGCAATTCCGGGTGTTCAACTGGACCAAGACGGGAAAATCGTTGCCTACGATATCGAAGCGCAGTGCCGCTCGGTCTTCGAAAACGTCCGCACGATCCTGGAAGAGGCGGGCTCTCATTGGGACAAGCTGGTGGACGTTACCGTTTTCCTGACCGATATGGAAAAGGATTTTCCCGTCTATAACCGGCTCTATGCCGAATATTTCAGGACCAATCAGCCCTGCCGGACGACCGTCGAGGTCTCGAGGCTGCCGACCCCCATCGCCATCGAGTTGAAGTGCATCGCGACCATAGAATGAGAATGGAGAATTGCCGTGAGAGAACTCAAGCCTTTCAACTTCCGTGAGTGGATCGACGAACACCGCCCTCTGCTCAAGCCACCGGTCTGCAACAAACTGGTGTTCGAGGACGCGGAATTCATCGTCATGGTGGTGGGCGGCCCCAACCGCCGCAAGGATTATCACTACGACGAAGGCGAGGAGTTTTTCTACCAGCTCGAAGGCGACATGATCCTCAAAATCATGGAGGACGGAAAACCCAAGGACATCCACATCCGGGAAGGCGATATCTTTCTGCTGCCGCCGCGCATTCCCCATTCACCCCAGCGCTTCGCCGACACAGTGGGGCTGGTCATCGAGCGGAAGCGAAGGCCTACGGAAAAGGACGGTCTCCTGTGGTACTGCGATAACTGCTCGAATCTACTCTACGAGGAGTATTTCCACCTCGAAAACATCGAGAAGGACTTCCCACCGGTTTTCGAGCGCTTCTATTCCAACGTGGAAAACCGGACCTGCGATAAGTGCGGAACGGTGATGGAGGCTCCCTAAGTACATTCGCTGCATCCATAGTAACGGCTTTAATTCCCTCTCTCGGAGGCTATGGGTATCTACACAAGTTTTCGAACCCGGAAATACCGTTTCCGGGTTGTATTAAATCCCGTTTGCCGCGCCGAGCACCGGAGCTTTCGGCCGGGGTCGCCAGAGGAGCATGGATGCTCCTTCTGGCGACCCCGGCCGAAAGCGAGGAGCGCAAGGATCAAGCGGCAACCGGGCCGCCTTTTCTTTGGCTACTTTCTTTTGGCGGCGCAAAAGAAAGTAGCTCGGCCGTGGGTCCGAGAACCCACACTCAAATAAAGTCATCGCGCAGCGATTCCTTATTTTGATCGACTTATGTAGATACCTCTGCCCGGAGGGAGAGGGAGCAAGATCGGTGGTTCTCAAAAGGGAAAGAGTTTGAAAAAGGCTCATTATTCGGCGCTCGGAAAATAAACATGCTCAAGATCGACATCCATACTCATATCCTGCCGAAGAGCTGGCCCAATCTTCGCGATCGGTATGGCTACGGCGGATTCGTTCAGCTCGACCATTACCGGCCGGGCTGTGCGCGGATGCTCAGGGATGACGAATGCTTCCGGGAGATCAAAAGCAATTGCTGGGACGCAAGGACCCGGTTGCGGGACTGCGATGAGTTCGGCGTGCAGGTTCAGGTGCTTTCGACCGTACCGGTCATGTTTTCCTATTGGGCGAAACCGGCGGATACCCTCGATCTCTCGAAACTGCTGAACGACCACATCGCCGGCGTCGTCGCCGAATTCCCCAAACGCTTCGTCGGGCTGGGCACCCTGCCCATGCAAGCGCCGGATCTCGCCGTCCGGGAGCTGGAACGCTGCGTTCGGGATCTGAAACTGGCCGGCATCGAAATCGGCACCCACGTCAACGGCTTCAATCTGAACGAGGACCTGTTGTTCCCCGTCTATGAGGCCGCCGAGGACCTGGGGGCGGCTCTCTTCGTGCACCCTTGGGATATCCTCGCCAACGAGCGCATGAAGAAGTACTGGCTGAGCTGGCTGGTCGGCATGCCCGCGGAAACCTCCCTGGCCATCTGCTCAATGATCTTCGGCGGTGTCTTCGAGAGGTTTCCCCGCCTTCGGGTGGCGTTCGCCCACGGCGGCGGCGCGTTTCCGGGGACTCTCGGCCGCATTCAGCACGGGTTCGAGGTGCGTCCCGATCTTTGCGCCGTGGACAATCGCCTAGGGCCGAGCGAATACCTGGGGCGCTTTTATGTGGATTCGTGCGTTAACGATCCACGCCTTCTGAATTGCCTGATCGATCTTTTGGGCGAGAAGTCTATCGCCCTCGGCTCGGACTATCCGTTCCCGCTGGGAGAGCTCCGGCCCGGCAAGATGATCGACGAGATGAATCTGCCGCAACCCACCAAAGAGCGATTATTTCACGGGACCGCCCTGGAGTGGCTCGGCCTGAAACCAGAAGACTTTATATGGCCTGGAAAGTAAAACTACATTCTGTTCCCTCTCCTTCCGGGAAGGGGTCGCGACTAAAGCGACCGTTTGCGATTGGAAGGGCGGCTCCGGCGCTCCCGGAGATGCCGTTTGCGATTGGAAGAGTCGCGACTAAAGCGACTGTTTGCGATTGGAAGGGGCCGACTGAAGGCCCGTTTGCGATTGGAGAAGGTAGGGTGAGGAGATAAAAGCAAGGATTTCTTCCTTACAAACAGCCTGTCGCCGAGACGATAGGACCGAAAATAATGAAGAAATCCCATTTAAATCTCCCTCACCCCAACGGCTTCGCCCCCCTCGCTCCGCTCTCCCCAAAGGGAGACGGAGTATAGGGCTTACTTTTTAATGGTATTAATCACCTCGATACCCCAGATGGCCGCTATAAACGTTCATATCGGAAGAAGACGGATCTTCCGCAGCGACTCGGCGAAGCACTTCGACCTGTCCATTCCCATCGATTTTGACGCCGAAGGGCTCAGCGCCTTCGGGGTACCGCCCGCCAGCGTGCAGACGGTGGAGAACGCGTGGTTCGTCGGGGACACCCGCCGTGACGGCAGCTGCAATGTGAGGGTATGCCAATTCATTCCCCATTGCCACGGAACCCATACCGAATGCGTGGGCCATATCGTGGATCAGGACCTGTCGGTTACCGAAATTCTGAAGGACGCCTGGATTCCGGCCGTCCTGGTTTCCGTCGAACCGGAACAAGGCGTGGATTGCTCGGAAAGCTATATCCCCGGCAAAGAGAAAGATGACGCTCTCATTACCCGGAGGACTCTCATCGAAAGGCTAAAAACGCTGGACGATGAGGATTTTCAACGAGCTCTCGTCATCCGCACGCTTCCCAATCTACCGGCCAAGAGAACACAGCGGTACGTCACGGCGCCTTATTTTTCCAATGAGGCGATGGAGGAAATCGTCCGCCGCGGCGTAAAGCACCTTTTGGTGGATATGCCGTCCGTCGACCGCATGGAGGATGGGGGAAGGCTTTCGAATCACCGGCTCTTTTGGGAGATGCCGCCCGGAAGCCATGATTTGAACCGATGCAAAGCGCCTTTCCGGACGATCACCGAATTCATCTTCGCGCCCGACGAGGCATGGGACGGTTATTACCTGCTCAATCTTCAGATCGCTCCGTTCATGGGCGATGCGGTACCCAGCCGGCCTCTGATCTTTCCCGTGGAGGCTTTGTGAACTCCCAAGCGCATAAATCCTTCGCCGAAGCGTTCGACCGAACGGACGTGCTCGGTTCATACCGAAACCGCTTCCACATTCCGAAGCGGGAAAACGGAACGGAAGAGATTTATTTTTGCGGCAATTCCCTGGGGCTTCAGCCGAAATCGGCGCAGAGCTACGTGCAGGAGGTACTTGAAGCCTGGGCGCAAATGGGGGTGCGAGGACATTTCGAGGGAGATCATCCGTGGCTGCCGTACCACGAGTTCGCGACCGAGAAATTAGCCCGCCTGGTAGGCGCCCTTCCTGTCGAAGTGGCAGCGATGAACTCTCTGACGGTCAACCTGCATCTCCTGATGGTGAGCTTTTACCGTCCGACGCCGGAGCGCCACAAGATCCTCATCGAGGAACACGCCTTTCCGTCGGACCGCTACGCGATGGAATCCCAGATCACCTTTCATGGCTTCGATCCCGAGGAGTCGCTGATCGAAGCCAGCGCCCGCCCGGGCGAAGCCATCCTTCGCGCCGAGGACCTGTTGGAACTCATCGAGCGCGAGGGGGACGGCATCGCGCTGATCCTGTGGCCAGGCGTTCAGTTCTACACGGGACAAGCTTTCGCTCTGGACGAGATCGCCGAGGCAGGACACAAGGAAGGCTGCGTGGTGGGATTCGACCTGGCCCATGCCGCGGGCAACCTAGTCTTGAGACTGCACGACTGGAACGCGGATTTCGCGGTCTGGTGCTCCTACAAATATCTGAATGCGGGACCGGGTGCCGTCGCGGGCTGCTTCGTCCACGAGCGCCACGCCGAACGCTTCGATATTCCCCGCTTCGCCGGCTGGTGGGGACACGACAAATCCACCCGGTTCGTCATGCCGCCGAGATTCAGTCCGCTGCCCGGCGCCGAGGGCTGGCAACTGAGCAATCCGCCCATCCTCTCCCTGGCCCCCCTGCTCTCCTCCCTGGACCTGTTCGATCAGGCCGGAATGGCGGCGCTGCGGACGAAGTCGGAAAGCTTAATCGGCTACCTGGAGCACCTGCTCAAGGAACGCTGCGGCGACAGAATCGCCATCCTCACACCGCCCGAGCCCGCCGAACGGGGTTGCCAGCTGTCGCTCAGGCTGAAGGACGGCAAGCGGGTGTTCGAAAGCTTGCTCGCCTCCGGGATCGTTTGCGACTGGCGGGAGCCCGACGTGATCCGCGTGGCGCCGGTCCCGTTTTACAACCGCTACGCCGAAATCTTCGATTTCGTGGATCGGCTCGAGGGAGTGATTGCACATGCGGACTAAAGAAATCACGCTGGTCGGCGGCGGGCTCGCCGGATGTCTGCTCGCCGTATTCCTGGCCCGCCGGCGGTTTCCCGTCCGGGTCTTCGAGCGCCTGCCGGACATGCGCAAACACCGGATTCCGGCGGGCCGGTCGATCAACCTGTCGCTGTCCACCCGCGGCATCCATGCCCTGAAAGAAGTCGGGCTGTACCGGGAGATCGAAAAACACCTGGTCGCGATGCCCGGCCGCATGATCCACGATCAGGCGGGAAATCTACTCTATCAGCCCTACGGCAGGGACGAATCCGCTGTCCATTTTTCGGTGGAAAGGGCCGTGCTCAACAAGATTCTGCTCGATGCGGCCGAAGCCGCCGGGACCAAGTTTTTTTTCGGCGAAGGCTGCGAGTGGGTGGATTTCGAAAACCGCCGCCTGCTGCTCCGTCGCGAAAGCGACGACAACCGGCGCGCCCTGCCCTTCGCTACCGTGATCGGCACGGACGGCGCGGGCTCCGCCATTCGCCATGCCATGATCGAACAGAAAGGCATCGACTGCCGCGACGAGCATCTGCCGCACGGTTACAAGGAGCTGGCCATTCCGCCGGGACCCGACGGCGCCCCCAGGCTGGAAAAGAATGCCCTGCACATCTGGCCCCGCGGCGGCTTCATGCTGATCGCCCTGCCCAACCGGGACGGCAGCTTTACCGCAACGCTGTTCCTGCCCCATTCGGGCTCCGTGAGTTTTCGGACGCTCACGGACGAACGCGCCATCCTGCGTTTCCTCGAAACCGAGTTTCCCGACGTGCTGCCCTTGATGGCCAACCCGGTCCACGATTTTCTGAACCATCCCACCGGGACCTTGGGCACGATCCGCTGCTTTCCCTGGCATGTCGCCGACCAGGCGCTGCTCCTGGGCGATGCCGCCCACGCGGTGGTTCCGTTTCATGGGCAAGGGATGAACTGCGCCTTCGAGGATTGCGTCGTTCTCGACCGGTTGCTCGATGAACACAAGGACCTGGAAAGCCTTTACCTCGAATTCGAAACCCGGAGAAAACCCGACGCCGAAGCCATCGCCGACATGGCGCTGGAAAACTACGTGGAAATGAGGGATTCCGTCCGAGACCCCAAGTTCCACTTGCGGAAGCACATCGAATGGCTGCTCGAAGAGCGCCATCCCGGGCGATTCATCCCCCGCTACGCCATGGTCATGTTTCACCGCATTCCCTATGCGGTCGCCAAAAACAGGGGGGACATCGAGGCCCGAATCATCGATCGGCTGTCGGAATCCATAGAGCGGGTCGAAGACGTGGACCTCGGGCTCGCCGACCGGCTCGTCCTGGAAAGCTTGGAACCCTTGGCCTCATTGACCGAGTACAATCACCGATAGCGTTTTAATCCAACAGATCAAGAGTGGAGCAATGGCTGAGAACACCGCGCATGCTGTAAACGTCGCCATGCGGGGCGGCGGCTACTATTCGACCGCCACCAAGGGCGCCAAGGACGTGATCGACGGCGCGACACCGCTTGTTGTCAGTGCGATCTCCCGCCTGCCGGACAGGGACGCCTCGATTCCCTTCACCTTCGCCGACATGGGCTGCGCCGACGGCGGCACATCGCTCGACCTGGTGCGACAGATAATCGGCGCGGTGCGCACCCGCTGGCGGCGGCGCCGGCCGATCTCCGTAATCTACACCGATCAACCCCGCAACGATTACAACAGCCTGTTCCGCATCGTCCAGGGCCTGACCCCGCTTCCGAGCTATCTCAGCAAGGCCGAGGACGTGTACGTGTTTGCTTCGGCCACGTCCTTCTACCGGCAGATACTCCCTGCCGGCACGCTCGACCTCGGGTTCTCGGCGACCGCGATGCATTGGCTCAGCCGCAAGCCTTGCGACATCACCGACCATATTCAGGCGGTGGGCGCCTCGGGGGCCGAATTGGCCGCCTTCGCCGAGCAAGCGCAGCGTGACTGGGAAACCATTCTGCTGCAGCGGGCGCGCGAGCTGATTCCGGGCGGGCGGCTGGTGCTGGTCAATTTCGTCAAGGACGACGCCGGCCGATATTTGGGCAACACGGGCGGCGTCAACATGTTCGACACCTTCAACGGGCTATGGCAGCGCTTTGTTGCCGAAGGTGTTATCAGCCGTGAGGAATATGTGCGGATGACTCTGCCGCAGTACTACAAGACCGTAGAGGAGTTTACGCGCCCGCTGACCGACGCTGCGAGTGCCGTATATCGCGCGGGTCTGCGCCTGGAGCAGAGTGAAACCCGGATCGTGCCGTGTCCGTTTGCCGCCGAGTTCCGCGAGCACGGGGACGCCGCTCGCTTTGCTGGCGAGTACATCCCGACGCTGCGCTCATGGACCGAGAGTACTTTTCTTGCCGCGCTCTCGCCGGAGAGATTGCCCGAAGAGCGCCAAAGCATCATCGATCGCTACTACGAGGCCTATGAAGCGCTGGTGCGTGAGAACCCCATGGGTCATGGCATGGATTACGTCCATATCTACATGACCATTGCCAAGACCGGCGCCTGACTCTGCGCATTTTACCGTTGGGCTCTATCGCATTAACTTGGGCTATCGCTCTCGGAGATTAGGCGGCCCATGAATAAAAGGAAGCCGCCGTTGGCGGCACTTCAATTTGGAGCGGGTCTCGCCCCACGGGCGAGTTCCTTTGCGTGCCGGGAGTATACCGCCCCCCATACATCAGATTTGAAAATGCTCTAGAAACTTTGCTGATGCACACAGTCAAAAGTGAGGCAAGAATGGGTATCTGTCGCTAAGCCTGGAAAGGAGGGTCTATGAGCGGAAAAGCGTTGCTGAGCGCTCTCGTAATCAGCAGTTTCTATCTTGCTGAAGCTGCTGCCGAAGAGCGAGAACTGAACAAGAACGATGTGCCCAAGGCCGTATTGGAAGCCTTCGAGAGGGTCCATCCAGAGGCGAAGGCTGTGGAATACGAGGAGAAGACGCGGGGAGGCATGCCCTTTTATGAACTCGAGTACAAAGTCCAGGGAAAGGAACGCGAGTTCATCTATAGCGCCGACGGCACTTTGGTCGAGCAGCATGAAGAAATCGACCGCAAGGATTTGCCGGAGGTCATTTCACAGGCGGTCAAGAAGGAACGTCCTCAGGCGACCATCAAGGAGGTCGAGAGAATAACGAAGTCCGGTGAAACCATCATCGGGTATGAAGTTGAGATCAAGGATGGACAGCAAGAGATCGAATTGGAATTCGATCCCACCGGAAAGCCTTTGAAGCAAGAACAGGACTAAACGGCGCTCGATCGTTCAATATCGAACCATGGCTTCACGATTGTGTCCCGTTTCAAGGGTATGGCTTTGGCGTGATCGACGGAAAGACCCCTTCCGCAGGACAGGCTATTTAACCCCTGACTATGTTTAACCGGTTCCGACCGGAAAAGCGTGTAAAACAACTCGCTGACCTCCGGCAGCAAGGCCGATGGGCGGTTCGGCAAGCAAGATTTCATCTACGTGGCACAAGACGATGAATATCGTTGTCCGGAATCACGCCGGCCGAGGGCATCGCTGATCGGGTTGGCGAGTCATTTTCGGTTTTCACACGGCCTGGACCCAAAGCAGCCTTTCGTTGGATATCTATTGGCTCCGGCAGCCTTGTCGTGCGCTCCTTCATCTCGAAAACTGCTGCATTTCCTCTTGACAGCGCTCAGCTTCGGAGTAGTCTACCATCCAATTGGATGGTCATTAGATGGCAAAGAGAAGACATGGCAGGCGAGACCGAGAAGATTACAATCAACCTGGGATTCGTGGATCTCGGGCAGATCGATTTGCTGGTGCAGGAAGGCTTTTATTCCAACCGCACGGATTTCATTCGCACCGCGATCCGCAATCAACTCGCCGCCCACGCCGAGGCGGTGAAACAAACGGTGGCCCGCAAGACCCTGGTGCTCGGCCTGCAAGAGTACACCCGCCGTGATCTGGAAACGGTACGGACGGCCGGACAGACGCTGCAAATCCAGGTGCTGGGCCTGGTGATCATCGCCGATGATGTCTCTCCCGAGCTGGCGCTGGACACCATCGAGTCGATCACGGTATTGGGAGCCTTGCGGGCTAGTGCGGAAGTCAAATCGGCCTTGGCCGGCCGCATCCGCTAGCCCCTGTTTTCCCGCCTCGCCGGTGGAGACCAACGCATGGACCGGATGCCCTTCTCCTGCCGAAAAATTACCGCTGTTGCAATCTCCAGAGGAGACCCTGAATTATGACCGACGCACTGCATGCAGCGATGGCGAAAGCCACCCGGCTCACCCGCTCGGGCCGGCTCGATGAAGCCGCCACCCTAATCCGACGCACGCTCCGGGGCGGTTTCGCGCCCGACACGTCCTCGAAGACCTCTGACTCTTCCGGTCAGGAACCGATCGACGGCTCGTTCCGCGTCATCGACGACATTCCCCAACTCACGCCGCCACCGGACAGCGGGGAATCGGCGCATGGAAGCCGGCACACGGCGAGCGCATCCGCGCCGTCGTCCGCCTTCGACGCTGCGTTTCGTTCCCTTCGAACCGGACTCGGACCCATGATGGCCAAGCCGAGCCGGACACACCCGGACATTCAGGCGGGAGGGCAGTTCATGGCAGGTTCCTTCACCAACCCGGCCGGAACCCGCGCCTACAAGCTCTATATTCCCAGCGGTTACCACGGGCAAGCCCTGCCGCTGATCGTCATGCTCCATGGCTGCACCCAGGACCCGGACGACTTCGCCGCGGGCACCCGCATGAATGTCCTGGCGGAACGGGAAGAATTTTTCGTGCTGTACCCCGAGCAAGCGTCAGAGGCCAATTTGTCCCGATGCTGGAACTGGTTCAAGGCCGGCGACCAGCACCGGGATCATGGCGAACCGTCCATCATTGCCGATATGACCCGCCAAATCGTGCGCACCCACGGCATCAACGCCGGGCGGGTCTACGTGGCGGGACTCTCGGCCGGCGGGGCGATGGCCATGGTCATGGGAGTGAACTACCCTGAACTCTACGCCGCCATCGGCGTCCATTCCGGACTCCCCTACGGCGCCGCCCATGACCTGCCCTCCGCGTTCGCGGCCATGCAGCAGGGGGAAACAGCCGCCCTACTGCAACGGGAAAGCGGTTTCCCGGCGGCGCTGAAAGCCCTCCGGATCGTCCCCACCATCGTCTTCCATGGAGACCGGGACACCACGGTTCACCCCGGCAATGGGGATCGGGTGCTGACGCAATGGGCGACGGTCCACTCAGGCGCGGGAAGAAAACTGCGGGTCACGGCGAACCGGGGGCAGGTGCCCCAGGGGCATTCTTACACCCACTCCATCTATCACGACGCGAGCGGCCAGATCGTCATGGAGCAATGGCTGGTCCATGGAGCAGGCCACGGCTGGTCGGGCGGAAGCCCCCAGGGTTCGTATACCGACCCCAAGGGACCCAGCGCCTCGGAGGAGATGCTGCGGTTTTTCCGGAAACACTCGCAGGGCAAGCCGTAACGGCTCGGCGAACCGGTGAAAAGCCTTTTGCTTTCCTTTCCCACCGGGAAGTTTTAGGCTGGAGACCGCATCACTATCAGGAGCTCGTCTTGTAAGCACGAGGTCTCCCGGAACCTAAACGAAGACCATGAGGTCCATGGATGAGGCGTCCACAAGGAACGGCGGAGAATAAATCATGCTCTATGGGAGGATAGCCCTGGTCACCGGGTCCACCCGCGGCATCGGTCTCGGCATTGCCACCGAGCTCGCCCGGCAGGGCTGCCCTATCGGTTTGAATGGCTTCGGGGAGCTCGAGGAGATCGAGCGCTTGGTTCAGCACTTGAGCCGCGCTCATGGGGTGAAAACCGTTTATTACCCGGCAGACCTCTCACAACCGGCGGCCATCCGCGGCATGATCCAAGCGGTGGAGGCGGATTTCGGTGCCCTTGACATTTTGGTCAACAACGCCGGTATTCAGTATGTGGCGCCGCTGGAGGAATTTCCGGATGCGCAGTGGGAGGCCGTGCTCGCCCTCAACCTTTCGGCCGCTTTCCATACCATCAAAGCCGCGCTGCCGGGCATGAAGCGGCGCGGCTGGGGGCGGATCGTCAACATTGCCTCCGTTCACGGGCTGGTGGGCAGTGAGGGCAAGGCCGCTTATGTGGCGGCGAAGCATGGCCTTCTGGGCCTGACCAAGGTCGTGGCTCTGGAGACGGTCAACGCCGGCATTACCTGCAACGCGATTTGCCCGGGTTGGGTGCTGACCCCGCTGGTCGAAAAGCAGATTGAGGACTTGGCCCGGCAGAAGGGGACTTCGCGGGAAGAGGCCACACTGGCGCTCCTGCGCGAAAAACAGCCGATGCTCGAATTTTCGACGCCTGAGGACATTGGCGCCTGGACCGCCTTTCTTTGCAGCGATGCGGCCAAGACGACCACGGGGGCGGCCTTTCCGGTCGATGGAGGCTGGATCGCCCGCTAATCGGCTCCGGCCGAGCCGCTTAAGGCCAACCTCAGCGAACTCGCCGCATAAGGAATGAGCATGCCCAGACTTCGAATACGTGATGCAGAGCTTCATTATGAGAGCCTGGGGCACGGCCCGCCCTTGCTGTTCATCCATGGCCTCGGCTCCAGCATCCGGGATTGGGAAGCTCAGCTCGCTTCCTTTTCTCGACAGTTTCACGTGGTCGCGTTCGACCTCCGCGGTCATGGCCGATCGGACAAGCCGCCCGGCCCCTACAGCATTCTTAGGTTTGCGGCGGACACGGCGGAACTGATCCGCTTGCTCAGCCTTGGCCCGACTCACGTGGTGGGCCTCTCCATGGGCGGCATGATCGCTTTTCAGCTCGCCGTCAGCGCCCCGGAACTCGTGCAGAGCCTGGTGATTGTCAATAGCGGACCGGAATTCATCCTCCGCACGCTCAGAGCACGACTGCGGATCGTCCAAAGGAAACTCATCGTCCGGCTGCTGGGGATGCGCAAAATGGGAAAGGTCCTGGGCAAGCGTCTCTTCCCCAAGCCGGAACAGGCGGAACTCCGACGGCTATTCATAGATCGGTGGGCCGAGAATGATCCACGGGCTTACCTTGACGCTCTGCAGGCTTTGATCGGATGGACCGTAGTGGATCATCTCGACGCCATTCACTGCCCGACCCTCGTGATCACTTCGGATCAGGATTACACGCCAATAACTGTCAAGGCGGCCTATGTGGCCAGAATGCCGCAGGCGGAACTTTCGATCATCCGCGATGCCCGGCACATGCTGCCTCTGGAGCGTCCGGACGCTTTCAATCAGGTGCTAATGAAGTTCCTATTAAAACATCGGCCCCGTCTCCGAAACCTTCCCGAGTCTTGCGAAGGATAGCTTTGCCGGAAATCGGCGCGGAGTACGTTTCCTGGTGATTTCGGTCCTGCTACGCCGGGCCAAAGCCATACCGGGGAGGCTTTGGGCATCCGCCACTCGCTCCTTAAAAGCTTTGGCAGGACTCGCATCAGCGTTTCGGTTAAGTCATCTCGGCTCATGATCCGATCGACTTGTCCGAATCCGCAAGGTTCGATCGGTCGGACAGACCCTAGTCGAATCCGGGGAATAAGATGTTTTTGACCCCAAAAACCGGAGGATAAGATGTTGAACAGGCGGACCTTTCTGAAAGGTGTGGTTGGCGGCTTCGCTGTGACCGGGCCAGGCTTGTTGGTGCCGCGATCATTGCGTGCCGGTGAGTTGCCAATTGGTGCGACGGAGGGTGCCGTGCTCGCGGCATTGTCCGGCAAGAAGCCCCTCATCAAGCGTACCTACCGACCACCGAACTTCGAGACGCCGGTCAGGGCTTTCAGCGATGTCATCACGCCGAATGACCAGTTCTTCGTGCGCTGGCATCTCGCCAATATCCCGCAAGTGGTCGCTGAAACCTGGCGACTCAAGGTGGGGGGCGATTCGGTGGAGCATCCCTTCGAGCTAAATCTGGACCAGCTCAAGCGGAGCTTCGAGCCGGTCGAGTTGTTTGCCGTGTGCCAATGTGCCGGAAATCGCCGCGGCTTTTCCGATCCGCATGTGCCCGGCATTCAATGGAGGGCCGGGGCCATGGGCAATGCGCGCTGGAAAGGCGCTCGCCTCAAGGACGTGCTGGCCAGGGCGGGGCTCAAGGCGGATGCGCTGGAAATCGTCTTTGACGGAGCCGATTACGGGGCCATCGACAAGACGCCCGATTTCATCAAGAGCCTTCCGCTGTGGAAAGCCCTCGACGAGAACACACTGGTCGCCTACGAGATGAACGGTGAGGCCCTGCCCCATTGGAACGGCTTTCCCGTACGCCTGGTGGTGCCCGGTTGGGAGGGGACCTACTGGATGAAACAGCTGATTTCCATCAGCGCGATGCCGAAACCGGAAAAGGGATTCTGGATGAGTACGGCTTACCGGATACCGAAGGGCAAATTCCCCCTCATCGACCGATTCCTTTCCCAAGAAGGGGAGGCCAACACGCCGATCACCGAAATACTGGTCAACTCCCTCATGACCAACGTCGAGGAGGGGCAGCATTTGCGTGCCGGCAAACCGACGACGATCGAGGGTCTTGCGTGGGACGGGGGCTACGGAATTCGAACGGTCGAAGTGTCGGTGGACGGTGGCAGGGCGTGGCAGGAGGCGCAGCTTGAAAAGGACTATGGCCGTTTCTCGTTCCGTGCCTGGCGCCACACCTTGACTCCGCACCAGGGCGGCAAATATGTGCTCATGACAAAGGCGACGAACCGGCAGGGAAGCACCCAGCCCTATGAATTCATCTTCAATCCTGCGGGTTACCGCAACAACGTGGTGCAACGGATCACCGTGGAGGTCGCATGAGTGCCCATGCCATGAAGATGCTCAACACTCTGCTGCTGGCGCTGGTCGCTGCCTTTTCCGCTACAGCCTTAGCGGACGAGGAACAGATCAAACTCAAGGAAGGCGCGGGACGCGAGACCGTGATGGCCAATTGCGTCATGTGCCACAGCATCGACTACATCCCGATGAACTCCCCCTTCATGAAGAAGGCCGACTGGCAGGCGACGATCGACAAAATGGTGAAAGTCATGGGAGCGCCGATCAGCCAGGACGATATTCCGGTGATTCTGGATTACCTGACGAAGTATTACGGCGTCGAATAGCGGCAGAGGTCCGCGGAATCGCCTTGGGATCCGGTGAGGCAAGTGCGTTGGCGTACCGTGGGCGAGTGAACCCCTCGGTCGAAGACCGGGTCCAAATCATTCAACGATCAAACTTCCGTGCGGTGGTGATTCATGAAATTCGAACATCCAACCCAAGGTCGCCGGCGGTTTCTGCAAGGCCTCGCCCTGGTGGCTGGAATGTTTACCGTGCGCGGCGCGTTTGCCGAACAACTGACCCGAACGCCACGGCAGACTGAAGGACCGTTCTACCCGAACCGGCTTCCCCTGGACACCGACAACGACCTTCTGATCGTCAACGACTCCATCACGCCCGCGGTCGGCGAGATCACGCATCTCACGGGCCGGATTCTTGGCCCCACGGGAGAGCCGATTCCCAATGCCGTCGTTGAAATCTGGCAGGTGGACCACAATGGGATCTATCTGCACACCGAGAGTCCCAATCGCCAGCAGCGCGACGAGAACTTTCAGGGTTTCGGGCGCTTTCTGACCGGTTCGACAGGCGACTATTACTTCCGCACCATCAAACCCGTGCCTTACGCCGCCGGAATCCAGCGCGCGCCGCACATCCACGTCATCGTCAAGCAAGGCGAGCAGCGGATGCTGACCACACAGCTGTACGTTAAAGGCCATCCGTTGAACGAACGGGATTTCGTTCTCCAAGAGATCCGCGACCAGGCGGCGCGCGAATCGGTTTTGGTCGATTTCACGCCGGCCAACGATTCACGACTCGGGGGGCTGGTAGCGCATTTCGACATCGTAATAGGAAAGACCCCAGAGGCTCCTTCGGAAGACCGAGGCCCCCGGGGTGGCGGTCGCCGTTAGCCACGGATAAGTCGTCCTTGCGGCACTCGTAGGCTGAGTTCTGCCCGAATCGCCGCCGTCAGTACTGTCGCGACAGTATCTGTCTTCAGCGTCGTAGCCCCCTCTCCCCCACGCCCCACACGGCACGAGGACCAGGGTTTCGGGTCACTGGACCGGTTGGGATGTGGCTTTAGAGCGTTTTTCATCACGGTTTAGCGGCGTGGATTGGAATGCCGCTCACACACCCAAAAGGTAGGAATGTAGGCCGGAATAAGCCCTTCGGCTTCGCTCAGGACAGGCTTCGCGTTTCCGGCATTCCCGCTGTTCGCCGGGAACGGCTGGCGCCCCTTCGACGGGGCTCAGGACAGGCTTATCCCGGCCTACCATCCGTGATCGGAGCAGTCGTAGGTCGGCTATCCTGTGCCGATAGATCGGTCGTGTCGGAAAAGGATTCCCGACCGACTGCAGCCTGGAGGCGCTACACCAAACCGGAAAATGCTCTAGAGACGCCGGGCACGCCGATTAACACGCCAAGGCCAGCAGAGGTGGGAACAGCAGGAGCGCAACGCCTTCCGCTTCGAGCCGACTCAACCCGGTATTTCGATCTGGACAGGCTGGTTCATTCCGGTTGGAAGATGTAGACGATTGCGTCGCCATTTTTTACGAAACCTTTTGGGACATCCCAGTCTCCAAAAGGAGCCAAAAATTGGCGACGGGTATTGCCTTCGGCGCCCCGGCCGTCCCAATCGCAAACGTCGCTTTAATCGCGACCTTCCTGCGTTCGACCGGTCCCGACCCAACCAGGGGTCGGGACCTGGCTCCACAATGACTCGACGCCCGGTCGCGATGCCTTGTGGGTCGCCTACGACCGC
>NZ_DASPLO010000084.1:0-1468 GCF_035627495.1 Methylocaldum sp.
GTGTTTCTTCATCGGTCGTCTCGCTTCATCGGTTCAAGCTCTCGGTCATCCTTGCGTGAGACTTCGCGTCTCACCACCTTCTATCCGCTGGTCCTTGGCCCAGCCCAATCCTGCATGCGCGTTGCGCGTCGGTGACCTCGATTCCGGCAAGCCCCATCTACTAGGGTCGGCTGCTGCTGCAGCCAGGGTGGGTTACGGGCTTGTCCACTTCAACCTTTCCTGTTCGTCGATCCGCTCATCCTGTGCTGTGTTGCTTGCGGCCTAGGGGGCCTTCTTTACCGCTCCCGCGGGAAGCACACCATCCTCCAGATAGCGCCATAGCGCAATGGACAACCGGCGCGCTACCGCCACGATCGCAATGCGCCGCCCGCGCTTGTTCGGCCCGCTTGCCTGCGTGCGCTGCGCAAACCACGTGCTCAATGCACTTGCCGGCTGGTAGCGCAGCCACATCCACGCCATCTCGATCAACAGTGCCCGTACCCGCCGGTTGCCCTGCTTGCTGATGCCCTGGTCCACCCGGCTTTCCCCGCTGTCGTACGGTTGCGGCACCAGTCCCACGCACGAACCTACCTGGCGCCGGTTCTCGAAGGCCCGCCAGAACAATTCCAGCACCAGCCGCGTCGCGCCCACCTGTCCCACGCCCTTGAGCTGCTGCAAATGCCCGATGCGCGCGCGTACTTCCCCTGGCAGTTGTTCCGACATCGCCGTTTCCACCGCTTCCAGTTGCCGGTGCGCCAGGGCCAGCCGTTCGCATTCCCGCTCCAGCCGCGTTCGCAGGGGCGCCGGCAGCGCGCTGCCGTCATGGCACGTCACCTCGCCGCGCGCCAGGCGTGCGGCGAGCGTGCCGTCCACCTCGTCCCAGCAGCCCACCGTGCGCAACAGCTTGCGCAGGCGGTCCCGGTGCTGGCCGATTTCCTTTTGCAACTGCCCACGCTCGCGCGCAAGGTGCCGGTGCGCTTCCGCCTGCGGCGCCGGCACCCGGACCACCTGCATGCGGTCGCGCTCGCCGCGCAGCCATCCGCGCAATGCCGTCAACAACCGCAGCGCATCCAGACGGTCGGTCTTGGCGCGCCGCGCATGCCGCTCCACCGGAATACTCGCCGGGTCCACCACCAGCACTTCATGACCGCGGCCACGCAGCGCCCGTTCGATCCAGAAGCCGTCCTGCCCCGCTTCGTACACCACCACCACGCGCGCGCTGTTGCCCAACCGCCATTCCCGCCGGATGGCGTCAATCACCGCGACCGCTTCGGCCAGGCGGCCCGCCGCCTGTTCATGCTTGACGGTATGTATCGCCGGCTTGCTCCGCCTTCCATCGTGCAACGCTATCTTCCAGCTGCCCTTGGCCAGCTCCAGCGCCACCGTCAACATCCCATTCAGCGTAAAATCGTTCTCGTGAGTCGGTTGCATGTCGTTCTCCTCGATTTGTTGGTCGCACTTCAAATTCTAAGGATAGCTTTTGCAACTG
>NZ_DASPLO010000085.1:0-38676 GCF_035627495.1 Methylocaldum sp.
CCGGGTCTTTGACAGCCTTGATGCTTTGGAAGACCACTTGGAGCACGCCTTGCGAGATCTCGAAAACGATCCCGCACGCGTCTATTCCATCACCGCCTGGTCTTGGATTATTAATGCACTATAGATTGAAAAATGGAATTAGCCGCCTTTCAAGAGTGCTTTGGCCATCGCCTCGGCCATCGCATTCTGAGGTTTGGGAGACGATTCCTGCCGAGGCTTTTTGGCTCTAGGATCAGCAGTCCTATTCGCGAGGCTCGATGAATCGCGCTCCGACCGAGGTGCGGCTGCGGCATCCTTTTTCATCGACAAACCGATGCGGCGCCGGGGGACATCCACCTCCAGCACCTTTACCTTCACCACGTCTCCGGCTTTGACCACTTCGCGGGGATCTTTGACGAACTTGTCGGATAAGTGCGAGATGTGGACCAGACCGTCCTGGTGCACGCCGATGTCCACGAAAGCGCCGAAATTGGTGACATTGGTGACGACGCCTTCGAGCATCATGCCGGGTTGTAGGTCTCCGATCTTGTCGATGCCTTCCTTGAATTGCGCGGTCTTGAACTCCGGACGCGGGTCGCGGCCTGGTTTCTCCAGCTCGCGCAGGATATCGGTGACGGTTGGGAGGCCGAAGCGCTCGTTAGTATAGGTTTCGGCGTTGACGCCCCGGAGGAACGCCGCATTACCGAGCAATTCTCGGATGTCCTTGCCGGTGGTGCCGATGATGCGCTCCACCACCGGATAGGCCTCGGGATGCACGGCCGAGGCGTCGAGCGGGTTGTTCCCGTTCATGATGCGGAGAAATCCCGCCGCTTGTTCAAAGGTTTTTTCCCCGAGGCGCGGCACTTTTTTGAGGTCTTCCCGGCTGGCGAAGGCGCCGTTCTGGTTGCGGTATTCGACGATGTTCTGGCTGATGCTCTGGGACAGCCCGGAAATGTAGCGCAGGAGCGATGCCGAAGCTGTGTTCACGTCGACGCCCACGGCGTTCACGCAATCCTCCACCACGGCGTCCAGGCTTCTGGAGAGCTGCGACTGATTCACGTCGTGCTGGTACTGGCCGACGCCGATGGCTTTGGGCTCGATTTTCACCAGTTCGGCCAGCGGGTCCTGCAAGCGGCGGGCGATCGAAACGGCTCCGCGCAGGGAGACGTCGAGGTCCGGGAATTCCTTGCTTGCGAGTTCGGAAGCCGAGTAGACCGACGCCCCCGCCTCCGAAACCATTACCTTGGTGATGCTCAGCTTCGGATGGCGCTTGATGAGGTCGCTTACCAACTGATCGGTCTCGCGGGACGCGGTGCCGTTGCCCGTGGCGACCAATTCCACGCCATGCTTCTCGATCAGCCGGGCCAGCACTGCAATCGATTGATCCCACTGATTTTGCGGCACATGGGGATAAATCGTCGCCGTTTCCAGCAGCTTGCCGGTTTTGTCCACCACCGCCACTTTGACGCCGGTGCGAAGTCCCGGGTCCAGGCCCATGGTGGTGCGCGGGCCGGCCGGGGCCGCGAGCAGCAAGTCCTTGAGGTTTTTGGCGAAGACTTGAATCGCCTCGGCTTCGGCGGCTTCGCGGAGGCGCTGTTTGAGGTCGAGTTCAATGCGGGTCAGGATTTTGACTTTCCAGGCGTAATGCACCGTGTCCGACAGCCAGCGGTCCGCGGGCCGCCCTTTATCGGCAATGCCAAAAGTCCGCGCGATTAGGCTTTCTGAGGCGATGTGCGCGGCGTCTTCATCCTTGCCCACTTTCAAGACGAGGTCCAACACGTCCTCGTTGCGTCCCCGGAACAGCGCCAACGCGCGATGGGACGGAATCTTCGCGATGGGCTCCGCGAAATCGAAATAATCCCTGAACTTCGCCCCGGCCTGTTCTTTCCCCTCGACTACGGCTGAAGCGAGAATACCCTCGTTCCAAATTCTTTCGCGCAGCTCGGCCAAAAGCCCAGCCTGTTCGGCGAATCGCTCCATGAGGATTTGCCGTGCGCCTTCCAGCGCCGCCGCCGCGTCGGGAACGCCTTTCTCCGCATCGATGTATTTCTGCGCCTCGGTATCGGGTACCAGGGACGGATCGCCCAACAAGGCATCGGCCAAAGGTTCGAGCCCGGCCTCCCGGGCAATCTGGGCCTTGGTGCGCCGCTTGGGCTTATAGGGCAGATAAAGGTCTTCCAGCAGGGTTTTGGTATCGGCGGCGAGGATGGCTTGCTCCAGCTCCGGGGTCAGCTTGCCTTGCTCGCGGATGCTGTCCAAGACGGTCTGCCGACGGTCTTCAAGTTCGCGGAGATAAGCCAGCCGAACTTCCAAGGTCCTGAGCTGAGTATCATCCAAGCCGTCTGTCGCTTCTTTGCGGTAGCGCGCGATGAAAGGTACCGTAGCCCCTTCGTCCAGCAAGTCCACGGCCGCCTGGACCTGTCTTTCTCTGACGCCGAGCTCCTCGGCGATGCGGGCGATGATGTTCATCGGCAAACCTCGAAGGCGAAAAGCGGGGGATTTTAGCAGTAAACTCGCGGGTGTCTTGAAAAATCCGCCGGCGGAATTACAGCGGCCTTTCGACCATTACAATGGCGGAATCATCCGCTTTGGCGCGGCAGGCGAATGCCAGCCGTTTCATCAGACCGAGCATCTTGACGTTGTTCGCCAAGACCTCGCCCACCAACAATCTAAGCCCCCTCTCTCGCGCGGCGTCGATCAGGCAGGACATGAGCCGCGTACCGAGGCCACGGTGCTGCCACTCGTCCGCCACCACCAAAGCGAACTCGGCGGTCTCGCCATCCGGATTGGTAAAATAGCGCGCCACGCCGATCTCTGTTTCTTCGGCCCCGGAATCAACGATGGCGACGAGCGCCAGTTCGCGGTCGTAATCCAGTTGAGTCAAACGGATCAGCATGTCCTGACTCAATTCCTGTAAGGAGTTCATGAAGCGGAAGAACTTGGCCTCGGGAGAAAGCTGTTTTACGAAGCGTTTCTCGATTTCCGCATCTTCGGGGCGGATCGGCCGGATGGTGATGTTGGTGCCGTCGGCGAGCTGGTACTGTCTGACCAGATGACCGGGATAGGGATGGATGGCCATGTGCCCATAAGGCCGGCGTCCCGGCTGCGGCTCGCGCACCACGATGCGGGCATCCAGGGCGAATACGCCTTGATCGTCCGCCACCAGCGGGTTGATGTCCAGTTCCTTGATTTCGGGGAGTTCACAGACCATCTCCGAAAGCCGCAACAACACTTGCACAATCGCATTCTGATTGACCGGCGGGAGATTGCGGAACGGCCCGAGCAGTCGCGCCACGCGGGTCTGGCCGATCCTCGTCTGAGCGATATGCTCGTTGAGCGGGGGCAGGGCAACCGTTCGGTCCCTGAGAATTTCCACCGCCGTACCGCCGGCGCCGAAACTCACAACGGGACCGAAAATCGGATCGTCGACCACGCCGACGAGCAATTCGCGGCCGTTACGGTTGCGGTACATCTTTTCGACCGTGACACCCTCGATTCGAGCGTCCGGTTTCCGGGCATGCACCGTCGAGACCAGATCGTTATACGCATTCCGCACCGTCTGCGCGCTACTGATATTAAGCCGCACGCCATCGACGTCCGATTTGTGAGTGATGTCCGGCGACAGGATTTTTAGCACCACCGGAAAACCGAGGTATTCGGCCGCCGACAAGGCTTCGTTGGGCGAATGGGCATTGAGCGCCGGGGGCACGGGTATGTCGAAGGCGCGCAGCACGGCGCGGGTCTCGAGCGAGGACAAGAGCGTCCGCCGTTCCGCCAGAGCTCCCTCGATGATGAGGCGGGCGCCGGCCAGATCAGGCGGCTGGTGCGAGGCCAACGGCCCCGGCGCCTGCATTAGCATTTGCTGGCTGCGGTGATATTCCGCCAGATAACCGAATGCTTCGAGGGCGCTCTCGGGATTAGAGAAGGTGGGGATCTGATGCTTGGTAAATAACTCGCGCCCCTCCTGTACGTGGGTTTTACCCAGCCAACAGGTGAGAACCGGTTTGTGGCTGGGTTCGGCGGCGCGGATGACGGCCTCGGCGGCTGACGTGGGGTCGGTCATGGCCTGAGGCGTGAGCAGCACCAGAGCGCCGTCCACGCTCTCGTCATTCAGGCAGATCTCGACAGCCGCCTGATACCGTTCGGGCGTAGCGTCACCCAAGACATCGACGGGATTGTTGTGCGACCACTGTTTGGGCAGCACCTCGTTCAGTTTGTTAAGGGTTGGCCCGCTCAATTCGGCGAGTCGGATGCCCTGCTCGACAGCCCGGTCGGTTGCCATGACGCCCGGCCCGCCCGCGTTGGTGACGATGACGAGACGGTCGCCTTTAACGCGGTGCTGGGTCGCCAGGAGCTGAGCGGCTGCGAAAAGTTGCTCGATGGTGGTTGCCCGAACCACGCCGGCCCTTTGCAGCGCGGCGTCGAACACGTCGTCCGAACCGACTAGGGCGCCGGTATGGGACAGTGCCGCGCGGGAGCCTTCGGCATGGCGACCCGCCTTTATCACGATCACCGGCTTCATGCGCGCCGCGGCCCGCAGGCCGCTCATGAAGCGCCTGGCATTGCGCACGCCTTCCACGTACATCAGGATGCTGCGGGTTTCCGGATCGAGGGCGAGATAGTCGAGGATATCCCCGAAACCGACATCGGCGCTGGCGCCCAGAGACACCATGGTCGAGAATCCGATGCGATGCGCGCTGGCCCAATCGAGGATCGCGGTGCAGAGCGCTCCCGATTGGGAGACGAGGGCAAGCGAGCCGGGCTGTGCGCTGTTGTTGCTGAACGTGGCGTTGAGGCCGATCGAAGGCCGCATGAGCCCCAGGCAATTGGGACCGAGTATCCGAATCCCGTAATGCTTTGCCTCGTCCAGCAATGCCCGCTCCAGCATTTGACCGGCACCTTCCTGTTCCCCGAAGCCCGCCGACAGCACAATGGCGGCTTTGACGCCCTGCTGGCCGCAGGCGCGGATGATGAGGGGAACGGTGGCGGCAGGCGTGGCGATGATCGCTAAATCAACGTGATTTTTCACGTCCTCGATCGAGGTGAAACACACCTGATCCCGGACCAGTTGATACTTCGGGTTGATCGGATAAATCGGCCCTTTAAAGCCGCCTTCAAGAAGATTTTGGTAGATACGGGCACCAACCGAGTCGGATAGCTCGCTGGCTCCGAACACGGCGATGGACTCGGGGCTGAACAGATGTTCGAGATAATGATGTGCCATATCTGCTTTAGAGTCTGGCGAGCAGGATTTCTCCGACTTCACCGTCGGTCAGCAAGACGGGATTAGTCTGCATGCTGGTGCCGCGGGCGTTGGCGACAATTTTGGCGATGTGCGCCGACTTCACGCCGAAATCGCCGAGGCGCTTCAGATCGAGTCGTGCGGTCCAATCGTGCAGTCGTTCGATCAGCGCGGCGCAGGCATCCTCTTCGGTTCTAAAATTGTGGCCGGTAAGCAGTTCGGCAACACCGGCGTATTTCCTTAAAGCCGGACTTTCCGGCGCTCTCTCCCGTAGAGTGCGGATATTCATGGCCGTGGCTTCGGCGAGCAGGGTACCGCAGGCGAGGCCATGGGGGATCGGATAGAAGGCGCCCAGCGGTGCGGCGAGTCCATGCACGGAGCCGAGCCCGGCCTGCGCCAGGGTGATGCCGGACATGAGCGAGGCATAAGCGATGGCGCTGCGTCCGGCTCGGGCCAGTTCCTCGTCGCCGCCTTTACAGGCCGCGAAGAAGCCGTCGCGAAATGCTTCCATGCCGCTTTTCGCGAGAGCATCGGTCATCGGGTTGGCGCGGGCGGAAACGTAGGATTCCAGCAACTGCGTGAACGCGTCCATGCCGTCGGCGGCAATGAGATCCGGCGGGCAAGTGTCCAGCAGCTCGGGATCGACGATCGCGTATTCAGGGACAAGGGCATCGTGCCGGAACGACTTTTTGAAACCGTTCTCGCCGCGCACGCTCAAGACCGCGTTCTTGGTGGCTTCGCTGCCGGTGCCGGCGGTCGTGGGCACGGCGATAAAAGGCGTGGCCGGCCCCGTGTACGGAATGTTGCGGCCGACGCCTTCGAGATGATCCATGACCGAATTGCCGTGGGGCAACAGTCCCGCGATGGCCTTGGCCGCATCCAGCACGCTGCCGCCTCCGATCGCGATCACCAGGTCGATATGCCGGCCATGAAAGGCGGTTACGGCATTGTCCACCAGTTCCGGCGTGGGCTCGTCGCTGACGGCCAGATGCTCGAAGCTCATGCCGTGGTCGGCTAGCCGTTCCGCCAACCAATTCCAGCGTGGCGACGAGCGGAAGGAGCGTGCCCCGGTTATGAGCAGCGCTTTTTGCCCATAAGATCGAGCCAGATCCGGCAGTTCAGCGAACTGGCCGGAACCGAAGAGAATGCGAGGAAGGCGAGAACAGGAAAAGGCGGGAATATTCATGGATGCGTCTAGCTTCGGGCTTTTCGTCGCTGGATTGCGATATAAATCCCTACCAGAAGAATGCTGAAGATGATCACGTCAACTACGGCGTGACGGGAGTAACGCATGATCAGCTCCCGGTTTTCGCCGATGAAATACCCGATCCAGCTCAGCACGGATACCCAGATCGCCGCCCCGAGCAGCGTGTAAAAGGTGAACTTGAGATGATTCATGTTCGCGAGGCCCGCCGGCAAGGAGATCAGATGCCGCACCACGGGCAAGAGACGGCCGATAAAGGTGGAAATTTCACCATGCGACAGGAAAAATTTCTCAACGCGGTTGAAATGCTCCTCGGTAATCCAGACATATTTGCCGTATCTGATCAAGAGCGGCCTGCCCAGCCAGCGCGCGACGAAATAATTGGCGTAAGCCCCGACGAGGCTGCCAAACGTTCCGCTGAGGATCACCAAGGCCATATTCATCTTGCCCTGCTGAGCAAGATAGCCCGCAGGCGGCATGACGATTTCGCTGGGAATGGGAAAAACCGAGCTTTCCATGGCCATCAGCAGGAAAATTCCGGTATAGCCCATCGCGCCGATGGTGGTCACCAGCCAGTTGATCAGTTCGTGCATCGGGAGATCCTTAAAGAGAGGCCTGTCTTTTAGAGCAATCCGCCTTGCAGCGGCACGAAGCTAACGGGTTCGACGATTTCCACTTGGAAACCGACTTCCATGCGCGTGACCCGTTGCAGAAACTGCTCGCGTCCGTCGCCGATCGGGATGACCATGACGCCGCCCCGCGCCATCTGGTCCAGCAACGGCTGGGGCAGTTCGGACGGTGCGGCGGTAACGATGATGCCGTGGTAGGGCGCATAATCGTCCCAGCCCCAGCCGCCGTCGCAGTGTTTCAGGCGCACGTTGCGCAGGTGGAGATCTTGAAGGCAGCGGCGGGCGCGCTGCTGGAGGGGATAAATGCGCTCCACCGAATGGACCCGCTTCACCAGTTGCGCCAACACGGCGGTCTGATAGCCGGAACCGGTGCCGACTTCGAGCACTTTATCCAGCGGACCTTTTTCCAGCAGCAGCTCGGTCATGCGAGCCACGATGTAAGGCTGGGAAATCGTCTGGTTGAATCCGATCGGGAGCGCCGTGTCTTCGTAAGCGCGGCTGGCGAAGGCCTCTTCGACGAAGATATGCCGGGGCGTTTCCAGCATGACCGAGAGGACGGACTGGTTGCCGATCCCTTGTTCCTTCAAACGGCTGACCATGCGCTCCCGGGTTCTACGGGAGGTCATGCCGATACCCTGAAGACGACGGTTCATGGAACAACCTCGCGCGGAAGCCAGTCGGCCAGTCGCTGAAGACTTTCGTAACGGGTCAAATCGATTTGCAAAGGAGTGACGGACACGTAATTGTTGCGTATGGCGTAAAAGTCGGTGCCGGGGCCCGCGTCCTGTTCCGGGCCCGCGGAGCCGACCCAGTAGATCTCGCGCCCGCGCGGGTCGGTCGTCCGGATCACGGGTTCCGCCTTGTGCCGCTGGCCCAGGCGAGCGGACTGGAAGCCACGGAGTTCGCTCAAGGGAACATCGGGCACGTTGACATTCAGTATAGTATCCGACGGCAGAGGGTGCTCTTGGATCTGTCTGAGCAAAGTGACCGCCACTTGAGCCGCCGTGTCGAAGTGCTGCGGATTGCTCGACGCCAAAGAGATCGCGACCGCCGGGAGTCCCAAGAAGCGGCCTTCCGTCGCCGCCGCCACGGTGCCGGAGTAGATGACGTCATCACCCAGGTTCGAACCGTGATTGATGCCGGCGAATACCATGTCCGGCTCGTCTTCCAACAATCCCGTGATGGCCAGGTGTACGCAATCGGTAGGGGTGCCGTCGACCTTGATGAAGCCGCTCTCGGTTCGGCTGACGCGCAGGGGTCTGTCCAATGTCAGCGAATTGCTCGCGCCGCTGCGATTTCTCTCGGGGGCGACAACCGTCAGTCGTGCCTGTCGCCCTAGTGCGTTCGCCAAGGCGATCAATCCTTGGGCGGAATAACCGTCGTCGTTGCTCAACAAAATATGCATTAGGCGTGCTCCCCCTTTCCGGAGCATTTTACACAAGAACCGGGGCCGTCGGGGCATCGGCTGATGGCCGATACAGCTTAGCTTCCACGGGTGCGATGAGCGGTTCGGGTGTGGGGGAGAGGCGGCATTCTCAACTCCGCCTTGACGCTCGTCAGCGAATCTTCGACCATTGCACGGCTTTTCGCGCCGTCTAAAGCTTGATATTCGGCGCCTCACGACCCTCCATCCGAACATACCGCACGAAGGATTCCGTCCGATGAACTCGCAAGGTTTGAATATTCTGGCAGAGAAGCTCCGTGGCTCTGTCCTCTATCAAAAATACGTTCTCCTGCCGCCGCTGGCTAAGAATCTGATTCGGGTCAGCTCGATCACATTCCTGACGACCTTATTTCTGGTCATTATTTATTTCTTTGTCGATCCGATCATCGCCATGGGGGCCTTCGCCAGCATATTGGCGGGATTGGCCACGGGTTTCGGTGCTTTGCCCGCGCTCCTGTTCAAGGAGGTTTCCCGGAGAACCCTGTACTTGATGCTGGGTGGAGCGGCCGGTGTGATGCTGGCGGCCACCGCGTTCTCGCTCATCGTGCCGGGAATCCAGCATGGCAATCAGCTCTGGCCGGGGTACGGTGTTTATGTGGTTGCGGCGGGTGTCTTGGTCGGTGCGGTCTTTCTCGTATTGGCGGACAACTGGCTGCCATATGAACGGTTTCTCGGCGAGAGCGGAGAAACCTTCGACTCGCTGCGAAAGATTTGGCTCTTTATCGCCGCGATCGTCATGCATAACCTCCCGGAAGGCATGGCCGTCGGCGTGAGTTTCGGTTCCGGCGACTGGCACAACGGCGCCGCCCTGGCGATTGCCATCGGGTTGCAGAATATCCCTGAAGGCTTGGCGGTAGCCTTGCCGCTGGTGGCGTTGGGTTACCGGCGGCAACAGGCGGTATTGATAGCGACCTTGACGGGCTTGATTGAGCCGGTCGGCGGTTTCCTCGGGGTTGCCGCGGTCACGATGTTTTTGCCGTTGTTGCCCATCGGTATGGCGTTGGCGGCCGGGGCCATGCTGTTCGTCATCAGCGATGACATCATTCCCGAGACCCAATCTCAGGGCAAGGCCCGCTACGCGACCTTCGCGCTGGTGTTCGGCTTCATCATTATGATGATCCTCGATAATCTGCTGACGACCTGAAGACTTGCCATATGCCCTGTAATCTATTTAACGAGCTGCCGACGTGGCTCGATCGAAATCTGCCGGCAATCGACTGGGCGCGGTGGTGGGCGTCTTCCGGCACCGCTTTTGCTTTGGTCGCAGCGGCCGAGTTCGGCGACAAAAGCCAATTAGTATGCATGACTCTGGCGGCGCGGCACCGGCACTGGCCCATTCTGTTTGGAGCCGTGCTCGCGTTTGCCGTCTTGAATCTGGTCGCCGTGTCGTTCGGCGCGGCGGCTGCGCGATGGTTGCCCGAATCCTTGGTGTCGCTAACCGTAGCCGTCTTGTTTGCGGTCTTTGGCGTGAAAGCCTTGCTTTTTAAGGAGGAAGAAGATGAAGCGGTCAAGGAAAAAAGCGGTCACGGGATCTTTTTGACGACATTCCTGATGATTTTCTTCGCCGAATTCGGCGATAAAACTCAATTGGCGGTGGCGGGCTTAGGTGCGGCAGCTCCGCCCGTGCCGGTCTGGTTCGGTGCGACCTTGGCTTTGGGCGCGACGTCGGCTGTGGGTATTTGGGCCGGGGCCATTTTGCTGCGGAGGATTTCGCAGCGGGCTCTGCATATCGCCAGCGGTTTGCTGTTCTTGGGGTTCGCGGCTTTTGCGGCATCCAGAATCCTGCCCCAGGAGCTAGCGGGCTGGCTTCAAAACGGCTTCGATCGATTGATCTCGACAGTTCGAGCACTATTTTCGTAGCGCATATTCGACCAGCGTACTGGTCAGGCCAGATTCAAATCCTTCACCACTTTTGCGATTTGCTCAAAGTCCCTATCGTTGTTCAAGAGAATTAGGTCATGTTCGATGGCTATCTGAGCGATCAGGCAATCGGTAGTCGAGCGGATCGTAATGCCCTCTCGCCGGCATCGAAAATAAATACGAGCGGCTTCGGCATAGGTTGATATGGTGTCTTTGGGATGATAAAAGCGCTGGCTGCTCAAGTAATCCTGCAGCCGCTCGAAGTCTTCATTTCTGCGCGCCCCCTGTAATACTTCCTGATAGATCAGACTACACAGTCCATACGGCACACCGCGTTCCAGTATTCGGTGGAACTGTTCCACAGCGCGAGTTTCGTTTCGTCGCAGAAGATCGATCCATACCGAGGTATCCACCAGATACATGTTTAGTCCTGTTCGGTACGCAGTTTCTTGTAATCGTAGTTCGGGTCGATTTCCACTGTACCGATCAGGTCCCGAATATCCCTCCGTTTACGGTTGGCTACGAACTCTCGGAGCGCCCGATCGACCAGTTCACGCTTGGTTTTGGCATCGGAATATTTAAAAGCCTCTTTGACCAGTTCATCGTTAAGGATGATATTCGTGCGCATATCAATACACCTCCTGAAGTGTATTGTAGCGCTGTGTCAGAGGCGAACCCATGGGGAGCGGCATATCTTGACCACATTAAAGGTCGACAGAAAAAACTTTAAAGTTTCCTCCGTGGCGTCCGATAACCCTTATGAGAGTTGAATGCACAGCGCTGATGCCCTTGAGCTCGTCGAATTGAAAAATCCTAAAGTTGAAGGAGACGATCATGTCCCAAGTAATCAATACCAATATTTCCTCGGTTAACGCTCAGCGCCAGTTGGCGAAGTCATCTGTCGGCATGCAGACGGCGATGGAGCGCTTATCATCCGGATTGCGCATTAATAGCGCAAAAGACGACGCAGCCGGTCTGGCCATCGCTGATCGTATGACGGCTCAAATTAAAGGCTTAAATCAGGCCGCTCGAAATGCCAACGACGGGGTTTCCATCGCTCAGGTCGCGGAAGGCGCCCTAAGCGAGGTCACGAACGCGCTTCAGCGGATGCGAGAGCTCTCCGTACAATCGGCAAACGATACCAACACCGCAACAGACCGGGCTTCGCTTCAAAAGGAAGTGTCTCAGTTGCAGCAGGAGATCACCCGTATCGCCACACAGACTCAATTCAACGGAAAGAATCTGCTGGACGGCTCATTCACAAGCGCAAAATTCCAAGTCGGCGCGTATGCCGATCAGACGATTAGTTTCTCGATCGGAAACAGCAAAGCAACCAATATCGGGTCAAACAGCCTGACCAATACAACGGGAACCGCAGTAGAGGCAGCGGCTGCAAGTGCTGATAAAACCGCTCTGACTGCTCTCAACCGTGTTGCGGCACAGACTGTAACGGTTACCGGCAGCATAGGGTCAGCGGCTCTGTCTGTAGCAAACAATGATTCCGCGAACGCAATTGCCACAGCAGTCAATAACGCCACGGCATCTACGGGCGTGAGTGCAACTGCACTAACTAAGGCGACTCTTTCCGGTCTAGCCGCTGCGGGTACCTTGACGTTCAATTTGTATGGTTCGAACAGCAGCGCCGTTGCAATCTCCGCAACTGTCTCCAACGCAGGTGATCTAACCTCGCTGGCGGATGCCATCAATGGTGCTGCGGCAAGTACGGGTATCACGGCAGAACTGGATGCTACGAGAAGCTCGATCACGTTAAGCCAAGCGGAAGGCTACGACATCGTCGTTGAGGACTTCCTAAATAGCGCCGGTGCAGGCGGTACTATCGCGTTTCAAGGCGTGAATGCCGATACCGGGGCAACAGAAGGTGCCGCTGCTACTTTAGGCGCAGCCGTGGGAACAGACTCGAGTAAAGCGGTTGGAACCCTAATGTTTAACTCCGCAAGCTCGTACACTGTCAGCACAAGCGCCACGGGCACCTTGTTTAGTGCAGCAACGAACGCAAGCTCTCTAAGCGCAGTGGCGAGCGTTAGCGTCGGTACTCAGTCGGGGGCAAACTCGGCCATCAAGTCCATTGATGGCGCACTCGCTTTCGTCGACGATCTCCGTGCAACGCTGGGTGCTGTCCAAAACCGCTTTAGCTCCGCGGTAGCCAACATGCAGGTGACTTCGCAGAATATAAGCGCAGCAAAAAGTCGTGTATTTGACGCCGATTTCGCGGCTGAGACTGCCGAATTGAGTCGGAATCAGATTCTACAGCAGGCCGGCACCGCAATGTTGGCACAGGCGAATTCCTCGACCCAGAACGTGCTCTCGCTGCTCCGGGGTTAATTTTCGGGCTGGTTAAACCGGAAAGCGGGAGCACTCAGGCGTTCCCGCTTTCTTTTTCGAGCAATAGGAGATCAATATGGAAGCCCCGACAGCGTTAAGCAATGTACAGGCTCTAAAGCCGAACATGGTACGTCGCCCGACGGCGGACGAGGTGAGTGCTGAAACCGTGGCTGCGGCGGGAAGTTCCGGGTCGGTAGATCAGGTTCATACGGTCAGGGTGGTTCTCCCGTCTTTAGCCGCCGAGGCGTTTGCGTCTTCGGGAAAGGACGGTGAGGAACGAAAGGATGACGTCGCCCATGCCGTGCACAATTTCAACGAATTTTTTCAAATGGTGCGGAGGACGGTTCAGTTTTCCCTCGACGAAGATTCGGGGCGAACGATAGTGCAAGTTAAGGATGCCGAGACTCATGAGCTTATTCGCCAGATTCCATCGGAAGAGATTTTGAGGCTGGCCAAACAATTGGATGAGTTCAAGGACGGATTCAAAGGCATGTTATTAAAAGAAAAAGTCTAAACTTGGATAGTTTGGCGATTCTTATGATGAATTGGCTCGGCTGATATTGATTAAGTAAGTGTGAATGACGCAGAGATACGCCCTTTAGAAAAGAGCGAACAGGTAAAGCGGAGGATTTGATGGAACGTATCACATCGACTGGTCTCGGGTCTGGCCTCAATATATCCAGCATGGTCAGCCAATTGGTGCAGGCGGAACGGGCACCGATCTCGTCTCGCTTGGATCGGCAGGAAGCCGAGATTCAATCCAAGATTTCCTCGTTCGGAAATTTCAAGAGCGCTTTATCGACTTTTCGGGATAGCCTCTCAGCGCTGAAAAACCTCAGTAACTTTCAAAAGATCAACGCGACCTCCAGTGACAGCAGCATTGTCAGCGCCTCGGCGGAAAGCAATGCCGATCTGGGTAATTACAAGATCGAAGTCAAACAGCTTGCGCAGAGTCATGCCCTGGCAACTAGCTACTTCGCATCGGCCAATGCCGTGGTCGGAACCGGGACTTTAACCCTGAAATTCGGCACGACCGACTATACGCCGCCGGCGGGTGGCGTCCCAGGCAGCTATAACGGGTTTACCCAGAATCCCGACAAAGGCACGCTGACCCTCACGATTGACTCTACCAACAACACCTTGAGCGGTATCCGAGACGCCATTAACAACGCCAAGACAGGAGTGACCGCTGCCATTGTCAGCGACAGCGGTGGTTCTCGCCTCGTGCTGAATTCTAGCGACGGCGGCGTCGAGAATAGCTTGCAAATCAGCGTAACCGACAATGACGGTAATTCGATCGATGCCTCGGGCTTATCGGTTCTGTCTTTTGACGCATCGGCCGTTAATCTGCAGCAGACTCAGCCCGCGTTGGACGCGAAGATCGCTATCAATGGGCTTGAAGTCAGCAGTTCGAGCAATACCATTAAAGATGCGCTTAAAGGGGTGACATTAAATCTCCAATCGGCTCAACCGGGGAAACTCGTCAATGTGTCGATCAGCCAGAGCAACGACGACATCAAAAAGCTTATAGAAGGATTTGTAAAAGGCTTTAATGAATTGGCAAAGACAGACCGGAGCTTAACCGGCTATGACGCTGCCCAGAAAGCGGGCGGGATTTTACAGGGCGATCCGACGGTACGCGGCGGTATGGCGCAGCTTCGTTCCGAGTTGGGGAGATTTGTCCAAGGCCTTGAAGGCTCGATGAAAACCTTGGCAGACATCGGAATCCGTACGCAAAGGGATGGGACCCTTAGTCTGGACAGCAGCAAGCTCAACCAAGCACTAGCCTTGGATCGAAGCAGCGTGGCCGGTTTGTTCGCAGCCATCGGTCGGCCCACGGATTCTGGGATTGTATATTCCGGCAATACTGCCGATACCAAGCCGGGCACATATGCGGTCAATATCACCCAGGCAGCCACACAAGGGTTTCTGAATGGCGGCACGGTTAATTCATTAGTTGTGGACGCCGATAACGATACTTTCAAGATCAAAGTCGACGGGGTTTTATCGGCAGATATTACTTTGACGCAAGCGACTTATAGCAATCATGCGACCCTGGCGGCCGAGATTCAGTCCCGCATCAATGGTGACAGCGCACTGAAAGCCAAAGGACTTTCAGTTGGCGTGAACTATGACAGTGGTACCAATCGATTTGTCATTCAATCCAAAAACTATGGCTCAGCCTCTCAAGTGGAGATCACTCAGGCCGATATCAATAGTGAGGCGACCTTGGGTTTAAGGGTAGGCTCTAGCTTGACGGATAACACCGGTGGCAAGGATGTTGCCGGAAGTATTGGGGGCTTGCAAGCCACGGGCGAAGGGCAAGAGCTGACAGGAACAACAGGCGATGCCCAGGGGCTCAAGCTTCTTATCTCGGATACCAAAACTGGTGATCGAGGGGAAGTTAATTTCTCGCGTGGCTTGATAGAGCGACTGGATAAAGTGTTGTCCGGGTTGCTTGACAGCAAAGGCGCCATAAAGTCGCGTACTGATGGCCTGCAAAAGAGTCTCGACAAAATTCTGGAAAGTCGAGAGAGTTTGGAGAGCCGAATGAGCGATCTCGAAAAACGCCTTTTGGACCGATTTAATAGGATGGATTTACTTTTGGGTCGTTTTCAGGCCGTTAGTAGCTATTTGGGACAGCAGTTAGCTACTTTGCCGCTGAGTAACCAAAACAAGAAATAAAAAAGAGGTAATACACAATGAGACCCGCTCAATTTGCGTTGAACCAATATCGGCAGACCAATGTGCAGGCGAGTGTCGAGTACGCCGATCCTCATGCCCTCGTAATCATGCTCTTCAATGGACTTAACGAAAAAATTGCCATCGCTAAGGGATCTCTGCAAAGAGGCGCTCTCGCTGAAAAAGGCCAGGCTATCAGCCGTGCAATCGGAATTGTCGGCTACCTGCAGGCTTGCTTAGATCTTGAAAAAGGCGGCGAAATCGCGGCAAATCTGGATCGGCTCTACACCTACATCACGGAGCGCCTGTTTCATGCCAGCGCGAAAAATGATCAGAGTGCGCTGGACGAAATCGGCGGTCTCGTAAAGGACATCAAGAGCGCCTGGGAAGCGATTCGAGATACCGTTCCGAACAGTGTTGAGAGCCGGCCGGCAGCGGCCAGCCGCTAATGTTCTGATCGGGGACATGGAGGACTTGTCAGCTTTAGCGCTCGAAGTCGAGGGACTTCTCGGATTGTGTCGTTCGATGCTGATGGCGGCCGAGGTCATGGAGTGGGAAGAGGTGGAGCGGCTTGAAAGGGAACGGATGCCAGTGATGGAGAAGCTGTTTTCTTCGGCCGATCTCAGCGACCACGATGTGGCCTTGTTGACTCGAGTGATCGAGCAAGTGCAGACCGTCGATAAGGTGGTTATCTCTTTGGCCGAGGCCGAACGGGATCGAGCCGCTCAGGAACTGCGCATGCTCAGAAATTCACGGCAAGGAGAGCAGGTCTATTGGTCGGCTGAAAATGAGTGTTCGTCGCCAGGGTAAAAAAGCGCCTGACGAAGTAGATAACTTCTACATGGTCGAGAGAATGTTGTATCGGCATAGCGCCTTCCCGGAAAATTTGTCAAACTGCGGGCGGAAGGTTTGGCTATGACGTCAATCACGTTTGACACGCACAAGTTTGTTCGTCGCCTGAAGGAGTCCGGATTTACCGAGGAACAGGCCGAAGCAATGGCCGATGCTTTCAAGGAAGCTCAAGGCGAAGCGGAGTTGGCGACCAAGCAGGATTTGAGAGAACTCGAGTATCGCCTGACCAGTAAGCCGGGCGGTATGATGATTGCCGCGGTGGGCATCGTGGCAACTTTGGACAAGATTTTGTAAGTCCAGGCCGCGGCATCAACACCGGCAACATCAAGCCCGGTTCAATATCCATTCCAACACCATCTTGCTGCCGAAATAGGCCAGCATCAGTGACAGAAATCCTCCGAGCGTCCAGCGGATGGCTATGGTTCCTCGCCAGCCGTAACGAGCCCGTCCTATCAGAAGTACGCCGAATAAGATCCAGGCCAGTATCGACAGCACGGTTTTATGTGCCAGATGCTGCGCGAACATGTCTTCCAGAAAAATAAAGCCTGTGAGCAGCGACGCGCTGAGGAGTACGAATCCTGCCGCGATCAGCTGAAACAACAGGGATTCCATTGTCTGTAAAGGCGGAAGCGAGCGTACCAAGAGATCAGTATGGTGGCTGCGTAACCGCCAGTCTTGAAGCGCCAGCAGTGTAGCTTGAAAGGCGGCGATATTGAGAAAGCTGTAGGCGAGCATCGAGACCACGATATGAGTGGTCATAGGCCAGGATTGGTTCCTTACCGTGTGAATACTTTCCGGTACGCTGAGCTTTAGCAGAAGAATCAGCGCGGCCAGCGGAAAAATGACCATTCCGAGTTTATCCACAGGCTTCGCGAGAGCGGTCAAAAGCAGGATGGCTACGATTACCCAGGCCACCAGCGACATTGCGCTCAAAAAACTTAGATTGAGTCCCTCGGCGGTTTCGAACGCACCGGTGAGCGCGATTCCGTGTAGAACGGCGGCGAGCCAGCCGAGAGCTAAGGTCTTCAACCGCCGAACCCCGGACATCTCCCCCGGTGGATAATCGGTATCGTGCAGCGAGCGAATCAGGGTAATGGCGGCGACAGCGTAGGTGGCAATCGCCAAGGCGCCAAACAGCGTAGAATTCATTGAAATCATGTCCTCCTGGGTCCTCTAGTCTGGCATAATGGCCGATCAAGATGAAGTAACCTGGGTATCTCCATAGCCCGCAGGATTTAGAGCCATGTTTGACAACCTTACCGAACGTTTAACCCATTCGCTCAAAAAGATTCGCGGTCAGGGCCGATTGACCGAGAACAACATTCAGGACACCTTGCGAGAGGTGCGCATGGCCCTCTTGGAAGCCGACGTCGCTCTGCCGGTCGTCAAGGATTTCATCGAGCACGTGAAGACGCGGGCACTGGGGCAGGAAGTTCAGTCCAGCCTCAGCCCGGGCCAAGCATTGGTGAAAATCGTCAATGAAGAATTGGTCGCCGTCATGGGCAATGCCAACGAGCGGCTCAGTCTGGCGACGCAGCCGCCGGCGGTGATCCTGATGGCGGGTCTCCAAGGTGCCGGTAAAACCACCACAGTCGCCAAGCTGGCCCGCTGGCTCAAGGAGAATGAGCGTAAGTCCGTAGTGGTCGCCAGCGTCGACGTCTATCGTCCCGCCGCTATCGACCAACTGCAAATGCTTGCCACTGAAGTGGGTGCCGATTTTTTCCCGAGCGATCCCACGCAGAATCCGGTGGATATCGCTCGAAACGCCGTCGAATATGGCCGGAAAAAGTATAAGGATGTCGTCATTATCGATACCGCCGGCCGTCTCCATATCGATGATGAGATGATGACGGAAATCAAACAGATTCATTCCGCCATCAATCCGATCGAAACGCTGTTCGTGGTCGACTCGATGACCGGCCAAGACGCCGCGAATACCGCGAAGGCGTTCGGCGACGCACTTACCCTGACCGGCGTCGTTCTGACCAAAACCGACGGCGATGCCAGAGGCGGCGCCGCATTGTCGGTCCGCCATGTCACGGGCAAGCCCATCAAGTTTCTGGGCGTGGGCGAAAAGACCGCGGCATTGGAACGGTTCCACCCCGACCGAATCGCGTCCCGAATCTTGGGTATGGGCGATGTCCTGAGCCTGATCGAGGAAGCCGAGCGTAAGATCGATAAAACGAAAGCCGAAAAACTGGTCAAGAAGATCCAGAAAGGCAAGTCCTTCGATTTGAACGACTACCGCGACCAGTTGTTGCAGTTGAAGAATCTGGGCGGCGTCGCAGCGATGCTCGACAAGCTTCCCGGCATGGCGAACCTGCCGCAGAACGTGAAGGAAAAGGTGAACGACAAGGAGATGGTCCAGCAAATCGCCATCATCAACTCCATGACCAAGCAAGAACGGGCGTTCCCGGATGTGATCAACAACTCGCGAAAGCAGCGCATCGCGAAAGGTTCGGGCATGGATATGCAGAACATCAATCGGTTGCTCAAACAATATGATCAGATGCAAAAGATGATGAAGAAATTCAAGAAGGGCAACATGATGAATCTGTTGCGCGGAATGAAAGGCAATATCGGGCGAGGGATGCCGTTTTAATGCCTCATAAGCATGGGAACCTTGCCCTGGTTAAAGAAGGCCGGGTTCCCATCGATCAGTGCGACAAGCGCACTCGGATGTCTGACGAAGATCGAATAATCGCCGCGTCGGCGCGATAACCAGCCCCGTACTTCGATATTCCGGTGTAGATAGTTCTCCAACGGGGGGAACAGGTTAAGGTTCTCTCTCTCGATATGGACTTCGAACCGATCGGAAAACTTCAAACGCAAATAGCGCTTGCTCGCGATGATAGCGGATGGTACGCCTGTCAACCGCTGCCAGCCGCGTAGCATCGGCCGCGCGATCAGAGCTTCCACCGGTTTCGGCCGGTAATCCGTCATTCCCCAAATCCCGCGTCGTGCCTGCTCCGCCCGGTTTTCCGCCTGTGTTAAGGCCTGGGTATATTTGAGGTTGGGCGGGTGAATGTCGACAAAAGCCAAGCCAGCTTCCACCAAAGCCAAATTGATGTGTTGGCCGCTAGCGGTAAACACATGGGCCAAAAGCCGTTGGTACTTATCCCGAAGCTCTCCGTCCTGCTCCAGGCGCACCGTTCGACCCGATAAGCGCTGTTGGAGCCAAAGCTTCGCCTCTTCACCGCCCGGCTCGCCGATCTTTCTCGGGCTGTCTACCTCGGGTGTATTGATTCCGAGCAATCGGACCTTCTCGCCGTTATTGAGCAAAACGGTGTCCCCGTCGAATACCCTCTTCACGACATGGACCGTTGGTGCCGCATCTATGCGAGTACGTTCAGCGCCTTCGACAGCATGGTCGGAATAGTAGGTGCGACCGTTATTGTCCTTCCACCGGTAGACGTCGCCTCCTTGGGCTGGATCGTAGGGACCGGCAAAAAGAGCTGTGGCGATAAGGAAGACGGAGTGAAGGCGAATTAAAAGCGATTTCTTCATCGGTACTGCGATTGGATCCAAGACCGCATTTCAGCGGCAAATTTCGAGTTACGGGAAAGGACGTGTGATTGTTGTACGCTTGTAAGCACCGCCGGAGCGGGGATATTCTCCATGTGAGGCTCACGGGCGGCGCGAGCGTGACGCCCCGATAAATGGTCTAAAGAAAAAAATAACTCTGCGGCATCAACGCTATTATGACCATGCAGCGGCGATTTTCCGATCTTAAGCATAAAACCTTCGATTTATTGGTCGTCGGCGGTGGCATTTACGGTGCCTGGACGGCTTATGATGCGGCTTTGCGCGGGTTTTCGACGACATTGATAGACAAGGGCGATTGGGCCGGAGCCACTTCGTCAGCGTCCACCAAGCTGATCCACGGTGGGCTACGCTACCTCGCTCAGGGCCGTTTTGGATTGGTTCGGAAATCTTTAGTCGAGCGGCAACGGCTTATGCGGCTTTGCCCCCACCGGGTCGAAGCGCTCCGTTTCGGGATTCCGGTCTATCGCGGAGATCGCTTGACGTCATGGCGACTCCGCCTGGGACTCCGTGTCTACGATCTACTGGGCAACATCATCGGCTCCGAAGGACGCCATGAGCGCCTGGGAGCGGAGGCATTTGCCCGCCGTTTTCCATGGGTCCGGGCGACAGATTTGGACAGCGGGTGGACTTACGGAGATGCGCAGACGGACGACGCCCGTTTTGTATTGGAACTGGTGGATGGATCATTGGCTGCCG
Organism: Methylocaldum sp.; assembly: GCF_035627495.1. GTDB lineage: Bacteria > Pseudomonadota > Gammaproteobacteria > Methylococcales > Methylococcaceae > Methylocaldum. The sequence continues at coordinate 20,478 of NZ_DASPLO010000085.1, forward strand.
GCGCGGTAGCCGTCAACTACTGTGAGGCCATCGCCTATGAGGAACGGCACGGGCGAGCGATGGGCGTTATCGCCAAGGATCGGGTGACCGGGGAACAGACGCCGGTCCGTGCCCGGTGTATCGTCAATGCAACCGGTGCTTGGGTAAAAGACATGCCCGGTTCCTCGTCCAAGGCCTGTCGGCTCTGCAAAGGCGTTCATCTTATTTTGCCTCGTTTACCCGGCAAGGACGCCTTATTGTTCGTTTCGGAAACGGATGGGCGAGTCGTTTTTTTTGTGCCGTGGTACGGGTTTACGCTGTTGGGAACTACCGACACGGATTATGTTGGCAATCCCGCGGATGTCGTCGTAGAGCAAGAGGACATCGATTATTTGCTGCGTGCGGCAAACCACGTGCTCGGCTCGGTGCAATGGTGCGAGGACGATATTCTCGGCGGTTTTGCGGGTCTTCGAGTGCTGAAAGGCGGAGACGAGAGTGCGCCATCCGCGCTAAGTCGCGAGTGGATGTTGGAAGAGCTGAATAATGGCGTGCTAATCTCGGTAGGCGGTAAGTTTACCTCGGCCCGGCAGGGTGCCGCGGCGATCGTCGATAGAGTGTGCCGAAAGTTGGGCACTCGACGGTCTTGCATGACGGGAGATCTGGCTTTCCCTTGGGCTCCCGGCCAGGATTATTCGGGCTGGCTCCAGGATAAGATGGCTCTGGGGCGGTGTTTAGGGCTGGTGGAAGAGGAGGTTCGCTGGCTGAGTTTCCGCCACGGCAAGCGGATCGATGAGATCTTCTCGCTCATTGAGCGGGATGGCGCTCTGAGGGCACGCACTCTACCGGACTTGCCTTTCGTCGCCGCCGATCTTTTCCATTGTGCCCGCGGTGAAATGATCGTTCACTTGGACGATCTCCTGCGACGTCGTCTGCCGTTGCTCCTCCTGCATCGCTTTTCTCTCGACGAAATGGAGGCCATTGCAGCCGACATCGCACCCATCCTAGGATGGGACAAGGCGCGTCAAAGACTCGAGATCGGCAGATGCCTGGCTGATTACCCCAAATTCCGAAAGCTGGCGTAATCCCCGTTTTTCATTTGCCCAATCAGTTGTCTGTGCTTACCCTCTCCGCTGGAGTCGGTCAGAACTTTGTGCCGTTTGACGGGTGAGCCGACCCAAGGACTGTCCCATGCAGACGATACTGTCGGCCGTCAACGATTCTTCCCACTCGACCACGTTATCGCCGAACAGAACGATTACCGTGGAACCCATGTTGAAGCGCCCCATTTCCTGGCCGCGGGAAAGGACCGGCGGATTTTCCGGATAATGCCAGGTTCGTAAGGTCGCGCCGGTCGGGGGGGTGACGATTCCGTGCCAAACCGTTTCGATACTGGCGACGAAGATGGCACCTACGAGGACCAAAGCCATTGGGCCTGCTTCGGTGTCGAATAGCGTTATAACGCGCTCATTGCGGGCGAACAAATTCGAGACGTTAGCGGTCGTGGCCGCATTGACGCTGAATAATTTTCCGGGGACGTGCGTCATCTCTCTAAGCGTCCCGCTAAGAGGCATGTGCAGGCGATGATAGTCTCGCGGCGAGAGGTAGATCGTCGCAAATCGGCCGTTGGCGAACAGCTTCGCATTTTGCGCATGTCCGCCGAGCAGATCGGTTACGCTGAAATTTTTTCCCTTGGCTTGGATGATGCGTCCCTCGGTAATCGCTCCGATTCGGCTGACCGTGCCATCTGCCGGACAGATCACGGCATCGGGCGCCGGAGCGATCGGGCGGGTTTCCGGCTTGAGCGCGCGGGTAAAGAACTCGTTGAAACACCCGTAAGCCGCCGGATCCGGATCGAGAGCCTGTTCCATATCTACGCCGTACAGCTTGATGAAAGAGCGAATCATCGCATCTTTGAAGACGGTGTTCCGGCAACGGGTTATGGAACCCATCAGTCGTGACAGCCTGTGCTGGGGCAACACATACTGGCCGAGCGCGAAGAGCCTTTCCGAGGTAAACATACTTGGATTGCCTGGTGTTCAGCAGAGAAGGGATCAATAACCCCGGTCGGCCAAAATCTTTTGAGCCGCGCTCACAGCCGCTCCGGTGGTAATGGGCGCCTTGGTTTCGACGAGTACGGCCTCCAATGCGCTCAAACAAACCAAAACATTCTTCGCGGATGCGCTGTATCCCATTAATCCGACGCGCCAAATTTTGCCGGCCAGGGCTCCGAGTCCCGCCCCGATTTCGAGGCCGTAACGATTGAGCAGGGTCGAGCGGACATAAACATCGTCCGCGCCTTCCGGAATCGCGACCGCATTGAGCTGCGGCAAACGGGCCGCTGCCGGCACGATGAAGCGCAGTCCCATCGCTTCGAGCCCGGCTTTCAGCGCGGTATGCATGTCCTGGTGCCGTTGCCAGGCATTCTTCAGCCCTTCCTCCTGCAGAAGCACCAGAGCCTCATGCAAGCCGTACAGAGCATTGATCGGCGCCGTGTGATGATAGGCGCGTTTCGTGCCGCCGCCCCAGTAATTCATCACCAGGCTGAGATCCAGAAACCAGCTTTGGACTTTGGTCTTGCGATTCTTGATGACCTCGATCGCGCGCTGATTGAAGCTGACCGGCGAAAGGCCCGGCGTGCAGGAAAGACACTTTTGCGAGCCGGAGTAGAGGGCGTCGACATTCCATTCGTCCACTTTGAGCGGAGAACCGCCCAACGACGTCACGGCGTCCACGATGACCAGGCAACCGTGCTCGTGGGCAAGCTGGGCAAGCGTCTCCACATCCGAGCAAGCGCCCGTGGACGTCTCGGCTTGAACGAAGGCGACGATCTTGGCTTCGGGGTGAGCCTTAAGTGCGTCCGCTACTTTGTTCGGGTCCACAGGCATGCCCCATTCGTCTTCCACCAGGACAGCCGTGCCTCCGCAGCGTTCCACGTTTTCCTTCATGCGACCGCCGAAAACGCCGTTCTGGCACACGATCACCGTATCGCCCGGTTCCACAAGATTGACGAAACACGTTTCCATGCCGGCCGAACCGGGTGCGGAAACCGGCAGGGTCAATTCGTTGCTCGTCTTGAAGGCATAGTGCAGCAATGCCTTCATTTCATCCATCATACCGATGAAGCGGGGGTCCAGATGGCCGATCGTCGGTCGCGCCATGGCCTCCAAAATTCTCGGGTGGACATCGGACGGGCCTGGGCCCATTAAAGTGCGGACTGGGGGGTGGAAAGATCGGATGCTCATGTTTTAGCGTTTTAGTTTTATATGTACGTGAGTGAACTGATGACGCTCGTCGAGACACAGAGTGAGATCGGCGCGGCTCGGCATTTCGTCCAATGTATGCCGAGTCAGGCGCTCGTAATGCATGATGAAGCGCCGTAGCGCGGCCGCGTCCATTAGCCGGTGCCGGTCGCTTGGACCGGTTTTTTCGGCCAGTTTTCGTTCTTGCAGACTGCGCCATTCGAAGACGCTGTCCATGCCGGGGACTTTGAGCATGATGAGCCGGTCCAGTTCCCCGAAAAGGGTCGCATAGTCGCCTTTGAGTTGGTCATTGACGTGGCGGCGCCACGCGCCGTCCGGATCTTCGTTTTTCTCCAACTCATTGATCGGCAGGCCGAGCGCGTCATCCGATTGCGGCTGTGTGCCTACGCACCAGCCTTCGAAAATAACGACATCCGGGTGGCCATGAACCACCGGCCATTCCGCCAACGGTTTGCGGTCGTCGCATGCCTTGTCGAAGGCGGGCAGGGGAGTCAGCGTATTCGCTCCGGCCGTTTTCAAGGCGCGGATAGTATTGAGTCCCAGGTCGGCGTCATGGGTACCGGGTACGCCGCGGGTAAGCAAGAGCGGATGAACGTCCCGCGCCAGGCATTCCCGTTCGGCTCGGGTCTTATAGATATCGTCTATGGAAAACCCGGCGACACGAAAGCCGTACGCTTCGCTCAGGATTAGTCGGAGAAAGTCGCACAGCGTGGATTTTCCCGAACCCTGGGCGCCGTTGACGCCCAGCACCAGCGTTTCGGCCGATTTCTGCCGGCGTACCCAGGCCGCGAGCGGGAGATAGACCGCGGCGAGTCCTTCCGTCAGGCTTTCATCGATGTGGTGAGCGCGCATCTGTGCGGCAAAGACCGGCCGGATGCGTTCCCAAAGTTTTTGGTACTCGGCTGGCGTGAGTATCTCGGCAGGCCAGAACGAGCGCGGCTCAGCGACGGGCACGGTGTTCAGACCACCTTGTCGCGCGGCGTCTGTCCGGCAAAGAATGCCGTGACGTTTTCTATGACCCGCATGCCCATGGCCTCCCGGGTTTCCAACGTGGCGCTACCCAAGTGCGGCAACAGCGCAATATTGTCCAGATCGAGAAATCCTTTATTCAAATTCGGCTCACCCTCGAACACGTCCAGGCCGGCGCCCTTGATGGTCTTCTTCTTCAAGGCGTCGATTAAAGCCGCGTTGTCGACCACGTCGCCCCGAGCGGTGTTGATGAGGTACGCCGTGGGTTTCATCAATGCAAGGCGCTCGGCGTTTATGAGATGGTGGTTTTCCTTGCTGCCGGGGCAGTGGAGAGCCACGAAATCGGCGCGGCGCAGCACGTCCTCGACGCTGCCGCATGGTTCGGCGGCGAAGGACTTGATGAGTTCAGGGGCCGGAGGATAGGGGTCGAAAAAGATGATCGGCATATCGAAGCCGAAATGCGCCTTTTTCGCCATCGCTCGGGCAATGCGGCCGAAACCGATCAGTCCGAGTGTTTTGCCGGTGACCTTGGTGCCCATCATGTGCGTGGGGTGCCAACCCGTCCATGCGCCGCTGCGAACATGCCGCTCGCCTTCGCCGCCCCGCCGGGCGGCCATCAGCATCAGCAACATGGCGATATCGGCGGTGCAATCGGTGAGTACGTCGGGCGTATTGGTAACGGTGATGCCGCGCGCCTTGGCCGCCTGAACGTCGATATGATTGAAACCCACGCCGAAGTTGCCCAGGATCTTGCAACGCAAAGGCTCGGCGCTCAAAACATCGGCATTGATGGGATCGGTCACCGTCGGCATGACCACGTCGTAATTGCGCAGAGCGTCTTTCAGCTCCTCTGCGGTCATCGGATGGTTGTCAGCGTTGAAGGTGACGTCGAACAGTTCCTGAAGCTTGGCTTCGCAGGCTTCCGGCCAGCGGCGCGTGACTAGGGCTTTGGGTTTGCTCATGTTGCAGGCTCCAAATTACGTAAGGTGGGCATTGCCCACCTTACTCGGATTTCATCCCCTCTGTCCTGGAAGGTGCCGCGAGAGTCGGTGGGAATCCTTCGTCATCCCAGCCTGCCTCAAGCGGTTCTTACGACTCCCTCCCGGAGAGCGAGGTTGGGGCAAGGCCGATCAGCGCGGCTTGATGGCCGGTGCCGTTTCGCGCCAATACTCGCAGGCCGCCGCGATACCGCTGCCCGGCGTGACCTGTATGCCCGTGTCGCGCATGGCCATTTCGGCGCCCGCGATCGCGCTGCACAGCATCAGTTCGTTGAGATCACCCAAGTGCCCGATGCGGAACACTTTGCCCATGACCTCGCTTAAACCGGCGCCAAGCGAGAGATTGTAGCGGTGGTAAGCGTAGTGCATCACGTCGCGAGCATCGTAACCTTGCGGAACGACGATGGCGGAAACGGTGTTCGAATACCATTTCTGGTCGCGGGCGCACAAGTCCAGTCCCCAGGCTTTGACAGCGCGGCGCACGCCTTCGGCGAGCCGGTAATGGCGGGCAAATACATTCTGGAGCCCTTCTTCAAGCAGCAAATCGATAGATTTGCGCAAGCCGTAAAGCAGCGGGATCGACGGTGTGTATGGGAAATAGCCGCCGGCGTTGTGCGTCATTTGATCCTGAATATCCAGGAAGCAGCGACGGCTCTTGGCATTCTGGCGGGCGTCCAGGGCCTTTTGGCTGAAGCACAGCAAGGCGAGGCCCGCGGGCAACATGAATCCTTTTTGCGAACCGGCGAGGCCGATGTCGATACCCCATTCGTCCATGCGGAAATCGATGCTGGCGATCGAGCTGACGCCGTCTACGTAAAACAAAGCGGAGTGGCCGGCGGCATCCAAAGCTTTGCGTACGCCCGCCAGGTCGTTGGTGACGCCAGTGGCGGTTTCGTTATGGCAAATCAGGACGGCCTTGATGTCCTGTTTGGTATCGGCTTTGAGCCGCGCTTCAAGCTGATCGAGCGGTATGCCTTCGCCCCAGGGAATTTCGACATGTTCTACATCGAAGCCGAGGCGGCGCGCCATATCGATCCACAGATGGCTGAACTGGCCGAAGCGGTAAGCCAGGACTTTGTCGCCGGGGGACAAGGTGTTGGTCAGGGCGATTTCCCAGCCCGCGGTGCCGGTGGCCGGAAAAATAAAGCATTGGCCGGCTTGGGTCTGGAAGATTTTCTTGAGGTCTTCTAATAAAGGTTTAACCAGCTCCGGAAAGTCGGGGCGCCGGTGATCTTCCATTGGCACGTGCATGGCGCTCAGGATGGAGTCCGGAATATTGGTGGGACCGGGAACGTAGAGATGAGTGCGACCTGGCATTAATTTCACCTTATGGAACGTGGTTACGTTTGAACGGCACGAAAACGCGCTGGAGCATAAAAACCGGATACAGACCGCCGAAGACCGCCCAAAAACAGCCCGTAATCATGCCACAGGGGAGAAGCTGTCTTCAAGTTGGGCATTTTGCCGGGGTTTTAAACAGTGATTCGATGTCCAGCCCCCATCGGACTAAAGTCTCGTTCTTCGCCCAAGGACCCGCTATGTGGATTCCAACGGGCAAACCGCGAACAAAGCCGGTGGGAATGTTAAGGAGCGGAAGGCCGGCTTGAGTCCAGGGTAGCTGCATCACCGAGTCGCCGGTACTGTTCAAGCCACGGGGCGCCGGTCCGGTCGCGGAAGGGGAGATCCAGGCATCGATGCCGCGTTGCTGCATAAGCGCTGCAATATACTCACGCTGGCGCTGCCGGACCGCTCTTGCGGTCTCCAGGTCTAATGCTGAAATCTTTAGGCCGCGCTCGATGAGTTCCGTGGTTTCCGGGCGATAGAGCGGCTTGTATTTTGGATACCATCTTTCGTGAGCACGAGTAGCCTCTCCGGCGACGAGCAGATGATGCCAACGATAGAGTTCTTCGAAATCAGGAAATGCCGGCACTTCGAGGAGGGTATACCCGGCCGCTCGAAGGACCGCGCAGGTTTCTTGAAAGTAAAGTCGAGCGTCCCCCGTGACATAATCGAGGTAGGGGCCGTCAGGGATTCCCAGTTTCGGGCGCTCCTCGGTTTGGGATAATTTCCAATCGGGAACCAATGCCTGTGCGGTCAGCTCGATTCCGTCCACGTCCGAAGCGAGCCAGCCGATATGATCCGTGCTCGGAGCCAAGGGAATCACGCCGTCCGTGGGAACCTTTCCGTAGCTGGGCTTGAACCCGCAAATACCGCAGAACGCGGCGGGGCGATTGACCGATCCGACGGTTTGCGTGCCGATCGCCACGAGGCAAAGACCGGCCGCCACTGCGGCCGCCGAGCCGCTGCTCGATCCCCCCGGCGTGTGCTCCGGATTATGGGGATTGCGGGTTGGACCCGGGGCAATGTAGGCAAATTCGGCTGTGACGGTCTTGCCGATGATCAACGCGCAGGCATCTTTTAAGCGCTTCACTGCGCTGGCTTCCATGCCGCTAAGCGCTTCGGGCGGCAGAAGGCTGCCTGCACGCGTTTCGAATCCCTCTATATGAAAGATGTCTTTGACGCCTACCGGCACGCCGAACAAAGGCGGTCGATGGTCGGGTTCGGGATAACGGCGCAACAGCTCTTTCGCCTCCCGATAGAGCCGCGCCCAGCGATCTTCCTCAGGTACAAAAGCCAATAGGTTCGGTTCGACTTTGGCAAAGCGGCTTTCGAGCTCACGGAGATACTCGAGCAGAGGCCATTCACCGCTTCGAAGGTTCTTTGCAACCGTTGTCGACTTCATGGCGTCACGCACGTTTAGCCGGCAAGCATCGACCAGCCGTAGGTCAGAGCCAGCCCGAGGTAGATCACGAAGCTCAGTCCCAGAAGCCAGCGTCCGGAATCGGGCGGCTTAGCCCATGCCGGCAGCTGTGGCGAAAGGCAGCGGTAATTGAGCAGGTACAAAGCGACCGGGAACATAACGGTTCCGGCGAAGCCGATGACGGCGCTGGTGAGGATCAGCGTGCCCGGGGTGTCGAGCAGCATGGTCAGCGACGTGATCAGGGTCAAGAGTGCCAGGAAAATGTAGTACCAAGTACGTAGAGCAATCCGCCGGCTTTTCGGGAAAAGCACATGAACAATGTCGGCCTGCATGCGGCTAACGGCATCTGCCGTCGCCAGCCAGGTATCGGTCAGGAAAGCCGCGGCCACTAGAAGAAACAACAGCCGCCCGATTTCGCCCCAGCCCACCTCGAAAAAGCGGCTTTGCACTACCGCGAGCTCGTAATCCTGGGGCAGCAAGCCCTTGGGAAACAGCAGCGCATAGGCCAGAAGACAGGTCATGAGCGTCGTCAGCAGATTGCCGACGATTCCGATCAGCACATCGGTGTGAAGGAATTGCTGCCATTTCCGCCAGCGATGCTCGTTTTCAGCCAGATTGCCGGGAAGAAAGCCGTCGCTCGTAATGACTTCCGGTTTGCCGGCAATGGGCCCCGTGATTTTGCCCATGTGCGCCGCCATTCCGACGCCCTTGTCGCGCAGCCAGTACGAATAGAACAAAATCCAAAAGCCTCCCAGTCCGGCGAAAGCGATGGCAGTGAGCAGCTTGGTGGCGTCCTGGGCTTCCCAAGGGCGGGGCAACGGAGCCGTGGAGCCCAGCAGTCCACGGAGGAAACTCGGTATCGCAGCGATGACTTCGGTCTGGAGGCAAGCCCAGAGCAGGCCGGCTACGGTGGTGATCGCGACTGCTTTCATGAATCGCTCAACCAGGACATACACCACCTTGCTGAGCACTATGGCCGCCAAGAATACGGCGATCGAGAAATACCCCCAAAACAGCGATTGGCTGCGGGCATCCCAGCCATCGGGAAAATGGGTCAGAGCAGCCAGCGCCGTCCCGCCCGCGGAGGCAAAGGCGCCGAACCAAAGGAAAGAGACGGACATCAATATCCAAAGAAGAATCCCGAATCCGCGATTGAGCCGGATGAAACCGTGAAAAATGCTCTCGCCGGTCAACAGGGTATAGCGGCCGATTTCGACGTTGATCGGATACTGGAGCAGGCAGGCCGGAATTAAAAGGAAGAGGAACGTCAGGCCATATTTTGCAATCAGGTAAGGCCACCAAATCAGCTCGCCGCTGCCTTGTGCCAGTGCCATCCATACGATTCCCGGACCCAGCGCCATCCACCAGCCGGGAAAAGCGGGCAGGGGTCTTCGGGCGAGATCGGCAAGCGCGGAGTCGCAAATAATCGGGCGATTCATGATTTTTATTCTTGTAAGTAGTCAGAGTGGCGGATTTTAAAAGCGGCTTAGCTTAGCGTTTTGGCGGCCACTCGCAAAATATCCAGAAGGTCGAAAACGCGCGCGACATAGTGATCCCGGACTCGATAATTCGGGTGCTCTTTGCCGCGAAGTTCGTCACCTACCGCGTCGATAAACCGGTTGAGGCGCCGCTCGTGTATCCCGAGCTTAGCCAGCAAAGGGTCAATGACGATCCAAGACAGTGCGGCAATCGCACTCACGGTAGCCATCATGGTAGCTGTGGTTGCGATGATCAGTCCCGTCGATGCCGACGCGGGGAATAAGCCGTAATACCAGGCACCGATAGCGGGCCCCAGCCAGAAATTGGCGATAGCCGTGTGTTGAGCGATGGCGGAGGCGGCGGCCATGCCGCTGGAGAGTGTGCCTGGCAGGGCTTTGTTGAAAGCCGCGTAGCTGGTGGCGAGGGTAATCAGGCTGCCGGCAAGCTCTGATACGGCTAGACGGGTTTGGCCGTATTCGGCCAAATTGCGCTCCATTGCCTCGCGGAATCCGGGACGATCGACTTTGCTTTGGATTTGAGTAAGAAATTGCTCGCACAGATCGGAAATCTCTGGGTTTCCCAGGATGGCTTCCATGAGCGCATCCCGCTGGAATGTCCGTTCCCCCTGAGCGTATGGCAGTTCCAGGAGTTCGGTATAGATCAATCATTGCAACTCCTGCTGTAGGGCGGTCGGTACGCCTACCGGCATTTTGTCCAGCCGCTGGCCTACCTTATTGGCCCCGGCTTTTCTGAACAGACTCGCTGTGCCTCGAATGAGGGAGCTGGGCAAACCCCACAGCATGTTCAGCGGGTGTTTGTAGAAGTCTTTGCCGAAAGTTTTCTTGTGGAGCGCCAATGCGCCTGAAAAAGAGAAGTGTTGTTCGACGAAAGCCGGGACTCTGGTTTCTCGCGAGGCTAGATAGGCTTCGATCCCTTGTGTCACAGCGCGTTCGATGATCCGGTGCAGGTCGGTTTCCATAGGCAATATTCGTGTTGGGAGAGTCGTTAGGGAAACTCTGAACAAGTCGATTCCGTTCGTCCTGAGCCTGTCGAAGGACTTAATCAGAGCTTCCTTAGCGCTTGAGAAACTCAAGCGCTGAGAGCGATGTGTTTGTCGGGTCCGCAGTGCGGAAATATTGAAAAAACTTGAAAGAAACCCGTCGGACTACTTCTTTGAAAGTCTGGTAACAGGCGCGGTTCGTGCTCATAATAAGCGCCTTTTAAGTTTTGCTCAGAGACAACTATCCATTAGGTTCGACTATGAAGAAACTGATAATTACGTTCTTGGCCGCTTTCCTGTTGATTGGCTGCGCCAACAAGGAAAAAACCACGCTCAAAGAGGCGCTGCTTGCCAAGTTCAAAGACGATTCCGATTTGAAAGATTATAAGCTTGATCCCGAGAGCATCGCCGATTGCGTGGTAGGAGAGATCAGTGGCGGTTTGCCGGGTTTCGCGGGCGACCCGCGCCGGGAGCGCTTCTTCGAAGCGTATACCCGTTTCGCGAATGCCAAATCGCCGGCCGATGCGGAAAAAGCCGTCACGGACTACCAGCAGATATTCGGTTCGGTTAAGCAGGCGCGGCAAGCCGCATTGAGTATTACCGACCATGTCATGACCTGCATGGGCAAGGCGGTGGCGACGGCCGACGGGGGCGAAAAGGCGGGGGAGTAAACGTGCCGTAACTCTTGCAGTTGCACGACCAAGAGCCAAAAGCGAATTCCGGGGGCGGATGGCATCGCTGATAACTTGATGTCCAAGGAAGTTGTTTCCCAGGCGGAAAGTGCCGGCGCCATCAAAGCCTATCTCGATTTTTTCGAGACCTTTTTGTATTCGCCATTAAAAAGAGGGCGGAACCATAATTCTGGCAAACTGCTGAGATGATAGCGGATCAGTTCGGCATCTTATGGGGGAGCCCGTTTCTTTTTGCCAATCTTCTACTCGTGCCATTGGAGTCGGCTCTATGGTATCGAGTCGCGGCGGCCATACTTTTCTCAGCCGCCGCTGCAATTTCAGCGAAGATGGACTAATGGACCAGTTCTACAAAACGATTATCCGGAACCAAGGATTGCAGTGTCATTGAAGATTGAATTTGCCGATACGGGCAAAGCCTCAAGTGATATGCACGGTAGTAAAAGCAAGAATTTAATGGATCGAAAAAACTTCGTGCTGGACATTAAACATGGAAAATCGAACTCCGCGATCGCGGAAAATCGCAAAAAACCGCGGAGTCGGAGCCGCGATTGTTAGTCTGAAGAGCGTCCTAACTATCCCAGAGTTTGGTCCAGAATGGGTTTTGAGCTTGTGAGTTTTGCCGGAAAGGTCCAAGTCATCTAGGGCAGCCTTCCAGTTTAAAGACGGCATAGCCGAGGGTTTCGATTTCTCTCTGCATTTCGGCAGGTGCATGCGCCTCGCTATGGCAATAGGCACAATTTTCGGCGTTGACCACGGCATCTTCTTCGCCTATTGATCGGAGCCAGTCGTGGGCATATTGCAGCGCTTTAGCAGGGTCGTTTTCCGGAAGCACCACATCGAAGTGCATGATTTTTCCGCTTGCGCTCCGCGCATAGGTGTCAAAAACGTAAATTTGGGTCATATGTCTCGTTTGTCGGTAGTGAATTAGGGTAAAAGGATCTGTTGGAGTAAAGACAGATCCTCCGAGGCGATGTTGTGAAGCCTAATAATGCAAAGCACGAGGCTCTGCCGTTATCAGATTCGCCAAATTCAGCCGATTTCATTGAACTATGATGGAATACCGGTTCGGTGCCCTCTTTTTGGCGTCAAGACGTGCGGTCTTGAAAACGGGGTTTCTATGCTCAATCGTGTTTGTATGCACTTCGAAGCCTTACAGCTCCGGAAAGGCAGAGCACTTGTAGATAGCGAACTCAGGCCGGTAATTAAACCGATAATCAACGATGTTCTATCGTTCATACAAGCTTCCGTATCAATACGGACAAACTTTGAAAAAGACGGAGTGCGGCTGCCGTCAGCAAAAGCGCGGAAGAAAGCGGTTGGTTCGCACTCCATAACCAGAGGATCTATCGGCTCTATACGATGTCAATAGGTGTTGTGTCGATATGAACTCTAGCGGGACCTCAAAGGTTTTGTCAATATAATATTGATCCGATACTATTAGGTGTATGAATACCGAATCGATTTACGATTATTTGGAACGTATCGCCAACCTCATTCGGACGGACGTCCGAAAGATGGGGATTGCGAGAGGATTGCAACCGGTGCAGTTGGAAGCGCTTCACTATTTGAGCCGGTGCAACCGATATAGCAACACTCCCGTTGCGGTGGCCGATTACTTGGGGTTAACCAAGGGGACCGTCTCGCAAACATTGGGCGTCTTGGAGTCTAGTGGGTTAATTGAAAAGCAGGCTGACCTTAATGATCGTCGAGTGGTTCATCTGACCCTAACGGATGAAGGAACTCGCATGGTCTCGGAGTCCATACCGCCCAATATTCTGAAGTCTGCGATAGAAGGTTTGTCTGAAAGTGCGTGTGAAGAAATCACAGCTACCTTGAATCGCGTTCTAAGAGAGTTGCAAGCAGCAAACAAATTGAAGACGTTTGGTTCCTGCAAGACTTGCAGGTATCACTTGATTCATCAAGAAGGAAGGCGCCAGTGCGGGTTAACGTTGGAGTGGCTGACGCAAACCGATGCGGAGAAAATATGCCGGGAACACCAGCCGGCCGTTGAGGATACTTAGCCTTGCGAGGGGATGAGCATGGCAGGACGGGCAGGGAGCCCGCCCCCAAAGGACGGAATTAAATCGCCTGTTCGCCGGTTTCGCCGGTCCGGATCCGAATAGCTTGCTCGAGGGTGGTGACAAATATTTTGCCGTCGCCTATCTTGCCCGTATTAGCGGCTTTAATGATGGAATCGACGGCTTGATCGACCATGCTACCGGTTACCGCGACTTCGAGTTTCACTTTGGGCAAGAAATCAACCACGTATTCGGCGCCGCGATAGAGTTCCGTATGCCCTTTTTGGCGCCCGAAACCTTTTACTTCCGTAACCGTAATCCCGCTAATCCCGATATCGGACAATGCTTCTCGTACATCGTCCAATTTGAAGGGCTTAATGATGGCGGTGATGAGTTTCATGCTTCTCTCCGATGATGTGAAATGTTTCTAGCCTTGGTTGGCCCGGCTCCGGATTATGTCCTCCACCACGCCGGGATCCGCCAAGGTGGAAATATCGCCTAGCTCGCGGATATCGTTGGCCGCAATTTTCCGAAGTATGCGCCGCATGATCTTGCCGGATCGGGTTTTCGGCAATGCCGGCGCCCATTGGATGATGTCCGGCATAGCGATCGGCCCGATTTCCTTGCGAACCATTTTCAGTAATTCCTGTTCAAGCTCGACGCTCGGCGAGACGCCGGCTACTAAAGTGACATAAGCATAGATCCCCTGGCCTTTTATGTCGTGCGGATAGCCCACTACGGCGGCTTCGGCCACGCTGTCGTGCAGAACTAAGGCGCTTTCGATTTCTGCCGTACCCATGCGATGGCCTGATACGTTGAGTACGTCATCGACCCGTCCGGTGATCCAGTAGTATCCGTCCGCATCGCGTTTGGCGCCGTCCCCGGTGAAATATTTGCCGGGATAGGTTGAAAAATAAGTGTCGAAAAAACGTTGATGACTGCCGAATACCGTACGGGCCTGACCGGGCCAGGAACGCGTAATCGTCAGCACACCCTCGCAGTCTCCTTCCAAGACGGTGCCTTGGCTGTCGACAATTGCCGGCAAGATGCCAAAAAATGGTCGTGTTGCGGATCCGGGTTTAAGCGGTGTGGCACCGATCAAGGGAGTAATCAGTATTCCGCCGGTTTCCGTTTGCCACCAAGTGTCGGCAATAGGGCAGCGCCCATCGCCTACCACGTGGTAATACCACTCCCAGGCTTCCGGATTGATGGGTTCGCCAACTGAGCCCAAAACTCGCAAACTCTTTCGACTAGTATTACTGACCCAAGTATCGCCCTGTGCCATTAGAGCGCGGATGGCGGTGGGGGCCGTATAAAAAATGTTGACCCGGTGTTTATCGATTACCTTCCAAAAACGATCGGGAGCCGGGTAGGTCGGAACGCCCTCGAACATAAGAGTGGTTGCGCCGTTGCACAGAGGGCCATAGACGGTATACGAATGGCCGGTAACCCACCCGACATCAGCGGTACACCAATAGATCTCGCCCGGGCGGTAATCAAACACATATTGATGGGTCATTGCCGCATAGACCAAATAGCCCCCGGTCGTATGCAGCACCCCTTTCGGTTTTCCGGTGGATCCGGAGGTATAGAGGATAAACAGAGGGTCCTCCGCATCCATGGCTTCCGGTGGACAATCGGGAGAGGCCGCTGACACGGCATCGTGATACCAGATATTCCGATCATCCCAGCCGATGGGTCCGCCGGTATTCTGGATGACAAACACCGTTGTTATGTTCGGGCAAGATTCCAGCGCGGTGTCCACATTGGCTTTCAGTGGGACGGTTCTTCCGCCGCGTCTTCCCTCATCCGCACAGACTACATATCGGCAATCCGCATCGAGAATGCGATCCCTTAATGCGTCCGCGGAGAAGCCGCCGAATACGATGGAATGGATGGCTCCGATCCGGGTGCAGGCGAGCATGACCACTGCCGCCTCTGGAATCATCGGAAGATAGATGCAAACCCGGTCGCCTTTTCGAACGCCATGCTTTCTCAGGGCGTTAGCGAACCGGCAGACTTGCTCGTGTAGCGCACGATAAGTGAGTTTCTTGTCGGTTTCGGGATTATCTCCCTCCCAGATTATCGCAACTTGATCACCCCGTTCGGGTAGGTGGCGATCAAGGCAGTTGTAGCTGACATTCAGCGTGCCGCCTTCAAACCAACGGATACGGGCCGTGCCGAAGTCGCAATCCTGAACTTTATCCCAAGGTTTGAACCAATCGACGAAGTGCTTCGCTTGCTGAGCCCAGAATTTGGCCGAATCTTGGATGGAGAGTTCGTACATTTCCTGATAGATGGCTTCGGTAATCTGTGCTCGAGCAGCTATTTCCGGGGGCACATCATAGATTTTTTCAAAAGACATTGGTTTTTCGATGGTCTTCGAGATGGGGTATGGATGCCCTGGGTAGCTTTGATTTTACCGAATTTTTAGGCGAGTTTGACCAGTCTCTGCAGTTTAACGAGTATCAGGCAAAAATCTGGATATTCAAGCTCAGATCGAAAAGCACGATACCAGCAGCCCATCGATTGGTCACCCCGTGCAACCATGTTTGAACCGGTGCCTAAAAAGTGATTCCTAGCCGGATGAGGTTAAATCGTTTTTAACCCGGGCCTGCTCGGTTCGTAAAGTTCAGTTCAAAGCCCCATTGAGTCTGGCATTCCAATTATCCTATATCAGTCTGCGAGCCACGATGAATGGGGTTGGTGCCGTATACGATAAGATAAGAGCCGGATAGCGATTTTAAGGGAAAAGCGCTGTTAAGCCCAAAAGACTCATTCGACATCGGACCGTTATAACGCCACGGATTATCGTGGCAGGTCTTGAGAGGGGCGGGTTATCGAGTACGCTTCGAGTCGGACGGATTAAGATCGTCCGGCTCGAAGGCGGCGTTAGCTATGTGAATATGCGTGTTAAACGCAACTTAAGACTAAACAGGCATTAGTGAAAGATTGCATCAGCCGTGTAGCCCTCGGTTTCCAATATGTCGCGGAGGCGGTTCAGGGCTTCCATCTGAATCTGCCGCACTCTTTCCCGGGTAACGCCCATTACCGCTGCAACCTCCTCGAGAGTGGAATGGTCGTAGCCTCGGAGACCGTATCGACGGGAAATGACTTCCCGCTGCTTGTCCGAAAGCTGGTCCAGCCATGCAGAAAGATTGGTTGAAATTCGCTCGTTCTGAAGCGTTTCCGGAAGAGGAAGCTTGTCTTCCTCGGAAATGCATTCCACTAAGGACTTTTCCGAATCTTTTTTAAAAGGGACATCGATCGATACGACTCGCTCGTTGAGCTTGAGCATCCTTTCGACCGTTTTGACCGGTTTGTTCAGATGTTTTGCTACGTCTTCCGCGCTTGGGTCGTGATGGAGCGTAATGGCTAACTGACGGTAAGCTTTCAGGTAGACATTCATTTCTTTGACGACATGAATCGGAAGACGAATCGTACGTGTTTGATTCATCAAGGCCCGTTCAATGGTTTGTCGTATCCACCAAGTGGCGTAGGTCGAAAAACGGAATCCCCGGTCGGCTTCGAACTTTTCGACGGCCCTTATCAGACCGAGATTCCCTTCTTCGATTAGGTCCAAGAGCGGTAACCCGCGATTTAGATAACGACGGGAAATTTTTACCACTAACCGCAAATTGCTTTCGATCATTTTCTTACGTGCCGCTTCGTCACCTTTTTGAGTTAAACGGCCGTAATGCTTTTCTTCGTCTGCGGTAAGGAGCTGGGAGTTCCCCAATTCCTTTAGGTATAAGCGCGTAGCGTCGTATTGATATTCCGGCCCAGCGGTGTCGAATTCTGCTTCATTCCAGATCGGTGCTTCTCCTTCGAGATCCTCATCCGTTTCGAAATTTTCAACGAAGGCAGCCACATCATCGTATAAGACTGCCTCTCCAAAGGTTTTCAATTCTTCTACGGCCTGTTCAGACATACCAATGCCCCCACGCAGTTAATTTATTATTAATAACCTATGTATAAACCAGAATTTCCGTCATCAATAACTCTGTTAATCAGTGTCAACGTGCTATGCTTAAAACCAATTATCGTGCCAACGTATTCCCGTCCTTCTCATCGCTTTAAATTTACGAATCATCTGTTCTTCCGTCCCGCATTCGATTGCCGGGTGTATCGGAAAATTGGCGCCTAGCCACGGAGCAAGGTTTCCATGCGACGGTTTTTTGACGGCTATCTCTTGTATCGGCCAATTAAATTTTTTCTTTAGCAGTTTTTTGATTTTTTGTGGCCTGTTTCGCAATTTTTTAAATAAGGCCGATTGGCGTATAACAGCTCGCTGAAATGGTGGATAGTTAGGATACACACTCCACTTTTCAGATGAATGACGAGTCACTTGAAAGACGCGAGAGCTGAACAAGAAAAATCTGGTGAAACAAGTCGGGCGAACCAAAATACAACAAGCAAAATCATTTTATGAGAGCGTCGATGGAAGCGAGATAATAAGTATTTTTGATGGTTTGCAGAAGCGGGAGATGCGGTGAGAACCGAACGATCAAGGCAAAAGAAATTTCATTATTTGTAGCTTTCCAACATCTCTTTTAACTCGTGGTGATACGGGTCACGTATACATCTCAATAGGCAATAGCTTGAAGTACCAAATCTTTTTTCACTACCAATTTTACAGGGGGAAGCAAACCCGGCCATACACCGCCGGCACGGGATTGCTGCGCACCGACACTTGCCAAATGCACTGGTAACGACTGGCCATTACGTGAGCCAGAGTTGGATCTTCTCGCCTGCAGGGCGGAAGCAGATCGAAGTATATAGGGCGGCGCGTGCGAAACGGTCCGGTGCTCCGCCCATATTGCAACAGGCCGCCGGTCGTATTCATGCTTGCGGGTTTCGGACTACCGCTGCGAGACATGGAGCGAGTGAGCGAGCGAGTCGAGTAGTCCCCGGAAGCCCAAGCGCCGGGTGGGTGGCCGGAGGTCGCCGCGAGAGCGGCGGTCGTAGGCGACCCACAAGGCATCGCGACCGGGCGTCGAGTCATTGTGGAGCCAGGTCCCGACCCCTGGTTGGGTCGGGACC
>NZ_DASPLO010000086.1:0-22669 GCF_035627495.1 Methylocaldum sp.
CTCCGCAAGGCTGGGCAACGCACCGTCGAGGCGATTGGGGACGCCATCGGCGAACTGTTGAATCAGCTGACTCCGGCCGAATGCACGAACTACTTCCGGAACGCCGGTTATGCCGTATAGCCGACGTGAAAATGCTCTAGCATCTGTTCGCCAATCTGGCGCAACTGGACGGCCATGCTCTATAGCCTGTGCTGTTTGCCCAAGGTGCACCCAACAGTGGTGTATTCAGGATAAAACAAGCTCTCAAGGCAAGAGCAAGACCGAAACTGCAGCAGAGTTTGATGTCCATTCCCCATCTGTTGAGCTGATTCTCTGATAGATGGGGCGACGTGCTCTTTAGATAGGTTTAATAAAGGTGGGAGTATGTTATTTCACGTATGAAAGCTTAGGATCGATATCTATTAATGTGACAACCAATTATTAGATTAAGGTAATTAAAATGCGAGAGCCAAAATCCCCATCCATAAGCGTATATATCCCTACAAGAAATCGGCCAACCCTTCTGGATCGTGCATTACGATCACTCTGTAGTCAAGCATACATGAGCTTTCAAGTTGTCGTTTGTGATGATGCCTCTACGTGCTCCCTAGAGCACATTCATACTAAATACAAAAACTCCTTTGACAGCTTGATCTGGCTTCGTAACGAGCAACCGATGGGAGCATGCAATGCGAGGAATAAAGCTATTGCCGCTGCCGATGGATACTATGTGACGGGTTTAGATGATGACGATGAGTTTTTACCGAACCGACTTTCCTTGTTTCTCGAATTCATAAATAAAACGTATGGCTCATTTCTTTGCTCAAACAATATCTACCATGAGGTTAGCAGCGACGAATATATTGATACCAAGTATAAGCCAGGCTCAATATATCTTGGTGAGCTATGCCGCAAGAATACCGTTGGAAATCAGGTCTTTGTGGAGCGGCAGAAGATTCTTGATGTCGGTGGATTCGATTCGAGTTTCAAATCATGGCAAGATTATGATCTCTGGTTTCGGCTGATTGAAGCTCATGGGCCGGCATTAAGAATACGTGAGCCAACACAGATCGTTCATGCAGACTTTTCCACCCAACGGATAAGTAACTCCAGGAATGGTGCAGGTTATAGGATGTTTATCAAGAAGCACTCGGCACATCTTTCAAGAACAGATCGCATTCACTTGATGGTGTGCGACATGGAAAACCGCCATCAAACGCCAAGCATAAGCGATATTATTAGGATTTTTGGCTCAAACAGTTACCTGCTAGGAATTCGCCTTTTGTTGAAGTATCACACACCTTTTGCAAAACAAGCCTATAGAAGATTTATTACGGGGGTGCAAGCTAAGAAGGTTATCGGCGGATAACTGCTTGGGGAATTTTATGGCTTATGCTCATCGACGAAGCTATGGGTGAATTAAAAAATGTCTGGAATCGGTAGGCTTGAATTAATCTTTTCGCTGGCAGCAGTTATGATCTGCGCCACGTCGGGCGCAGACGTTGTTCAAGGAAATATGGCCTCTGCACCTATTCAATGGACTCATATTTCGAGTAAAGCGGGTGGCATTCCGGTTCCCGGTCCGGCTAATGAGCAAACGGCGAGCATGGTTCTGGATGTGAATAATGATGGCCTCAATGACATTGTTATCGGCAGCCGGAAAAAAGGGCCATCGATCGTCTGGTATCGGCGAGAGGCAGCCGGATGGACAAAAAATGTGATCGATAGTAGTCCCTTGGCCATAGAAGCTGGGGGAGCGTCGTTGGACATCGATGAGGACGGAGACTTGGATATTATCTTTGGAGCGGATTCGTCCGACAACAGGATATGGTGGTGGGAAAATCCCTATCCCAACTATGAACCGAATATTCCGTGGACCCGTCGGGAAATTAAGAATTCCGGCGGTAATAAGCATCACGATCAGGTTGTCGGAGATTTCGATGGCGACGGAAAGCCTGAACTCGCTTTTTGGAATCAGGGTGCGAGGAAACTTTTCGTTGCTGACATCCCGGAAGATCCCAAGAATAGCCAGTCTTGGCCATACAGTGAAATCTTCTCCTGGACATCCGGAGAGTATGAGGGTTTGGCCGCATTCGATGTTGATGGCGACGGCAAGCTAGACATCGTCGGCGGCGGCCGTTGGTTCAAACATACCGATGGAGTCCATTATGCCGCCAACGTAATTGACGGCAGCCAAAGCTTTTCTCGTGCTGCTGTCGGCCAGCTTAAGAAAGGTGATTGGCCTGAAGTGGTTTTCGCAGCTGGGGATAGTGTGGGCCGGCTGAAATGGTATGAGTGGACGGGCAAGGAATGGCTAGGGCATGAGCTCTTGGATAGAGATGTGGTTCATGGCCACAGCCTGCAAATCGCAGATATCGACGGTGATGGAAACTTGGATATCTTTTGTGCAGAAATGCGACAGTGGTCCAGTAACAAAGATGATCATCCCGATGCCAAGATGTGGGTATTTTTCGGCGATGGAGAAGGCCAGTTTCGAAAAATGGAGACGGCGTCCGGGTACGGAAACCACGAGACAAAAGCCGCTGATCTGGATGGTGACGGGGATATCGATGTTTTGAGCAAACCCTATATATGGGAGACTCCGCGGCTTGATATCTGGCTCAACAACGGGATAAAGAATGACAAAGGCAAGTTGAGTCTGGACAAATGGCAGCGCCACGTCGTGGATACTGACAAACCCTGGCGGGCAGTCTTTATTTCCTCGGCCGATGTGGACGGCGATAGTAAGAAGGATATCGTTACGGGTGGATGGTGGTACAAGAATCCGGGAAAGCCCGGCGGCAGTTGGGAGCGTCATACCATTGGTGCTCCGCTCAACAACATGGCGGCCGTGTACGATTTCGATGGTGATGGTGATCTGGATATCCTGGGGACCGAGGGAAAAGGCTCGGAAGCGAATGCCAAGTTCGTCTGGGCACGTAACGATGGGGGCGGACGATTTTCCTTGTTCAGCCTAAAAAATATTCCAGCCGTTGACGGCGATTTTTTGCAGGGAGTCGCGGTGGCCCGTTTCCGCAATCTGGGTCCTGTCGAGGTGGCGCTGTCCTGGCATCGGTCGGGCTACGGAATACAGACGTTAACGGTTCCTCATCGGCCGGATCGGGATACGTGGATCTCGCGGAAGCTTTCCCGTACGTCACAAGACGAACAATTGAGCGTGGGCGACATCGACCACGACGGCGCAATCGATCTACTACTGGGAACCCAATGGCTGTGTAACGGATGTCCACAATATCCGGAGTCGGCCAGAGCCCTCGACCGAACCTTGGGAACCGGCTGGCTGAGTTGGACAGCTCAGTCCCTCGCTAACACACCGGAGAAGCCCGACCGCAACCGCTTGGCTGACGTGAATGGTGATGGACGTTTGGATGCAGTGGTCGGGTTCGAAGCTATCAATGTTCCCGGCAAGCTCGCGTGGTACGAGCAATCCGGTTCAGCCACTGATCTCTGGACTGAGCATGTGATCGCAAACGTGGTCGGGCCGATGAGCCTTGATGCTATCGATATGGATGGAGATGGCGATATTGATATTGCCGTCGGCGAGCATAATCTCAAGAATCCCACCACTGCCAAGTTACACATCTTCGAGAATGCCGATGGGAAAGGCACTACCTGGATTCCCCATCTGGTGCATGTGGGGGATGAACACCATGATGGTGCCGTCACCATTGATATTGATGACGATGGTGACCTCGATATTATTTCTGTCGGTTGGAGCCACGGCCAGGTACTAGTGTACGAAAATAAGGCTATCGACGGCGTCAAATAGGACAGCTTTGGTGGCAACAGGGAGTTCGTCGAATGGAAAAGGCTATTCTCGTAACGGGCGGAGCGGGGTATATCGGCAGTCACACCGCCAAGGCTCTGAGCCAGGCGGGTTATCTGCCAATCACGTTTGATAATCTGGTTTACGGCCACAGCTGGGCCGTGCGATGGGGACCGTTATTCGAGGCGGACCTTGCCAATACGACTGCTCTCCAACAGGTGCTCCGGGACTACAAGGTGGAAGGCGTGATTCATTTCGCCGCTTATGCCTATGTGGGCGAATCCATGGCCCATCCGGAAAAATACTTCCGCAATAATGTGGTCAATACCCTGAATCTGCTCGAGGCCATGCAAGCGGCGGGTATTCGCAGCATTGTATTCTCTTCAACCTGCGCGACCTATGGTCTCCCTGGTGAGACTCCCATTCCGGAGGACCACAGGCAGCACCCGATCAATCCCTACGGCGAATCGAAATTGTTCATTGAGCGTGTCCTTCATTGGCACCATGTGGCTCACGGATTGTGCTACGCGGCTCTACGGTACTTCAATGCGGCAGGGGCGGATCCCGACGGCGAAATCGGCGAGGACCATGATCCGGAAACCCATCTGATCCCATTGGCGATCGAGACTGCCTTGGGTAAGCGGAACTGTTTGGACATCTTCGGAACGGATTACCCCACACCCGATGGGACTGCGATTCGCGATTATATCCATGTGACGGACCTCGCCACGGCCCACGTTAGGGCTCTGGAGAAACTTTTGGCAGGGAGCGGGGGCTTTTGCGTGAACCTGGGCACCGGCCAGGGACACTCCGTAAGACAAGTGGTCGAGACGGTAAAAGAGATCGGAGGACGCGAAGTTGTCGTTCGCGAGAGTCCTCGCCGCCCGGGCGATCCGCCGATTCTCGTTGCGGCACCGACGCGGGCCGGGCAACTGCTGGATTGGTATCCTCGCTATTCCGATCTATCGACAATCATCAAGACGGCGTGGGATTGGCATGAGCGGCAAAGGAGAGAAAATGAATCGCCACGCACTATCCGCAACTAGCGGCGGCACCGATTCGGAAATAAAGGATTCCGGCGAGCCATCGTTGCATCTTCTTACGAACACGCCGGAACTCGTGATCAAACCGGGATATTCGAGCACCCAGTACTGGAAGGATCTGTGGCATTACCGGGAGTTACTCTATTTTCTTTGCTGGCGCGACCTGATCGTACGATACAAACAAACTGCGATTGGCGTCGTCTGGGCACTGATAAGACCCTTATTAACCACATTGGTGTTTACTGTCGTTTTCGGTACTCTGGCAAAGTTGCCTGCCACCGGTGTGCCTTATCCACTAATGGTATTCGCCGGAATGCTGCCATGGCAGCTCTTCGCCAGCGCGCTAACGGATTCCAGCACCAGCCTGCTGAACAACTCCCACCTAATTTCAAAGGTCTATTTCCCGCGCCTGCTTGTTCCCTTCGGTGCGGTGGCTGTTACTCTCGTCGATTTTTCCGTATCCGCCATGCTCTTCATCACCATGATGATATGGTACGGCATCGTGCCGGACTGGCGGGTGGCGACACTGCCTATCTTCATTCTTCTTGCGCTCAGTCTTTCTTTAGGGGCAGGGTTGTGGTTCGCGTCGTTCAATGTGAAATATCGTGATTTCCGCTACATAGTGCCGGTTGTGATCCAACTTGGATTGTACATATCCCCTGTGGGATTCAGCAGGGAAGTCATTCCTGAACAGTGGCGTCTCTGGTATTCGTTAAACCCCATGGTAGCGGTCATCGACGGATTTAGGTGGGCGCTGCTCGGCGGTACACAGGATTTCTATCTGCCGGGGTTTTATTTGTCTTTAGGTATTGCCGTGTTCCTGCTGATAACCGGAATTTGGTATTTCCGCAGAGTCGAAGGCATGTTTGCCGACAAAATTTGACATGTGTCTGTCGCCGGCCCGCATAGGCCAAAGCGGCGTGAAGCTTCGGGGATTTGGAGAGAAGCAGTGTCCGACATCGTCATCCGAGTAGAGAACCTGGGCAAGAAATTTACCTTACGGCACCAACCGCAACGTACCGAATACACGACTCTCCGTGACACCATCAATTCCTCTTTCCGAACAGTAGGAAAACGCATTTGCGGACGGCATGACACCCAGCTAGCCGATAACACCCGGGAGGAGTTTTGGGCGCTGAAGAACGTATCGTTCGAAGTTCGGCGAGGGGATAAGCTCGGCATCATCGGTCCGAATGGTTCGGGCAAATCGACATTGCTGAAGATTCTGAGCCGTATCACGGAACCCTCCGTAGGTACGGCGCGAATCCGGGGTAAGGTGTCGAGCCTTCTGGAAGTCGGCACCGGTTTCCATCCCGAGTTGACCGGACGAGAGAATATTTATCTGAACGCGTCGATTCTGGGTATGACGAAGAACGATACCCGGAAGCGATTCGACGAGATCGTCGCTTTCTCGGAGGTAGAGAAATTTCTGGATACGCCGGTCAAGCGGTACTCATCGGGAATGTACGTCCGCCTGGCCTTTGCGGTGGCGGCACACTTGGAGCCGGAGATTCTGATTATCGATGAGGTTTTGGCGGTCGGAGACGCCAGTTTCCAAAAGAAGTGTTTGGGGAAAATGGACGACGTGGCTCGGGCAGGCAGAACGGTGCTCTTCGTGACGCACAATATGGGTGTAGTACAGACGCTTTGCCGGCGGGGAGTTTTGCTGAGCAAGGGTGCGATGATCGCGGACGGAACGGCCACCGAGGCGGTGACGGCCTACCTGGAGTTTCTGGAAAAGGCTTCCCTGCGCAATCTTGCCGAGCGTGCGGACCGCACGGGCAGGGGGCGGGTGCGGTTGTCGGGAATCGAGATCTCGACCGGTGAGTCGTTCGGGGAAACGACTCTGGCGACCGGCCGTCCGGCACGATTCGTCTTTTACGTGACCGGGAAACTGCCGGGATTATCTTGTGCCTTCACCATTTACGATCAGCTGGGCCAGCCCGTGACCTATTTTGATTCCACTCTGCACGGCCTCGAGGATGTGGTTGACGAAGAGGCGATATCGAGGTTCGTATGCGTCGTCGAGGAACTTTTACTGATTCCCGGGCAGTACCGAATCAATGCATCGCTGAGTTGTGACGGTGAGTGCGAGGATGACGTGAAGGGTGCCATATTTTTTCGGGTGGAGCAGGGCAAGGTACGGGCGCGGTCCATATCCGGTGAGCCCGGTTACGGGAGTGTCGCGATTCCGCACCACTGGATGGTACCAGCTTCGGCTTGATGAGTCGGGGGTCTTCTGCGAATTCCGAATGCGATTAGGCCAATACCAGGGTTTGAGGCAAATCCCACATACATCCGGGCAGAATCCACTTATGCCGAACCACAGCATTAGCGCGTTTACTGTAGGGCTAAATGGCAAATCTGTGATCCCAGCTTCGCAAATCGCGGGGCTCGTCAACCAGGGCGAAATCATTGTCGTCGAGAAGTGTCTTCAGGCTATTGCTTATTTGGAACCGGTGCGGGAAGCGACTCGGTCGGCATTGCATGTGGTTTTGGGGGAGGAGCGGGCGAGTTTGATCATGGCTAAAGGCTTCGAGTCCATCCACGAGTTCGTGGACTTGGAAGAGTTGCCGGAGATTCTGAACCACTGCTATGAGGCGTTCGGAGCACTGGCAAAGCCGTTCGTGACCGAGATAGCGAAGGAAATTCTGGGGGCAAAGCAGGGGGTTTACTTTGAGGAGTTTCCCAATATCCGGTTTCACGTTCCGTTCGATATCATTGTTACTAAAAAGGAAAAGTTCAAGGATTTCTTCTGGAACGGGAAGGTTACGGCTCATGGACCGCACCATGATAGCTGGTACTGTTGCCCGACGAATGCTGTAAACGTATGGATTGCACTGGGTAAAGTACACGCTGAGAATGGCCTGAATATTTTCCCTCGGGTCTTTGGCAAGCGACTTCGGTGCACGGCGGAGGGTAAGATCGTACCTGGGCAATATCTGGGGCCTCGAGTGTGTTTCGATCTGCAGCCGGGGGATGCGGTGATCTTTCGGGGCGAGCATCTGCACAGTTCCACCATTAACAGCACCGGAGCGACACGATACGTCCTGAGCCTGCGCTTGACCCTGGATAAACCCACGTTTCTCGGATATTCACCCTATAAGGAGGATTATGTATGGGCGGCCATGGATGCCGGATGGTGGTCCCGCCTACGTGAAATCTGGGCGAATGGATGGCGGATCGTACGGAAGAAGGCCCGAGAGATCGCCCGTCGGGGCAAACCGATACGCTATCTTGTTTCCGCAGAAGAAATCGAGCAGTGCGACGATACGGCGGCGGATTTTCCTGCCTGCCTTTCGGTTCAAGAAGTGTGGGTGGGCGGGCAGAGTACGCTTCTTTTCGAATCTGAAGCTCTGGGGATTGGAGAAATCAGGCCGCTCACGGCGAGGACTTGCATCGCCCGTCCTCGTACTGATGTTGTGATTGTGTTCGATCGGTTTTGTCCTCATGAAGGTGCGGATTTGGCTGGCGGATGTTTGGAAGGGGAGCGAGTGTATTGTCCGTGGCACAACCTCCCGGTGAATCTACAGGATGGTAAGAGTCCCTGCCGATCATTGAGATCGTTGAATGTCCACCGCTATGTGCCAGGCCATTCGGTGCGGGAATGGGTGGCGGCAAACAGGAGTTGATTGGATCGGAGGGATGATGAAGGCGCTGATAGTAGGGTGGTTCAGTTTTGAGCAGGGGCACGCGACGGCTGGCGATTTGCTGTCGAGAGACATGGCTTGCGATTGGCTCGGACGGGCCGGACTCCGATACGACGTTGCACTTGCTCCACCATTCGAGGGCGGTGTCGACTGGCGTTGCGCGGATCCGGCCGAGTATTCCCACGTTGTGTTCGTCTGCGGGCCTTTCGAACAAGGCGAGCTGGAGTCCGAATTCCTGACTCGCTTTGCCGGATGCCGGTTGATCGGACTCAACCTCACGATGTTAACGCCGCTCAATGCATGGAACCCTTTCGACTTCCTGATCGAAAGAGACAGTTCGGTCGATGTGCATCCCGACTTGGTTTTCGCTGCGGCTCAGCCCAAGGTGCCAGTGGTTGGCGTGTGCCTAGTTGAACCCTATCCGGGTGCTATCGATCATCTGGCGGTTGATG
Organism: Methylocaldum sp.; assembly: GCF_035627495.1. Classification (GTDB taxonomy): domain Bacteria; phylum Pseudomonadota; class Gammaproteobacteria; order Methylococcales; family Methylococcaceae; genus Methylocaldum. The sequence continues at coordinate 8,912 of NZ_DASPLO010000086.1, forward strand.
CCATCAATCGACTCTTGGAGGCTCGGGAGCTATCTCGAGTCGACATAGACACGCGGCTGGATCGCAACGGCACGGGGCTGCGCAGTCCGGCCGAGATCGAGTCCTTGATTGCCCGGATGGATGTACTCGTGACGACGCGCCTGCACGGCACTGTTTTAGCACTGAAGAACAGTGTGCCGGTGCTGGCGATCGATCCCGAGGCGGGCGGGGCGAAGATCAAGCGACAGGCCGACAAGATTCGGTGGCCGGTGATCTTCGTTGCGGACTCCTTGGATGACCACCAACTCCAGGCTGCCTTAGATTACTGTCTGACGGAAGAGGCGCGGCAGAAGGCCAAGGATTGTGCTGAACGCGCCAAGCGAATAGTGGCTGAGATGGAGCAGGAGTTCATCGCCGTGCTGTCCGGTTCAAGCGGCATGGAACGGCGGTTCGCCGAGCGAACGAGCGCGCTGGTTTCGGTCGTCATCCCCTGCTACAACCAGGCATCCTTCCTGAGGGAAGCGATCGAAAGCGTGCTGGCGCAGACCTATCGAAATTTCGAGATCATCGTGGTGGATGATGGCTCGATCGACGATACCGCCGAAGTCGCCGCGCACTATCCCGAGGTACGTTGTGTCCGGCAGCACAATCAAGGGCTCGCTGCCGCCCGCAACAGCGGTATTCTCGAGAGTTCAGGACCATACCTGGCATTCCTCGACGCCGATGATCGGCTCACGCCGACTGCTCTTCAGTCGGGTGTGAACTGCCTGCACGCGCATCCGGAATGCGCTTTCGTATCCGGCCACTACCGTTACATCAATAAGGACGGGTCCTTGCTCAACGAATATCGTCCGGAGGCGGTCACCAAAGATCGTTACCTGGCTTTGCTGCAGGGGAATTACATTGGCATGCACGCCACCGTCCTGTATCGGCGCTCAGCCTTGGAATCGACGGGAGGTTTCGACAGGTCCCTCCGGGCCTGCGAGGACTACGATCTGTATCTGCGAATTGCCAGGCAATTTCCGGTCCATCGCCACCATGAGATGGTGGCGGAGTATCGCTGGCACGATTCGAATATGACCTGGGATTCCGAGCGGATGTTGAGTTCCGCCCTAGCGGCGCTGGGAAAGCAGTGGGAATACGTTCGAGAGAAACCTGAATATCTGGAGGCTTATAAGCGGGGCATTCAGTTTTGGCGGAATTACTTTGGCAGATCCCTTTGGAAGAGACTTGCCGCGGACGTGAAACACCGACGCTGGCGGGCAGTATCGAAGAATCTTCGACTTACAGCGGACTTCGTTTCTCCATTTCTGGCGGCCCTGCTGATGCAAAGAGGCATCACTCCGTATCGAGCCACAGCAAAGCCCTCGGCTGTAAAGCCATCTAGACCGCTGATCGAAGATTCCCATTCCCATAAACCGAGATCAGCAACGGATCCCTAAGGGCACCGCAATCACTATACAGCCAAGCTACCACTACCCCGTTTCTCCAAGCCGAAGGTCACCACAATCATGAAAGTCAGCGTCATCGTGATGACATATAACCACGAAGGCTTTATTGAAAAGGCGCTCGATAGTGTCCTTATGCAAAAAACAGCCTTCGATTACGAAATCCTCGTCAGTGAAGATTGCTCGACTGACGGAACCCGCGAGATCGTACTCGGATATCAGCAGAGATACCCCGAAAGATTCCGGTTACTGCTTTCGGAAAAAAACATACGCAGCAATGCCGTGGTCACCCGGTGTGTCAATGCCGCGAGGGGCGAGTATGTCGCTCTACTGGATGGTGACGACTATTGGACCGCTTCGGACAAGCTGCAAAAGCAAGCAGACTTCCTGGATCGACATCCGGAGTGCTCGTTGTGCTTTCACAACGCCCAAGTCATCTACGAGAACGACAGCCGTCCGCCTCGCAACTGGACACCGGATGATCAACCGGAGTTTTCCGATCTGGAAGACATATGGATGGGGAACTTCATTGCCACCTGTTCGACGATGTTCAGACGTGCTCCACTGGGCGAAGTCCCGGACTGGTACGACAATTTTTTTCCGATCACGGACTGGCCGCTCCACATCCTGAACGCCGAACGGGGAAAAATCGGGTATATCGGCGAGGTCATGGGCGCCTATCGCTACCATACCGGAGGCCTTTTTTCGCCTTACAGCGAAATAGAGAAGCAGTACAAGATCCTGGAGTTCCTCAGGAAAATGAACCAGTGCCTGCACTATAAATACGACGATCTTGCCCGGACATCGATCTCGAAGTATTTTTTCGAGTGGGCCGAGGAATACGAAAATCGCGGAGATTATCCGCGAGCGAGGGAATGCTTCAGGGTTTTTCTGAGCGGCAAGCCGGTCAACAAATATGTCCCGTGGCGAAGGGCACTGAAATTGGATCTCAAGATTCATCTGCTCGGTCTATTCAAGAACAACAAGACCAATCAACCGGAAACGGTGTAACCGGGATTGCCGTAAGCGTGAGCTTATGAATGAAGCAGGTCCTCATCGACCGCGGATCGCGTCCGTACCCGACAACGTGTGCCGCCCCCTCTGGTCCGTGATGATTCCCGCTTACCACTGCGCTTCGTATTTGCGGGCAACCTTGCAGAGCGTGCTGGCGCAGGACCCTGGGTCGGACCGCATGCAAATCGAGGTCGTCGACGATTGCTCGACCTGGGATGACCCAGAGGCGGTCGTGAAAGAGATTGGCCAAGACCGGGTCGGCTTTTATCGTCAGCCGGAAAATGTCGGCGTTGCGCGTAATTTCGCCACATGTCTCCAGCGAGCACGAGGGAAGCTTGTTCATTTGCTGCACGGCGATGATCATGTCCTGCCGGGGTTCTACCGGAAGCTGGGTGAGGCTTTTGAAGCGCGCTCGGAGGTGGGCGCCGCTTTCTGCCGCCATCTGTTCATCGATCAGGACGGAAAATGCCTTAGTGTTTCCGATCTCGAGCAACCGGTGAGCGGGATTCTGGAGAACCAGCTCGTGCGATTGGCCGCCGAGCAGCGCATCATGACTCCATCCATCGCGGTCCGGCGGGAAGTGTACGAGCGCCTGGGCGGATTCGATTACCGTCTGATCTGCAGCGAGGACTGGGAAATGTGGGTCAGAATCGCGGCCCATTACCCGGTGTGGTATGAGGTGGAGCCTCTGGCTGCCTATCGCATGCACATGAACTCCAACACCGGCCGTCATCTGCGAACGGGGGAGGACATGCGTTATACCCGGCTGGCCATCGACATGTTCGAATCGTATCTGCCCAAGGAAATTGCGGCGAGCACTTGCCGGCGTGCCAGGCAAACCTACGCGCTGGCGGCCTTGCAAACGGCAGGCGCTATGCTCGAAGCCCGGGACTGGCAGGCCATGGCGGTCCAGATGCGGGAGGCCCTGGGGTTCAGTCGTTCGTCGAGAGTCCTGCGGCAAGCGCTGAAGCTTCTGATTCGCGCAGCGCCCAAGATAGCGGGCGTGAGCGGAACGTAAATGCTCACAGACTGAAGTACTCTTGCTCCTAACTGGGCCCGCAAGGCGGCTTCGCCGAGCCAGCCGATCGTATACCACTTCTGTGGAAACTGTCGTCGCAGCCTGCTTCATGGCATACGCGAAGGTAAGCCTGCTTTATAGTTGCAAATAGAAACTACCGCACGCGAAGGCAAAGGAGTTTCCTGATGGGCGGACGTCCACTGGTTACGGTGATTGTTCTTATCGACGGTGGCGAACGGTACCTCAACGAGGCGATCGAAAGCGTTCTCGCTCAGACCTACGACAACTGGGAGTTGCTCCTGGTTGGCGATGCAGCGGAGGCCCGGAAAGTCATACTGCCAGAGACCTCCCACGCCGGCAGGATTCGGTATCTCGAGCGCCCCTTCAGCGGGAACAAAGGATCGAACCAGGTTCGCCGCTTTGAGTCATCGCACATCCGTGGCGAGTTTCTTGCCTTCATTGATCCCAATGACGTGTGGCTACCAGGCAAACTGCAGGAACAGTTGGAAGCGTTTGAAGCTAATCCGGAGGCGGCCGCGGTCTACGGCCGGACGTTGATCTGGTTAAGTTGGGCGAATGCTCCGGGCATGGATGGCGTGGACTACTTTTGTGAAACAGGTGTCCCATTGAACACCCTCGTGCAGCCGCCCGAACTGGTCTTGCTTGCTCTGCAGAACCGGTTTCAGACAGCAACATTGAGCTGCACTCTTCTGCGGCGCTCTGTTTTGGAACTGGATGGGGGCGGTGGGCTCGAAGAGATCATTCAGGGCCGCTCAGGAAGAATGTCCTTTCTCGCGAAGGTGCAGCTCCAAGTTCCTGTATTCGTTGCCGATCAATGTTGGGTCAAGGAACGCCAGTCGCCAAGAGCGGCGGGTGTTATCACGGAAAGCGAAAATGAGGCCGGGGAGCGATTACGCTTTTTGAGGGATTTTAAAGCTGATATCTCAAGACGCGGAGCGGTAGATCCAAGAGTGTCCCAGACATTAGAGCACGAACTAAAGACGCACGATGTCGACGCCGTTAAGAACCTGGTTTTGACTGAATTTCCTCATTTTGAGGTCCTCGAACTGAGCTTTCTGGGCGAAGGAATAAACAATCTAGTTTACCGGATCAACGAGGAATATATTTTCCGATTCCCGAAGCATCCAAAAGCTAGGCAAGCATTAACAATTGAGTGTCGTTTGTTGAAGCTGGTTTCCGCGCGAGTCGAGTTAGCAATTCCCCGAGTCGAATTCATCGCTGCCGCTAGGCCCTCCTCAATCATCTCTGTTGAGAAGCAACAGAAAAGCGGAGTGAAGCGCTTCAAGCAAGTTCTCCGGTATTTGTATGATATCGGGAGCTCAGGTCTACTGAGATCTCGGCCGGAAAGCATCGTGGAAACTCCTTTCGTGGGTTACCGAGAAATTAAAGGCAGCTTTCTCTACCCTGACTTTGTCGCGCAGACCACAACCGAACTTCGTGAAGGCATCGCGAAGCAGATCGGGTGCTTCCTAACCGGCCTGCACTCCGTAACGATCGCAGACGCCCTCGCCGCCGGAGCGAGCGAACAGCGTTTTGATGGACGATACTACCGTTTTCACTACGCCCTTTTCGAGAAACACGGATTTCAGGAGCTAACTCCGGATGAACAAAAGCGCACGCGGCAATTGTTTAGCGATGTTCTCGGGCCGGAGGGCTCCTGTCGCTATCGTCGCTGCTTGCTCCATGGCGATTTCAATTGGGACCACGTGCTTTTTGACGCAGCCGACAAAAAGGTCGTTGGCATTATTGACTTCGGCAGCTTGTTCATTGGCGATCCCATGTACGATTTTGTTCCGCTCTGGTTGAAGTATGGTGACGATTTCGTCCGCCTTATTTTGATCCACTATGGTTGCCAGAACATTCCGCAGGCCCTTCGGAAGATTCAGTTGCTGCACTGCTGCGATTGCCTAGCCGAGATCGACCGTGCGTCAAAACAGAGCAATCACGCATCGTGGGAAGCGGGCTGGAGGCTCTTTCGGACCCTGATTTCTGCCCTCGGACAACGCGAGCGGCCGAGCTTGGAAGCCCACGTCGTCCCACGCTCCAAGCCCACGGCGGAACATTCCTAAACCTCTGTCTGGACAACGCCTCTATGACTTTGATGAGGTGAGAGGGTTGGCGGAGGAGTTTCAGTTTACCGCTCATACTCGGGCGCGTGGCGGGGACGTGTCCAGGCCATCAAAAGAGAAGCCGGTTTCAAAGCGCGGCGCTGGGTCGTGGAACGCACTCATAGTAGGCTTAATCGGTTCCGCCGCATTCTGATCCGCTAGGAGAAGCGTACCAAGACTTACCTCGCTATGCTTCCCTTAGCCTTACGGAATAGGCTCTAATTCGAATGAGGACTAGGGATCGTATGAGGCGCAACTATGTGGACGCTATCGCAAGCTTGAAGTGGGTGATCATGACTGAATGTGAAGCCATTCATGCAGCAGTTATCAGCTACGATGCTGTGTCGCAGCATCATTATGCGTCGCTCATGGAGGTCGGACTTTATGGGCGCACGTAGCCCGCGGGGAATCATGAAGAGACTCCAGGCCCGTCTGAGCAGGAGGCGGGAGAGCGTGCTCGATTCCCTGCTTACTGGCCTGGACCGACTGGCCGGCACCACCGGACAATGGCCGGGAAGCCGCATGCGAGATCGGGCCGACGCGCCGGGCCCACGTACCCCCATTGCCATCGTCGGCTGCGGCTTCGTTGCCGATTTCTACGCGAGGACGCTTCCCCTCCATCCGGAGCTCGAACTGATCGGGGTCATGGATCGCGACGGCTCGCGCGCCGCACGGTTCGCCTCCCGCCATGGGACCGAGGTCTACCCGTCTTTGACGGCCCTTCTCGACGATCCCCGAGTCGAGGTGGTCGTGAACCTCACTAATCCCAAGAGCCACTTCGCCGTCTCCAGGGCTAGTCTTGAGGCGGGCAAGCATGTCTACTCCGAGAAGCCGCTCGCCATGGTTTTGGCCGAGGCAGAGGAACTGGTCGCTCTGGCCGAGGCACGAGGCCTCGTCCTCGCTTCGGCCCCTTGTAGCATCCTCGGCGAGTCCGCCCAGGCACTCGGAAAGGCGTTGCGTAGGGAAGCGGTTGGGCCAGTGCGGATCGTCTACGTCGAGATCGATGACGGTCCCATCCACAAGATGCATCCCGAGGAGTGGGCGAGCCCATCCGGGACCCCGTGGCCCTGGCAGGACGAGTTCGCCGTTGGCTGTACCATGGAGCACGCCGGCTACTACCTGACCTGGCTGGCCGCCTTCTTCGGCCCGGCTCGGTCGGTGACTGCCTTTTCCTCATGCCTGATTCCAGACAAACATCCTGAACTGTCCCCTGAGATCGCCGCTCCGGACTTCTCCGTGGCCTGCATCCGCTTCCACTCGGGCGTAGTCGCCAGGCTGACGTGCAGCATCGTCGCCCCGCATGACCATTCGCTGCGCATCATCGGCGACAAGGGAGTCCTGACCGTCGACGAGTGCTGGCACTATGGGGCTCCCGTGCGGCTCCGATGTTTCACCGCCCTGGGTCTTCGCGCCGAGACCTACCCTTGGCTCGGTCGTCACTGGCTGACCCGGGCTCTCTTTGGACTCAATGGCAGGCCGTACGGCCCAACGCCAAGACCGAGCTGGCGCTGCCGGCTGAGACGGCACGAGATGGATTACTGCCGAGGCATCGCGGAGCTCGCCGCCGCCGTACGTGAAGGCAGGCCCTGCCGACTGTCAGCCCGGTTCGCACTGCACGTGAACGAGATCGCCCTCGCGATCCAGCAGGCGCGGGAGACTGGCTCGTCCACCCCGATCCGGTCGAACTTTCCGCCCGTAGAGTTCCTCCTCGCCCCCTCCTGACCGGGCGAAACCCTTATGTTGAGAGTAGCCGTCCTTGGCGCGAACGGATTCATCGGCAGCAGAACGATCGAAATGCTGCATCTGGCCGGATTGGCAGAAGTCAGGCCGGTCGTGCGTACCGTTGCCGGTTTGGCCGGTTCGTCCCGCTTCGATCTGGAGGGCCGCGTGGCGGATGCCTTTGATCGAGCCGCACTGCGACGGGCCTTTGACGGATGCGAGGTGATTGTCCACGCGATCGCCGGTGACCGGAAGACGATCATCGAAACGGCGGGCACGGCTTATGAGGCCGCCGAAGAGGCCGGTGCGCGGCGGCTCGTTTATCTCAGCAGCGCCTCGGTTCATGGACAGGCCCCTGTTCCGGGCACTGACGAGGACAGTCCGCTGAGCGACCGTCAGCCCATCGACTACAACAACGCCAAGGTCCGGGCCGAACGAAAGCTGCTTTCGCTCCGGAAGCGTGGTTCGGTGGAGGTTGTTATCCTGAGACCCGGGATCGTCTTCGGTCCGCGTTCTTTTTGGATTACGAGTTTCGCGGATGACCTCTTGAGGGGCGAAGCCTACGTCATGGATGGTGGCCGCGGCATTTGCAACAGCATTTACGTCGATAACCTGATCCACGCCATTTTTCTCGCGATGAGTGCGTCGGGGGTTGACGGGGAGGCCTTTATCGTGGGTGACGATGAGGAGATTACCTGGGCGGATCTTTACCGCCCTGTTGCTGAGGCGTTGGGATTCAATTTGCAGCAAGTCCCTGATGCCGTCTACACCGATCCGCCTTTCTCCTGGAAGAAGGCCGCGAAGCAGATCTTGGCGGCTAGGCCTTCCCGAGCTGTCCTGGGCGTCATACCTGGCCGGCTACGCCGTGCTCTGCGCAGTCTGTTGACCGGACGTTCCCGACAGTTCTCACCTTGGTCCTTCCCTCACGCGCAGCAACCTTCTACCGGTCAGCCTGTCGCTACCCTTGAGAAAGCCATGCTCTATGGATGTCGGTACAAGCTGTCCGATGCCAAGGCGAGAGGCATGCTGGGGTATCGACCCATCGTCTCTTTCGCCGAAGGCTGCCGGCGCTCTGTCGGCTGGCTGGCCTTCACGGGATATCCGGTATGTGAGGTCAATTTCTCCCAAAGCCCGATACGAAGACATCGAAGGCTTATCGGTGGATAGGGCACGGCCATGAGTACGGATCCCTTGGTGTCGGGCATCGTGATCTTCCTCAACGCGGAGCAGTACATCGAAGAAGCGATTGCCAGCGTATTTGCTCAAACCCATCGGGATTGGGAATTATTGCTCGTCGACGACGGCTCGACGGACCGCAGCACGGCGATCGCAAAGAGATACGCCCAGGAATATTCGGGAAGAATCCGTTATATCGAACACGAAGGACATGCCAATCGCGGCATGAGCGCATCCCGAAATTTGGGGATTCGCCACGCGAGCGGTCAGTATATCGGGTTCCTCGACGCGGACGATGTCTGGCTGCCCGATAAGCTCGAGGAGCAACTCGCGATCTTCGCAAGATTTCCGCGAGCGGGAATGGTCTATGGATGGACGCTGATTTGGCACAGCTGGACAAAGCGGCTTGAAGACCAGGAGCTTGATCGTTTCTACGATCTAGGAGTCGAACCCGACACGCTCGTCCCCCCTCCGAAACTTCTCCCTCAATTGCTGGAAAATAAGGCGCAGACCCCGACCACGTGCAACGCGCTGCTGCGAGCTGACGTGTTCAAGGAGATTGGTGGATTCGAAGAGAGTTTTCGGGGCATGTACGAGGACCAAGTCTTTTTTGCGAAAGTGCACCTCAATACTCCCGTCTATGTTGCGGACCGCTGCTGGGCAAAGTACCGCCAGCATGCCGACAGCTGCAGTGCGGGTGATGAAGATTTGAACAGGTATTATGAAAGCCGCCGTCCGTTCCTTAGTTGGGTGGAGAGCTATGTGAGGCACAGCGGCTGCAGGGATGTCGAGGTGTGGCGGGTGATTCGAAGGGAGCTCTGGACATGCGAGCATCCTTTCTTAAGTGCCCGAGTGGAACGTTGCCGAGCCGCGTTAAGCGGTATTCGAAATAGTTTCAGGCTTTAGGAAGCGGTTAGCTGCTAGAGGTTACCCCAAATGCATGCTTCCACTAACCATTAACCTCTGACTTGGAATTACCGATGCATCAGCCGGCATTTAACACGATCGACTCTCCTCGGGTTTCCGTCGTGACCCCCTTTTTTAATTCGGAAAAGTATCTTGATGAGGCGATTCGGAGCGTCCTCTGGCAGACTTATGATAATTGGGAGCTCTTGTTGGTCGATGATGGATCGACGGATGGAAGTACCGCCATTGCGAGGCGCTACGCAGAACGCTATCCGGAGAGAATCATTTACCTGTGTCATGTGGGTTCCCGGAATCTCGGGAAGAGCATTTCCAGAAATCTCGGTATTCAAAAGGCCACGGGGAAATATCTGGCTTTTTTGGATGCCGATGATGTGTTCTTGCCTGAAAAGCTCGCCCGGCAGGTTGCCCTTCTCGAATCGCATCCGGATCTGGCCATGGTTTACGGGCCAACGCGTTATTGGCACAGTTGGTCGGAGCCGACGGGGAAGCGGGGCAGGGATTATCAGGGAAAGCTGGGAGTACGGCCGAACACAGTGTTCGGCCCTCCGACTCTCCTGACGCTGTTCCTTGATAATCCCGGCATGGTCCCCAGCATTTGCGGATTGCTGCTTCGAAGATCGGTCGTTATGGAGACGGGGGGATTCGAAGAACGTATCCACAACCTGTACGAGGATCAGGTCCTTCTGGCGAAGATTTGCTTGAGCGGAAAGGTGCTGGTGGACGGAGGCTGCTGGGATCTCTATAGGCAACATTCGGAGTCAAGTTCTTTTGCCGCAATTCACAGCGGCCAATATCATCCATTCCTACCCCATCCCGCACGACAGGCCTTTCTCGAGTGGCTTGGCCAGTATCTGCAAGCCCGGGGAAGCATGACGGATCCGGCTTTGCGAAAAGCGTTCGAAAAGGCTTGGTGGCCGTATCGTCATCCACGCTTGGCCAAAGCGATATTTGGGCTTCGTTATCGTCTCCGGCAGCTGACGAACCGGTTTTGGGGGCCTATCCGGACCTTGGTTTCTCGCCGGGACTTGGAGGATCTGACGAGTTTGCATGCCAGGCTCCGGACCGGAGGATTTCCTGAATCATAGCGGAAGGGGATTTTAGCTCCCTCCCTTGTAGCTACGGGAGAGGGCTGGGGTAAGGCGTGACAAGCCTCCGCGTTTAACATCACTTTGGATCGCGTCTTACTCTGAGGATTGGCTTGGTCTTTTTAGTAAAAAAGCACAACATGGAGATTGGGAATGCTATTCGCCAAAGATGGTTTGTTTGCGTTAGCCAGGTGGTTGAAAGGAATTTTGCCCGGTGCTGGGGGTATTCCGCCGGTGGGGTGGGTGCGTTTCGGCAGTCTGCGTCGTCTCACACCCCTTAGTAGGCACTTCGGCTACGATCGTGGTTTGCCGGTAGACCGCTATTACATCGAGAACTTCCTGGCTAGACATGCGCCCGATATTCGAGGCCGGGTGCTCGAGATCGGGGATGATTCTTATACCCGCCGATTCGGCGAAGAACGGGTCCAGCAAAGGGATATACTTCATGTCCATCCGGGAAATCCCACCGCCACGTTCGTCGCGGATCTGACCAACGCGGAGCAGATTCCTTCGGATGCGTTTGATTGTCTTGTGCTGACTCAAACGCTGCACCTCGTCTACGATCTCCGTGCTGCGCTGTCGACCATCTACCGTATCTTGAAGCCCGGAGGTGTGGTGCTCGCCACAGTGCCGGGAATCACACAGCGGAGCTGCGATGAATGGGCGTCCTACTGGTGTTGGGCATTTACCAGCCTGTCGGCGAGGCGCTTGTTCGAGGAGTTTTTTCCAGCTGACAGCGTCGAGGTCGAATCTCACGGGAATGTGTTGGCTTCCATCGCGTTCCTGCAAGGGATGGCCTACCAGGAGTTGAAGTCTAAGGAACTGGATTATCGCGATCCTCAATATCAGCTGTTGATCACGATCAGGGCGGTAAAGCCCTGTCCCGGAGCGTGACGGCCGTGGGTCCTCCCCGATGGCGCTCGGTCGGCCGTGCGATTCTCAGAAGGCTTTCCGCGAAAGCGGTGATTCTCATGTATCACCGCGTGGTGGATGTCGAGCGCGATCCTTGGGGACTTTGCGTCAGCCCAAAGAATTTCGCCGAGCACCTGGCCGTGTTGTGTCGGCGCGCCCATCCGATCAGCCTCAAGGAGTTGACTCGGTGTCATGGGAGGGGACGCGTGCCGAGGCGAGGGATCGTAGTCACCTTTGACGACGGTTATGCGGACAACCTTTATCAAGCGAAGCCTCTACTGGAGCGGTATCAAGTCCCGGCGACGGTATTCATAACGACAGGGCAGCTGGGTTCCGGGCGTGGGTTCTGGTGGGATGAACTGGAGAGAATCCTGCTTGAACCCCGACGTCTACCTTCGACGTTGCGCCTGGAAATCAACGACACAGCATTCGAATGGGAATTGGGAGCGGCTTCGGAGTACCGCGCGGAGGATGTCGACCGTGAGCGTGGACTTCGACCGTGGGAGGCCGAGCCCGGATCGCGTCTCGCCTTTTACTACTCGGTGTGGCGGCGTTTACGCTCGTTGACCGATGATATGCGCCGGCCTTTGCTCGATCGGCTAGCGGCCTGGGCATACGTCGAGCATGAAGCCAGCCCGCCAAGTCGTGCCATGGACATAGACGAGCTGCACCGGATCACTGATGGTGGATGGGTGGATATCGGTGCTCATACGGTGACTCATCCGTATCTTTCGGCCCATCCCATAGGCTTTCAAAAGGCCGAGATCGAAATGAGCAAGGCTCAACTGGAGCAGATCCTCGGTCGGCCCGTAGACAGCTTCGCCTATCCGTACGGCAACTACGGCCCTGAGAGTGTGCCCTTAGTATCCGCCACCGGCTTTCACTGTGCCTGTTCTGTTGTTCAGGATTCCGTCTGGTATCGAACCGACCGTTTTCGGTTCCCCCGGTTCTCCGTTGAAGACTGGAGCGGGGAGGAATTCGAGAAACGGCTTCTGCTCTGGTTGCATTCGTAGGGCGGGTTAGCGAAGCGTAGTCCACCGACTGGGGGATTACTTCATTGAATGAACATTGAATAAAACAGCACCACAGGACTCGGCTGCAGGCGGCGATCTAACCAGAAGACTACAGGCCATCTTATGAGCACAACGCCCCTCGTTTCTGCAATCACGATTTTCCTCAATGCGGAGGAATTTCTCGAACAGGCCATACAAAGCGTCCTGGCCCAGACCTATTCAAATTGGGAATTGTTGCTCGTCGATGATGGGTCGACGGATGGCAGCACTGCCATCGCTCAGCAATACGCCCGTCGATACCCGAATCGGATGCATTATCTGGAACATGAGGGGCATCGTAATCGCGGGATGAGCGCCAGCCGGAACCTGGGTGTCCGGAAAGCCAGCGGAGACCTGATTGCGCTGCTGGATGCCGATGATCTCTGGTTGCCGCAGAAACTGGAAAAACAGGTTGCTATTCTGCAAAGCCATCCCGAAGTAGGCATGGTTTACGGTTCGACGTTCATGTGGTACGGCTGGACTGGCAAGGCCGAGGACGCGCTGTCGGATCGTCGGCGGAAATTGGGCGTCGCAATGGATCGGATCGTAAAGCCGCCTGATCTGGCGGTGCTCTGCCTACAGGGGGAGGCGGAGACTCCGGGGACCTGCAGCGTCCTTATGCGACGCAGCCTTGTGGAGGGTGTCGGAGGGTTTGAAGAATCCTTCCGGAGTATGTTCGAGGATCAAGCGTTTTTCACCAAGGTCTTTCTTTCCGCCGCCGTGTTCGTGGAGAGCGGGTGTTGGGACAGGTATCGGCAACACTCCAAGAGCAGCTGTTACGTCGCGCAGGGCGACGGACGGTACGATCCGGTAGGACCTAACGCGAGTCAACGGATCTTTCTGGAATGGTTGGAAAGATACCTTCGGGAAAAGGATGTCGGGGACCCGGAGGTGAGTCGAGCACTCCGAACGGCCTTATTGCCTTACCGACAGCCTGGCGTGCATCTAGTAAAGCAATTGTTCCGCCGCTCATCGTGGCGATGCGCCGTGCGGGACTGGGCATGTGTTGTTCTGCCCGATTCGATCTACCGTCGCCTAGAAAAGTGGCGCAGCAATACGGTAAACCATCGGTCTTGGCGCCATCCATAGTAATCGTAAATATTGGTTTTCCAAAAATAACTTTAATTGCAACGAGGAAGAGCTACATGGCTATGGGGAATACATCTCTAATGTCAAGACCACTCGTTACGGTTGTTATCCCGGCCTTTAATGCGAGCCGGACCATTGCAGCCACGCTGGACAGCGTGGTTGCGCAGACCTACGACAATCTTGAAATTCTCGTCGTGGATGATGGCTCGA
>NZ_DASPLO010000087.1:0-6018 GCF_035627495.1 Methylocaldum sp.
GGAGCCGCTGGAAACGGCAGATTCGGGCCAAAACGAGCCCTCCGGGCGTGGGCAATATCGGGAAAATGGCGGGGCTTGCCGCCTGTTGACCCTTTACGCGCCCCTTTTGTCAGCTAAAGAATCGGTTATTCGAGGTGCCCTTAGGAATATCCGTAGCGATTTTGCGCTCCGAAAAGCACGGGGACGCAGTTCACGATATTTTGTCTTCCCTGATTCCGCGACTCTTTGCTATAGTGGAGCCCGCCGGTTGGACCGACCGCGTCCGCCGCCCACCCGCGGCCCCCGGCACGCTCAGGGACGGTATCTCGACTTGTGGAGTCTGGCGATGGATAGCGCACCCTCTCCGTTTCCCCGCGACGCTCGCGTACGCCCCACCGGCAGCCGCAGGGCTTCCCGGGCCATCCCGCCCCCCCCCGCCTCCGGCGCGAAATACAGCCCCTGCCTGATCGTATCTATACGCAGTGAGCCTTTGGGCCTCCGATATTGCCGAGGAACCGTGCGGATCGCCCGGGCAAATAACTGGGATGTTTTGTCTCTCGAGCGAAATATTGTTCGATACGGTATGACTGATATTCTCCACCGCATGTATGTTGTGTTTACACAACAGGATGGGCGACACGAAAAATGAGACCCAATGCTCTTGAAGCCATTCTGGTAGCTTGAACACGAGATCGGCGGTAGTACTGAAAAGAACAGCGGACGATCCCAGCAAAAGGATTTAATGCTGAGAGCGTGTACGCTATTAAGGACAAAAAGAATGGAATTTGCAGAAAAGGAGAATCCGCAAATGAAATCGATTCTAAAGGACTTGCTTGGCTTGCTTGCAAGCATATTCGTATTTTTCAACCTTGACACCCTAAGTCCGGGAGCAAGCACAATCTCCAGCGCCTCGCCAGCCACAAAAGTTTTGGCAGTTGTGGCGGTGTTAGCTATCTTGGCAGGTTGGCGATTTTGGACTAGGTACTCCATATACCTTCCTCTACTGCTGGTTATAAGCACCAGCTTTGTCATTTTCGCGATTCATCCAAAACAGACTCATTGGCAGTTTGTTAACGCTTTAGAAACTATCTTTTTGAGTATCTTTGTGTATTTTTCGTATGCTGTTTCCAAGTGGATGTCCTACGTTTCGGACGAATTTGAACACATGCTTATGAAGAATATCAATAACCCTATAGCAAAACTTACCGATTCATTGGATGAGGTTAACAAGTGCCTCTATCAGAGTCGTCGTTCTGGCCACCCACTTAGCATTATCTTGTTGGATGTAAAAAAAAACCCGAACCCGGCTTTACTTACAACTTGTCAAGAAAAGATTTTTCGCGAACTTGCAAAGCGTTACCTGACGCAGCACATAAGGCTGCGATTAATAAATCGCATTATCTCTGGCTTTCGGCGAAGCGACGTGATTGCGATGTGTACGGAATATGAATCACGTTTGATAATCATGTGCCCTTCAACAAGTATTGACGAATGCAATACAGTGATCCAACGGATCCAAGACAATGCCACACGGGAGTTAGACCTTCCCGTATCACTTGGGACAGCGTCTTTCCCGAATGACGGATTTACGCTTGAAGCATTGATTAAGACCGCCGAAACACATCTGGTGGAAGGCAAACCTGATTTGCCTATGGCAGGAACCGAGGAGCAAGCCGCATGATTACCCCTACTCTCAAACAGCGATATGGGAATGATCTCGACTGGTTAAGCCGTTTTAAACCAAGGTTACAAGTGTTCGATAATCACACATATGTACTATCGAAGCGGCTCATCGATGTGTTTCTAGTAGTTATTACTGCACCGATATGGGTGGCTTTGTTGATACTAATCGCATTGCTCATTAAATTGGAGTCACCAAGAGATTCTGCCTTTTTCTTTCAGGAAAGGACCGGTAAGAATGGCCAACGGTTTCGAATATATAAGTTCAGAACCATGGTTCCCAATGCCGAGGCATTGAAACAAACACTCATGCATTTGAATGAATTGCAGTGGCCTGACTTCAAAATTAAGAATGATCCAAGGATAACCCGTGTAGGCCGGATATTAAGAAAAACAAGCCTGGATGAACTCCCTCAGGTCTTTAATCTTTTGTTTGGTCAGATGACACTCGTGGGACCACGGCCAACTTCTTTCCGCCCCGAGACCTATCAGCTATGGCAGACCGAACGGCTTGATGTCATACCCGGAATCACGGGTCTATGGCAGATTCAAGGGAGAAACACAACGGAATTCGATGAACGGTCGCAGCTGGATATCGCCTATATTCAGCGAGCTTGTCTCCGGCTCGATTTGGAGATACTTCTACGAACCTTCCGAGTCATTCTGGCTCAGCGTGCACTCGGTTGTTAAAAGCCAGAACCTGGCTTATTGCGGCACTCATCTCAACTGAGATTGAGAACCATGAAATTTAGTCGGCACGAGGTGAATCACGTGTGGTCGAGAACAACGTCATGGGCGTCCCAACTCCCAGGGTTTGGGCACCGAATTTCCGCACAAAAATGGGATCTTTTGGCACTAGGTACAAGCGTGCTGGTGCCCTTTCTATTGGTATCTCGCTTCGACGCTCTCGAACTGAGTTTAATGTTCGTCATCGTATTCCTTGGGCTCCCGCTGATAATCCTGACCTTCGTACGGATCGAGTGGGGTCTGGCGGCTTTGACGTTTGTCGCCTACACGAACGCCGCCGACGTCGCCATCGAACACGGGGTGCCTTCGCCGGCTAAGATATACGGCATCACATTACTAATAGCGGCTACCCTCCACATAATCCGTGGTTATAAACCGATTGGGGCGGGAACACCGGCACTCATAACCCTGATATATATGTTACTGATTCTCGCCTCATTATCGTATTCGGATTATTTCAGAGACGCACGCGAACCGGTCATCAACTATATCAGGGAAGGGATGATTTGTATTCTCATGATATTGACATTAAGGACTGGCGCCATGTTTAAACTCCTGATTTGGTCATTGATAATCGCAGCACTGTTCCTCGGATCAATGAATTTACTGCAGTTTATAACGGGTGCGTATTGGTTCAACTTTGCGGGATTTGCAAACGCTGAATATGATGAACTTGCAAAAGAGCTAGGCGATTACCGAATATCGGGACCTTTGGCGGATCCAAACTTTTATGCTCTTATTCTTCTACCCATTGTTCCATTATGTATAGAGCGCCTGTTAAACGAACCGATGCGTTTCCTTCGTCCCGTGGCGGCAGTTACTCTCGCTACGGTACTTTTAGCCATCAGTCTCACCTACTCTCGCGGCGCACTCATTGGCCTCGTTGGAATGCTTGGCGTGGCACTTATACGCATTCGAATTCCTCCCAAAGCCTTAGCATTAGGTCTGGTCGTGATGCTCTGCGTACTACCATTTACTCCGAATGCGTATATCACTCGCATAAACGATATGATTGCCACCATTGCCGGCGATAAAGCCGCTTCTGAGACTAGCGCCGCAGATGTTTCAGTCGACGGACGCTTGGCTGAAATGCAGGTTGCTTGGCGTATGTTTACGGATAATCCGTTATTTGGAGTGGGGGCTGGTAGCTACATTTTCAATTTCCAGAGTTATAGTCAGGATTTACATCTAATCAATCGCGGCGAAGACCGAAATGCACACAACCTTTATCTTCAGATAGCGGCAGAAAGAGGACTTATCGGTTTGGCGGCTTTCGGCACCTTATTATGGTTTATGGCCCAAAGCTTACGACGCTCCAAACATATGTTTCAAGAGGCAGGATGCTACGACTACGGAACTCTCGCAACCGCCTTTAGCACAGGACTTGTTGGCTTTCTGATAAGCAGCTTCTTTCTGCATGATTCTTATCCGAAATACTTTTGGATACTAATAGGTATTACCCTCTCCTTACCCCAAGCTGCTCAGTGGGAAATAGCTCGCTTTCGTAGACGCTCGCTCTCTTTGCAACCTTCCCTCAACAACTAGCTATAAGGATATAACCGTGATACCAGATAACCGAAGGATAACAGGTTCTAATATGCTGGCTATGCTGCTTAGGCACAAATATAAGGCTTTGGCGGCATTTTTAATTGCTTTATCGGTTGGAACAATTACCGCACTTCTCGAAAAACCTGTTTATGAAGCGCATGCTGCGCTATTATTCAATCTGGGTCGTGAGTATAGATATATACCCGAATTTAGTGGCGCTTATAATAGCTCTAGACGCGAGTTTCGAATGGAGGAATTGCTTAACACTGAAACGGAACTTCTAAACAGTACCGATTTACGTCAAAAAGTCATCACGGCGATTGGTATTAAAAGCTTATACCCGGAACTGAAAAATGCAGATTCACGGGACCAAGCCGTAATGGATGAGGCTCTGTTATATTTCGACAAATCCCTTGCGGTCAAAAGCGTAAAGAATTCGGGCGTCATCCACGTATATTTCGCGCATACGGACTCCGCCATTGCAAAGCGGGTTGTCGATTTATTGGTTACCAATTTTATTGAGAAGCATGTACGACTTTACGGGGACTCTCGTACTCCATTTTTTGAACAAAAGGTCGCTGAATACACAGTAGGCTTGAATGAAGTCACACATTCGTTGCAAGACTTCAAGCAGCAATACGGTATAGTCAACGTTGACGAACAGATACGATTGTTACTTCAAAGACAATCGGTGGTAGAAGAAACATTGCGGCTTTCGAAATCGAGAGTTAATGAACTGTCTCATAAGCTGGCTTCTCTTCAAAAATTGAAAAATAAGATGCCACAACATGGCGAGTTCGCTCAGCAGAGGCTTCTCGAACTTCAAATAAAAGAACAGGATCTTTTGAAAAAATACAACGAGAACAGCAGAACCGTGGCTGAAGTCCGAAAGGATATCGCTAATGTCAAAGAATTTTTGCGCAAGGACGAAGAAGAAGCATCCGGTCGGTTTCGTCGCCTACCAAACCAGGATTACTGGGCATTGGAATTAGAAACGACGCACCTTGAACCTGAATTGGCAAGTGCCCAGGCAACCATAAAGGATGCTGAGCAAACCCTAAGGCAGATTAATGACCAATTGTCGGTTATTAATATGCATAAGGGAGAACTGCTGGATCTGGAGACGCGATTAGCGGTTAAGCAAGGTCTCTATAGGGATTATCTGAGCAAACTCGAGGAAACCAAGATTTCCGAAGAGCTTGATCTTAAGAAAGTTACCAATGTTCGCGTCTTCCAGGAATCCACGATTTCTCCGAAGCCATTAAATGCGTCGAAGTTAATTAAGATAACGGTTGGCGCACTTTTTGGCCTTTTGGCTGCCTTTAGCGTGGCCTATTTTGCGGAGTTCAGAAGACGCGCGTTTTACGCGCCGGAAGGCGCTGAAGAAAAGCTAGGCGTACCGGTTCTGGCTCGAATCCCAGCACCTTAGGGCGTTTTCAATTCGACTAAGAGTCGCGAACGAAACCGTTCGACGAAGCGCAGACCGATAATGGCGCAGGCTAGTTTCAGCCAGGCCGAGTGAATGTCGTCCCGTCGCTCAAAGCGGATGCGAAGTTTCGCGAATCCGGAGAACCAGGCGAGCGTGCGCTCGACGGCCCAGCGATAGCGGCCTAAACGTTCGAAGCGCTTGACTCCGCGTCGGGCAATGCGGGGCTGAATGCCCCGGCAGCGGAGATGAGCGCGACACCGGCGATAGTCGTAGCCTTTTTCGGCGTGCAGTTTGTTTGGCCAGCGGCGCGGTTTCCCTGGCAGGCCGGGCACCGTAGGCAAGGCATCCACCAGCGCTTCGAAGACTCGGGGATCATGGCGCTGGGCCGGTAATCAATACCGCTAACGGAATACCGTGGCCACCGACGACGACGTGGCGCTTGGTGCCGAGTTTGCCCCGGTCGGTGGGGTTAGCACCCGTCACTTGGCCCCGGGACTAGGTTCTGTTGACATTTCGGGAGCTCTCCGGCGAAGTCGCTCGCCATTTACGAAATGGCGAACCGATTAGCAGTCACGGAGAATGAATGGCGTATCCTCTTTCCGATTTTGGCGGCTCAAAAACATGTATATATCGGC
>NZ_DASPLO010000088.1:0-9008 GCF_035627495.1 Methylocaldum sp.
CATCAGTGGCAGCACATCGCCCAGGTGGTCGAGCTTGGCTTCACGCTCCTCGACAGCAAACAGGCTTTCTTTGATCATCTCTGCCTCGGGTTCAAGAACAAGGCCGCTATTTTCTCATGGCAAGGGTTTTTCGAGGTTCCCTCCAGTTACATAACGCTTCGCAATTTCGAAATCGACGGTCAGGGGGCAATGGTCAACGGAATTCGCTCCTCGGGAAATTTCGCCCATCACATCATCCTGGAAGACCTGTTCATTCATAATCTTGGACGACATCAGCAGATTGTCGGGATTTCCTCCAAATGTCCGGCTTGGGATTGGCGGGTTCGCCGCAATGTCATCACCGGGGCGGGAACGGGCATGTACTTCGGAAATTCGGACGGGAATCATCCTTTTTGGAGCGGGATCATCGAAAACAATCTGGTTGCGAACACCATCGGCTACAACCTGCAAATCAAACATCAAAACCCCAGGCCGAAACCTCCCGGAATGCCGCTGGAGCCAAGAGCGACAATCATTCGCCACAACGTGTTCACGAAGGCTGCCGGCGGCTCCGTCGGACCCGACGCACGCCCGAATGTCTTGGTCGGCCATTGGCCCTTGCAGGGAGCGGGAAAGGATGACATCTATCTGATTTACGGAAACGCCTTCCACGAAAATCCGAATGAATCCTTATTCCAGGGCGAAGGGCGAATCGCTCTGTACTCGAATCTCTTTTACAGTTCTCGCGGAAACGAATTCCCCGCAGTCGCCATTCAGCCTCACAACGACATACCTCGAAAGGTGAGGGTTTTCTTCAATACCGTCCTGCATCCCTGGAAGGGGATTCGTATCTTACGTAAAGAAGGTGCCACCGAGTTGGATCAACAAATCGTCGGGAATGCGGTGTTTTCGGAAACCCCGATACAGGGAGGACAACAGGCCGAAAACCTCGTGGCCGATTATCCCGATGCGCAAGACTATTTGCAGAGCCCCATCGGTCCCCTTGGAAGCTTGAGTCTTTTCCCCAAGCCGGGCAAGTTGGAGCGTGGCCGGATCACTCTAAAACAGTTTTCCGAGTTTCCCGACTTCGACCGAGACTTTAACGGACTGAAAAGGGATAGCCGGTTTCGCGGCGCCTACTCCGGCGCGGGACGCAATCCGGGGTGGAACCTGGCTGTCGAGCGGATGTTGCTCAAATAGCTCAATGCGGGTAAACCTCAGCATTTCGGGGCTTACCACGGCTTCACGTGCCAAAGTGAATTAGGGCGCTCCGCATATTGAGCATGCCCGGTCATCGGAAAGAAATAGCAGTTTAGGCGTTAATTCAGTGAGTAAAGTCAAACAAGGAAAGCCTGACACCTTTGCGTGACTTCGTCCTTGAATGCCAGGCGGATCGGTGCGATGCCGGGTTCGCGTCCGTGCACGGTAAGCGCGTCGCGGGTGAGGTGCAAATCGAGCGTATGCCTGCGATAGCGGATGCGCATGTCGAGGCGGTCCAGTTCCTCCGGCAATTGCGGATTGAGCCTGAGGACGTCGCCCGCGACTTCGATGCCGTGCTGCTCCGAATATTGTGCGAAATATGCGCCGTCGAGGTCGAACAAGACGGCATCGTAGTCGCGCGGTGAGAGAGTGACGATAGGGCCGACGGTGCTCATATCGGCACTCGACTCACCGACTCGAATATCGCTATCAGTGTTTCGCGGGTTCCTCGGCTTTCGTTCGGTGCACGGTCCCGTCCGGGTGCTCGGGCGGGCTGTAGAGCGTATACAGCCGAAGCGGCTTTTCGGATGAGGTGTTGATCACGTTGTGTTCGACGCCCGCCGGGATCACCACCGCCACGCCGTCGCTCAAACGATGCTCCTCGTTATTTAGGACGGCCACACCGGTTCCGGCTTCGATGCGGATGAACTGGTCGTGTTCCGCATGGGTCTCTAGCCCGATTTCCTCGCCCGGTTGGAGCGTCATCAGCACGAGTTGGGTATTCCGGCCGGTGTAGAGCACGCGGCGGTAGTCTTGGTTTGCGAGCGTATCCTGCTCTATGTTCGTTGCGTATCCGATCATGTGTCACCTCCGAAAATGATCGCAAGGATGCCGAAAATGAACGCCGCCGCGCAGCGCGAGCATTCACCAGGATTTGGACAGGAGTCGATCGAGAAGTCTGTGTGAATTAGTTGGATTTAACATGGGATTCCTTTCCGCAGCAGAAGCAACGGGAATATGGCGTCAGTCGGCACACTAATAGCCCACCGTGAAGCGCCGGCGTGAATGCGCGGGCTTCTCGAGTTCGTCGATCATCGCGACAGCGTAGTCCTCGAGCGAGATCCGGCTTTCGCCGTTCACGCCGACCACCAGCCTGTCGTCATCGAGCCGGAACTTGCCGGTACGCTGGCCGGGCTCCAGGAGCGCCGAAGGGCTGAGCATGGTCCAATCGAGCTCCGCTTCCTCGCGCAACATCTGCAGCGCCTGCCGGGCGCCTTCGGCCGTTGCCTTCCACTCCGCGGGAAACTGTGGTGTGTCGATCAGCTGCACGCCAGGTGCCACCTCGAGACTGCCGGCACCGCCCACCACCAGCAACCGCGGCACGTCGGCTTTCTTGACGGCAGCGATGATCGAGCGAATGCCTCGCAGGTAGTAGCCGAGGACGTCACTCTGCGCGTGGCCGCTGAACGCGCTCAGGACTACGTCGTGGCCACGGAGCTTGTCGGCCAGCGCGGCCTCGTCGAGCACGTCGACCTTGACTGCGGCGAGGTTTGGCTGCGCCTGAAGCTTCTGTGGATTAAGGACGAGCGCCGTCACTCTGTGCCCGCGCGCCAAGGCTTCCCTGAGGAGGGCCGAGCCGACGAAGCCGCTTGCGCCAATCAGTGCGATGTTCATGTGATCACCTTGATGTTCGTGACATAACGAATGCGGCAAGACGACCGTTTCAGTGCGCCATCAGTCCGCCATCGATAAGAAGTACATGGCCCGTGATGAACGAGGCGCCCGGCGAGCAGAGAAAGAGCACCGCTTCGGACATTTCTTCCGGCTCGGCGAGGCGGCCGATCGCGTGACGCGCGATCAGCGCCTGCGTGAGGGCGGGGTCTCCGAGCCAGCCGGTGATCATCGGCGTCTTGACACCGCCCGGCGCGATGGCGTTCACGCGCACCCCTTGCTTCGAATACTCGATGGCCGCCGCGCGGGTGAGTCCGACCACGCCGTGCTTGGCGGCGACATAGGGCGCCATGTTCGGGATCGGCGATGACGCCGGCGCCCGATACTGCGTTGTTCCGACGCCTTCCAAGAGTCGTTTCATGCCTATTGTCTCGGTACGATTTTCCAGAGCTCGCCGTTCGCCTCGTCGGTGACGACGTACAATTCTCCGCCCGGACCCTGCCGCACGTCGCGCACGCGCTGACCGCGCTCGGCAAGGAGGTGCTCCTCGCCGATCACCCGGTTGGCCTCGAGGGTGAGGCGCACGAGCCGCTTGTCCTTGAGGTTGCCAGTGAAGAGACTGCCGCGCCACGCCGGGAAGGCATCGCCAGTGTAGACCTGTGCGCCGGATGGCGCGATCACGGGATCCCAGTAATAGACGGGTTGCTCGAAGCCCGGAAGGGCCGTCACCGCGCCGGGAATCGGCTGGCCCGAATATTCCTCGCCGTAGGCTACGAGAGGCCAGCCATAGTTCTTGCCCTTCTCGATCAGGTTCAGCTCGTCGCCGCCCCGCGCGCCATGCTCCACCCCCCAGAACCGTCCCTCCGGATCGAAGGCGGCGGCCTGGATGTTGCGATGGCCGAGCGTCCAGATCTCGGGCAGTGCGTTGGGCTGCCCGATGAAGGGATTGTCGGTGGGAGCCGAGCCATCCGGGTTGATCCGCAGGATCTTGCCGAGGTGGCTGTCGAGGCGCTGCGCATATTGGCGCATCGGCGTATCCGAGCGTTCGCCCGTGGTGACGTACAGCATTCCGTCCGGACCGAAGGTGAGCCGCGAGCCGTAGTGCTTGGTGCCGTCATAGGTCGGGATCACCCGAAAGATGACGCTAACCTGTTCCAGGCTTTGCCGGTCGGCCGACAGCACAGCGCGGGCGACGGCGGTCCCGTTGCCGCCTAGCCGCGGCTCGGCGTAGCTCCAGTAGAGCGTCTGGTCGGAATCGAATGCTGGGCTCAGCGCGACATCGAGCAATCCGCCCTGGCCGCGGGCATCGACGGCCGGCACGCCGGCAATCGGCTGTCCCACTTCCCCTTGGGCCGAGACGATCCGCATGCGGCCGGGCTTCTCCGTGACGAGCAGGTCGCCGCCGGGGAGCGGCTCCACGGCCCACGGCTGCTCGAGCCCCGTTGCGAGCACGATAACGTCGAACGCGACGTTCGATTCGATTGCGCATGCGCGTGTCTGGCCGGAGAACGCCGGACGCTGTTCCGGCACGTTCGGTGTGCGTGTTTCGAGCGGCAGGCAGGCGGCCGTTCCGCCCAACGTCTGCGATCCGGCGCTGCCCGCTGCGGCAGCCAGGAGAATTATCGAGATGAAGACTAGGCGGGGAGTATCCATGGGCCATCCTCTGGCGAAACGATTTCATTTTTGAGACCAGCGCGAGCGCAGGAAGTGCGCCGCTTTCTTCGGCCGCCGGTCGCGGGTGAACACGCCTTTGAAGTTCATCGCGACCGCGAGGTAACGGCGCGTAAAATGGGCCCTGCATATCCAGTCCTTCGTGTCTTTCGTGCATGACTGGCGGGGGAAAACATTGGGGAGAAACAAAAGCGGTCCGGAATCTTTTTGACCCTTGATGTCCGAAGGCGACTTCCGACCCCATGTTCCGTTCCACGGCCCAATCAGCGCGTCCCTGCCGTCTAACCGCGGCGGGCTATTGTTAGGCCTTCTCTGGCTGTTAGTGCAATAGCAACACAACTCCAGCCATTCATAATCAATTCTATTGCGACAAAAAGACCGATGACCCAAAGTCCTGAAACCGGCCATTCCGCCACAATCATGACACCCAGCAGTATGGCGATGATGCCGCCCAGAAGCAGCCAAATCCAGTTATTGAATCCGCGCAGATGGAAGGCCATAGCGATTCGCAAGACACCGATGCCGATTAGCGCTCCGGCGAGCATCAACGTGAGAACGGTGGAAGCGGCCACGGGGTTGCTGATGACCGCTATACCCGAAAGCAAATAGAGTATGCCGATGAACACGGACAGGACTGTGCTTTTCCACCCCTGAGCCTTAACAGAATGAAAAATCTGGGCGCCCCCGCCAATGAGCACCAGGACTCCGAAATAAAGTGTGCTGGCCAAGGTCAAGAAAAACGTCATGCCCAGCCCAATCGTACCGAGAATGATCAATACGATTCCTAGAGCTAGAAGCCAACCCCAATTCCTTCTGAGTTCACCGAATAAAACTTCCGGGCTGCCCACTCTTGTCAACTGTTCCATGTTTGACATGATGAAGTCCTCTTTGTCAGGTGCGGCGGAAAGTTGGACCGCAGCGTCCGGCACTTCGTTCGCTTCCTCCCCGAGCACGTGGAGCACGCAGGCGGAATAGGTCATCAGACTCCGCCCAATGGTTTCAGCTCACCCTCATACGGCACATTGCGCTGATGCGCCCTTGTATTATTCCCCTGCGTCGCGGGTGCACCCGCGACGGGGTCTCCGGAGGCCGTATGCGCCCTTTAGCGTCAAGCTCGTTGCGTAGATCGTACCCCGGAGACGCATGCTTGATCTTGCGAGAAATCGAACAGTCTCTTCGGCCCGGAATGTCCGGCAGCCTCTATTCACAAGGTGGATTGCGCAAGTGTCTATAGCCAATTCATTCGCCGTCCTCGGCCTTGACGTCAGCAAAGCCAAGCTCGATGGCGCCCTGCGCCTGCCAAACGGCAAGTACAAAACCAAAACTATCCCCAACACGCCCGCCGGCTTCCAGGAACTCCAGACCTGGCTGGGCAAGCAGAGCATCGCGCCCGTGCGGGTCTGCCTCGAAGCCACTGGCATCTACTGGGAAGCCGTCGCCGAGTGTCTCGCCGACACGGGATTCCCAGTCGCCGTGGTCAATCCGGCACAGATTAAAGCCCATAGGGTGGCCTTGGGGACACGCACCAAAACCGATGCCGTCGATGCCCGGCTGATCGCCGATTTTGGTTACCGCCACGAGTTTGTTCCCTGGCAACCCCCGCCACAAGCCGAGCGCGAACTGCGTGCCCGGGTGCTGCGGCTCGACGCCTTGCAGCGGATGCGGATCCAGGAGGGCAATCGTCTGGCGGTCGCTCCCGCCATGGTCCGGGCTAGTTTGGAAGCCCATCTGGCTTGGCTGGACGCCGAGATCGAAGCCCTGATCCGAGCCATCCGGCACCGAATCAAGGCTGATCCCGATCTCCGCCAGAAGGCCCGCCTGCTCGATGCCATCTCCGGTCTCGGCGAGCGCACCATCGCCGTGTTGCTGGCTTTCTCGGTGACGCCGGATCGATTCCAGTGCGCCCGGCAAGTGGCCGGCTACGCCGGCCTCAATCCGCGGCGCCACGACTCGGGGAGCCTCCAGCGTCCGGCTCGGCTGTCTAAGGTCAGCCATGCATTCTTGCGTAAGGCGCTTTACATGCCCGCCCTGGTGGCGCTGTACAAAACCGCCTGGGGTAAGGTCTTCGGTGCCCGCTTGGCCAGCGCCGGCAAACCACCGATGGTCATCATCGGCGCCATGATGCGCAAGCTCTTGCAGATGGCCTTCGGCGTGCTCCGCTCCGCTCAGCCGTTCAATCCCGCCTTGCATGGGGCTTGACGGCATTAACAGTATCTACGCGACTACTTCAGTTCTTCGATCGCAAGGCGGTGGTAACGGTGCGCAAAGTCGAACGGTACACGACGGATGACGTTCATCGCACGTGCCGTGTCGGCATCGCCGGGCGCATAGATCAGCAAAAATGCGGAGCCTTGCTTGGCCGCATCCAGATGGGCTTGCACGGCGTCATCACTCCAGCCCAATCGCGCGAGAAAGCCCGTATTCTCCGCGAGATTGCGCTGTGCGGCGGCAGCCACTTCTTCGCTCGTATAAAGCTGGCAATCCGCCTGGTCATACCCGCCGGTTATCAGATCGCGCTGCACCTGCTGTGCATCCTCCTGTTTCGGAAACGCGACGACGAGATAGCCGACCGGATAAAAGATGCCGAAGTCGGTCGTTTTAGGGGGAGTGCGTGGTTCATTCCCTGGCTTTTGATTGCTCATGATTCATCCTCTTCGTTAGCGTTACGTTACTAGTCCATTGGACAGCAGGATCAGCTAATCTGACCGCGAGGATGGAGACTGAGTTTCCGCTGAATCCTTGTCGGCTGACGCCTAATCGAGTCCCGTCAGGGAGGTCGGCCTTAAACTAGGGTATTAAGCCTTCTTTGCAACGATTGCATATCTGCCCTTGTCACGTCCTGATGTGGGCTTATTCATAAATTCGCTGATTAGGATGATAAACCCAAGATTGCCCAGGATTTCTAATACCTTCTGCGGCGGATACGAATCGTAAAAGAATTGCTGCTCAAACATCGAATCGGTAAACGCAGGATGGTCAGACCCGCCAACGGTGAGCATGATCCGCCCTCCGGATGGCAAAGAGTGTGATATACGCGACAGAATAGGTTTGTGATGAGAGCGCTCGATATGAAATAGCGAATCCCAGCAAATGACCCCTTGTTGGCAGCCATCGAACTCGTATTGCTCGAGCGACGAATGAATCCATCTTGCTTGCGGGTAGCGCTGTCTTGCTATTGCGAGTAACTCTTCTGATTGATCAACGCCGGTGACCTGATGTCCATGCGCAATAACGTATTCCGCCATTGGACGGCCAGTACCGCAACCGGCATCCAGAATGGAGGATGAAGGCGGGAGATCCGCAAGAAAGGTATCGATGTACTCGCGTTCGCGCCCGAAGAAGGAGACGCGAGCGGCATCCCACTGGGCGGATATGGCGTTATAGGCAGTGCGGTTCATGCAGCAGGGCTAACGAAGCTGTAGGAAAATGCTCTTTTTTGAACGTTTCATGATCGGCAACTCGTTGATTGTTCATGGGCTAGATTTTCGAAGTAAGGGTTTTTCTATACGCTCAACGCCGGAATTCAGCGGGCGGGGTGCGCGACCCTTGAGAACTCGGTCCGGGCGTTGAAGCCATAACTCCAGAAGGACAAGGTGCCATCGCTCAACGCCCGATGATCGACAAGCAGGAGAGCTGCTCCGAAGATCAGAAAAAACAATCCCTGAAACAATGTCATTGGCGTCCGCCCCGGCGGTTGCGAATGCCTGCCATGATGAGGGCAACTCCAATGGGCGGCAAAGCGAGAACGGCAAACACAATCAACCCAAGCGGCAGCAAGCCAAAGCCAGAGGCGGTTATTGCCAGCGCCACCGCTTGCACGAGCATCACAGCTAAGGCCCAGCGCCACGGCTTGTTGGGAGCTGAATAACCGAGGCTGCCGGCAAGAGCAATAGCAAGCGGATATGCGACCGTCCAATAAAGTGGAGAATCCCAAGCCTCGTTTCTCCCGCTCACAGTCGTCGTCACAAGCCACAAGATAGCGCCTCCGACAACCGCGATTACGTAAGCATGTCTTGTTGATAGTTCTTTCATTGATCGCGATGTCTCGTTAACGTGAAGGTAGCCGGCGCCCGCGCAAGGTATACCGTTCGAAGACTGCCCCGCTTACCGGTTTCCGGTTGACCGGAGTGTTATGCACTTTGTTTGCTTGGTGACGGCCCATAGGACAAATCGATGCCGACCGTCCGAGCGGTTGACAATCTCGGAATTGGGTGGAGTTTTTCGATTTCCAACTGGGTATAGTTCGCCTGAGATGGGTGTGGGTATGCCGTGGATTTAAGCCAATACACGAGGTAAATGCCTTACTGAGTGTCGACTCGAGCCATATACTCCACCAGCTGAACCTGAGGGCACCTCGAATAACCGATTCTTTAGCTGACAAAAGGGGCGCGTAAAGGGTCAACAGGCGGCAAGCCCCGCCATTTTCCCGATATTGCCCACGCCCGGAGGGCTCGTTTTGGCCCGAATCTGCCGTTTCCAGCGGCTCC
>NZ_DASPLO010000089.1:0-7846 GCF_035627495.1 Methylocaldum sp.
GGCAAAAGCAAAATGGCTGCCCTCGGCGCCGCCATGCGAAAACTCGTCCACCTCTGCTTCGGTGTACTCAAAACTCGAAAACCTTATCAAGTCAACTACGCAATTTCTTCTTGACTGGAAAGACGGTATCTACGCGGGCTGCAGACAGATATTTCTTCGAAGATTGCGGCGTTACCTAAGACGGCTGCCAGAAGAACAAAAAGAAGAAAGAACCACCTCATGCTCTTGACTTCATGCCGGCCGGGGTATTCACCTCGGACGAAACCGTTTGCACGTGGCGGATAGTAACGTGAGGGACGGGGTAACAAACCCTGTCCCTCTCGGCAGTCGCCTGGCCAATCTCAGCTTCTTCCGCTACTGAGCAGCACTCGAAACAAGCTCCTCCTCAACGGGCTCAACGATCTCTCCAGCCGGATTCTGCTCGATCTGCGCGACCACTTCGCTGGAGGCGAACATCAGGCCGTTGCGGTAGTAATGGCAGGCGCCGGCGAAATCGTTTTGGCGATGCAGCAGATCGCCCAAGAGTTGATAAGCTTCCACGCTGGTTTCCACCTCAAGGCTTTTCTCCAGGTAGTCTCTGGCTTTATTCCATTGCTTGTTGCGTATGGCGAGCTTTCCCAGCACTCGGAACAGCACGGCGTCTTTCGGATGCGGCCCGAGCCAGGTTTCCGCGTTGCGGAGCTGCTTTTCCCGGTCGGATAACTGGATGCAACCATAGAGAACCAACAGGGTCTCGTCCCACTCTTCGCCCAGGGCGCGTCGAAGCTCTTCTTCGACCTCCTCGCCGGCTCCGGCCTCGATCATGGCGGCGAAATAGAGGGTTTGAATTCCCGTGGACGCACGAATGTGCCCCGGCATGGTCGCCCAAATCTCCCTTAACTCGGTTACATCGCCGGTTTCGGATCTTTGCTTGAGCAGGGCGCTATAAGTCTCCGTCTCCAGCAGTTTGATCTCCGCTTCCATGAGCACTTTGTTTTTGTGTAAAGCCGGGAGCAGGCGATGCAGTCCTTCCCAGTCTTCCATTTGGGCATAGGCTTGATGGGTGAGCCTTAAGACCGTGGCGTGGCTGGGGGCGATCTTGTTCAACTGGGTCAGGGATTCCAGCGCTGCCTCGAACTGTTTGTTGGACAACTGCAATTCGGCGCGGGTCAGGCCGACGGCGAGTTCGGCCTCGGGCATGGTTTCATGGGCCAGCTTCAGGTATTCGTCCCGCTGTTCGACGGCGCCCCGGGAGTGCGCGGCCCGTGCCGCCGTCAAATAGTTGATGAGAGGCGCGCCACTGTCGGCGGCATGGCGGATCAGATTCCGCTCCGCCTTCTCCCAATTGCCTTCGGCCGATTCGATAAGACCGGTGATCAGCGCGTCCTGAGAGCGCTTGCTGCGCAGTTCGCCGCCGCGTTTCTTGAGGATCTTGGGTAGGCTCATAGCCTGCAAGATGACACGGATCAAAAAGTAGAACAGGACAAAAGCGACGACCAAGGCGATCGCCATCACGAACAGCGAGGATTCCATTACCCACCGGTCGTAGCCGATGATCACATAACCCGCATCGCCGGCGGTCAATTGGCGGTGGACGAAAAAGCCCACCCCGGCGGCGA
Source organism: Methylocaldum sp. (assembly GCF_035627495.1). Taxonomy (GTDB): domain Bacteria; phylum Pseudomonadota; class Gammaproteobacteria; order Methylococcales; family Methylococcaceae; genus Methylocaldum. The sequence goes on from NZ_DASPLO010000089.1 coordinate 1,599, forward strand.
TCGAGAGAGCGATCAGCACATAGATGACGGCTTTTTTCACGGCTGTGCTCCCGCCGGTTGCGCCTCGCCCGATGGCTCACCGGATTGAGTCTTTGCGGATTCCTCCCTATTGGGCTTAATTCCTGCCTCGTCGGCTTCCAGCCGCAGCTTCTCGATATTCCGCAAAAGGGTTAACGATTTGCTGATATCCGGGAAAGGTATGCGAATCGGCTGTTCGGCCAGTGCGCTGATTTCCGTGGCGACTTCCTGGGTCTTGTCCGAACCGGGATCGAAATGCTCCGTCAGCCACTCTTGAGCGGAGGCCAAATTAGCCTTGTACATACCTTCGTCGCCCCGCAGGAGCGCGGCTCGGGCGGTTTCCAGTTTAAGCAGCAGAACTTGGCGCAACGCCTCCGCCTGTTCCGGGTGGAGAATTGCATCCACCGGCCGATCCGTGCGGCGTATCGTGACCAAATCCTTGAAATTGTCCAAAGCGGAATCGAGCGGCCCTTCACCCTCGCCTTCCGAAGTAGGTGCGGCTGCCTCAGGTTTGGCGGGCTGTCCAGTGGATTTGCCCGCATGGGGAAGAAACAAAGGAATGTCCTTGACCTTGCCTTCAAGGATCAGCAGCTTGGAGGAAAGTCCTACGACATCCGGGGCATTGAGCCGCCGCAGGGTGTCGATTTCCTCGGCCAAGGCTTCCCGGACCTTGAATACCGCAGGATCGCCGCTGTCGTGCAGGCGCTGGTCCGCGGCTTCCATTGCGGCAAGCACGGCTTTCACGTCGCCGATCAGATGAAGTTTCTGGTTGGCGATGCTTAGAAGGTACTCGGCGTCGGCGACCAGCAAGTCGCCGTGGGTCTTGTTAAGCTGCCGTTGGATCTGTTGAACGGATTCGCCCAGTTCTGTCCGGGTCAGATTCAGCCTCTCGTTGATCTGGGCCGATTGTTCGCCGATCTGGCGCTCGAATTTCGAGTCTTCCGTCGTCACCTGGGATTGCAGCGTGGCGAACTGGGAGTGCAAGGTGGCCATCTCGGACTGCAGTGCGTTCAACTGCCTCGTGACTTCCAGGATCTGCTGGTCTTTGCTGTTGAGTTGGCCGCCCAGACCCTCCTGCTTGGAGCGCAATTCCTGGAGGATGAACCAACCTCCGGCTGTAAGAATCAGCACGCTCAACAATATCGTATAGCCGACCCACGCCATGTTGCGGGATTTCTTGGGTCGTACGGCAGATGTTTTCTCAGCCTCGGTTTCCGCTCCGTTGGCGGATTGACCGGTGGCCGACATCAATTCTTTATCCTCGTCAACCAATGCTGTATCCCCGTAGTATTGACTTTAATATCTTTTGTTGAAGAACAGACCCGAACCAGCGGCTGTCATTGCTGATTAGCTTGCTGGTTCCGAACCGATCTCTTCGTTTCGATAAGACGTATTATCGTTTCCGCTAGAGCTTGATCACCGGCTTGCTCCGTACTCACGACGTAGCGCCAACCTTGCTCGCGGGCCAGTTTTTCGACGCGTGAGCCGATCACCACGAGCGGGGTGCGCTCGGCAAATTCAAGCTTGGCGTCACCCAAGAGTTGCGTCAGATTAGTCAAGGCCTCTCCGCTGGTGATGGTCACAACGTCGATACGGCCTTGGCGCCAAAGGTCGATCCAGTGGGCGGTGTCCGTCTCGGGAAGAATTCTTCGGTAAACTTCCGCGTAAGCGACTTTTGCGCCGCGTGACCTAAGCACTTCCGCGAGATGTTCCCGTCCGCCTTCGCCCCGGACGATCAATATAGACTTGTCCGTCACATCAGCCATTTCCGGCGATGCCAAAAGCGACTCGCTATTAAACTGCGGTTTGGGTATCAGGTCTACCCGAATCCCCGCTTTGATCAACTCTTCCGCCGTGGCTTGGCCGATCGCCGCGATTCGCGTCCGCCGTGGCGGATCGTATGGCCGTCCGTGTATCGCCAGGGCGAACCGGACGGCATTTGTACTGGCGAATATCAGCCAATCCCACTGATCCGGCCGGGACAAGAGCTCCGCCGCCGCCGTGGAATCGTCTACGGCGACGATTTCCAATAGCGGCAGTCTCATTGCACGGCCGCCGGCGGCTTCGATTAGAGCGCAGAGACCATCGGCTTGTTCCCGGGGCCGGGTGACTAATACGCCTACGCCGGCCAGGGGAGCGTTCGTCGGGTTTGCCATAGCTTAGGCATAAAGCGCGCTCAAGATGCGATCAGCCCCGCGCGCCAATAAATCTTCCGCCAAGGTGATACCTAAGGTCCGTGGATCGTTGCGAGATCCCTCGATTTCGCCGCGAACGAGAGTCTGGCCGTCAGGCGTGCCGACCACGCCTCGCAGTCTCAGACGCTCCCCGGACAATTCCGCATGCCCGGCAATGGGAACCTGGCAGCCGCCGTTCAGGCGCTCGTTGAGCGCTCGTTCCGCCATGACGCAGATCGCCGTTTCTTCATGATGCAATACGCTTAGACATCCGTTCAGCCAAATATCATCCCGGCGGCATTCGATGCCGATGGCGCCTTGGCCGACTGCGGGGAGACTGATATTGGTGGTAAGTATTTCGGTGATGCGATGGCTCAAACCGAGCCGTTTCAAGCCCGCCGCGGCAAGGATGATGGCGTCGTATTGGCCGGCGTCGAGCTTGCTCACGCGGGTGTCGACGTTGCCCCGAAGGTTGATCATCTCGCATTCGGGAAAGCGGGCTTTGATCTGGCATTGCCGACGGAGGCTGGATGTTCCCACCTTCGCCAGGGGCGGCAGCGCGTCGAAGGACGGATAACGGAGGGAAACGAAGGCGTCGCGGGGATCTTCGCGCTGGAGAATCGCGGCCAGGTGTAAGCCTTCTGGCAATTCCGCGGGGACGTCCTTCATCGAGTGAACGGCCAGATCGGCGGTTCCTTCGAGCAGTCCTTCCTCCAGTTCCTTTACGAACAGGCCTTTGCCGCCAACCTTAGCCAGCGGTGCGTCGAGCACCTTGTCGCCGCTGGTGACCATTTTCACCAACTCGACCTCGATGTCGGAGCATGCAGCCCTCAGGCGCGCGGCGACGTGTTCGGCCTGCCATAAGGCCAGGGCGCTTTTGCGGGTGGCGATGCGTATACGTTGTGGCATCAGTATCAACCGAGCGTAAATTAGGCCATTGTACCAAATCAGTCGCCCTCACCAATCATAGCGAGTTGTTTGAACTGGGCTCTCACGGCGGACAGGTGCCGACGGCTGATTTCCAATGTCTCGGGTATGCCCCGCAGGCGAAGCGCCATGCCGCCAAGGGATAATTTTTTCAGTGCGACGACATGCTCGATCGCCACCAAGGCATTGCGGTGGACCCGAATGAAGCTCTCCCCGAACTCTTCTTCCAGGGATTTCAACGGGTCGTCGATGAGCATTTCGCCGGCGGGGGTCCGGACCGTCGTATATTTCTGCTCGGCGCGGAAATAAAGCACCGTATCGATCGGAATCAATCGAAGTTCGCCATGGCTATGGATGCATAGATGGCTTCGGGTCGATTGTCCGGCGGGCAGGGCGGCTTCGAGTTTTTTCCAGGTAGCCTCGGTGAATCTCTCCGCCTTTTGCAAAGCGCCGGCCAGGCGGTCCTTCCGTACCGGTTTGAGGAGATAATCGACCGCGCTGACCTCGAAGGCTTCCAGAGCGTACTCGTTATAAGCCGTCGTGAAAACCACGGCCGGCGGCTGCTCCAGCCGGGCCAGTTCGCGCGCGGCCGCGATGCCGTCGATACGCGGCATGCGGATATCCAGCAGAACGGCATCGGGCTGGGTTTGGGCGGCGAGCCTCAAGGCTTGCTCGCCGTCGGCCGCTTCCCCGACAACAGTCAGCGTCGAATCGATCTCGCCGAGCAAATCCCGCAAGCGGTTTCGAGCCGGAGCCTCATCATCGACGATCAAGATTTTCATGGCTCTTTGGAAGGTAAGGAAGGACGATTCGGACTTGGTAATAATTGTCGGCCACGCTCGTGAGCAACTGGGCCTCCCCCGGAAAGCAGGCTTCGAGACGTGCGCGGAGATTGGCCAGAGCCTGCCGCGTGCCCTGGCGCGAGCGCCGCGCGTCCGCTTCCGGCAGGGTGTTTCTCACCGTCAGTACGAGATGCTGCTTTGTCAGTTGCCCGCCGATATCCACTTTACCGCCGCCCTGAGACGGCTCGATGCCGTGATAAATCGCATTTTCCACCAGAGGCTGGATGCTCAGGGGAGGAATCAGTGCGTCCTGAGGGGCTTCCTTCAGATGCCAGCTAATGTGCAGACGTTCGCCGAGCCGCTGTTTTTCGATATTGAGGTATTGTCCGGTCAAGGCTACCTCGTCCGCCAGAGTCACCAATTTGGCTTCTTTCCTCAAAACCGCGCGGAACAGTTCCGCCAAATCCAGCAGAAGTTCTTCCGCCATTTTTGGATCGTTCCGGGTCAGGCTGGCGATGGTGTTGAGGCTGTTGAACAGAAAATGCGGACGCATCCGCGCCTGCAACGCATCCAGCCGGGCTTCTCCCTCCGCCTTGATTTGCAGACGCCATCGGGATTGGATGTACAGGTAGCGCAGCCATGCCGCCGTAATCAGACCGCTGGCGCCGAGAATTTTCAAATAGTAGACGGGGCCGGTGGAAGCGACGTTTCCCGGATTCGGTAGGCCTTCGCGGGCAATCCAGGCGATTAGAAGCGTCGCGGCCTGTATGACCGAAAAGGTCACCACTCCGCTCCATAGCGCGTCGAGCCGAACGAGCCGCGAGCGTACGCCGCAAAGAACGACCCCGCTGGTCAGCGCGATCCAGACGATGAATAGCGAGCGCAAGCCCAAGTCGGACCAGAAGCCGTAATCGGACGAAGAATCGGCAAGCGTCAGAACGAAGGCCAACAACTCGGCCGAAACGACTAGCATCAAGGCGGTCGAGAGGCTGCAAAAATCGGGAAGGAAGGATTCAGCGGCTCGGCCGGTTCCACCCACGGTATCGCGGGAGTTCGGCGATGCTTCCCCCGGTCTGGAACCGTCCGACGGCAATTTAGACCTGGGCTGCTCAGTTTTCCGCCGCTGCATCAACGCTTTCAATTAATCAGTCATCCGGTGGATGTTCAAGAAGTCGGGCAATGGAGTTTGTTGCTCCATAAGAGTTTAGAGGTCTTGTGGAGAGCTTGCTGGGGTATGAAATCGGGATTTGTTTGATAAGTGGCTCAAATCGGCCAAATTAGAGACTGTCAGGCTGATCCCAATGTCCGTCCGGTGTTCGGCCAAAGTTGCCGGGTGTTGACGATTTCTAATTTTCCCGAATGACCAGTTTTGGGATTGTGCTCAGCCTTGATCTGGAGCCGGACCCGTTCTTGCGAGGGATACCGACGCCATTGGGATCAATGTTCGCCGCGACGGACTGAAGCCGGGGCGCCAGTTCAGGACGGCGGGCCACGACGGGGCAAGGTCATAGCCCGCGGCGCGTCAGGGCGACAGTGATGGAGAACCGACCGGCAGGAAGTAGCCGTCGATCGTGACAGTGAACGCGCCGCCCTCCTGGTCGGTAATCTCCGCTAGCGCGATGACCGGCATTCCGGGCGTCGGATACAGGCGAACCTGCTGGCTGGCTACAAACACCTGGCCGCCGAGGAACGGCCTGGGCCCGGAGACGGCTGCGGCGTGCAAAGGCACGGTACCACCGTCGTCGGTGACCTGGCGCAGGTCCATCGATGTGACGTCCTGCGATGTTGCGAGGGTGACCGTAATCGAGAATGTCTCGATCACCATGCGCTTGCCCTTGGGTGCCACCAGCTCATTCGAGGTGCAATGGCCGAAGGGACATCGGCCAGAATCGACAAAGTGAAACGGCTCGCGCGCCTGCCGTTCGTCCGCGCACACCGCACTGGAAACGGTGAGCAGGCAGGTAAAGAGCGTCGCGTATAAGTGATGAAGCTTGCACATGGTCACCTCCTGGAAACTGCGCCCTGCCCCGGATGCGCCCGGTGCGAAGCGTTGCAAGAACGCTAACGATAGGAAATCCAATGGGCCGAATCGCCCACTTCAGCCCGAATGATGCGCTTGGGGTGGAACGTCGTCAATCGTATGGGTTGTAATCCTCGGCTGATTTACTTGTACGAATTGGATGACACGACCGACAAGTAGTCGGACACCTAGTGTCCTGTCCCATTAATTCGCTGACATAATCGTTGAAGTTTGGCCAGGATGGAATCCGCCGTGGCGGTCCAGACGAAGGGTCGGCAGGACTGGTTGTAATGGGAGATGAAGTGGTCGATCTTGTTGACCAGATCC
>NZ_DASPLO010000090.1:0-19582 GCF_035627495.1 Methylocaldum sp.
GTTGAACACGATCACCGTGAGCCCCGCCGCCGGGCCGCTCACGCTCAGCTGCGACCCGCTGGCCCAGGCGACCACCAGCCCGCCGACGATGCCGGCAATGACCCCGGAGAACAGCGGGGCGCCCGAGGCGAGGGCGATCCCGAGGCACAGCGGCAAGGCGACCAGGAACACCACGATGCCCGCAGGAATGTCGCTCCGCAGGTGGCTAATGTAGTAATTAATGTGTTTATGCACCATAAGTTAACGCCTCATTGTGTGAGATTGCTCGGCCGGTTGAGCCATGTAGATTCCGTTCGATAAACGTTTGTAGGTAGTTTTTGTTATTCGCTAAATTGTAGATGGATCGGCATATCGGTAAATCGATTCGATCCTGTGATCGGGCGTAAGCGTAATCAAATCGTTAAGGATTCCGTTGTCGAGTCCGTAGACCCAACCGTGCAGTGCCGGACGGCGCTCCGTTTTCCACGCTTGCTGGATAATCGAAGTGTGCGCCAGACTATAGATCTGCTCGATAACATTGAGCTCCACCAACCGAGCGGCACGTGCTTCGGCGGTAGGTTGCCGCTCGATTTCATCCTGATGTAGGCGGTAGACGTCCTTGACGTGCATCAGCCACTTGTTGACCAAGGCAAGTTCAGCGCGCTGGCTCTCCAGCGCAGCCTTGATGCCACCGCAGTTGTAGTGGCCGCATACAATGACGTGCTTGACCTTTAGCACCGAGACGGCGAATTGGATGACACTCAGGCTGTTGAAGTCGGTCGTGATGATCTGGTTTGCGATGTTGCGGTGGACGAAGATCTCGCCCGGTTCCGCGTTGGTGATGATTTCAGCCGGAACGCGGCTGTCCGAGCACCCGATCCAGAGGACGCCGGGCGTTTGTTCTTTTGCCAGTCGCTTGAAATAGTCGGGTTCCTTGGAGATTTTTTCCTCGGCCCAGGCTTTATTTTCAAGTAATAACTTCTCGAATGGTCTCATCGTGAAAAAGGTCCATATTTAGCCGGGGTTCCGGCTCAACGCGTTATTAATCTATAACAGGTATCGAATCGATACAAACAGTTTCCTCGTGCTTGGCAATCGTGACAAACGGTTATTGGTCTAATTCGCTTGCCTGAAGTTCTTCCGGTAACTCCGCGTAAGCGGAGGGGCTGGTTACGGTATTGATACGCGCAAGCCAAGCGGTTACCGCCGGCCGACTGGCGTTGGTAAGAATGCCGGGCATTAGCCCCCCAAATAAGATTAAGCCGATCAACACGCTTGCGAGCGCCAGTTCGCGTGGACGCAAATCGGAAGCGGCACGAACGGCAGCCAGTCTGACAGGGCCCAAGAAGGCCCGTTGGAAAAAGCCGAGGAAATAGGCCGCACCCAAAATTACCCCCAGCAACGCGGCTAGGCCGGCACCGATGTGCGCTTTGAAGGCGCCGATTATGATCAAGTGTTCGGCGGCGAATCCATTGGTGCCGGGTACGCCTATCGCGGCAGCCCCCAGGATGAAGAAAAAGGCGGCGAGTAAGGGGGTCGAACGCGCCAAACCGCCGAGGTTGGAAAGCTCGGTGGATCCCAGTCGATGATGCAGAAATCCAGCCAGTAGAAAGATGCCGCCGGAAACTGTCGCAAAATTAATTAATTGAAACAATGCGCCCTGAACGCCCTGGTGGTTTAAGGTAGCGAGGCCGACTACCACGAAGCCCGCATGACTGATGCTGGAATAAGCCAACAAACGCCGCAGATTGGTTTGCTTCAGAGCGATGAACGCACCGTACAAAACGCCAACGGTGCCCAGTGCCGTCAAGATCCAAATATTTTCTCTCGCCGCATCGGGGACCAGCGGGATAGCGAAGCGCATCATTCCATAGAGCCCGAGCTTGAGTCCCGTGATGAGGGCAGAAACTCCAGCCGGCCCTTCCATTGCCACCGTCGGCAGCCAAGTGTGAAACGGAAACAGAGGCGCCTTGACGGCAAAGCCCAGAAAGAGAAGCAGAAATACCGCGGTGCGCAGTTCTTCGGAAACCGGCAGGTGGAGCAGCGTCAGGTAGTCGAAGGAAAGCCCGCGCGGGGCGGAAAGCCCCATCTGCTCGGCATGGTTCAGCGCCAGGAGGATGATGCCGAACAGCAAGGGAACGCCGCCCGCCAGCATGAAAAGCGTGTACTTGCTGGCGGCATAACGCCGTTGCGGCCCGATTCCCCAGAGGCTCACCAGGAAGAAGATGGGAATTAGGGTAAGCTCCCAAAATAGGAAGAACAGCGCCAGATCGAGAGCGCAGAACACGCCCAGCGTGGCGCTTTCCAGGAGCAATGTGAGAGCGAGATAAAGCCGCACCTGGGTTTGCACCTGTGTCCAGGAGGCTAGGATAACCGCCAAGGTCAGCAGCGCCGTCAGAGGCGGAAACAGAATTGATAGGCCGTCTATCCCCACGACATAGCCAATGTTGAGGCTCGGTATCCAGACCGCGCGTTCTATCAGTTGCATTCTCGCGGAGTCGAAGTCGAAAAGGCCGAGGAGAACCAAGGATAAAAGCAGCTCCGTGAGAGACGCCACTAGGGCCAACCGGCGGGCCGATGCAGGATTCGTAAAGAAAAACAAGGATCCGGCTGCGGCCAGAGGAACGGATATCAGGATGGTGAGAATCGGAAAAACGGCGGTACTCAATTCTGTCTCCATAGAATATCAAGTCAATGTTTCTTTTCTTCGAAACGTTGCGCCAATTCGCTTACCGATTCGTTTACGATTTTCAGCCACGGGTCGGTGTAAAAACCGACGCCTAAGAGAACGGCGCAGACCACTCCGTTAAGCGTTGCCTCGGGAACGGTAAGTCTGGTTTTCTGCGGCTGCAACACGGCCTCTTTGCGTTGGGCCAGAAATGCGCGCTGGAAAGCCCATAACAGGAATGCCGCGGCGAGGACGTTGCCGGTGGCTACGGCAATCGTTATTCCCCAGTCATGCGCTTCGATCGCTCCTTCCAAAAGAAGATGGGCAGCGTCGAAGCCGGGTGTCCCGGGCATCGCCATGGTGCTCAATGCGGATACCAGAAATGTGATGCCCAATAGCGGCATGAGATCGAACAGTCCCCCAAGGCGGGGTAGCAAGGCGCTTCGGGCGCGACGAAACATCAAACCGGCGGAGAATAGAAGACCGCTGGCGGCGATGCCGAAATTCACGGAAAGCAGCAAACTGCCCGCCAATCCCTCGGAATTCAGGCAGAACACGCCGACGACCAGCATACCGGTATGGCTGACCGCGGCGAAGGCCAGAAGCCGCCTTAGATTCAACTGCATTAGCGCCATCAGCGCCCCGTAGAACATCCCCCCCAATGCCAGAACTACAACGGCTGGCTTCAAGGCCTGAACCGCATCGGGCACCAGGGGCAGCACGAATCGCAATAATCCGTAGATACCCACCTTTGCTCCAACCATAAATACGCCGATGGTGGCCAAAGTGCCGTGCTGGGAAACTTGCGGCAACCACGCGTGAAAAGGAAATTGCGCCATCCGCACGGCCAATCCGTAAAACAGGAGTACAAACGCAGCGGATTGGACTGAAGGAGAGGCAGGGGTTTCGAGCAGGGCGCCGAGCGCGAAGGACCAGTCGTCAGAGGCACGGACGTGATTCCAGGCTAAGGTAAGAATGCCGAGGAATAGCATCAACAACCCGCTGAGCATGAACTGCAGGTAAAGCCTGGTCGCCGGACCGTTCGCGGAGGCGGTGCTCCAGCGGCGCAGGATAAACGAGGCCGGGACGAGCTCCAGACACGCCAGGAGCCAAAACTGGAGCAGGTCGACGGTGAGGAAAAGCGCCGTAAGCACGGCCTGGAAGCCGAATAGGCTTGCTACATACAGCCCCGGCGACCGGCGCGGCGGCGTAATCTCCCCGTACAGCATGAGCAAGAAGCTCAAGAGGGCGGTGACGAACACGAAGAGTACGCTTAAGCCGTCAATGCCCAGGTGATAGTGGAGGAACGGCAGCAGCGTAAGGTGTTCCGCGAACTGCAAGCGCGCGGTGTTCGAGTCGAAGGCTATCAGCAGATAACACGTTAGGGCGAGTTCGAGACCGGCGCCCACGAGCCCGATAATGAAAGCTTGCCGTTGAGACTGGGCGAAATAAGCGGCGCCCATGGCAACTAGCGGCAAAAAGATCATCGTGCTCAGGATGGGGAACGCGGCTTGCGTCGCCCAGTTGATTTCATCGAGCATGGCTTCTCACACGGTTGCTAGCAGAGTGACAATGACTAAAAGAATCAGGTAGCGCGGTTGAGTCAGAACGGATTCGACGCCTGTGAGCCGCATGCCCAGCCGGCGCCCCTGGGTCACGAGATCCATACCCAGGCCTTGTAAGACCAGACGCTCTTCGAACCAGTGGAATGCGGAAGCAAAGAGATCGGTCAATATTCCGAGCAGTCCGCCGATCCGACGCGCGTTTCCGGTCGTACCGTAGCCCGCGCCGAGCCGATGTTCTTCCCGTTCGGCCAACGCCGAAAGTCCCCTCATGGCCGGCGCGGGCAGTCCGACAATTTCTTCCACGACGCGGCGATCGAAAACGTTCAAATCGGCTGCGAAGCGGCCAATCGGCTTGACGAGGGTCTGATGACCCAAGTGTTCCAGCCAAAAACGCTGTAACGACGCGGTATAAAGCCAGCGCGAACGGCCCGCGAAAGACGGAACCGGCCGGGCCGGTCTATCGAAAATGCGATGCATCAGCGCCGGCGCGGTCAGGAACTGGTAGCCGCGTAGTACGGTGTGAGCGCCCAGATGCCAAGCCGCCAATTGCCACCAGCCGAGACCGCAAGCCAGAAACATCAGTCCGACCTGTCCGGTGGTGGAAAAAATCAGCGCGGACTTGACGTCGGTCTGGGTCAAGCTGCAAATAAAGCCGTAAAGGGCCGTCACCAGACCCATGGCCGCCATGAGCGCCATGGCCGTAGGCGCCGCCTCGAAGACCGCTTGAAGCCGCAACACCAAGAAAACGCCGGCATGAATCATGACGGCGCCGTAAAAGATGGCGCTGGAGGGTGTCGGCCCTTCCATGGCGCGAGCCAGCCAGGGCGACAGGGGAACTTGGGCCGACTTGGCGGCGGCCGCCAATAGGAAACAAACTGCTATCAGACCGGCTTGCGGACTATCGAGATTCGCAGCCCCTCGGATAATCTGCGGCCATTCCACACCACCGGTCCAAGCGAACGCCAAGAAAATTCCCAGAGTGAAGCCCGCATCGCCGATCCGGTTGGTCACGAAGGCGTGGGTAGCGTTGGCGGCGGCCACCGGCCGGTCGTAGGCATAAGCGATAAGGAGATAGGAGCACACACCGGCCAATTCCCAGCCGATGAAGGTGAAAACCGCGTTCCCCGCCAATACCAGCAACTGCATGGCGCCGGCGAAAAGGGATAGGATCAGGAAAAAACGATGAAAGCCGGCTTCGCGGTGCATGTAATTCACCGAAAATCGGGCGACCATCAGCGAGAACAACGCGAACAGCGACGACAAGGCCAGACTGAGGTTACTCAGTGCAAAGCTGACGTTTACGAGGTAATCGCCGCTGGACAGCCAAGTGCCCAGAATAACCTGCTCGGAAATAAGGTCCGTCTGACGGCACCAGAAGACCGCAATCGTCAAGATAAAAGATATTGCAGTCATACCGACCGCGATGGCTGCGGTCGGGCGCTCTCCCGGTTCTCCTTCGAGACGTCTGGAAACAAGACCGATGCCGATGGCCGAGGCCGCCAAAATCGGCAGGCCGGGGACCAGCGGTATGATCCAATCAAGCATAGGACGCCCCCGGCGATGGTTGTTGAATTAAGGCGGGAGGCAGCGGACCGGTGTGCCCGGTATACCAATCGGAGGAGCGCTCGACCGTAGGCAAGGGATGACGCTCCCCGTCCCAGGGCATGAATCCGCGGCCCGGCACGAATATCGAAATTTCCCCGGTATCCGGATCGATGGTAGACAGAAGCACCCAACCGTTGCCGATCAGCTCCTGCAATGACGGCTGACGCTCGTAAATCGCGGTCAAAACTTCGGTTTTATGCTCCACGACGATTTGCAGCCGCATGGCTTCGTGGATTTCGACCATCTGCCGGGGAAGCCCGGTTCGAAGATCGCTGGCCGCACCCTCCATGACGCCGAAAAGTCCGGTGACGTTGTGGGGCACTTTAGTCCCGCAGCCGAAGCGCTCGTTGTTTACGGTAGAAAAGTAGTATTCGAGATTGATGCCGGCGCCGACGGGTCCCACTGCCAGCAAAACGTTTTCGAGAACGTTGCCGATGGGGTCTTGGGTCGGATCGTATGAAATCAGGAACACCCGGCGGTCGAAAAATGCGCCTTGGCTGAAGGATCGCCGTCCGACGAAAGCCGAGGCATTGGTGGCATGGCCCAGCTCCGGGCGCGCCTGGCTGAAATCGGTGGCGCGCTCGGCGATGTGGGCAAGCGCTTTATCCGGAGTCGGATTGCGCGGGGCCGAGGCAAGCCGGCGGCAACGCTCGTGGGCCGAGAGGCGCCGGGCAGCGTCCAGGTCGTGCTTGAGTTTGCTGAGCACGGGCCGCGAGAGCGGAGGGAGATCCGCTACGTCGTACCAGAGGATATCCTCGTTGCAGGTATTGTGTTCGGCACCGAGGAACCAGGTATCGTCAGGAATGATTATGCCCTTTTCGGCAAGCAGCCGGCGCACTTCGGGACGATTGGCCATGGCGGCGAAAGCGCGCGCATTGGGGCCCCCGTGGCGTCCGCTGCACGCGCCGCAGTCATAGGCCGCGAGATGCGGATTGTTCTGGCTGATCGATCCATGCCCCATGAGGACGACCAGCGGGGCAAAGCCATAGGTCAGACCGGTGACGCGCAGAAACGCCGAAACGCGGTCGGCCTGTTCCGAGTCGGTAAAGCCGAGGCGGGGATTTTCCGGCGTTGCGGGAGCGCTGCCGTTTGCCGCCGTAAGAAGGAGTTCGGTGGGCACCTCCGGAACAAGCAACGCATCCGTTCGTTGAGCAAGAGCGGTTTGTCGGGCCGGGAAAAACACTTTGCCTATCAGCGCCAGCAAGATGCCGGGCGATAGCAGGTCGATCAAGATCTGAGAGGAAATAAGATTCCGGCGGATTTCCTGGTTGAACACGGCGCTGATTCGTTGGCGAAGGCTTCGGCGCCCATCGTGCCTATCGCGCAGGTCTTCCTGGCCCGGACGGGGAACTTCGCGTACTTCGTGTGCCGGCGTGACGACGATCGGGCAAAGCGGCGTGATATTGTCGTCGTCGAGACCGCGCCAGTTGATCGGCACACCGAAGAAGCCGGCGGCGCCCAAGGTTTCGATGCTCGGATTTAATTCTTCGAGGTGGCGTCGAATGCCTTCCTCCCGGTCGTCGATACAGAATATGACCTGCGCCTCCGGGCGATCGTCCCGCTTCGCCCAGCGGCCGCGTCCCTGATTGTTGGCGAGGGCGTTGAATAGTTCTTCCCGGTAGCGCCGTTCGTAGGCACAGAGCCAAAGATGGCCGCGCTGCGATGAAGATAAACCGTCCAGCGCGGCGAGCAGGACTTCGCAATCCTGCAAAGACAGGGTGCGAATATCATGTCCCGAGAGACCCAAATGCTGAGCCAAACGGAACAGACGCCAGCCGCTGTTGTAAATGGTGAGCCGTTGCGGTTTTTCCGCCAACGAACTGTGCTTCCAGGTAGAGATCATGTCCGCGACCGACCACCAACGTTCCCGATCGGAGCTCTCCGATCGGGATTCGGTGAGCAATTGCTGTGCGCAGGCGGCCAAATATTCGGGTAGATGGCCTTCGAACAACGCGTGGCGGACCAAGAATTCGGAGGGATTCCGTTCAAAATAAGAGCGCAGCGACGGCCAGGTGCCGGTTATGCCCCAGATTTCACGGCAGAGCCCTTCGGTCGCCACGCGGTCCAGAATTAGTCGAACCGCCAGATAATCCATGAGAGAGGCAGGCGCTTCCCGATTGGCTTCGTAACCGGGATGATGCTGCCGCCAATTGATGATGCCCGACCAGCCGGGCAGTTCCAGGGCTAGGCGCTCCAAATAACATTCCCAACGATCCTCCGGAAGTCCGATGCGGACCAGCTCGGCATGCACGGCGTCGACCGCATGTTCGGGCAAAGTCGACAGGATTTCCGGCCAGTCTGGAAGATCGCTCAGACCGAGCGCGAGATCGTAGGGCGCCGAACGGCGCCATGCGGAATACAGTCCTTCCCGGCGATCCGGTGCATGCCAGGCGGCCAATCCTTCATCCAGATGGGAAGCGCTGAAGCGGATCAGTATCGGGCGGACGATGTCGAGCATATCCCGACCGGTCAACGCTGCGAGCAGACCGCGCAACGAAACGCCATGGCCGACATCGGCGAAAGTGGATTCGAGAAGCGCGCGTGACTCCATTTTCATCTTCTGACGGGCAAGGGTAGTGTTTCCCCTCGCGTCATTCAGCAAGCCTTCCGCTTGCCGAACCGTAAGATCGGTCAGGTCTTCGGGATGCGGGGCGGTGTGTTCCAGTCCGAGAACCCTCAGGCCGGCATTCCACAAGTCGCGAATCAAGCCGGCTTCATGCAAAGCCTCTCCGTTTCCCGCTATCCGTTTGACGGAGTCCAGGAGAAGATGGCGCGCTCCGGGCGGGACATCGCTTTGAAACCGAGCGAGGGCCGCCATTTCGTCGATTTGCCAATTCAGTTGGCTCGGCGTCAGCGCATCCACGCCGTAAATCAGGGTTACGCGATAGACGTCCCGGCGCAGAAGGGCCCGATCGCCGATTCGCAGCAGTACCTCGTCGCCTTTGAGTTCGGGTTTTTCCGCGAAGGCGGCGGCCAGGTCCTCATCGCGGATGCGGCCTTGAGCATAGAACTTCCGGAACTCCTCGTCGGACAAATAGCCGCGGATGCCGGTCAGGCGCTCGACCGACTCCAGAGCTTCCTGGAACGGCAGATGCTGATAACCGTGCAGCGTGTTGTGGTGCACGAAGTTCAGGATGGGCGCCTGCCCCGGCAACACGTGATCGAGGTAGTCGACCGCTTCCTGAAGCCGCTGGCGGATATCGGGCTTCGAATCTTTCGATTGGGGCGATAGCACGGTAGCCTCCTTAGAAATTTTTGTGGCCAAAGATCGCACTGAGTCCGTAGACGGAGGCGTTCATCAACTCCACAACGGGTCCCGGCACGAGTCCCAGAGCCATAATGCCGACCGCCAAAGTGCCCGCGGCGATTAGTTCGTGGCTGTGCAAATCACGGACGTTTTGCATCTCGGGACGCACCGGACCGGTGAATAGCCGGGCGGCGGTTCGGATGGCGTAGGATGCCCCGATGAGTACCCCGAGGCTTACAAACACCATGACCCAGCCGAAACTCTGGAAGCCTCCGATGATGGCGTGAAGCTCCGCCACGAAACCGGCCGAGCCAGGCAATCCCATGGACGCGAGAAGCGCCAAGGTGGTGAAGAACGCGAAGCGCGGGGTCACGTGAACCAGCGAGCTGCAGTCGGAAATTTCTCGGGTGTGGGTGCGCTCGTACAAAAGCCCGATCAATAGAAACAGCGCGCCCGCGATGAGGCCGTGGGCGGTCATCTGCAAGATGGCGCCCAGTAATCCGCTTTCATTGAGCGCGGCGATGCCGAGGAGCACGATGCCCATATGGCTGATGGACGAGTAGGCGATCATGGCCTTGAGATCGGTTTGCCGCCAAGCCAGCAATGCACCGTACAAAATGCTGATCAAAGCGATGCCGGCGAGCACGGACTGGAGAGCCAAGGCCGCCTCCGGCAGCATGCCCACCGCTTTGAGCAAGCCGTAGGCACCCATTTTGAGGAGTGCGCCCGATAGCAGAATGCTCACGGGACTCGGCGCTTCCACGTGGGCGAGCGGCAACCAGCCGTGAATGGGAAACACCGGCATTTTTACGCCGAAGCCAATCAGGAAACCGAAAAAAATCCAAATCTGCTGGTCCCGAGGCAGGCTCCGGGCCGTGGCCGACATCGATCCCATGGTGGTGGAGTGCTCGGAGGAGGCGGTGAAAATCATCAGCAGGCTGACCAGCATGAACACCGACCCGCCCATGGTGTAGAGGACGAAATTGAGGCTCGCCGTGTGCTTGCGTTTGCCGCCCCATTGGTCGATGAGAAAAAAGAGCGGAATCAGCGTCAGCTCCCAAAACACGTAGAACAGAGCCCAATCCTGGGCCAGAAAGACGCCGATCATCCCGAATTCGAGCGCGAGGAGCCAAAAATGATATCCCTTGACGCGCGTCGTCACGCTTTCGGAAGCCAGCATCGCCACGAGACTGAGCAGAGCCGACAACACGACCATGGGCAAGGAAAAACCGTCGACGCCAAGGGCATAGTAGCTCCCGAGCTCCGCGTTCCAGGGCAAGCTTTCCGCAAATTGGATTGTCGACGAAGAGGCGTCGAAATGCAGCAGAAGCCAGACGGCCAACATCAGGACGACAACGGACGAAACCAGGGCGGTGATCCGAATAGAGCGGATTTGTTGCGCCGGGATGGCCAATATGGCTAATGCACCGACGATGGGTGTCCAAAGGATCAGGCTGAGGATATACATGATCAAATGCTCGTTTTGCTCGGCAGGATTCCGAATCTTGTAGTTTTTGTCGGCCGAGAGCCATGAATGGTGTAATTGTTTTGACTCGATACGAGAAATCAAAATTTCGACGAAGGGTAGCTTAACATGGTCTTGTTGCGCAAGACGCCACTCGAGAGATGGATGACATAGGCTCCGGTCGACCGGCGAAGCGCAGCGGGCGGAGCTTTTGCAGGGTTGCGGCAGGTCCGGCCTTGCACTAAAGTGTCCAACTCGCAAGATTCTTGCCGAATATCTCTCCCTCCATCCGTCCTTATATATGAAACCGACCAAGACCCGCTTCGCTCCCAGCCCAACCGGGCTCATGCACCTTGGCAACGCACGTACGGCGCTGTTTAGTGCGTTGTTCGGCGATCGTTTCCTGCTCCGCATCGAAGATACCGACCAGGAGCGGAGCCGCAGCGAGTTTGTCGATGAACTTATGGGCGACTTGCGTTGGCTGGGCTTGAATTGGGATGAAGGCCCCGAAACCGCGGAGCCGAACGAACAGTATTTCCAGTCCCGCCGCGGCGTCGTCTATCAGCGCTATTACGAGGAACTGGAGCAGCAGGGCCGAGCTTATTTCTGTTTTTGTTCGCAGCGCGAACTGGAAATCTCCCGGAAGGTTCAGATGAGTTCCGGTCGTCCTCCCCGTTATTCGGGGAAATGCGCGAATCTGAGTTCCGCGGAGATAAGCCGCAACCTGCAGGAAGGGCTTGAGCCGACTTTGCGATTTCGGGTACCGAAGAACGAGACGGTGGAGTTCGAGGATCTGGTGCGCGGCTCCCAAAAATTCGCGACCGACGACATCGGCGACTTCATCATCCGCCGCGCCGACGGCAGTGCGGCGTTTTTCTTTTGCAATGCGATCGACGACGCCTTGATGGGAGTGACCCACGTGGTGCGGGGCGAAGATCACCTGGCCAACACGCCGCGCCAAATGATGATTCTCGCGGCGCTTAACCTGCCGATACCGCAGTATGCCCACATTTCGCTGATCCTAGGGGATGACGGGGCGCCGCTGTCCAAGCGGAACGGCAGCCGCAGCCTGAATCAATTGCGCGAAGAAGGCTATTTTCCTGTCGCTCTGTTGAACATGCTGGCCCGGCTCGGCCATCACTACGAAAGCGACGAAATCATGGATTTACCGACCCTCAAGGCCCGTTTCGATCTGTCCCATCTGGGCAAATCGCCGGCTCGCTTCGATATCACTCATCTCGATCACTGGCAGCAGGAGGTAGTGCGTTCGGCGGACGACGAGACGCTCAGGAAATGGCTGCGCAAGGAGACCTGCGCCATTGTTCCCGATGATCGATTGGCGGAATTCATCGAAATCGTGCGCAGCAACTGCGTGTTTCCGGATCAGGCCGACCGGTGGGCGCGCATTCTGTTCACCGACGAGTTGCAGCTGGAGCCCGAGGCCGCCGAAGCGGCGAAGCAAGCCGGCGAGTCTTATTATCTGTCCGCCATCGATGCGGCCAATGCGGCCGAAGCCGAGTTCGACGTGTTCATGCGCGAGCTGAAAGGCAAGACCGGAGCCAAGGGGAAGGCGCTTTTCATGCCGCTCCGCGCGGCGTTGACCGGGCGTCTGGACGGGCCGGAACTCGGAACGCTTTACCGCGTGCTGGACAAGCATCGCCTGCATCGCCGTCTAGCCGAATTCACCTACGAGTCCGAATGATGCTCAAGATCCACAACAGCCTGACCGGCCGGAAGGAAGTTTTCACCCCCATCGAGCCGGGCAAGATCCGGCTCTACGTGTGCGGCATGACCGTGTACGACTACTGCCATCTGGGTCATGCCCGCGTCATGGTGGTGTTCGACATGGTGGTGCGCTATCTCCGCCATCTCGGCTATCAGGTCACCTACGTCCGGAATGTCACCGACATCGACGACAAGATCATCAAGCGGGCCAACGAGAACGGTGAGCCCATTGCGGCGCTGACCGAACGATTCATCGAGGCGATGCATGAGGACGAGCGGGCGCTGGGGGTATTGCCGCCGGACATCGAGCCGCGGGCGACTCGGTCCATAGAGGACATGCTGGCGATGATCCGGGCGCTGATCGACCGTGGCTATGCCTATGTCGGCGGGAACGGAGATGTTTTTTATGCCGTGTCCAGATTCGAGGGTTACGGTCGTCTATCCGGCAAGAACATCGAGGATCTCCGGGCGGGCGAACGGGTGGACGTGGACGAGGCCAAGCGCGATCCCTTGGATTTCGTGCTGTGGAAAATGGCAAAACCCGGTGAACCCTACTGGGATTCGCCCTGGGGCAAGGGGCGTCCCGGCTGGCACATCGAGTGCTCGGCCATGTCCACCCGCTGCCTGGGCAATCATTTCGACATTCACGGCGGCGGCATGGATTTGCAGTTCCCCCACCATGAAAACGAAATCGCGCAATCGGAAGGCGCGACCGGCGAGAAGTTCGTCAACCTGTGGATGCACAACGGCTTCGTGCGGGTGAACGAAGAGAAAATGTCCAAATCCCTGGGCAATTTTTTTACCGTGCGCGAGATTCTGGCTCGCTACCGTCCGGAAGTCGTGCGCTTCTTCATTCTCAACAGTCATTACCGGAGTCCTCTGAACTACTCCGACGAAAATCTCGACGAAGCCAATGCCGCGTTGACCCGGCTTTACACGGCCTTGCGCGGACTCCGTTGCGATCTTCCTCTGCATGAGGGAGAGGGCAGGGGCGAGAGTTTTATCGCCCGCTTCGAAGAGGCGATGAACGACGATTTCAACACCGCCGAAGCGATTGCCGTGTTGTTCGATCTGGCTCGGGAGGTTAACAAAGCGCGGACCGTTAACCCTGCGGAAGCGGAAAAATTAGCAGCGACACTGAGGCGTATGGGGGGTGTGTTGGGGCTGCTTCAGGCCGATCCGGAAGATTGGTTTAAGGGGAAACCACATACCATAAAGCCAACCGGGGGTGTTAGCTTCGGCGGCAGTGCTCCAATCACATTCATTCCTGCCGCTTACTCCGATGAGAAAATCGACGAGCTGATTCAACAGCGCCTCGACGCCCGAAAAAACAAAGACTGGGCCACCGCCGACCGCATTCGGGACGAGCTCAAAGAGCAGGGTATCGTATTGGAAGACGCAACGGGCGGAACGACCTGGCGGCGGCTTTGACTTCAATTTGTTCGCCTGGTAAAGCCGCCTTCTGCCGACGGACGGGGGCTTCCGGTATCCTGGATACCAGGAGCGAAAAGTCATAATCTGTGTTCGAAAAGGTCAAAATCGCGAATTAGTAGGAAATTCATGGAGGAGGCGTTGTGACAGTTGAATCGGACAAGATGAAAAAGATCGGAGTTTACTTCGGGATTGTGGCGGCCGTTATTGCCTTGGGGGTCAGTGCTTTTTCGTCTTTGGGAAGCGCTTACGAGTCGGAAGGGCAAAAATTTTCGGTAGAGGTCATTGCCGAACAGCAGGACGTGATCTGGGGTTTCGACTTTCTTCCCGACGGGCGCATCGTGTTCACGGAACGAAACGGGCAGTTGCGTATCCTCGATCCGAAAACCAAGGCGGTGCAAACCGTGCAAGGAGCGCCGGCCGTGGTTCAGGCCGGACAAGGTGGATTGTTGGACGTGAGGGCTCATCCCGCTTTCGACAGAAATGGCTGGATCTATCTGACGTATTCGGAAAAAGCGGATCATGGAATGACCACGGTCCTCGGGCGTGGCCGGCTGGAAGGCGCGGATCTGAAGGATTACCGGAAGCTTTTCAGCGCTTGGGAGCCCAACGGGAACAACATTCACTTCGGCTCGCGCATAGAATTCGATGGCGGCGGCAAGCTCTTCATCTCGGTCGGCGATCGGAACGAGCGGCATAATGCGCAAGATTTGCGATATCACAACGGCAAGATCCTGCGTCTGAACGAGGATGGAAGCGCGCCGGCCGATAATCCGTTTGCGAAAAATCCGGACGCCAAGCCGGAGATTTGGAGCTACGGCCACCGCAATCCGCAAGGGCTGGTAAAACATCCGGTTACCGGTGAGCTGTGGGAGAGCGAATTCGGGCCTCGCGGCGGCGACGAAATCAATCTGATCCGTCCGGGAGCCAACTATGGCTGGCCCGTCATTACTTATGGCCACGAATATTGGGGGCCGAAAATCGGGGAGGGCACCCAAAAAGCGGGCATGGAACAGCCGTTGGCATATTACGTACCGTCCATTTCTCCTTCCGGAATCGCCTTCTATTTCGGCGATGCCTTCCCGAAGTGGAAGGGCAATCTGTTCGTGGCCAACTTGAGCGGTCAGCATCTTCGCCGGCTGGTGATCGACGACGGCAACAAGGTGGTGAAGCAGGAGGAATTGCTGAACGATCTCGGCCTGAACTTTCGCCATGTAAGGCCGGGGCCGGAAGGACTCCTTTATTTTTCGACCGACGACGGCAAAGTCGCTCGTCTGGTGCCTAAGCCCTAACCAATCGCCCGTTTGCCGCGGAATGAAGCCGTTTGAGTATCTTGCAATTTGGAAGCGACTATGAAATTAGAGAATTCCGAAGCTTTATTGTTTGACGACCTCGACTTAAGACCCGGGCCGTACGATGCATTTCGTTTTTGCCCTCGGTGCGGCGGCGAATACTTGAGTATGCAGGAGCACCGCGCGATAAAGTGCGGTCGCTGCGGTTTCCTGTATTTCTTCAACACGTGCGCGGCTGCGGGCGCATTCGTTTTTTACCAGAACCAGTTGGTTTTGTGCGTGCGCGCCAAGGATCCGGCAAAGGGCAAGCTCGATCTTCCCGGGGGATTCATCGAGTTCAACGAGACGGTGGAAGACGCGCTGCGGCGGGAAATCGCCGAAGAGTTGAACCTCGAAACGATCAACTACCGCTATCTAACCAGCGTGCCGAATGATTACTTGTACGGCGGCATGCTTTACAAAGTGACGGATATGGTCTTTCTTTGCGATGCCCTGCATATCGGTACTTTAAAGGCGGCGGACGACGTGGCCGATTATCGGCTGGTGTCGCCTTACGATATCGACCCCGAAGAACTGGCGTTCAACTCGACGAGAACGGCGCTTGAAAAACTGCTGATATTGTTGGATCAGACCTAAGTGCGGTTTAGCCTGCAGCCTCCAAAACGCGGTAGGTTTGCCAGATCAGCCGGAAAGACGAGGTCAGTCCGATTCCCGAGCCGTTAACCCAGGCGTCCAGTTCATCCGGGTTAAACCATCGGCACTCGTCGATCTCGCCGCGGTTGAGTTGCAGTTCACCGGAATGGACTGCGCGATAAACGTGAACGAATTCCCAACCGGTTTGTTCGGAGGCGGGTAGCTTAAATAGGAATTGGAGAGGTGCGCGGCTCGGGACTCCAAGCTCTTCGCCCAGTTCTCGCACCGCGCAATCGTCGTAGCTCTCGCCCCAATCGACATGCCCGGCGGCGGACGTATCCCAAAGCCCGGGATTTACGTCCTTGGTCCGTGAGCGTTTTTGCAGAAGTATTTCGCGGAGATCGTTGAATACCAGGATATGCACGGCCCGGTGACGCAACCCTAACCCATGGACCACGCCCCGAGCACGAGGACCGATAACGCCGTCATGTTCATCGACTTCATAAAGCAATTCGTCATTCATGGATGGTCTCGTGTTAGGTTGGTTGCGATTGCCGTTCCGGCGCTTCACGGACGAAAAACCCTGCCGCCATTCATGCGGCGGATGCAAAAAAGCTATCCCTGCAAGGTAATTAGGCGCATGCTGGGAGGTGGCGGATTTTCGCCTACCGATCAGGAAACAGCCATGAAAACGCGAATGAAAGGCAACAGCCCGAGGAAGGAGAGTAAGGGCAAAAGTAAACGTAAGCCAGCTAAATGAACAGGCGCTTCAAGCAGACGGCGCATTGGCCGCCGGTAACAGTTATTCCATGCTTGGCCTGAATCGCAGAGGAAAAATATGCCTGAGATACCAGAAATACCCCCATGGTGGGGCTACAGCAGAGACCATGGCTGGGTCATCATAGACCGGACGATTCCACCGAATAAATCGGACCGGAGCCAGGAATTTTTGTTCTTCCGGTGCCGTGATTCGGTCACGTTTCTGGATAAGAGAAGTCGATGGGCTGCCCCGCGTTATATATACGCGTCGACCTATATCAATTCTCTGACACATCCGGAGTCCGAGGAAGCGGCTCTGGAGTACGGCAAGCTCAAGTCTCGATGGACTGAATTCGAAGCCGAGATACGAAGTCAGTATGAGTCGATCGAAAACGAGCGGCAGCAATCGGAACAAGAGCGTGTCCGGTTAGAGGTGGCGAAAAAAGGAATAAAAGCCACTAAGGCTAGGGTGCGCAAAGCCGCTGCGGGAGGCAACGGCGAATCGCAGGCAAAGGATGAGTAACACGAAGATTCCTCTGTCATCCGTGTCGCGGATTGATCCGATACCAGCGTCCGATGCAGTGATTCAGGAAGTGAATGTCTCGGTGTTCAAGAATGATTCCGCTTCTTCCGCAGTGGCTCTTGGCGGTTCGATCGGCAACCGATGCCGAGCCCGCTGCTTGCAAAAACCATGGATCAGGCCCGGAGATTTTCCGGGCACCGACAAAATGGCCGTGATCGGAAAACTCAAGCCGTTGATGCCTTAGCGGTACCGCCGAGCAGCACCGTTGCGCTGCTCGGCGACAACATCGCCGGCAAGACCACCCCTTGTCCATGCGGTCGCTCACGCGGCCCCGGTGACTACATCTCGGTCTGTTCCGAGATTTCGAGGGCGTCATCGACCCCAATGCCGAGATACCGTACCGTGCTTTCGCGTTTCGTATGGCCGAGAAGCAATTGCACGGCTCGCAAGTTTTTCGTACGCCGGTAGATCAAAGTGGCCTTGGTCCGACGCAGGAAGTGAGTGCGGTAGGCCGCCGGGTCGAGCCCGATTGATTGAACCCACTGATTGACGATGCGAGCGTATTACCGGGTAGAGAGATGGGGCGAAGCGTGCATTCGGCTTGGAAAGAGATACTGGTCCGACCAGAGTTGGGTTTGGCTGATTCAGGCCGCCAGGGATTTCCGAGTTTGTTCGGTGATTTCGAACTGAACGGGACGGTGCGTTTTCTGCTGCATGATGATGGCTCGCGAGAAGACTTGGCTTCCTTGTGCCGCCTCGCAAACCCGTAGCCGAACCAGGTCGCCGCGCCGCTTACGGTTGATCGCTAGATTGAACAGCGCCAGTTCCCGCGTCCGATTCGCCAATTGGAGACGGATTCCGGATGGCCCAGATCTCCTTCAGCTTGAGCGGGGATTCCTTGCGAAACAGGGGTTCACGGAGTGCGGGTCACAAGGTCCAGCCGGGATGAAGTCCCGGCTGGAGAAGATCGATCGTACCCTACTTGAAGCCGTAAAGAATCACGCTGCCGATGCTGCCGCTGTCGGCGGGTCCGTTGACGTCGGGGTGGTTGTTGTAGGTCGGTACATAAACCATGCCATTGGCCACGACCGGCGGTGTGAATTTCGAGAACTTGCCGTAGTTGTAATAATCGCTGTTGCCGAGAGGGTTGATCCGAAGGCGCTTGAGCTGTTTTTGGCCATTGAGGGTGACCACCGTGCCTGCATCGTAAGCCACTAGCCGTCCATCGACGATGCCCTGGTTGGCATTTCCGTTGAGCGGAAACGTCGCGAACAGTACGCCGGTGGTCTTGATCCCGGCGTTCGAGGACACCGTCATGAGGCCGCCGGGCATACCTCCCGGTGCGGGCACCGTCGCCGAGGCGACGTCGCTGCCGTTGGCGCGGAAGCCGGCGACCCGCGACGAAGCCTTCTTATAGTTGTAGGCCTTGATCGTGGCGTTTTCGCCTATTGGCACCGAATGACGTGTTCAGATTGAAACGTTGTCAAGCGGAGGGAAGCGTGGAAACTGATCGTCGAGGGTTGACGCAGAAAAATGGAGGATGCAAGGGGTCGAAAGCGCCCCTTCCTCAAGGGGTGCTTTCGACCCAAAGCCGTCATTGAGGTTCTCCAGAAAATCTCGTTTTCTGGCGCTTGAAGTGTTCATATCGGCTGATGATCTTGCCCCCCCTTTCGTGGATACCCGTTTCATGCAGCAAAACGTCGAACTCCATTTTTTGCCAGCCTACCTCACTGCTGTGTTGCCGAGGGTGGGGGACAGTCCTCTTGCGGGCGGACAGACACAAGCGTCTCTACCAGCAACCCGGGAACTCAATGGATACTGCTCATAGGCGCTGCCCAATCATCGAGCAGGCTGTCTAACGGATTGGCGTTGGGTTTGATCAACATCCACGGTTGACGATGCCTCTCCGCGAGTTCATCGTTTGGCGACGGGATGCGTTTTGGAGATAGTTTAGATGCGTGAGGGAATAAGCGTGCGTTTGGCGATTTTCGGAAGACACGTCGGCCAATCGACAGCCGCCTGTCTAACGGCAATGACTAAAGGCGATCTCGCATCCGTCACTTTACAGCATTGGCAGATCGCACTCACAACCGGACTCGCCGCGGGGGTTTTCGGCGTTCTGGTGAGTCTAGGACCTCTGATTAAGTTTTACGATAATAAATGGACGACCGCGGCAATCGCATTTTTCGGAACGGTCATTGCGGACCGGTGGTCCCATCCCTCTCATTTTGGTGGCCCATGGTCGGAGGCGCTTGTGACGGCTTTCGGCGCCGCCGCACTTTGCCTCCTTTTATCGTACACACCGATCGGCAAGGCCATCGAGAAGCTCGAAAAACCTGAACCTCGGCCAACATCGGACCGGCACGAGTAACGTAAGGAGCCAAGCGGGTCTGATCCTCTGTACATGCGCATCTGCTGCTCCTGAGACAAAGATGCTTGGAGTGGCCTGCGCAATATGGATTGAGGCGATAGGAAGCGTACAAGCGTAGCCGGCCTTTCTGCGTGTGTTATTCAATCCGATGTTTGAGAAAGGAGGGACCCACATGAAAGACGAGTTATGCTCGAAAGTTGTGGATGAGGGGCTGAGGTAGGCGGCGTATTCTGGATGGTCTTCGAGGTCATCCATTCCTGTTGAGAGGAGCGAATACGCCATGAGTGAAGATAAGGTCATTCGGTTGAAGAGTCCAGGG
>NZ_DASPLO010000091.1:0-36477 GCF_035627495.1 Methylocaldum sp.
TCCGCAAGGCTGGGCAACGCACCGTCGAGGCGATTGGGGACGCCATCGGCGAACTGTTGAATCAGCTGACTCCGGCCGAATGCACGAACTACTTCCGGAACGCCGGTTATGCCGTATAGCCGACGTGAAAATGCTCTAGCCCAGTTATCGGCGACGCTCGGCGGCTTGCTCTTCTCGCTCCTGGGCGGGTGCGGCACGGCGCCTGACCGGGACGCGAAAAACGTGGACCCGGGATTCCGTCATACTGGACGGCGGCGACAACCCCACCGGAATCGGCTTCCGAGCATTGGGTCGAATCATTCGCCGATTCGACTTTGAGTACCCTGGTACGCGAGGCCTTGGCGGGCAACTACGACCTGAAGACCGTGGCGGCCCGGGTGGACGCCGCCCGGGAGCAAGCCCGCATCGACGGCGCCGGGGCGCTGGCCGCAGCTTTTTTTTGCGCCGGGCTACGAGCGCGCCCGGGTGCACAGCGCCGCTTTCGGCGCCTTCGAAGCCTTGTTCACGCTGGATTGGGAACTGGATGTGTGGGGCCGGATACGGGCCTTCCAACAGGCCGCCTTTCAAGACGCGAATGCAACGGAAGCCGATTTCCATGCCGCGCGGTTGTCTCTGGCGGCCCGGACGGCGCAGAGCTATTTCGAACTGGCCGAGGCGAAGCTTCAGGCGGAAGTCGCCGAACGCTCGATCGAAGACTGCCGCACGATTGCCTCACGCCGGCCGAATGGCTGGTTAGATGCTGGACCATGCCTTTAGATCACCACACGATTTCATACCCGCTACTGCGCCCACCCTTGTGGGTCGGCGTGAGACAGCCTTTTTCGACCAACTCGGACAGCTCGCGATAAGCCGTGGCTCGGCTGGTTTTCGTAAGACTCATGTACTTGCGGGTATTGATCCCGCCCTCGAATCCTTCGGGTCCGGCATCCAGCAAGCGATTGAGTGCCTTGCGTTGACGCTCGTTCAGGTCGATGGCCTGGTGGCGAAGCCAGAACCGAGCCTTGGCCAGCGTATTGGCGACCGTCCTTTCCGAGGCAGTAGCCGAGGATTCGACCTGGCTCAAAAACCAGGTTAGCCAGTCGGTGACATCCACGCCATCCCGCTGCGTGCGTTCGAGGATGTCGTAATAGCTTTCCCTTTCCCGGAGGATCTGTGCGGACAGGCTGAAAAAGCGCATTGGCTGGCGCTCGTCCTGGGACAAGGCCATGTCGGTGATGGCGCGGGCGAGCCGGCCGTTGCCGTCCTCGAAGGGGTGTAGCGTCACGAACCAGAGATGCGCCAACCCGGCACGGATGAGTCCGTCCAGATCAGCCGGGGACGCGTTAAACCACGCCAGAAAACGATTCAGCTCGTGGTCGAGCCCCTCGCGAGGCGGCGCGGTGAAATGGACACGCTCATGACCGATGCGCCCGGAAATGACCTGCATCGGCTCATCGCCACGCAGCGAACCCGTCCGGATTTGATGCAGGCCCGAGTAGCCCGTTGGAAACAAGGCCGCTTGCCAGGCGCACAGCCGCTCGGCCGTCAGTGGTGACTCGAAGTGTCGGGTGGCGTCAAGCAGTACCTCAATCAAGCCGTCGACAGCGCGTGGGGGTACGGGCAAGCCGGCGGTGGGCAAGCCAAGATGGCGTGCAACAGACGAGCGAACCGCATCGAGATCCAGCCGCTCCCCTTCGATGGCGCTGGTCGTCACCCCATCCTCGACCAGAATGGCCGCCACAGCCTCAAGCATCAGATTGGCATCGAGCAGCCGGGTGGCGCCGAGCACCTTGCCTTGTGCCAGCCGCGCACGCGCAAGCACTGAAGACAGAGCCCCCTGATCCCAGCGAAATTGCGGCCAGTCAGCCTGCTGCCAGATCCACACCTGAAACGTTTGCATGCCTTATTCGCTCCACATAATAAAGCGATTATTGGCTCTAATCGCTTCACGGGCAATTATCGCGCCCGGATAGCAGGCATTGAGGACACATCTCTGGATTGTGAAAGTGCTTCTGATGGTCAGTCCTGTGGCGGAATACGCTTCACTAGTCCGCTCTACGAACTACGAGTTTTCATCCACGCCCGACTATCCAGCCGGAGTTCTTTTAGGTTACGTAACGGATAATCGCCATGCCTGAAAAACTCAATCTCTCGATCATCCTCAAGGCTGTCAATCAGGCAACCAGCAAGGGCATGCGGTGGATGTTGACTCGGGATTACTAAACGCAGCGTGGTAAGCATCGCGCTTTACTGCCCGGCTTCGGCTGGGTTTCTTTTTTGAATCTATTAGGCTGGGGAGCCGTACCGGAGTTCGCAGAGTTAGTCTGTAACTTGCAGTCTTGTGATCGCGGCATGGAGGCGTTTTGCCACATCAACGGAAGCATCTATTAGCTTGCTCATCCCTTCAATTGAGATTGTATCGGTTACGTTTGACGTTTTGAGCTGCCTCATATCCGGAACTCCGATCAAATCCGGCGGATCGTTTTCCAAATCGCTTTCTGCGTTCCAAGCTGGAAGGACTGGGTTGTGGGCAATCCTATTCCGCCATTTGGAAAGTTCCTTTACTTCAATCCAAAGTGTTCTGATTTCTTACTTATCAATGCTAGAGATCGTAGTAGATCCTTCTACAAGCTCCAAAATGCGATCAATACGGCTGGCTAAAAGCCGATCAAGGTTCTTGTTGAAGTCCTGCCGCGTGGCTTCGAGCGTATTCAGATACTGATACGATATTAGTTCAATGCTTGCGAAGTTAAGCATGTACGCCCCGATCTTCAAAGGCCACTGCCCCAAAAACGCTGCGTTTATTTCAACTGTGATATTGGCGAGAGATCTGAGATGGCTTATGTTGCGGCTATGGCTGCTGATCTGCTCGATTGATGTGTTATGCGCATCCAAGGTACTCCGCCTCGCTCATGCCCACGATGTTCTCGCCAGTACCAACAGCCCACAAGCGCTCTGCGGTCTGCCGAAATGCTTGGCATAGCCCCATGTCTTCAGCAGTTCGCAGCTTACCAAGATAGATTTTGAAGTGCTGCTCTACCCCCTGATAAACGCGCAAGGGGTTTAGGATGATTGACGCAATACCGGCGTGAGTGTTGAGAGAGCCGTTAGGATTCTTTGGATACGTGAGAAAGAAAGCCTTTGCACCGGCGCGGCTGTAATTGACTTTGTGCGTCATCATGCCCTCATGCGCGAGACCACACCTGATGTGTTTGTAGATTGCCGTCGCAGCGTCTTCTATTCCAGCAGACTCGGAATGGAATACCTGGCAGAAGCCTTTAATGAAAAATTCTTTCGATCTGTGATTACTGTCCTCTCCGCTCATATAGCTTTGAATTGTCTCGAAATACGAGCATAGGATGGTCATTGCGGCGATGTCACCATGAGGCGAATTTAGTAGCAGCCATACAGGAGAAAAAATATAATTTCTCCATAGATCCTCGAACACATCGACCAAATCGAGAAAACTAGGGTTTTCGACCTTTTCATGCGAATAACTTGGGCTGATCCGGGCATCCATAGAAACTCAGGATAATTGCGTAACAAGTAATTAGGTAGTTCTGATTATTACTCCATTCCGGATGATAGCCAGGAACTTCAACATCAAGTAGATCACGAGCGATGCCTGGATGCCAGTATTCGGCCAAGTTTCTTTTTTGAACTAACAAATT
This sequence comes from Methylocaldum sp., assembly GCF_035627495.1. Classification (GTDB taxonomy): domain Bacteria; phylum Pseudomonadota; class Gammaproteobacteria; order Methylococcales; family Methylococcaceae; genus Methylocaldum. The sequence continues at coordinate 3,651 of NZ_DASPLO010000091.1, forward strand.
CTTGGGTAATTAAAGCCTAGCCGTGACCAGTATCTAACCCGGGCTAACTGCTCTTGAAGAAAACGGCCTTTCTCGGATGTGTCGGACATATGGCTACACATGTAGGCTGCTATGTCTGCTAGCTGGAGCATCGGAGCTTCGTGAGCTTTCAAAATAGTTGGCTGAAGCTGGAAAACATTCCCATCCGTGGCGCCAATGTCTGAAAAACCAGAATAATGGCTATCGGCTCGCCTTCCGTGCGCGCCGATAACAAATTTGAGCTTGGTTTTATCTTCTGCGAGAAAAATTTCACATTCTGATGCGGTGGGGCCGTGGGAGCCATCTGGCGGGACAGCAAAGCAAAGATTAGCAAGCTTGCCGATTATCACTTTTCCAAAATCCTGGTCTATTTCCGTGATCGGTAGCTTTGTAGTTGATACGTCATCCTTATTCACAAGCTCCAATTCTTTCCCGATTGCGCTTTGACAAACAGAAAGATCCGCTACGGCATAGCGAAGGATCACGCCGGTTTGATTCATGATAGTTACGGCGCGTGCAGCAATCGAATAGACATCTTTAGGTGAGAGATGAGAGAGGCCGGCCTTCTCTTTCGGGTGCCGGTTAAAAAGAATCTTACAGTGCAGCGGAACATGGGCGGGGACCTTGTATTTCTCCTTCAAGACAGCCAGCCGCGTTTCTACTTGCTTAAGGCGAGTGCGGGGAATGATGACAACCGCAAATACAAGCGTGTTCGTGTTAGGGAAGTGGCTGTCGTCCCCGAAAGCCAAGTACGGTGCAGCACTGCTTGACCCGACTGGCAGAGTATTCGTGTTGTTATGAGGTTGCACCTGGGTTGCACCGGCACAAAATAAAAAAGGTCAGCTTTCGCTAACCTTTTGATTTGAATGGCGCGCCCGAGACGACTCGAACGTCCGACCTTTGGCTCCGGAGGCCAACGCTCTATCCAACTGAGCTACGGGCGCATGCGGCGCATTCTACAGGAATTAGGATCGGTTTAATAGGTTTCGGACGGCCGCAAAGCTGTCCATGGCCCTTTCTTTTTTAAGTTCGGGATCGAGTGCCCGCCGTTCCGGCCATTCAAGCTCCTCTTCCGGCAGCTCGTTCAGAAAACGGCTCGGCTCGCAGTCCATCATTTCGCCGTGGCGTTTTCTATGCGTGCAATAACTCATCGTAAGATGCTTCTGCGCACGGGTAATGCCTACATAGGCCAGGCGGCGTTCTTCTTCGATCGTGTCTTCTTCGATGCTGGTCTGGTGAGGCAGCAGGTTTTCCTCCATTCCGACCAGATAGACATACGGGAACTCCAATCCTTTGGCGGCATGCAGCGTCATCAGATTGACCCGGTCGCCGGCATTTTCTTCCTGGTTGCGATCCAGAACATCGAGCAGCATGATCCGGGAAACAACTTCCGCGAGGCTCTTTTCTTTCTCGTCTTCCTTCGCGATGCGTTTGAGCCAGTCGGTCAATTCGCGGACTTGCCCCATCTTGCGCCGGGCGGCGTCTTCGCTGACCGCATTTTCCCTCAGCCAATTCTCGTATCCGATCTTGGCGATGAAATCGTCGACCACGGCGAAGGTGTCGCCGCGCTGAGCCCGATCGGCTACATCGGTGATCCAATCGGCGAAGTGGCGCAGGCGCTGAATGGCCGGCTCGCCGAGAGACTGCTCAAGCCCCAATTCGAAGCACGCCGAAAACAGACTGATATGCCGCCGGTTGGCATAGGCACCGAGTTTTTCCAGGGTCGTCGGCCCGATCTCGCGACGTGGCACGTTGACGACGCGCAGAAAAGCCGCATCGTCGTCCGGATTCACCAGTAACCGGAGGTAGGCCATGATGTCCTTGATCTCCGCGTAGCCGAAGAAGGACATTCCCCCGCTGATGAAATAAGGGATGGCGTGCTCCCGGAGAGCGCGCTCGAAAGGCCGTGACTGATGATTGCCGCGGTACAAGATCGCGTAGTCCTGAAAACGCGTGGCGTGGCGAAACTTGTGGTGCAGCAAGTCGGATGCGACCTGCCGCGCTTCGGCGACCTCCTCTTTGTGCGTGAGAACACGCAGCGGATCGCCATAACCCAATGCGCTCCATAGGCGCTTTTCGAACACGTGGGGATTGTTGGCGATGAGCTTGTTGGCGACTTTCAGAATCCGCCCGGTCGAGCGGTAGTTCTGCTCCAGCTTGATGACCTTGAGCCGCGGATAATCGCGCTGGAGTTGGGCGAGGTTTTCCGGCTGCGCCCCACGCCACGCGTAAATCGACTGATCGTCGTCGCCGACCACGGTAAAACGGCCCAGCTTTCCGGTCAGCAGCTTCACCAATTCGTATTGGGTCAGGTTGGTGTCCTGATACTCGTCCACCAATAAGTAGCGTATCCGGTTGCGCCATTTATCGAGAATTTCCCCGTGCTCGTGAAACAACAGGACCGGAAGGAGTATCAGGTCATCGAAGTCCACCGCATTGTACGACTTCATATGCCGGACATATTCGGCATAAAGCTGAGCGGCAAGGTGTCCGTCCCCCTGCCCTTCCGCGATCGCCCGCTCCGGCGTCACGAATAGATTCTTCCACCGGCCGATGCGCGAGATATAGCTTTCCGCCTCGTCGATATCCCAGCTTCCCGTGCCGTGTTTGACCAGCTCCTTAGCCAGCGCCAGACGATCCTGTTCATCGAAAATGGAGATGTTTTTCTTGAAGCCGAGCGCCCCGTGCTCCTGACGCAGGATTTCAAGGCCCAACGAATGGAAGGTGGAAACCGTCAAGCCGCGGAGTTCCTTATCGGAAAGGAGCTTGCCGACGCGGCTCTTCATTTCGCGCGCCGCCTTGTTGGTAAAGGTGACGGCGGCAATGTGCTTCGCCGGGGTACCGTGCTTGACCAAATAGGCGATCTTTTCGGTGATTACCCGCGTTTTGCCGCTGCCCGCCCCGGCAAGAACGAGAAGCGGACAATCCAAAGTAGTGACGGCAGCGAGCTGCTGCGGATTCAGTTGAGAGACCATCAAACGACTGAAGATACGCGGTCGAGCCGCCGGAAGGCTATGGCTTCGCTGAGATGCGGAACGGTGATCTTTTCCGCACCGGCGAGATCGGCAATCGTGCGGGCAAGTTTTAGGATGCGGTGGTAAGCCCGATGCGACAATCCGAACTTTTCGGTAGCCTGCTCGAGCAAGCGGTGTCCTTCGTCGGTCAACTGGCAGTACTGTTTGATTTCTTGAGGCGCCATCGAGGCGTTCGGCTTTCCGGTTCGCTGCAAGGCTATTTCCCGAGCCGCCACCACCCGCCGGCGAATGTCGGCGCTCTTGTGCTCGCCGCCCGGCGTACCGTGGCGCAGCATATCCTGGGAAACGCGCGGCACCTCGATATGCATGTCGATGCGGTCGAGCAAGGGGCCGGAAATTCGCGCGCGGTAGCGCTGAACTTGTTCCGAGGTGCAGCGGCAGCGTCCGGACGCATCTCCCAAGTAGCCGCATGGACAAGGATTCATCGCGGCGATCAGTTGAACCTGAGCCGGGAAATCCGCCTGCCGGGCGGCTCTCGAAATGGTAATGCGACCGGTCTCCAGGGGTTCTCTCAAAACTTCCAACACTTTTCGGTCGAATTCGGGCAATTCGTCGAGGAAAAGCACGCCATTATGCGCCAAGGAGACTTCTCCCGGCTTGGGGTTGCCCCCGCCGCCCACCAAGGCGGGAGCCGAAGCCGTATGATGTGGAGAACGAAATGGCGGTATACGCCAGCGACGCGGATCGTAAGGCAAATCGCTAACCGACGCGATGGCCGCGCTTTCCAAGGCTTCTTCGTCGGTCAATGGCGGGAGAATGCTCGGAAGCCGCGCCGCCAGCATGGATTTGCCGGTTCCCGGCGGTCCGAGCATCAGGAGGTTGTGCCTTCCGACGGCGGCAACTTCCAGGGCGCGCTTGGCGTGATAGTGTCCATGCACGTCCGCGAAATCGGCGAGTTCCTCCAGACCGGCAGCTGCTCCCTCGGACGATTCGAACTGGATCTGCTGCTGGCCATTCAAATGGGCGCATACCTCGAGGAGATGGCGTGCCGCAAGAACTTTCGCTCCCTCGACGAGAGCCGCTTCGCCCGCATTCTCGCTAGGCGCAATCAATGCCCGTCCAGCATTTTTCGCTTGCATCGCCACCGGCAGCACGCCGCTCACCGGACGCAACTCCCCGCCCAAGGAAAGCTCGCCCACGCATTCGATCCCGTGAAGGTGTTCGCTCTTGATTTGTCCCGAAGCCGCCAAGATGCCTAATGCGATCGCGAGATCGAAACGGCCACCCTCCTTGGGAATATCGGCGGGCGCCATGTTCACGGTAATTCGCTGGAGCGGAAATTCGAACTGACAGTTCAGCAAGGCTCCTCTTACTCGATCCTTGCTTTCTTTTACCGCCGTTTCCGGAAGACCGACAATGGAGAGACTCGGCAGGCCGTTGGAAATGTGCACTTCAACGGTGACTAAGGGGGCTTCGATACCTTGCCTACCCCGAGTGAAAACGACGGCCAGGGACATGAATTCCTCGCCCGTCCGATTTATCGGCTGACGATCTGTTTTTCCAGCTCGGCGACTTGAGCTTCCAGCCGTTCCAACTGCTCCCGTGTCCTCGCGAGGACGGCGGTTTGCACCTCGAACTCTTCCCGGCTGACAAGATTCATCTTTGCGAAAGAGCCCTGAAGAATCGCACGGAAGTTCTTTTCCAAATCGTCCTGCAACCGGTGAAAGTCGGTCGGTACGGCCTCAGCGAGACGCCTGGCGAGATCATTTAATGAAATTTTATCGAACATGGCGGAAAGAATAGCCGAGTGATGCGGTGAGCGTCCAGTAAAACGCCTCCCTGCCGGCGCGCACCGGACAAGTGCAACCCAAACCGGACGCTCTAAGATGGTGCATTTTTACAGATAGACAGATTGACGATCGTATTTTTCACTATACCTGCAGCGCAAAAAACCACTTGGCATAGGTTCTGCTTTCAGGTCGATGAGCGCCTCAACACTGAGCAGGGCTTCGCCGGTTCAGCGCCGAATCAACGGCGGCGTCCGCACATCCCATAGGAGAACCCTTACATGAAATTTGTGACCGCGATTTTAAAACCGTTCAAGTTGGACGACGTCCGGGAGGCCTTGTCCGATGTAGGCATTTCCGGCATCACTGTAACCGAAGTAAAAGGATTCGGCCGGCAGAAAGGACACACGGAGTTGTACCGGGGCGCCGAGTATGTGGTCGATTTCCTGCCCAAGGTGAAGCTCGAAGTCGCGGTAACCGACGAACAGCTCGATGCAGTGATCGAGGCCATTTCCAAGACGGCGAATACCGGAAAGATCGGCGACGGCAAGATCTTCGTATTCAATCTCGAACAAGTCATTCGTATCCGCACTGGCGAAACCGGGGCGGAGGCACTTTAAGGAGAAAAAACAACATGAAAAAAATCCTGACCGCCTTCTTCCTGTTCATATCGCTAAGCCTTACGGGCTTTGCATTCGCCGAAGAACCCACCGTCCCGGCAGACGCACCGGCCGTCGAATCGGCCGCGCCTGCGGAGGCTCCGGCGGCGACGCCAGTTCCCGAAAAAGGGGACGTTGCCTGGATGATCGTGGCTACCGTGCTGGTCATATTGATGATCGTTCCGGGGCTTGCATTGTTTTACGGTGGCATGGTGCGCACCAAGAATATGCTGTCCGTCCTCATGCAGGTGTTCGTGATTTTCTCGTTGATGGCGCTGCTATGGGCGATATACGGCTACAGCATCGCGTTTACCGAGGGGAACGCCTTCTTCGGCGGGTTCAGTAAAGTATTCCTGAAAGGCGTCACGCCGGAATCGCTCGCAGCTACCTTCAGCAAAGGCGTCTATGTTCCGGAGTATGTCTACGTGGTATTCCAGGCGACCTTCGCGGCCATCACGCCGGCCCTGATCGTCGGCGCGTTCGCCGAGCGCGTGAAATTCTCCGCCGTGCTGTTGTTCATGGTGCTGTGGTTCACGTTCGCCTATCTCCCAATGGCTCATATGGTCTGGTTCTGGGCGGGTCCTGATGCCTACACGGACGCCGCGGCCGCCGAAGCCGCCGGAGCGACTGCCGGTTTTCTTTTCCAGAAGGGAGCTTTGGATTTCGCCGGCGGGACCGTGGTACATATCAACGCCGGTATCGCCGGACTGATCGGCTGCCTGTTGATCGGCAGACGAATCGGCTACAAAAAGGAATTTATCGCACCCCACAGCGTTACCATGACCATGATCGGCGCATCGCTGCTCTGGGTAGGCTGGTTCGGCTTCAACGTCGGATCGAACCTCGAAGCCAACGGCCTCGCCGCCATGGTCTTTGCAAATACCTTACTCGCGACCGCCGCAGCAACCCTGGCCTGGATGTCAGCCGAGTGGCTCGCCCGAGGCAAACCCAGCATGTTGGGCGCAGCGTCGGGGGCAATCGCCGGGCTCGTCGCCATCACGCCGGCATGCGGCTTCGTTGGGCCTATGGGCAGCATCGTTCTCGGCCTGATCGCCGGTACCGTCTGCTTCTGGGCAGTTACCAGCCTGAAAAATATCTTGGGTTATGACGATTCGCTCGATGTGTTCGGGGTTCATGGCATCGGCGGCATCATCGGCGCATTGGGCACCGGCATATTCGCGTCTCCTGCGCTCGGCGGAACCGGCGTATACGATTACGTTGCCAATGCGGTCGGGGAATACAACATGATGGCCCAAGTCACCAGTCAAGCCTGGGGCGTGGGAACAGCCATCATCTGGTCCGGAGTCGTTTCCTTCATTGCTTACAAGATCGTGGATATGCTGATCGGGCTCCGGGTTACCGAAGAAATCGAGCGTCAAGGGCTCGATATTACCGAGCACGGCGAAACCGCCTACCATCTCTAGCTCTCTCTGACACCCTCGTTGTCTTGTCCGTGATGGGCGTCCTCGGACGCCCTTTTTTTAAAGTGCAGTGCCGAATCGAGCCCGGTCAGCGGGACAAAATCCAACTGCGGAGATTTAGCGCATTCATGGCGCCCGTCACTCGATCGATTTCTCTTCCGGCCTTAAACAACACCAAGCTGGGTATGCTGCGGACATTGAACTGCCCGGCGAGACCGCTTTCCGCATCTACATCGACTTTGGCAAAACACACCTGCCCGATCAGTTCACTGGCCAACTGCGCGAACACAGGCGCCATTGTTTTGCACGGCCCGCACCAACTCGCCCAGAAATCGACTACAATGGGTAAATCGCTTTTTCCAACATAGGCTTCAAAATTCCCCTGGGTCAGGGTTACCGGTCGTCCGCTCAGGATTTCTTGCCGGCAACGCCCACACTTCGGATGATCCTTGAGCCGCTCCGGTGGAACGCGGTTTACCGTCATACAGAAAGGACATACGACGTGCATGGCTGCGTCTCCAAGAATGCTTCTGCTATTCTTCCAGGTCGAGATCCGCGTTCCACCCCAAAGCTTTCGCCCGAGTTACGGCCTCTTCCTGAATGCGCAGGTACCGCTGGCGAAGCTCCTCAGGAAAGTTGCGCACTGAAAATCCATAATGGTCCCAGGTCTCGTGAACCTTTTCCCACAGACTCTCAATGCCTGCCGCTTGCCATCCGGCGCACGTTTCGGATTCGGCAATCAATCCGAAAGCCCAAGCGTCCCGGATAATGCGGCCAATGTCCGTCATACCGCCGTAAAGATCGTTATGGATTCCGACATAAGGTTCGGTTTTTTTCATATCGGCGCACAGATACCAACTAAAGGGTCATTCTACAAAGGTCCCGAATGAAGCGCAGCATCTTTGCCCCTGTTGATTTCCTCACCTGCAAGAACAAGCAGAACCTATTGGAAAGGACTGAAGGACATCGGCAATCTCAGAGTCAGCCTGACATCCGGGGCATCATCCGTGGCCCCGAGGCTAACCGAGAGGTTTAAGCTGGTGTCTCTTGTGAGTTTAAAGGCATACCCCAAAAGGAACTCCCCGATATCCAAACTCGACCCTGGAACGGATGTTCCGTCCACATCAGTCTCCAACACATGTTTATGCGAGTATCCGATGCTGAAGGATGACCGCTCGTTAATGCTGAACCCTAACCCGAAGCTTCCTCCAATCGAGTCGCCCGGATCGACCGTTCCGATGTTCTCATCGGTCTCCATGTTATAGCCATAACTCAGACTAGCGTAAAACACGGCTGGATCTGTCGGATACAGAGCGGTGATACTGGGCTGAACACTGACGTAACCCGAGCCGGTTGGGAGTTCGGTTGGAAAGCGGGCGCCGGGCACGCCTTGAGCGAGAACAAAATCGACATCGTAGGGGCTTTTTCCAGTGGGAACGGTCATCGCGAGATTTCCTACGAATATGGGCCAGCCCCCGGCTCCGCCGTTAAACTGGTAGCGCGCCGTAAACTCAAGGTCACCCAAACCGGATCCGTCGGCATTAAAGGTTTCATCTACGCCCGCACCAATTGAAACTGCTCTCGACCGTTGTGTGTCCTCCCTATAAAGAAACGGGACACGGCCGCTTACCTCAAGGCGATCGGTAAGGCCATAGCGACCGGTAATCGCACCGATAAACGTATGCCGATCGACTTCTCTGAGGTCGATCAATCCGATGGCAATGGCTGGAATGAACGTGAACGCATCGAGAAAAACCCGATTATTGTTCGCGTAGTTGTATTCCAGCGACGGCTCTACAATTACCTTGCCTTTTGGTGTCAAAACGCCGCCTACGGTTTCGGAAATTCTTGGCAGTTCCGGCGGCTTGGGCTTTGATTCCGGCGCCTGCCCAACGGGGCCGGTAGGTATTGACGGCTGTTTTTTATCGACAGCTTTGACGGCACCGGGAGACGGATTCTCAGCTCGTGTTATCTGTACCGCGCTCGGGCTTGCAGAGGCTGGTCTGGCGGGCGCGCGCCCGGCTAAACGTTCGACCTGATTTTGCAGCAACTGAAGCTTTTGCTGCTGCTCCTGGAAAACCTTCTTCTGATTCTCGAAAATCCGCTGCTGCTCGGCCAGAGCACGCCGCAACTGATCGAGTTCGCTGGCATTCGCTGCTCCACTCGCAACTTTTTTTCCCGCAGGCATAAGAACGGCTTTCGTCTTTCCGGCACCCTTAACGCCAGAGCCTCGGCCGGCGCGCTCTGCCAGTGCCGCTTTCGGAAAATCGATTGAAAACCTCGCCGAGTTTTCGTACGAAACCGGCTCCCAAAATTGGGTGAAGGTCGCGGGCTGTTTCAAGTCAATGACCAGGCGTAAATCGCCATTGCCTTCCGATCCGCCTGAGACGCCGGAAAACAAAGGATGATCTTGGGGAGGTTGCGGAAGCGCTCCGCTGATTCGAGTGCCGGGGAAATGAATAATCAATTGGTTGGGGCCGTCCAATAGGGAAGCCTGCACCGAGATATAGTCCGAAGCTGTTACCTTGAGTCTAAGTACATCGACCGACTCTTCATAGCTTATGCCGGTTATTTCCGCTCCGAAGCAAACGGAAACTAGAGATACCCCTAAAACCGAGGAAATAACTAGTAAACGCAATGACGTACCCTCCCTGGGTCCATGTCTTATTTTTGTGACGTAGAAGACCGTACTTTAATTCGAGTGGTTTGGCAAGTAGGTCTCGAAAGGATGTGCGTGTACTAGATATTATTAGATTTTCTTTAAAACCGTTTTCTTAAAACTAATTCTTACCTCGCCGATTACAAAAGGATGGATAAATATTTCGTACGCGAACGAAATACCTCAATGATGACTGAAAGTCCTCTATTTATGAGATACTATGAATCCGACATCGGCCACGAAAGTATGGCAGACCTATCGATAGCGACTATAAGGTTTGTGTTGTTTTATCGGCCCATTATTAATACAGTTAGATAACAATTAACAATACCCGATTTATCTTAGCCAAAGCTTATCCGGCAACGTGTTCAACACCCGGAACCGTAATGGAATGCTTTTCCATTAAGCGATATAGCGTCACGCGCGAAACCCCGAGCCGACGTGCAGCACTGGTAATGCTCTTGGACTCCGCCAAAGCTAATATCACGGCTTGCTCGATAGCCTTGGCTTTTATCTCCCTAAGCGTTTTTCCGTTAAGCCTCGCGGGGCGCAACAGCCCCAGATCCATCTCGGTGATGAGACGACTTATTGAGAGAACGGCAGCCCGATTTACACAACTCATCAATTCCCGTACGTTTCCCGGCCAGGGATAATCCAAGAGCGTCGCAATTGCTTTTTTGGATAAGCGCTTCGCATTCCGCCTTTTTCCCCGATTGAATCTGTCAACAAAATACTCCGCGATTTCGGCCGCGTCGGTACCCCGATTTCTTAGCGGAGGCACATCAATCTGCAGCACATTAAGCCGGTAAAACAAGTCTTCTCTTATTAGGCCCGTCGCCACCGCGTCTCGCAATCTTGGGCTTGCAGAAGCAATAATTCGTACGTCTATGGGACGTGATTCTTTAGAACCTAGGGGAGTTAATTCCTTTTCCTGCAGAAATCTCAATAGCGAAACCTGTCCTAAGGGGGGAAGGTTTTCGATTCCATCCAAAAATACAGTACCCCCTGTTGCGGCTTCGAAATGCCCTATCCTCTCTTCCACCGCACCGGTAAACGCCCCCTTGTTATGGCCAAAAAACTCGCTTTGCACGAGCGTTTCAGGGATAGCGCCGCAGTTCACGGCAATGAACGGCTTTTCAGCCCGGTGCGACAAGCCGTGGATTGCCCTCGCAATGAGTTCCTTTCCCGTTCCGGTCTCCCCGGCAACGATTACCGGCTCGTCGCTCCGGCTAATCTTCTCGATATCGTCATAGACCAGCGACATCGCTTTACTTGATCCAATCAATCCAAATCTCTGATTGATCGCTAGACGAAGTTCTCCGCGGCTGGCCTCGCCGAGTTTTGCCGCCCCGTAGGCATGCCCTAGCGAATACGCCAGTCTACGGATATCCACGGGAGTCGTATGAAAATCGAAAAAGAAAGCACTTAAAAAAGACGCGTGCTCTATAGAGGTCATGCTTCCCGGGTCGACGATCGCAATCCACTCGGTGGATGCGCTTTCGTTGATTACCTCCAATAATTCGCTTTGCGTTTCCTCACTGAAACTCGCGTCGAGCAGGACAATACCGACATATATATTGCTTGATCGGAGGCATTTTATCGCTTCTCTAGTATCCATTGAGATGTGGGCTTTCCAGCCCTCTCCAGCGAGGCTTTTGGCCAGACCGAGAGAGTCAAGCCAACCTGGCTGAAGCAAAATTACATCCCTAAAATCTGCCCACGCCCGATTGGCCGGAAACACCCTGTCGACACGAGAAATCCCAGCTGTTAGTTCCATGTGCTTTCCCATCCTTTTTATTAGACGAACTACTTAAAGAGCATCTTCCTTATCACTGAAACTGCGGTATAAATCTCATTATCCCGATTATCGCCCCGTAATTCTTGGTCTTATCTCATCACGGCGAGAACCCACGGCTCGACTGTCCCAAGCCACTCAAATCCATACCTTTAATATTTGAAAGCGTTATGTCGACGGACCTTAGTAAATTTATTACCTGATTGTCAAGAGTATTTCCAATAACTGCGACGTTATTCATGGCAGCGTCTGTCATTGCGAAATTGTTGGGACCATTATTAACAGCTACCTGGCGTAGCTGGTCGATGGAAACATCGTTGGACAACTGGAAATGGTCCGAAAATCGCTCTTGACCATTGATGAATACGGACGTGGCGAGCGCTAAATCAACCACCATTCCATTGCCTAAGACGAACCCGCCGCGAAGCTCATCCAGTTCGGCGTCCTTAGCCGCTGCCCAGCCAAGGGTCGAGTCCACACTGCTCCAATCACTTGCAACGCAAACTCTTGTTGTTTGAACAATCAAAGTGGAAAAGATAACACTCAAAGCCACTCGCTTAATGTCAGCACTCTTCGAAACTCGAACATCCTTGCCCGAAATCATAACGTCACCCCTTGTTTCTAAAAATCGAACCTTCCCGGTTGCATTAAGTTGAAGGAGGCGAGGCTACCATTATCAACCGCCATACCCAAGGGGGCTTTTGGACTCAGAAACCATTCTTTTTCATTGTTGAAATAGTTCCCTGCGATATTCTTTTTATCTCGAATGAGGAAAAGAATACGGTTCTCCCACACCTCTCTAAAAGTCTGAAGATCAACCCTTTTCAAACCCACGGCCGGATCTCCGAGTAACACCGTAGCGCTATTGGCACCCTTGATGATGACGAAGTGCAAATATCCTTTGTTGTTAATGATAGTAATCGCCGGCACCTTCGTCTGGACCAACCGCTCCAAGCCAAACTTGTAACCGTCAGCTTTGTAACCTCGACGCTCGAGGTATCGCTTCATGTCCAGCAAGGAAAATCCCTGCTTTTGTATTTTCTGCTGATCGCCATGCTCCCACATGTCGGCAAATACTTCCAATTCGCCAACCGTATCTTCGTAATGGAATGACAGAAGACTCGCCAGTGCCGCCGAACCGCAGCTAAAATCGTACTGCTGTTTCAGGATGGTCTTAAACCGTCTTTCCGCAAAACTCGTTACGCCGATGTTATAAAGTCCCGGCCCCGCTATTCCATCGGAAAACTGTACGGCGCCGGCGTGACCGTCGGACACCGTGCACATAAAACACAGAGCAAGCAAGGAGCTTGAACGAAAAAACCGGTTGCTTTCGTTCATGGCAATATGGTGACGTTTACGACCGTGGAATCTTGAATAATGACGTTGTTTCCGGTGTTCTGAATCACCGATATGATTCCGCCGGCGTCGGTGAACGCGCCACCGTCAATAACGTTATAGGTAGTACTGTTACTGCTAATTGCCTCGTTATTGGCGAGTGTCGCCTTGAGGGCGCCATGGGCAAATGCTAAATCGTCCACGCCCTCACGGCCTCGCTCCTCGTCCAAATCCTCGGTCGCGACCGCTTTGGACGATTCGGAAGCAAATGCAACTTCCTCGTCGAGACCGCTTGCATAACCGGTCGACAAGAAACAGTTAACGAGGAGACATAAGGCTCCAGCCAATCCTTTTTTCATTGCGCACACCTCATTTCCCTCTTAAGGTTTCGCGGAAAGGAGCCGGTGGGCGTTTGCACGCCCACCGGTAGTCTAATCAGACAGCAGTGTCAGACCGATTTAACGGACGTTGACATTGCCGTTGAAAGAGACCTGCTGCTGAGCCAGAGAGGCGTGTCCCAGGTTCTGTACGTTCTGGACGATGCCCGCCGTTCCGTTGAACGAGTTTTCAATGCTGTTGGAAGCGGTCCAAGCCGGCGAGCCGCCATCCGTCTCGCCCTCGATGTCTACACGGACATAGGTCACTTCGCCATCAAGCTTGGCTTCATTGCTGCTGAAGGTAACGTCGCCGTTCCTGCTCGCAGCGGATCCATCATCTGCCTCAACAGATTCGTCGCTCTTGTCGACGATTGCCGTGGCACCATCATCAGCCGCTGCGGATCCATGGTCAGCAGATGTGTAACCTTGATCGGAGGTCACAGTCGAGCCACCCGAACCGGCCGCGCCGGAACCAAGCGATGCAGCCGCGCTTTTGTCCGCATTGTCGGTGTTGAACGAATCTTCCGTCTTCGAGATGTTCTTCGTGTTGAACGAATCGTCAGTCTCGTTCTTCGTGATGTTCTTCGTGTTGAACGAATCCTCCGTCTCGTGCTCGTTCTCGGTCTTCGTGATGTTCTTCGTATTGAACGAATCCTCGGTCTCGTGCTCGGTCTTCGTGATGTTCTTTGTGTTGAACGAATCCTCGGTCTCGTTCTCAGTCTTCGTGATGTTCTTGGTTGTCGTATCGGTCAGAGTATTGGTATTGCCATTACTGCCATCTTCGTTCTCGATTTCCGGGCCCGCCCATGCGCCAGCCGAGAAACCCAAAGCCAGGCTGATGCTAGCGGCCAACAAAGTCGTCCTGAAATTTTCCATGGCATGTCTCCTTGTGAATTGATGCTGAGTTGAATCTAGCTCTAACCCAGAGCATTCTTCCGAACGCCGCTATATCCTTACCAACATTCGTACCAGATAACTACTCAATTGTTTTTAAAGATTTTTTCGATATCACGTGTCACTCATTTTTGTAAATACAATGGAACATCCGAATCTTCCAATCTCTTCCTCGCAGCCCAATTCTCTGCATTCTTATCAGCCAAGCCTTACCAAGGCCTGACAGGAGCAACTGTACGCCATTGATATATAAAGCCTTTCATGTAACAAGTGTCACTCCCCCATTTGACCCACAAATGTAAAATTTTCTGACACCGCGACTGTGCTGCCATTTTTTTCCTTCCTTTGGTGACTCGTATGTCCTAAAAGGTGCCGCAAACAAGACAATCGGCCCTTTAACCGCAAAATTGGAGATATCAACAGCATCACCGCGAAGCCCATGGCGTCGCGGGTACGAATCACGGCTTGAGAACGACATCAATCTGTCGCACCATTCGCCATTACGAATAAATTAGCTCTACTTATCCTTCGAAAAATACCAAGACAACAGGAGAACCTCGGGCATGAAAAGTTATCGCAAAGAGCTTTGGTTCGACGCCCCAAGCCGGATCGCCTTTATAAACATTACGCATCAGGTAGAGGCGTGCCTTAGGGAAAGCGGGGTACGCGAAGGTCTCGTTCTGGTTAATGCCATGCACATTACCGCATCGGTCTTCATCAACGACGACGAATCCGGGCTGCATCGCGATTTCGAAACCTGGCTCGAAAATCTGGCGCCCCATGAACCGATCAGCCGTTATTTTCACAATCGTACCGGCGAAGACAACGGCGACGCGCATTTAAAACGGCAGGTGATGGGCCGGGAGGTCATCGTAGCGATTACCGGCGGACAGCTCGACTTCGGACCGTGGGAGCAAATTTTTTACGGCGAGTTCGATGGCTGCCGCAAGAAGCGGGTTTTGGTGAAGATTATCGGCGAATGAACCGATCGATGACGGTGGAAGCAGACTTCAATCTGCAATCAGCGGCGGTCGCTTCCACTGGAAGCGCTTTACCAGTTCTCCTCATCGTCCTTATAAGGTTTCGGCTTGACCGAATCGGGGATCTTGGGCTTTTTCGCGGTTCGAAGCAGAACCATCAGATTACCTAGAACAATGGCGACCACCAGCACTAGTACGATCCAAAACATTCCCATAACGATTATATCTTCACAAACGTATGACTAAAGCTCTAGGATAAGCCGAAAACTCGGCAGCTCCCAACTACCCTTACCGCTTCGACTCCGATGCCAAGACAATTGCTCAATAATCAATACTCAATGGGGTTCAAGCGGCGAGGCTCAAGCACCGAAGGCTCCACGCCATGACTACCTCAACCTGGCACATAGGCCAACTGCTGAACGCCGTCCAAAGCACTTTCGTCGGCCTGCTGCGGGTCTGGTCCATACCCATCGTGCTGCTGCTCAGTATTGCCGCGGGCTACAATACCTGTTACGGCCTCAGCCATTTCATCACCCCGTGGATCGCGCTGATCGTCACTATCGCCGTGCAATCCATCATCGTGATCTGCACGCTGGAACTGGCCGGCATGCACTGGCGCGCCAATCCCTTGCGTTACATCAGCGTGGTGCTGTCCCTGCTGGTTGCCCTAATCGTATCGGTATCGTTTGCCTATTTCCGGTTCTACGAATTTTCCCAGCGGGATTCCATCCTGCTCGATCGGCAGACCAGCGTGGTCCGGGATGTAAACGGTTACATCGAGGGCGTGGTCGGACTCAAGAGCAGGCTCACCGCAGCCCAGCAAAAGCGCGTCGAACACGCCTCGGAGGAAGCCACGCGGGCTTACCTGGGTTCTCATCCTGGGATGCAGGGACAGATCGGCAAAGGCAAGGTCTGGAGTTACTACAACGAAATCCTGCAAGACGAGCAGGGCAAGCTGAAACAACTGGATACGCATTCCGAGGGGCTGGAAAAGCGCTTGTCCGAGGTGAGGGCCTCCCTCCAGGAATTTTCACTCCGGATAAACGATTCCGCGGCTTACGAACGGCTGGTCCGGAATTTCCAGAATCTGCAAGGGGAAGCGGAAATCCTGGCCTCGACCTACGGCGCCTCACCCATCGAAGGGCCTCGGTTCGGCTCCTATGCCGAATTCTCCCGCGGCATCACGCCGTCCTTCGCCATGTGGGAGGACATTTCCTGGTTCACCCTGGCCTGCGCCGCCATGGTGGACTTCTTCACCCTTTTCCTGTCCTATCGGCTGGAATCCACCGCGCCCGGCCCGCTCACCGAAGAGGAAAAAAACCTGGCTTACCTCGGACTCCGGCAGTTCGGCGAGTTCACCATCAACAAGAATGACGAATTGGAGTTCGTTATCGAGAAAACCGAGCTGGAACGCGCCCGCCGTTATTCCGATTGGACGCGAATGTTTTCCGTGGCCTTTCTGCTTAATCGGGGTTATCTTCGGAAGATCAGCGATAAATCGGTGGAATTCGCGCCCAATCTCTACCCGATCATCGCCGAGCACATCAAAACCCGGCAGGCGGCCCAAACATTGGGCGAACCGGCCAACGAAAGCGAGCTTAAAGACGCCCTGAAGAGAAAAGGTTATGTTTGAAGACAGCCCACTCGACTCCAACTCGCATTGGGAGGCGGGTTTCGAAGGCGACCGCCGCGTCGTCGTATCCATTCTCGGCCCTTATCGGCAGGTGTTTCCTCGCCCCAAACGCTATCTCCAGCGTTTTTTTCACCGGGTATACGAACTGAGGATCGAGGATTGGCAAATCCCCTTGGAACCTTTGCAATTGGGCGCTCTATGCACCATCGAGGCGGCGCTGTCGGTCCGCTTCCAACCGACCGTCAAATACGCACGGGAAAACCTCGACCGCATCTCGGACCTTGGTTCCTACATCAGGACCAGTTATCGGACCCTGCTGCAGGATGCGGCGGAACAGGAACTGAGACAATTGGAACACGCGACGGGATTCGAAGACGGTCACACTCATGTCGAACGCCGTATCGAAGACATCGCCAACGAGCTTTTGGCGATGCGCGACATCCAATGCCGCGCGCGCTGCACGATTCAAACCGTTTTTGCCGATCTGGAAAACCTCGACGAGCATGCCGAAACCGTCGACTCGAAGCACAATGGCGTTTACCTCGAATTGATCCGGCGCCGCCGCCACCTCAACGAACGGCTGGCGCGGGAGCACTACGAGCGCGAAGCGAACGAACGGAAGCTCAAACTGGAGCATGAAGAGCGGATGCTTGAACTCATACGGCGCGAAGCGGAATTGCGCAAGGCACAACGGGATCACGAAACCGAACACGTCCGCGCCGAATTGACGGCGGAAGAAACCCGCGCCGCCGAGCAGTATGACAGTGAGGTCCGCCTCCGGGAGGAACGAATCCGCCACGAGACCCGCTTGAAGCAAATGGAACTGGACGCCGACCTGTCCGAAAAGACCCGCCGCGCCGGCGCCTTGGACGACGTCGAGAATCAACTCAAGCGGGAAATCGAATTGCTGGCCCTGGAACGCCAGCGCCTGCTCCTGGAAGAGGAAATACGCGACGTCAAAGTCGCCAAAGCCAAGGGCTGGGTCATCAACGCCAAACGCCGATTTCCTCTAGGCGAAAATCCAAAAGCGCTGAATCCGCAGGATGCGGACATTTCCCAAGGCCCCGGCAAGGATTAAGAAGCTGTTTAAAAACGTCGCGAGCCCGTTCAGGACAAGGCGCGAAAGGCCGAAAAACCGGAGTGTACACGGAGTACATGAGGATTTTGAGGCCTTGAGCAACGCCGTCATGGATGGGCGCAGCAGTTTTTCAACAGCTTCTAAGCGCCGTCGGCCGCACGTTCCCAGCCAATGCAGACCGTCATGCATCTGATCCGCCGAGCCGTGGTTCTTTTGAGCTTCCCGGGCGCTCTCCTTGCGAACCCCTGGGCAGCAGTTCCCGGCCCGGTCGGTGGGCCCCCGCGCGCGATCGGCCAGACCAACAACGGCTGCATCAGCGGAGCGGCCTCCTTGCCGACGGAAGGCGACGGCTATCTCGTCATGCACTTGGAACGAAAGCGCTACTTCGGCCATCCTTCGCTGGTCCGAACGATTCAGACGATAGGCAAACGAGTCCATAACGCCGTTGGCGTGATCCAGGTCGGCGACCTCGGCCAAGCCCGCGGCGGCCCCATGCCGTTCGGCCACCGCAGCCATCAGACCGGCCTCGACGCCGACGTCTGGTTCAATCTCAATCCCGGCCTCTATTCGAAAGCGGACGGACTGCGCGCCAACATCCCCGCACCGAGCCTGTTGAACCGCGCAGGAGACAGCCTCGACCGCCGCCTTTGGAGCCAGAAGCACGCGCAGCTCCTGAAACTGACCGCTGCCATTCCCGAAGTTGATCGTATTTTCGTCAACGCCCACATCAAGCGCGAACTCTGCCGATCGGTCCGCAGCAACCGCGGCTGGTTGCGAAAAGTCCGTCCCTGGTACGGACACCATGACCATTTCCACCTCCGCCTCACCTGCCCCACCGACAGCCCCGAATGCGTCCGGCAAGACTCGGTACCCGCCGGCGACGGTTGCGATTCCAGCCTTTCATGGTGGTTCGAAAAACACCCGCCGGGCCCCGTCAAGCCGGAACCACCCAAACCGCCGATGCCGGAAGCCTGTCAGACGCTTTTGAACCGCGATTAGATTTGTAGGATGCAGTGAGGAACGAACCGCATCGCTCGCGTTGAGCCGTTTCTCGATTGATGCGACGATCTTTTCGGTGGGTTACGCTGCGCTAACCCACCCTACGAGCTGTCGTGACATGAACAGACGTTATCGATCGGATCAAGCGTTCTCTTCCTTCGACGCAGTAAAGAGCCTGGCTTCAGGACCCATCCCGTTATGGCGACCCCGAGCATCGAAGCCCGGCACCGGAATCGCCTGTTAGGGGCACGCGAGGGATCGCGTGCGGCGACCGAGGCACAGGGAAGTGCCTTCGGTCGGCCCCGGTGCCGGGCGAGACGCGCAGAATCAGGGCGCCATCCGGGTGGCCTTTGGTTCCTTTCTTTTGGCCACACAAAAGAAAGGAACCCGCGTGCGGGGCGGCTCCCCGCTTTAAACTAAACCGCCGCCATCGGCGGCTTCCAAAAAATGCCGACATTCGCCAGAAATTCCTCCCTTAATAGGTCTTAGCCTACAGCTTCAGCCGACATCTCACATCCCTCAACACCGCTTCCGCCAACCCTTCATCCTCACTGACATACCTCAACGCATCCTCCTCACGCCTCAGCCAGGTGAACTGCCGCTTGGCGAATTGGCGGGTGGCGATGATACCGCGCTTGATCATCGTGTCGCGGTCGTATTCGCCTTCGAGATACGCCCAGACTTGCCGGTAGCCGACGGCGCGGATGGAAGGCAAATCGGCGTGCAGGTCGCCGCGTTCGTACAAGGCGCGGACTTCGTCGATGACGCCGTGTTCGATCATGGCGAGAAAGCGTTGCCGAATTCGGTCATGCAGAGCTTCGCGGTTCGCCGGCGCAACGATGAGCTTGACCAGGTCGAACGGCAAAGGCGGCGATTTCGTCTCGGCGCACAGGACGGATAGCGGAACTCCGGTCAGGCGATACACCTCCAGGGCGCGCTGGATGCGCTGCGGGTCGTTGGGATGGATGCGGGCCGCCGCCTCTGGATCGATTTCGACGAGTTGCGCGTGCAACTTCGCCCAGCCGACACTCGCCGCTTCCTCGTCGATCTGCCGGCGGATCTCGGAGTCGGCGGACGGCAGAGTCGAAAGGCCGTAGAACAAGGCGTTGAAATACAGCATCGTGCCCCCAGCCAGAATCGGCAGCTTGCCGCGATTCGCGATGTCTTGCATCGCCCTGAACGCCTCGTCCCGAAAGCGGCCGGTGGAATAGGATTCGGCGGGGTCGAGGATGTCGATGAGATGGTGCGGAATTCCTTCCCTTTCCTCCAGACTCGGCTTGGCGGTGCCGATATCCATGCCCCGGTAAACCAAGGCGGAATCGACGCTGATGACTTCGCCGTCCAGCGCCTTGGCCAGTTCGATGGCAAGCCGTGTCTTGCCCGAGGCGGTCGGCCCCATCAGGGCGATGGCGGGCGGCAATTCGGTCACTGGCCGCGCATGAATAAGCGATTCAAGTCCTTGAGGCTCAACTCGACCCATGTCGGGCGGCCGTGATTGCATTGGCCGCTGCGCTCCGTCGCTTCCATTTCGCGCAGGAGCGTGTTCATTTCCGGCACGGTCAGTTTTCGGTTGGCCCTCACCGAGCCGTGGCAGGCCATGGTCGCCAATACGTCGTTCAAGGATTGCTCGATCCGCAAACTCCGGCCGTGCTGATTGAGATCGGACAGCACGTCGCGCACCAAGCGTTCGCCGTCCGCATCCGCCAGCAAGGCGGGCAACGCCCGCACCATGAGCGTCTCCGGACCGGTTCGGCGGAGCTCGATGCCGAGACTTTCGAACACTTCGGCCGACTCCTCCGCGAGATCGGCCTCAGCCGCGGTCACCTGAATCCGGATCGGCAGCAGCAAGGGCTGCGTCGGAACCGATCTCGCCCCAACTTGCTCCTTCAGCTTTTCGTAGGTGATGCGCTCGTGGGCGGCGTGAGCATCCACCACGATCAGCCCGTTGCGGCTCTCGGCCAAAATAAAGGCGCCATGCAGATGAGCGACGGCGAAACCGAGGGGCGGCGTCGCTTCTTCATCGCGCTTTGGCTCGCACGGCAATTCGGCTTTCGGGACAGGCGCGGAATAAAGATCGGCGTAACTTTGAATCGCCTCGGCTACTTGCAACGGAAGCGTAGCTTGGCTGTGAGGCCTCGAGAACTTGGGCGGCGAAAATGCACTTGCCGATGGTGCTTCCGCTTGCGGCACAGCCTCGGGTTCGGCAGCCTTTGGCTTGGTCTCGGCCAAAGCCCGGTGCAAAGCCCGGAACAGGAAATCGTGGACCATCCGGGAATCGCGAAAACGCACTTCAAGCTTGGCGGGATGAGCGTTGACGTCGACCAGCGCCGGGTCCAGCTCCAGATACAGCACGTACACCGGCTGACGCCCGTGGTAAAGCACGTCCTGATAAGCTTGCTTCACGGCGTAGTTCACCAGCTTGTCTCGGACCAGACGTCCGTTGACATAGAAAAACTGCATGTCGGTCTGACTGCGGGAAAACGTCGGAAGCCCCACCCAGCCGGAAAGCCTGAGACCCGCCGCCGAAAAATCCACCGTCAGCGCGTTTTCCAAAAACGACTCGCCAAGCACCAGGGCCAAGCGCCGGTCGATCTCGGCTTGGCCTTCCGCGGGCCGCAAACTTAATACGACCCGTTCGTCGTGCTTCAAGGCAAAACCCACGTCGAACCGGCTCAGGGCCATGCGCTTGATCAGCGTTTCGATATGCGAGAACTCGGTCTTTTCCGAGCGGAGAAATTTCCGCCGCGCGGGCGTGTTGTAAAAGAGATCGCGAACCTCGACCGTCGTGCCCGCGGGATGGGCCGCCGGCTGCACGTCGAAATCGATTTCCGTCCCGTCCGCCGTGACGCGCCAGGCGCAACGCTCGCCGGGTATGCGCGAGGTCAAGGTCAAGCGGGCAACCGAGCTGATGCTGGGCAAGGCCTCGCCCCGGAACCCCATGCTGGCGACCCGCTCCAGGTCCTCCAGGCTGGCGATCTTGCTGGTGGCGTGGCGGGACAAGGCGAGCGGCAATTCCTCCCGGTCGATACCGCAACCGTCGTCGTGGATGCGCATCATGCGCAAACCACCCTGTTCCACCTCTATCTCCACCGAGCGGGCGGCGGCGTCGAAGGCGTTTTCGACCAATTCCTTCACCACCGAGGCGGGGCGTTCGACCACCTCGCCGGCAGCGATTTGATTGATCAATTGCGGAGGGAGAATACGGATGGGCATCGGAAAGTATCGGCGGTCGAGAAAACGGTTTGGCGATTAGACAGAACCGAAGGAGCAAGGATTCAGCACCCTTGCTATTCTCGGAAAAACGCAGGATTTATGAAAGACGGAGATGATCGAAAAGTGCCCGCGCCGCTCCTTGGCACACACTTTTTACTTTTGAACGACGAGCTTCTTATCGCCCGATTCGGTCACGCTGTCCAAGGCGTCGGCCATGCGCAAATCGACGGGAACCACCGGCCGGCGTTCGGAAAAATAATTGCGGATGCCGTCGAATATCGCGCGGGCCACCTGTTCCTGATGGTTCGGATCGCGGAGATTCCGCTCTTCATCGGGATTGGAGATGAACGCCGTCTCTACCAGCATCGAGGGAACGTCCGGCGACTTGAGCACGACAAAACCGGCTTTTTGCACGTCGCGATGATGGAGATGGAAATCCTTTCTCAGTTCTCCCAACACTTTTACGGCCGCACGATTGCTGGCCTCGAGCGTGGCGGTCTGCGACAGGTCGAGCAGCACCGAAGCCAGCAGCTTGTCCTTTCCCTTGAGCTTCACCCCGCCCACCAAAGCGGCGTTTTCCCGGTCCGCCAGCCAGCGGGCCGCTTCGCTGGAGGCGCCGTGATCCGATAGGGTGAACACGGAAGATCCCTTCACATCGTTGCTCACGTAGGCGTCCGCGTGAAGGGAAATAAATAAATCGGCCTTCGCCTTGCGCGCGAACTCGGCCCGCTCGCGCAGATCGACGAACTGATCGCCTTTCCGCACCATCACGGGCCGCATGCCCGGTTCGGCGCGCATCATCCTTTCGAGCTTGCGGGCGATCGCCAGCACCACATCCTTTTCATGGGTTCCCTTGGGGCCGATCGCACCGGTATCCTTGCCGCCATGACCGGCATCGATGACTATCACTATTTCCTTGGCAAGCCCCGGCTTCAGAGAACGCACAGGCCGCACAGCGTCTGACGCGCCTTTGGTCTTGGCCGAAACCGGTTTGGCAGCGACTTTCGACGACTCTGCTACCCGAATTGCCCGCCCCCTTTGCGTCGGCGGCTTGGATGCCTGCTCTTTTCCCGCTTGAGCGGACGAAGCCGGGTTCGCCAATTCGAGCACCAGGCGCGACTGTCCTTTAGAACCAGTCACATGGATCTTATAAATAGCCGGACTCTTAAGATCGACCAAAATTCGGATGCTTTCCTTGGTTTTGCCGGAAATGGGGACAAGTTTGGCGATCAAGGGATGGGACGCGGGTGGCTGTCCGAATGCTCCGGACAAGGATGTGTTTTCCAGATCGATTTGCAAGCGTTTGGGGTTGCTTCCGCGGGACACCCGGTATTTGGGCGGCGTCGAAAAACTAAAGATCAGTCGCGAGCCTTGCGCGGCGGTCTCGAACTTCACCGACTTCATTTGCGCGGGCGCGGCAAAAAGCCACGGTGCATAGCCCCACAAAGTGAGCACCAACCATGCGATTAGCGTTTTTTTTTCCATGAATGGAGCCGCCATGCTTGAACGTCCGCTGAAAACATAGCCCGAGACTCGGGAAACCGCAAGGAAATGGGCTACTCGGGCTGCATGTGAACCAATACCTCTCGCCCGCGCTCGGTGCCCGCCATGATCTCCGCGATACGCCCCGTACCCGCGATTTCCAGATTAATCTCAAGATCGGCCTGAGGCAACATACCCTCGCCGCGCTCCGGCCATTCGATGAAACACACGGCATTCGGCCGGAGATAGTCCCTGAACCCCATCCATTCCAGCTCTTCCGGATCGTTCAGCCGGTACAAATCGAAGTGGTAAACGATCCGGTCCTCAAGAGAATATTCTTCGACCAGAGTGAAGGTCGGGCTTTTTACCGGCCCCGAGAAGCCGGCCGCCCGAAGCCAGCCGCGTACAAACGTGGTTTTGCCCGCACCGAGGTTTCCGCGCAGGAAGACGACGCCTCCAAACGGCATGGCTCGATAAACACGCCCCGCAAACGCGAGCGTTTCGGCTTCGTCTCGCAGTGTCAGTTTCATAGATTGACGAGCCGGCGCAAAGAATCCATCAAATCGCTGGCCAAAAGTCCCCGTTCACCGGTTTTCGCCGCCTCGTCTCCCGCCGCTCCATGCAGTTGCGCACCCAGTGCGGCCGCTTCGAATAGCTCTATCCGCTGCGCCAGCAATCCGGCGATCACCCCGGTCAGCACGTCGCCCATGCCGCCGCTGGCCATGCCGGGATTGCCCGCGGTACAGACAGAAGGCAGCCCGTTGGGTCCGCAGATCAGACTGCCCGAACCCTTTAACACCGCCACGCCGCCGAACTGCGCCTGCAGTCTCCGGATGGCGGTGAACCGATCTTTCTGGATTTCCGCAGAAGACGTATTGAGCAGCCGTGCCGCTTCCCCCGGATGGGGGGTGATGACCCAGTTGTCCCGTTTGCGGGGATTTGCCGCAAGAAGATTGAGCGCGTCGGCATCCGCCACTATCGGTAAATCGGTCTTCAATGCCGCGCCGAGCAACGTCTGCGCCCACTCCGAACGGCCTAGCCCCGGGCCGACGGCGATCACCGTGGCCCGCTCCAATAAGATCCGCAGTTCTTCGGCGGTTTCGACGCCGTGGCACATCAGTTCCGGCCGGGTCAGATTGAGTGAGTCGGCATGAGCTCTCCGCGTGGCGACGCTGATTAGCCCGGCTCCGACCCGCGCCGCGGCCTCGGCAGCCATGCGGGCGGCGCCGCTGTAGCCGTGATCGCCTCCGACCACCAGCACATGGCCGAAATGACCCTTATGGGCATAACGCGGACGCGAAGGCAAACCGCGCTCCCATTGCGGCAGGAGCATGGCCGAGGGTTTTACCGAATGCCGCACTTCCGGCGGCGTGCCCAAGTCGGCAAAAACAACCTCGCCCGCGTATTCGGGACCTTCGCCGGTAAATAGCCCCTGCTTGAGCCCGATGAACGTCACGGTCAAATCGGCCTTAATTGCCACGCCCAGAGCGACGCCGGTATCGGCGTGGAGGCCGGACGGGATATCCAGCGCCGCCACGTGGCCGGAGAATCGATTGACGGCCTTGATCACTTCGGCGTAAAGCCCGCTGACCTCCCGATCCAAGCCGGTGCCCAAGAGCCCGTCCACCAATACTTCCGCTCCTTCGAAATCGGCGGGAATAAAATCCAATACTCCACCGCCCGCCGCTCGATAACCCTGGTAAGCGGTCAGAGCATCGCCTTTAAGACTGTTCGGCGGTGCCACCGGATAAACCCGCACGTCCATCCCCGCTTCGTGGGCCAATCGCGCCACTACGTAAGCATCGCCTCCGTTGTTGCCGCCGCCGCAAATCGCCGAGAGCGTGCGCGCTTCCGGCCAGCGTTCGCGCAAGGCCACAAAGGCCGATACACCGGCCCGGCGCATCAATTCGATGCCTGGAATGCCCACCGTTTCGATGGCGTAACGGTCCATGGCGCGCACGTCCTCGGCGCGGTAAAGATCCTTCGGTAAACTTCGATTGTATCGTTCTCTCATTCCGCTTATTCTGGCTTAAAGGCTGCGTTCTCTCCACACTTCTGTGACTTCATCCGCTCTCGATTACTCCGAACTAGTCGCCAAAATCAAAATCTGGGGCCGCGAACTCGGCTTTCAGCAAGTCGGCATCGCCGACACCGACCTTTCCGCGGCCGAACAGCATCTCCAGCGCTGGCTTGACGAGGGTTTCCACGGGGAAATGGACTATATGGAACGGCACGGCACCAAGCGCAGCCGGCCGGACGAACTCGTCCCCGGCACGCTGCGGGCGATCAGCGCGCGCATGGATTATCTGCCGGAGGATCGGACCACGATCCGGGAACGGCTGGACGATCCGGCCGCTGCGTTCATCTCCCGCTATGCGCTCGGCCGCGATTATCACAAGCTGCTCCGCAAGCGCTTACAGCAATTGGCCGAGCGCATAGCGCGCGAAGCCGGCCCCTTCGGTTATCGGGTATTCGTCGACAGCGCCCCGGTGCTGGAAAAAGCGCTCGCCGCCAAAGCCGGGCTTGGCTGGATCGGCAAGCACACCAATCTGATCAACCGGACGGCGGGCTCGATGTTCTTCCTCGGGGAGATTTACACCGACCTTCCCTTGCCCGGCGATTCCGAAGTGACAAATCACTGCGGAAGCTGCACGGCCTGCATCGACGTCTGCCCCACCAGGGCCATTGTCGCGCCCTATCGCTTGGATGCCCGACGCTGCATTTCCTACCTGACCATCGAATTGCGCGAGCCGATTCCCGAAGAATTCCGCGCCGCCATCGGCAACCGTATTTACGGCTGTGACGATTGCCAGCTCGTCTGCCCGTGGAACCGTTATGCGCGGCTCACCGAGGAAGCGGATTTCATGCCGCGTCACGAACTGAATATCGCAGGGCTGATCGAGCTTTTCCGCTGGGATGAGGCGACGTTTCTGCAAAAAACCGAAGGCTCGGCCATTCGCCGGATCGGTTATGAATGCTGGATCAGGAATATCGCAGTGGCGTTGGGCAACTCGGAGACGTGTTCGGATGTGGTCGAAGCCCTGCAAACGCGGATCGACGATTCTTCGCCGCTGATCAGGGAACACGTGCGTTGGGCGCTTGCACAGCACCGCGCCTGAGTCGACCGCTCGACGTAACGATTCTCCGGAGGAAACACCTCTCCCGCTTACCCTTTCCGTTCCGCCCTCCCTCAACATCGCGTAGAATCGGGCAGATAAAACTGACTCGACGAATACTCAGGAGTTATTGCATATGAGACTTTTCTCACGCGTGCTGATTGTCGGAGCCCTTCTTTCGGCCTTGCAGCCGGCTTTCGGTGACGACGAATGGCAGGGCACCACCCTGTCCGACCAGACCCTGGAAAAGGTCAAGCTGGCTTTAGTCGCTTATCAAGGATGCGTTAACAATGAAACTCGAACCCATATCGGCGACCAGTTGGATTCACGTGCGATCACCGATCGAATCTTGAAAACGTGCGAGGAGAAGCTCTCGAAGGTAAAGGCGGCATTCGATGGGGAAAAAGTGCCCGGCACGATCTCCGAACGATACATGCGCAGCCGCCGCACCCAGGCCGCACGGCAGATCCTGCGCACGGTCATGGGCGCCCAGGCGGCTCCAGCGGCAACCGGACAGCCGTAACAGGACCGCCCTGCGCTTAGTTCTTATCCGGCAGGCTGCATCGACAGCGCAGCCTGCCATGCATGCCGCGCTGATCGCGTCGGCTTCATGGGACATCACCCAACGCAAAGAGGATCCGAATGCAAATCGACCCATCCCTTTTTCCGACCACGTTCGACGCTGTCCATATCGGACTTGCCGTTCTCGTGGTCATTCTGCTGATTCTGCAAATCCTGCTGCTGTCCATGGCGGTTATCGCCCTGCTTCGCCGCAAACAGCCGGCAGCCGAAACAGCCGCGCCGATTCGCGCCGAAGCGGCTCCCATTCCGGTCCGGGAAGTCCCCAAACCGGTGGAAATCGCCAAACCGGAACGGCCGGAACCCGTCGTTGTCAAAGAAGCCACACCCGATGCGGCCTTGCAGCTCCTCGGGCTTTTGCAAAAGGAAGCCCGTTTTATCGACTTTGTCCAGGAAAACGTCGGCGCCTATTCCGACACTGAAATCGGCGCGGCAGCCCGAGTCGTGCATGAAGGGTGCCGCAAGGTATTGAACCAGCATTTTGAACTTGAACCCGTGCGCAAAGAGCAGGAGAACTCCCGCATCACCCTGCCCAAGGGGTTCGATGCTTCGAGCGTAAGACCCACGGGCAATATCGTCGGCGATCCGCCCTTTACCGGCACATTGATACACCGTGGCTGGCGCGCCACCGGAGTCAGGCTGCCCAAAGTCGCCGAAGGACACGACGTACACATCATCGCGCAAGCAGAGGTGGAATTGTGAGCGAAACCCAATATTCCGTCGGTATCGACCTCGGAACGACCAATAGCGTCGTTTCGTATGTCGACCTCGGCCAGTGTGACGGCGAAAAAGCGCCACTCGAAGTCTTCGATATTCCGCAATTGACCTCACCCGGCGCGGTCGGCGACAAAAAGCAATTGCCGTCCTTCCTTTATCAAGCCCACGAGGCCGAGCTTGCCCCCGGCGATATCGTATTGCCCTGGAACGAGCAGCCGGAAGCCATCGTCGGAGATCTGGCAAGACAGCTCGGCAGCAAGACCCCCATACGCCTGGTGGGCAGCGCCAAGAGCTGGCTGTCCCACAGCGGCGTCGATTGCCGCGCGCCGATTCTGCCCATCCAGTCGCCGGAAGAGGTAAAGCGGGTTTCGCCCCTGCAGGCGTCGATCGAATATCTGCGCCACATGCGCGACGCCTGGAACGCCCGCTTTCCGGAGGCCCCCCTGAGCGAGCAGGATTTGGTGATCACCGTGCCCGCGTCCTTCGATCCGGCCGCGCGCGAACTTACCGTGGAAGCCGCTCATGCCGTCGGCTTGCGCCAGGCGATTCTGCTAGAGGAGCCGCAGTCGGCGCTGTACAGCTGGATTCAGACCAGCGAGGGGAAATGGCGAGAACAGGTCAGACCCGGCGATATCATTCTGGTCGTCGATGTGGGCGGCGGCACCACCGATTTGTCGCTGATCGCCGTGACCGAGGAGGAAGGCAATCTGATCCTCAATCGCGTCGCCATTGGCGATCACATCCTCCTCGGCGGGGACAACATGGACCTCGCCCTGGCTTATGTGCTGAAAACCAAGATCGAAGCCGAGGGCAAACGGCTCGAACCCTGGCAAATCCAGGCGCTCATGCATGGCTGCCGGGATGCGAAAGAGTCGCTGCTGTCCGATTCGGATACCGATGAGGTCGCCGTTGTCGTGCCCAGCCGCGGATCGTCGCTCATCGGCGGGACGCTGCGTACCAGCCTGACCCGCGACGAAGTCGGGCGGACGCTGATTGAAGGCTTCTTTCCTAGGGTACAAATCGCCGACCGTCCAGCTGTCCAAGCCCGCACCGGCTTGACGACCCTGGGTCTTCCCTATGCTAAGGATGCGCGGATCACCTGCCATCTCGCCGCCTTTCTCAGCCGGCAGATCGGTGCGACCGGAGAATTGCAGGGATTCGACCTCCCTTCGGATGCCCAATTCCTGCATCCGACCGCGCTGCTCCTCAACGGCGGCGTGTTCAAGTCCGAGGCGCTCGAGAACAGGCTGCTCGAGGTACTGAATAGCTGGCTCGAAGCCGACGGCGCCCCGCGCGCCCGGTTGCTGCACGGCGCCGATCTGGATTTGGCCGTGGCGCGGGGCGCCGCTTATTACGGTTACGTCCGCAAAGGTCGCGGGGTCCGCATCCGCGGCGGCACCGGCGCAGCCTATTACGTGGGTGTGGAAAGCGCCATGCCTGCCGTACCGGGCTTCGCTCCGCCGATCGAGGCCTTGTGCATCGCGCCTTTCGGCATGGAAGAAGGCACCGAAGCGGATCTGCCGCCCTACGAGTTCGGATTGGTCGTCGGAGAACCCGTACGTTTCCGTTTCTTCGCTTCCAATGTGCGCCGCGACGACGTGGTCGGCACGCGTCTCGATTACTGGTCGGAGGACGAAATGGACGAGTTGGACGAGATCGAAGTCACCTTACCGACCGAGGAATACCAAGCGGGCGATGTCGTCCCGGTCCATTTGGCCGCCAAGGTCACCGAAGTCGGCACGCTGCAACTGGAAGCGGTAGCGAAGGACGGCGACAAGCGGTGGAATGTCGAATTCGATGTCCGCGCAGGCGAGAAACCCTTGCCGCCGGATGAAAATGCCGCACCGGAGGAACCGATCTTGGGCGATCGCTCCGAGGGGGCAGCCGAAGCCGCACCAGAGATCGCATCCGACGAAACAGCCCCTGAACAGCCTACAGACGACGCCTCGGCCAAGAAAACTTTTTGGCCGTTCAATAAATAACGGATAAACCGCAGGGCGGTGACCCTGCGGATACCCTAGCGCATGCCCGAATCATCAAGCCAGTCTCCTCGTTACCTTATCGGCATTGACCTTGGCACAACCCATACCGTGGTCGCCTATGCCGAGCTTGCCAAAGCCACGCGAGCCGAAATCAAACTTTTTCGCATCGATCAATCGGTTTCGCCGGGCGAGGTGGCGGCGGAACCGCTGCTGCCTTCCGCCCGCTATCATGCGTCGCTGGACGAATTGACTGAAGCGGACGTGCGGCTGCCTTGGCCATCTCTCGAGCCTGAATCGACCTATCGACCGGTCATCGGCAAGCTGGCGCGGGTCTTGGGCGCAAAGAGCCAGGGACGTTTCGTGGCCAGCGCCAAGAGCTGGCTGTCCCATGCCGCCGCCGACCGAACCGCCGCTATACTCCCGTGGGGCGCTCCGGAGGAAATCCCGAAAATCTCTCCGGTCGAGGCCAGCGCGAGTTACCTCCGCCATGTGCGTTCGGCCTGGAATTACCACCATCCCGAGGCGCCGCTGGAAAACCAAGAGATCGTGGTCACCGTACCGGCTTCCTTCGACGAGGCTGCGAGGACTTTAACGCTCGAAGCCACCCGGCTGGCGGGACTTCCGGATGTGCGTTTGCTCGAAGAGCCGCAAGCCGTTTGTTACGACTGGCTTTGGAACCACCGCAAATCCGTGCGGAAACAGCTCGGCGACGTGCGCTTGCTGCTGGTCTGCGATATCGGCGGCGGCACCACGGACCTGACCTTGATCAAGGTCGAGCCTGGCGAGGACGAGCCCAGGCTTACCCGTATCGCCGTCGGCAATCATCTGATGCTGGGTGGCGACAACATCGATCTTACCCTAGCTCATCTGACAGAACGCCGGCTGGTGGGCGAAGACCAAAAGCTGTCTGCCGCCGAACTTTCGCAACTCGTCGAACAGTGCCGGCTGGCCAAAGAACGGCTGTTGGCCCACGATGCGCCCGAATCCGCAACCGTAACGCTGCTGGGCACGGGAGCCCGACTCATCGGCGGCGCGCGTTCGGCCGAACTGACCCGAGATGAAGTCCACGGAATCGCCCTCGACGGTTTCTTTCCGATCGTGAGTCTTGCCGATCATCCCGACCGAAAGCGCAGCGGCGTCGTCGAATTCGGCTTGCCCTACGCCGCCGATCCCGCGATCAGCAAACATCTGGCTGCTTTTCTGACTCAACACTTCGAGACTGCGCGCGAGGCTCTCCAATCCAATTCCACCGAGCCTGCCCCCGACGCCGTTCTTCTCAATGGCGGCGTGTTCCGCAGTTCGATCATAGCCCGGCGTCTGGTGGAGTTGGTGGCCTCATGGGCGAGGCATCAGCCGGTATTGCTGAAAAATGACCGTCCCGACCTGGCCGTAGCCTACGGTGCAGTGGCTTATGGCCTGGCGAGGCGTGGCCACGCTGTTCAACGCATCGGCGGCGGCTCGGCGCGCAGTTATTTTCTATTGGTGGAAACGAGCCACAACCATGCTCCCAAAGGTATCTGCATCCTACCGCGGGGAACCGAGGAGGGCCGGGAGATCGTATTGACCGACCGCACTTTCCTGCTCAGGCTCGGACAACCGGTGCGCTTTAACCTGGTTTCGTCGAGCGAGGATCTGCGTTTCCAACCGGGCGATCTGGCCGAAATCGACGAGGAGCGTTTCGTTCGGTTACCGCCCCTCGCCGTCGCCTTCGACCGGGAAAGCGCCCAAGGCCGGACGGACCAAGCCGTGCAGATCGCAGCCTCTCTCACCGAAGTCGGCACTCTCGATTTGCACTGCGTGGCGGCTGGCGATCCCAAACGTCGCTGGAAGATCGAATTTCAGTTGCGGCACGCCGCCCCACAGACGACGTTACCCGAAACCCAGCGGCATCCCCGTCTTGATCAGGCCATAGAGAAAATCCATCTGGTTTTCGGAAAAAAGGCGAAGACTGTCGATGCCAGGATCGTCAAAGGATTACGCGGAGAGCTCGAGAAAATTCTCGGACCGCGAAATAACTGGGATACCGCATTATTGCGCGACTTGTTCGCCGCCTTGCTGGAAGGCCTGCCTCACCGGCGGCGGTCCGCCGAGCACGAGCGTTTGTGGTTTAGCCTGACGGGGTACTGCCTCCGTCCAGGATTCGGCTATCCCTTGGACGATTGGCGGGTTGACCAGGTCTTTGCGATCTATGGGCAAGGGCTGCAATTCGTCAACGAAGTCCAAAACTGGACCGAATGGTGGACCTTCTGGCGCCGCCTGGCCGGGGGCTTGAACGAGGCGGCTCAGCTTTCGGTCTTCGAGGATTTGGCCAACTTCATAAATCCCGAAACCGCTAAGCGCGGCAACCTCCCTACCCTCGCCAAAAAGCGCAGCTATGAGGACATGGTGAGGCTTGCGGCCGTGCTGGAGCGCCTCCCTGCCCCAAGAAAAGTCGAACTCGGAGGCTGGCTGCTCCAGCGCCTGTCGAAGCCCAGCGAACCCGCCGAAAGCTGGTGGGCGCTTGGCCGCGTCGGTGCGCGTGTGCCGTTCCATGGCAGCGTGCACAACGTGGTTTCTCGTGTCACGGCCGAGGAATGGTTAACCAAGATCTTCGATCGGGACTTCAAAAAAGAACCCCATGCCGGCTTCGCCGCCGCTCTCATCGCAAGGCTCAGCGGAGACCGGGAACGCGACATCGATCCGGCGTTGCGGCAGCGCGTCATCGAGCGGCTGAGGGCCGGCAAAGCCCCGGACTCCTGGATCAGCATGGTATCGGAAGTGAAAGAACTCACCGAAGCCGACGAAAAACGCATCTTCGGCGAGGCTTTGCCCCCCGGTCTGAAGCTGATTGCCTGATTCCGCTAAAACATTTTTCGGGTTTGATATAAGGGCTTGCTGCATGGTCCCGTATGGCGCGCCCGAGCATCGCCGGCTTGAACCGGAATAGCCCAGAGGGGCGCGGCAGGGCGAGGCGGATCAGACGCGTGTCCGGTGAACACGCGTCCCGTCGAGCGGGTTCGCCAAGGGTGAGCCGGAAAAGACGGGAGGCCAGTGGCCTCCCGTCCCGGCGAACGCCCGTACAGGACGTACGGGCCGGACTTTTCCGCGTAACAAGGACGCGGAGCGGAAAAGGCGAACCCCGGCCTTCG
>NZ_DASPLO010000092.1:0-13674 GCF_035627495.1 Methylocaldum sp.
TGATCGAATGCTTCTTTGGCAAAATCAAACACTTCCGAAGAATCTTTGCCCGCTTCGAAAAATTGCAGCGTAACTTCATGGGCTTTCTTCGCTTCGTCTCAGCACTCATCTGGTTGCGTTGAAATGTCAACAGAACCTAGCGCAACAGTCGTGACTCGAATTCTTAACTCGATGGAAGCGCCTTCTGGCCATTCAAGGAATGCATAAAATCATTCGCCCGGTTTATGGAACGTTCCATTGCACTGATCAAGCCAGCAACGCCAACAGTCATCGCTACCAATTCATGCTCCAGCGAGGTAATCGCCTTTGCATTAAGGTTGTGCTTCAAAAACAATACCTGGTCCTGGAACACCCGCAGCACCGGTTCTATCTTGCCCTCGGCTCGACGCATGGCTGAGATCAGCTGTCCGTAATGCTGCTGGGTAAGTTTCAGTTTCTGCCGGCTACTGCTTCGGAGACTGCGGTTGGTGTACTGCTCCAACTCCTCTTCCCATTCCGCAAAAAGCGCCTCGGCCACATCCTGCACGGCAGCGATGCGGTCCTTGACTGCCAGAGCCTTGGCTTTGCTGTAGTCGAACTCGACTTTAAGCTGCCGATACATATCTTCAAGCTCGCCACCCTGGAAGTACGTGAGCGCACTGAACTTATCCAGCGCACTCTGAAATTGCTCCTTGGCTTCTTCCAAACTATCTCGCGCACTCTCCACGCGGGCGACGAGGATGTCGCGTTTGTGGTGTCCTGCCGATTCCACGGCGCGAAAATAAATCTTTTGGCATTTTGATATCAGATAACGAGCCAATGGGCTGAAAAGCTGACGACCCAATGCGGCGAAGCTAATAGGTTTAGTGTCAGAAGATTTATTCATGATGCAAACTTCTTTTTTTCGAGAGACAAACAAGGGGGCCGGCAATTTTATCGTTCTCCTCTATTATTAATGGCAGGGCTTCGCACCTCAACCGATCGAGATCGCAAGAAGCCTGAAATCTTTGCCTGAGCTGCCGCTTCCCACCCAGCGAAAATACGACCGCCGCGAGGCCTTCACCGACACATATGGTCAAGACCGACCGCAGCGCCTGCAAATGGGGTTTACGCTACCACCAAGCGGCTTTGAACGAAGCTTCATCAATTCGGTTCATGATGTTTTAAACCCCGAAGATATCCGCATAAAACTGATTTGTAAGCCGACACCGACAACGTTATCATTCGCAGCCTACAGAGCTTTTGAACAACTTTGCGTAGAATCCGCGTAACTTTGCCGTCATGCAAACTCTGTAGGCTTTGCAACGGAGTTCCATAAAAAGGGAGATAGTAAGTGAAAGACCTCAGCGAAAAGCATCTAGTCGTTGTAACGGCCCTGGCATTAGGCCTAATCATCTTCTGGCTAATTGCCTCCGACGCTAAAAACGCCCCTTCTCTGTCCGCGACAAACACCCCTATTGGTATTATTGCCACGGCTACAGACGCACAGGCGCCTAACTGAATCCCTGAGCCGCCTCGCCAGATACCCCGTTTGGCGTCGTCCGCTTTGATAAGATTTTTTTCAAGAATACCCCAGTGTAGGATGCCTGATTTTCGGCAACCTGCTCGGGGGTGCCTTCCGCGATAATCAAACCGCCGCCTTCGCCGCCTTCCGGACCCAAATCGACCAGCCAGTCGGCGGTCTTGATGACGTCCAGATTGTGCTCGATGACGATCACCGTATTGCCGTGATCGCGCAATTGATGCAGCACGCCCAGGAGTTGCCGGATGTCGTGAAAATGCAGCCCGGTCGTCGGCTCGTCCAGAATGTAAAGGGTCTTGCCGGTATCCCGCTTCGACAATTCGCGGGCCAGCTTCACCCGCTGAGCTTCGCCGCCTGAAAGAGTCACCGCGTTCTGGCCCAGCGTAATGTACCCTAAGCCCACCTCCATCAACGTATCCAGCTTGCGGAAGACGGTAGGGATAGCGGAAAAAAACTGGCTGGCCTCTTCCACCGTCATTTCCAAGACCTCGTGTATCGTCTTGCCTTTATAGCGGATTTCCAGCGTCTCGCGGTTGTAGCGCTTCCCCTTGCAAACATCGCAGTGGACGAAGATGTCAGGCAAGAAGTGCATTTCCACCTTGATCACGCCATCGCCGGCGCAGGCCTCGCAGCGTCCGCCCTTTACGTTGAAGCTGAACCGCCCCGGCGAGTAGCCTCGCGACCGCGCTTCCGGGGTTGCCGCGAACAGTTCCCGAATCGGCGTGAACAGCCCCGTGTAAGTAGCGGGATTGGATCTCGGCGTACGGCCGATAGGGCTTTGGTCGATGTCCACCACTTTGTCGAAATACTCTAATCCCTCGATACCGTCGCTTATCGCTGGCGTTGCAGCCGCTCCGTTCAATTCGCGGGCCGCGAAGCGGAACAGCGTATCGTTAATCAGAGTGGACTTGCCGGAACCGGAAACGCCGGTCACGCAGGTGAAAAGCCCTACCGGAAACGAGGCGTCGACACCTTTGAGATTATTGCCCCGGGCATTCCGCAACCGAAGCCGCCGCTCGGGATCTGGCGAATTACGCTGCTCCGGCACGGCAATCTCCAGACGGTTGGAAAGATACTGACCCGTGAGCGACTCCGCGTTCGCCATAATGGCCTCCGGTGGTCCCTCGGCCACGATCTGCCCTCCGTGCACGCCCGCCCCCGGCCCGATATCCACGACATGATCGGCAATGCGGATAGCATCCTCGTCGTGCTCCACCACGATCACGGTGTTGCCCAGATCGCGCAGACGCAACAAGGTATCCAGCAGCCGCTGGTTATCGCGCTGGTGCAAGCCTATCGAGGGTTCGTCCAAAACGTACATGACGCCCACCAACCCGGCCCCCACCTGGCTCGCCAAGCGAATCCGCTGGGCCTCGCCGCCCGACAAGGTGTCGGCACTGCGATCCAAAGTCAGATAATCGAGCCCGACATTGACCAGAAACTGCAGGCGCGCCGTGATTTCTTTGACGATCTTGGCCGCCACTTCTCCGCGCCGCCCCGACAACGTCAGTCCGCCGAAAAACTCGAGCACCCGTCTGATCGGCAAGGCCGTCAGTTCCGGCAAGGCGGAATCGACCACGAAAACGTGCCGCGCCGAACGGTTCAGCCGGGTCCCTTCGCATGCCGGACAGGGCTTGCTGGAGAGATACTTCGCCAGTTCTTCGCGTACCAGCATCGAATCCGTCTCGCGATAGCGTCGATCCATGTTGGGAATGATTCCCTCGAAAGGATGCCGATGAACCAATGTACCGCCCCGCGCCGTCAGCACTTTGAACGGGATCGTTTCGGCTCCGCTGCCGTACAAAATGATGTCTTGAACCGATTTCGGCAGTTGGCCGAATGGCTGCTCCGGGTCGAAACCGTAGTGCTCGGCCAACGACTGGATCATGTGGTAGTAATAGGCGTTACGCCGGTCCCAACCCCGTACGGCGCCGCCCGCCAAACTCAGCTGTGAATTGTGGACGACGAGATGAGGATCGAAGAACTGCTTGACGCCCAACCCATCGCAACTTGGGCACGCTCCCTTCGGATTGTTGAAGGAAAAAATGCGTGGCTCCAGTTCGCTCAAGGAGTAGCCGCAATGGGGGCAGGCATATTTGTCCGAATAGACCAATTCGGTCTTGGAATCGTCCATGGATACAACCAGTGCGATGCCTTCGGCCAGCCGCAGCGCCGTCTCGAACGATTCCGCCAGACGGATCGCCAGATCCGACCTCACCTTGAACCGATCGACCACCACTTCGATGCTGTGCTTTCGGCGCAGGTCAAGCTTGGGCGGCTCGTCCAGTTCATAAATTTCGCCGTCGATCCGTGCTCGGATGAAACCCTGGCCGCGCAAATCGTCCAGCACCTGAGCATGCTCCCCTTTACGCTCGCTGACCACCGGCGCCAGCAGCATCCAGCGGCTGTCCTCCGGTTGGCTCAGGACATGATCCACCATTTGACTGATGGTCTGAGCCTCCAAAGAGATGCCGTGCTCCGGACAGCGGGGCGTGCCGGCTCGGGCGTAGAGGAGCCGAAGATAATCGTAAATCTCGGTAATGGTGCCGACGGTCGAGCGAGGATTGTGCGAAGTAGATTTCTGCTCGATGGAAATAGCCGGCGACAAGCCCTCGATATGGTCCACGTCGGGCTTCTCCATCACCGACAGGAACTGGCGCGCATAGGCGGAAAGCGATTCGACATAGCGCCGCTGCCCTTCGGCATAAATGGTATCGAACGCTAACGAGGACTTGCCGGAACCGGATAATCCCGTAATGACAATCAGCTTGTCGCGAGGCAGGTCGAGATCGATGTTTTTGAGGTTGTGGGTGCGGGCTCCACGGATCTGGATCGTATCCATGCAAAATTCAAGCTCAAAAAAGAACCTGTTACTATAGGCGGATTCACGCCACTCGCAAAGGAGCACATTGCTTGAATCCGGCTTTGCAAATCGACACCCCGATGACCCGTGCGGAGGTGCGCGCCAGCTTGTCTCTGGCCGCCATCTACATGCTGAGGATGCTGGGCATGTTTCTGATCTTGCCGGTTCTCTCGGTATTCGCCCGCGAACTGCCGGACGCATCGCCGCAATTGGTCGGACTCGCCATCAGCGCTTACGGTTTGACCCAAGCGATTTTCCAGATTCCCTTCGGTCTCTGGTCCGACCGCTATGGGCGAAAGCGCTTGATCGTATTCGGATTGTTGCTCTTTGCCGTCGGCAGCGCTCTGGCCGCCTTATCCGACTCGATCTACGGCATCATTGCCGGCCGAGCGCTCCAAGGCGCCGGCGCGGTCGCCGGAGTCATCATGGCGTTGGCCGCCGATCTTACGCGCGAAGAGCACCGCACCAAAGCCATGGCCTTGATCGGCATCAGCATCGGGATATCCTTTGCATTATCCATGGTGATTGGGCCGATACTCTCCGGCTGGATGGGGCTCCATGGCCTTTTCTGGATTATCACGGCACTGGCTCTGCTCGGGATTGCGGTGCTGTACGGCGTCGTGCCGACGCCCGCCCTGAGCCGCTTCCACCGGGATGCGGAAGTACGTCCGGCGTCTTTCAAAGCGGTCTTGGCGAACCGCGAGCTTCTGCGGCTGGACCTCGGCATCTTCTGCCTGCATCTCGTTCTGACCGCCACCTTCGTCGTCCTCCCGCTGATTTTGCGCGATTCGCTGCACCTGGAAACGGCCACACACTGGCACATTTATCTACCCGTCTTCGGACTTGCACTCGCCAGCATGGTTCCGTTCGTAATTCTTGCGGAAAAGAAGCGCAAGATGAAAGCGGTATTCGTCTCGTTCATCGGACTGGTCGTAGTTTCGGACGCCGGCTTTGTCTGGGTCCAACCTGATTTTTGGGCCGTTTTCGGGCTGCTTTACCTGTTCTTCACCGGCTTTAACCTCTTGGAGGCCACCCTCCCCTCGCTGGTGTCGAAGATTGCCCCGCTCGATCTCAAGGGCACGGCCATGGGCGTTTATTCCACCGCTCAATTTCTGGGTGCGTTCGTAGGCGGAGTCGGCGGCGGCTGGATTTACGGTCACTATGGGATACCCTATGTTTTCCTGTTCTGCTCCGCCGTCGCTCTGCTATGGTTTATGTTTGCCCTCGGCATGAAACCTCCGCGCGGCTTGAGCAGTCTCCTCGTCAACGTGAACGGATTGAGCCACGATCAGGCGTCCAGCCTCTCCCGTCGATTGCTCCAAGTTCCGGGCGTTGCCGAAGCCGTAGTCCTGGCGGAAGATGGCGTGGCTTACCTGAAAATTGACAAAGAGAAATTGGACCGTATGGCACTGAGCGGGTTGTTGCAGGAAGTGGCTGCCTGATTTTCCAAAGCTTTTCTGCGGCCGCCTTTTCACGCGTGACAAATACGCACTTTTTGCTTAAAAATTAAGAACTTCAGCCAGCCGGACACGTCTAATACCTGTCCGAATTTTCAACCGAATTATCGATCGGAGACACCTTATGGCCAGTCGCGGCGTCAATAAAGTCATACTCATCGGCAACCTGGGTTCCGATCCGGAAGTGCGTTATATGCCGAACGGGGGCGCAGTCACGAGCCTACGCCTTGCCACGAGCGAAACCTGGAAAGATCAACAAACCGGCCAACAGCAGGAACGCACCGAATGGCACCAGGTCGTGTGCTATCGGAAGCTTGCCGAGATCGCCGGGGAATATCTGAAGAAAGGCAGCAAGGTTTACATCGAGGGTAGCCTGCGGACGCGCAAATGGCAGGACAAAAGCGGCCAAGATCGCTACACCACCGAAATCATCGCCGATCAGATGCAGATGCTGGACCGTGCCGGTGGCGCTCCGGCCAGCTCGGGCGGGCGCGGAGAATCCGACCGTTACGCACCGCCATCGTCGGGCTCGGGCTCGGGATCGAAACCAGCCCCGCAGCCGGAGCCCGGATTCGGCGGCATGGACGACTTCGATGACGATATTCCGTTCTAAAAACCACCGTTAGCTATTTATCCATAGAGCCCGCTTAATGCGGGCTTTTTGTTTTTTGCAGATATTAAATATCGTGGCGATCCCCGCTTCAAAGCCGGAGTCGAAGCGGAATTCAACCGCATGATCGACGGAATGGTGATGGGTGAATTTGAAGGTCAGACCGCTCGACTATCTCAAATGCAGTAATCTCATGCATATATGAATGATTAATTTGCATGCATTGGAGAGCCTCATGCGAACCACACTCAACATAGACGATGAATTATTCAAGCAAGCGCGTGACCTATCGGGGCTGCAGGAGAAAACTGCCTTGGTACGAGAAGGCTTGAAGGCATTGATCGAACGGGAGAGCGCACGGCGTCTGGCCAAGCTGGGCGGATCCGAGCCCCAGGTCGAACCCATACGTCGCCAACGCGGCGAAACCGAACAGTGATTCTGGTGGATACCTCGGTTTCGGTCGATCATCTGCGCGTCGCGGATGCGAAGCTGGCCGCGCTGCTGGAACGGGGCGCAGTGCGGATGCACCCGATGATTATCGGCGAACTGGCTTGCGGGAATCTAAAAAACCGCGCGGAGCTATTGAGCTTGTGGCGCAATTTGCCGCGTATCGACGCGGCGACCGATGCTGAGGCCCTCTATTTTCTCGAACAACATCAACTCATGGGCAAAAGCTCTATGACTTGAGCCGCTTCTAACAGCTCTCAAGCACTCCCCGCCTTCTACGACCGGCGTCATTGCGTGTGTGTCCAGCAAAACCGCCGAGTAGGCAACTTTCCAATCCATCTTCGAGTCCAACTCACAGCACCCGGCCGGTTACCAAAGACCTGTGTCCTCAAGTCAACCGGTTAGTGTTTTGCCGATTTTTCCAAAATTCGGTGAAAGCGCGAATGAACCGCCCAGCACTACGGCGATCAATTTAAGGCGTCATGTTGCGTGTTGATTTTTCTAAATGCTGGCGGTTTTTAAAGAGATTAGCTTGAAATAAGGCACCGACTTTTTGTCGACGATGGAATAACCCAGATACAGATGGAGGTCAGCGATGGCAACTACGGAAGACATCACCACGGATCTGAAACAGGACTTGGCCACCCTTAAAGCCGACATGGGCAATTTGATGGCTGCGATGAAGGACTTGGGCGTCGAGCAGGGACGCGTAGCTTACACAAAAGCTCGCGAGGTCGGTGAACGGGCCCGCGGCCAGGCAATGGCAGCCCAAGAAAGCGTGGAGCAATACGTCGAAGCGCGCCCCCTTACCAGCGTGCTGGTGGCCTTCGGCACCGGCTTCGCAATCGGCACGCTGCTCGGCGCCCGCCGCTGACGGCGGGGCGCTGCCGTGATTCGGTCACTCACAGATATTGTTGCTACGGAAAAAGTAAAGCTTTGGCAGGCACTGAGTCGATCGGCGGTACTCCTATCGTTGGCGATCTTCGCCACGTTGGCCGCATTCGGGGGTTTGGTTTTTCTGTTGCTCGGGGCCTATTTGTCGCTGGCCAAGGTGTTGCAACCCTGGCAAGCCGGAGCGATCGTCGGCGGCGCCATGATCTTGATTGCTTTTATCGCGCTATGGATTATCGCCGGAGCGATTACCAAACAAGGCCGAATGGCGGCTCCACCGCCATCGCCGAGCGGTACCTTTGCGACCGCGGGCGCACCTCAGCCCCCCGGTAGCGTCCCTGATACATTGCGAGCTGCCATAGGCGAAATGCTTGGAGCGACCGGTGTTAAAACCAGCGACATCGCGATAGGGGCCTTGGTCGCGGGACTGGTTCTTGGAGCCAGCCCGCGTCTAAGGCAACGGCTATTCCGCAGCATCACGAAAGAGTAACCCAATCCGCCCGCCGATGTTGTTTTCCATGGGCAGGCGGATTCCTCACAACGCGGAAAATGATACGCGATGGCGGGGCAATCGCAGGTTGCCCCTCAAACCTGCGCGACACGCCTAAGAGCGGGCGCATTGGTTTCGTATCTCTTGGCCGGCTTGCACTTTACCGCGCGAAGCATGTGCGTGCGTTTGAATTCCGCCAAGACCCGACTGACACTTTCAACCGTAACGCCCAAAATTGCCGCCATTTCCTCGCAGGTCAGCAGCGTTACCGCTGTCGATGCCGATGCATCGTTCTGAATATCGGCCAGGAAATTCACCAGCCGTGCCACGCGGGCCCTTATCGAGCCGGTGGAAAAGTCGGTAATCCAAATATCGGCGCTCTTTAGATGCTGGTACCAGCACTCGATAAGCCGGCAGTACAAATAAGGATTATCTTTCTTGATCTGGGCGACCGCCCGCAAGGGAGTGCAAATCACCTCCACATGATCGACCGCCACCGCCGTATGCCGGTAGGTCGGTTCGATCAACCCCCCGAGACCGAGAAACGCGTATTTGGCATGTAGCCGAACGATACGGGATCTTCCGTCCGGCGAGTAGCTGATGAGCTTGACCAAACCCTGCCGAATCGTTAGCACGGTATCGGCCGGGTCTCCTTCACGGAAGATGATTTGTTTGGCGGCGAACGACTTTTGCTTGCCTCCTCGAAGAGCGGCCTCCAAACCCGCCATTTCAAGGCCCGCCGATACATCGCCAGTGTCTTCTTGAAAGCGTCGAGCCGCCGGAGGCCGCGCGACAGAAACGCTGCCGTTTCCTAAATTAGACATGTGCCACCTCTTCATCCTGATTGAAATCTCACCTCACAAACCGACATCCTTGGAACCTCACCCGCTGCGAAGACTCCAGGTTTGCGAGATAGCCGACCATTCCTGGTCCACTCGCGGAGTGGAACTGAATCCATCCGCACTGAGCTAGCAAGCCCGAGATTAACAAATTTCCGCCTCAAACTCACCTGCTAGAACGCAGACTGATAGCCGATGTTCTACAAGGGGGGGGGTACGCTCAGAAGCCATTTTTACCGAGCCAACCGCTAAAGCTGAACTTAACGCGTATCGGACCTGTCACCGTAGTAAAGACTCGCGAATCGCCGGCGGGGATACCGTACATGGCTATAGAGGACTCGTCCGAACAACTCGAGAACCTGGCAAGCGGCATTCGCCGGTGCATCGCATGCCGCCTTCACGAAAGCCGGCGACTAGCGGTGCCGGGCGAAGGTCCGGCGAACGCCGAGATCGTCCTGTTGGGCGAAGGCCCCGGCGGCAAAGAGGATGCGACCGGCCGTCCGTTTGTCGGTCCGGCAGGCCGTTATCTCGACAAGCTACTTCAAAGCCAAGGCATATCCCGCAACCGGCTGTTCATTACCAACTGCGTCAAGTGCCGTCCGCCGGAGAATCGCACGCCGCGGCGCGACGAGCTGAAAACCTGCACAAGCACGTGGCTGGAGCGGCAACTGGAACTGATCTCGCCCCGGACCGTCGTCCTGCTCGGCCAAGTCGCCGCACGTCAAATGCTGGGCGATACGGCCACCGTGTCCGAGTTGCACGGGACAGTGCAGGAACGCGACGGGCGACGCTATTTCGTCACGTATCACCCGGCCGCTGCCTTGCGTTTCGATTGGATAGCCGCCACCCTCCGCGAGGATTTCGAGGTGCTTGGCAAACTGCTCGCACAGCCAACCGACTCGCCGTAACACATCTTTCGGCTACGGTCCCTACCCTCCTCACAACCGGGCCAGATACACGGTCCGGCTCCCGCAGCACATTCCCGTCGCCGCTCTGTCCAAAAAATTATCATCAATGCTCTTTGCGACAAGCAGCACACTGGATTGAACCCGATGAAAAGCTGGCCTTGGATATCGATAAACCGAGCGTCACTCCGGAACCGGTTCGCATACGTAAGAGCTTTTATCAAAAGGCTGATCAGCGACATACGGGAAGGAGACCTGAATTACCGCGCGATGAGCCTCGTGTATACCACGCTATTGTCGCTGGCCCCGCTTTTGGCCGTCAGTTTTTCGGTGCTCAAGGCATTCGGCGTGCACAACCAAATGGAGCCGTTCTTATTGCAACTGGTGGCGCCACTGGAGAAGCAAGGCCCGGAAATTGTCGACCGCATAATTGGCTTCGTTAACAACATAAGAGTCGGTGTACTAGGTTCCATCGGCTTCGCCATGCTGTTCTACACGGT
The DNA here is from genome assembly GCF_035627495.1 of Methylocaldum sp. Lineage (GTDB taxonomy): Bacteria > Pseudomonadota > Gammaproteobacteria > Methylococcales > Methylococcaceae > Methylocaldum. The sequence goes on from NZ_DASPLO010000092.1 coordinate 10,504, forward strand.
TCTATCGCTGCTGCAAAAAATCGAGGATTCCTTCAACTACGTGTGGCGAACCGGAAAATCGCGCAGCTTTCAAAGGCGTTTCAGCGACTATCTGAGTGTCCTTCTCGTGGGGCCGGTATTGGTCTTCTCGGCCCTCGGCCTCACCGCCTCCATGGCTAGCACCGAGTTCGTGCAGATGATCATTAGCCAGGAGCCTTTCGGCACCTTGTATTACCTCCTGGGCCTGATTTTGCCGTACGTCCTCATCATTGGCGCATTCACCTTCGCGTATCGGTTTATTCCATATACTCACGTGAACTTCCGGTCGGCACTGATCGGTGGCATCGTGGCGGGTATCGGCTGGCGGGGAGCGGGCTGGCTGTTCGCCGAATTCGTCGTCAACTCGACCCAATACGCCGCTATTTACTCCAGCTTCGCGATTCTCATTGTCTTCATGATCTGGATTTATTTGAGCTGGCTCATTTTATTGGTGGGTGCTCAGGTTTCGTTTTATCACCAGAATCCACGGTATATCCGCGTCGCCGAGCGCGACATCAAGCTCAGCTACCGGCTCTTCGAACGCCTTGGCCTCTTGGTCATGTACTTGATCGCGGAATGCTTTCATCAAGGGAATAAGCCGTGGACTACCGACGCCCTAAGCCAGCGTCTCGGTCTACCCGATCTCGTGATCGAAAAAATCTTGGATGCGCTAAAAAAACGGAACTTGATTCTTGTCGCGGTCCAGGGCCATCAAGGATTTATTCCGGCCCGAGACTTATCGACCATTACGATAACGGAAATTCTGGAAACGATACGAACGTCCCCGGATGAAGCGCTGCCCGTAGATAAAGACAACCTCTCGGTACCCGCCGTAGATCATCTATTGGAAAGACTGAATACCTGTAGCGCTCAGGCAACCGAGGGTCTTTCTCTGAAGGATTTGGTCGATCCCTGATGTTCCATGCCCTCGACTGCAGGAGTTCGGCTTCTAGCGAACGAAGCCAAGCCTGCATGCTGCCTGGTTGCTGCCTTCGTGGCATACTGAAAGCCGAATTCATCGATCACTGCCGAGCAGGTCAGCGCTATGTGCCAGCTTTTGGGAATGAACTGCAATGTCCCGACCGACATCTGTTTTTCGTTCGAAGGATTTCACGTGCGCGGGGGATTGACCGATCACCACCGCGACGGATGGGGCATCGCCTTTTTCGAAGGCCGCGGTTGCCACCTATTCGTGGATTCCAAGGCTACTATCGAGTCGCCGATAGCCGAGCTGGTGCGCCGCTACCCGATCCACTCCACCAATGTCATTGCCCACATTCGGAAGGCCACCAAAGGCCGAATCGCCTTGGAAAACTGCCATCCGTTCCGAAGAGAATTGTGGGGCCGCTATTGGATCTTCGCCCATAACGGCACCCTCGAAAATTTCGATCCGCCGCGCTCCGACTTTTTTCAACCGGTGGGCGATACCGACAGCGAAAGGGCCTTCTGTCATTTATTGAATGCGCTGCGCCGGGCATTCCCCGATGGTTCCCCGAGCCGCAAACAGGTCCATAGCGTGATCGAGCGCGTTACCGCCGAGATCGCCGGGCACGGAGATTTCAATTATCTTCTTTCCGACGGCGATTCCCTATTTGCGCACTGCTCCACGAATCTGCACTTCATCACCCGCAAAGCGCCGTTCGGCTGCGCTCACCTGGTCGACCAGGACATCACCATCGACTTCAGCGAGCTCACGACGCCGAACGACAAAGTGACCGTCATCGCCACGTTTCCGCTTACCGACAATGAAATCTGGACCAAACTGCGCCCCGGCCAATTGGTTCAATTCGACAACGGCGAGCCGGTAAATTTCGCTTAAGCGGCTGGCGGAAAGAATTACAAAAGCGATTTAACGGCGAGGCCCACGCCAAATACCAGACTCGAGGGCAGCCAAATCCACCGTATCTCGCTCTTCAGCACACGCCATCCCCAGGCCGAAAAGAAAGCGCGGATTCCTATGGGTGGCACGGCGATGGGCCGCCACGGAAAAAAATAACGCTTTTTCGAAAACGGCGCGAAAAGCGCGACGCCCAGACCGCCATCGGTGAATGCGTCGACGATGGGGTGCGATAAGGTCGAAAGAAACAGAAATAGGAAAGCCGGCCAGCCACCCCCTTCATGAGACAGCACCGCTAAAAATGCGGCCAGGCAGGCCGCGAACAAAACGGAATGAGTCATGCCGCGGTGCCCCCATAGATCACCGTAACGGACGCCGAACGCAAAGCCGATCACGTCCAGGTCCGGAATCATCGAGCAGATGGCGCCCAACAGAAGAATCTCGGGCGAAAGAGTATGGTCCGGAAAAAATGCGCTCAGCGCTATGGGAACCGCCGGGTGCGAGATGATGGTAGACATATTCCGGCCTCGGAAGCTGAATCTTCTTCAATAAGACCGCTAAACCGCCGGCAAGCGTTCCCGGCCGGGGCGAGCCGGACGCCAAGTCAAACGATCCGTGATAGGCTTGACCACACGAACTTTTTGGCGAACGTTTTTCGGAGAGCGACTCGATGAAATGGTTCGATGCCGACCAAATAAACGACTGGCTCGATTATCCGTCCCTGGTGGCCTGGCTTGAAATGGCCCATAGCAGCGATATCGACGCGATGGATGATCTGCTGCTGAGCCGATCGCATCCGGACGGGCCAACGCAGCACTTTCTCGTGCGGGCCGCTTGGCAGAGCAAACTCGGCGTCGGGGCGAAGCTGGTAACGGTCTTTCCGGACAATCAAATCCGCGGGCTGCCTTCGGTACAGGGTTTTTACGTTCTGTTCGGCGCCGAGGAGGGCCAGCCCTTAGCCTGTCTTGATGGCACGGCGCTCACCTTATGGAAAACGGCCGCCGACTCCGCGCTGGGCGCGAAACACTTGGCCCGCGAAGACGCCAAGATGCTGCTCATGGTCGGCGCCGGCGCCATGGCGTCTCACCTGATTCAAGCGCATCTGGCCGTCCGCCCGTCGATCGAATCGGTATGGATCTGGAACCGCACGCCGCGCCGGGCGGTACGGTTGGCGGATTCCCTAGTGCTTCATCAAGGTTGAATTGAAGGGTAAAGATGCTTGAGCTTTATGCGCGCATTGTCGGTGGTGAAACGCCAATCGATTTTGGCGCGGACGGTATTCCGGCGGGTTTCCCAGGCAGCGACTTCGCGCGTCA
>NZ_DASPLO010000093.1:0-3655 GCF_035627495.1 Methylocaldum sp.
ATCAACTACATTTACTGTTACTGCCTCTTTATCTAATCTGGATGCAGGTCTGGGTGGAAGTACAAATGCATCAGTTACAGTTAATCCTGTTGCTGACACACCTGCAATCACAAATGCCTCAACCAATGAAGATCAACAGACTACATCGGGATTAGTAATTACCCGTAATGCGGCAGATGGTAATGAGGTAACTTATTTCAAAGTAACTGGAATAACCAACGGCAGATTATTTAAGAATGATGGAACCACAGAAATTACTAACGGTACATTTATCACATTTGCTGAAGGAAATGCCGGACTTAAGTTTACTCCGGCAACAAATTATTCCGGATCAGCTAATGTAACCATACAAGCTTCAACATCAAACAGTGATGCGGGATTAGGCGGAAGCACTGTAAATGCCACAGTTACCATTAATCCAATTGCTGATACTCCTGTTATAACTGCAGCAGTTACAGATGAAGATGTTCAGAGTACAAGCGGACTTGTGATCAGCAGGAATGCGGCAGATGGTTTAGAAGTAACTCATTTTAAGATTACCGGAATAACGAACGGAAGACTTTACAAGCATGATGGAACTACTGAAATTACCAATGGGACCTTTATTACAGCAGCTGAAGGTAATGCCGGACTTAAGTATTCACCCAACGCAAACTATCATGGTGCAAATACATTTACCGTAACTGCTTCCTTATCAAACATCGATGCGGGTCTGGGTGGAAGTACAAATGCCTCAGTTACAGTTAACCCTGTTGCTGACACACCTGCAATCACCAATGCCTCAACCAATGAAGATGTTCAGACAACATCGGGACTAGTAATTACCCGTAATGTGACAGATGGAAATGAGGTAACTCATTTTAAAGTAACTGGAATAACCAACGGCAGATTATTTAAGAATGACGGCACCACTGAAGTTACCAATGGTACATTTATCAGATTTGCTGAAGGCAATGCCGGACTTAAGTTTACTCCGGCAGCAAACTATTCCGGTACTGGAAATGTGACAATACAGGCTTCGACATCAAACAGTGATGCTGGACTAAGCGGAAGCACTGTAAATGCCACAGTTACAATTAATCCAATAGCAGATACTCCTGTTGTAACTGCAGCTGTAACAGATGAAGACACTCAATCATCTTCAGGATTGGTGATTACACCTAATATTGCCGATGGTCCAGAATTAACACACTTCAAGATCACCGGTATCAGTAACGGCAGACTATTTAAGAGTGATGGAACAACAGAGATTACTAATGGAACATTTATTACAATAGCGGAAGGTAATGCGGGACTTAAATTTATTCCCGGAGCAAATTTCTTTGGTGATGCAGGCTTTACCGCGCAGGGTGCTTCCTCAGCTGCTGGAGATGGACTCGGAAGCGGAACTACAGTAATAATTACTGTCAATCCTGTTGCCGATACACCTGCAATTACAAATACTTCGACCAATGAAGATGTGCAGACAATATCCGGACTCGTGATAACAAGGAATGCAGCTGATGGTAATGAGGTAACGCATTTTAAGATCACCGGAATCACTAACGGCGGACTTTATAAGAATGATGGAACCACAGAAATTACCAACGGTACATTTATAACCTTTGCTGAAGGAAATGCAGGACTTAAATTTACTCCAACAGCAAACTATTCAGGTTCAGCTAACGTGACCATACAGGCTTCAACATCAAACAGTGATGCCGGATTGGGAGGCAGTACTGTAAATGCTACAGTTACCATAAATCCAGCAGCAGACAATCCAGGCGTAACAGCGGCAGTAACAAATGAAGACGTTCAGAGTTCAAGCGGCCTTGTAATAAGCAGGAACGCAGCAGATGGAGCTGAAGTAACACACTTCAAGATCACCGGAATAACCAACGGAAGACTTTATAAGAGTGATGGAACAACAGAAATTGCTAACGGAACATTCATCACTTTTGCTGAAGCAAATGCAGGACTAAAGTATTCACCCAATGCAAACTATCATGGTGCAAATACATTCACTGTTACTGCTTCATTATCAAACATCGATGCAGGTCTGGGTGCAAGTACAAGTGCATCAGTTACAGTTAATCCTGTTGCTGACACTCCTGCAATCAGTGATGCATCAACGAATGAAGATGTGCAGACGTCATCAGGATTAGTTATAACCCGTAATGCGGCTGACGGCAATGAGGTAACTTATTTTAAGATCACCGGAATAACCAACGGCAGACTTTATAAGAATGATGGGGCCACTGAGATTACCAACGGTACATTCATAACCTTTGCAGAGGGGAATGCAGGACTTAAGTTCACTCCGGCAGCAAACTATTCAGGCTCAGCAAATGTAACCATACAGGCTTCAACATCAAACAGTGATGCTGGATTAGGCGGGAGCACTGTAAATGCCGCAGTTACAATAAATACAGTAGCAGACGCTCCAGGCGTAACAGCGGCAGTAACAAATGAAGACGTCCAGAGTTCAAGCGGCCTTGTAATAAGCAGGAACGCAGCAGATGGAGCTGAAGTAACGCACTTCAAGATCACCGGAATCACTAATGGCAGACTTTATAAGAATGATGGAACAACAGAGATTACCAATGGAACATTCATAACAATGGCTGAAGCAAATGCAGGACTTAAGTTCACTCCCGGAACAAATTTCTTTGGCGATGCTGCCTTTACAGTACAAGGTGCAGCCTCAGTGGCAGGCGAAGGACTTGGGATCGGAGCAGCAGCTTCAATCACGGTTAAATCTGTTGCTGATAATCCTGCAATCACAAATGCTTCAACCAATGAAGATGTTCAGACTACATCAGGATTAGTTATCACCAGGAATGCAGCTGACGGAAATGAAGTAACTCACTTTATAGTTACAGGTATAACTAACGGCAGATTATTTAAGAATGACGGAACCACTGAAATCACCAACGGTGCATTCATAAGTTTTGCTGAAGGCAATGCAGGACTTAAATTCACTCCAACAGCAAACTACTCAGGCTCAGCAAATGTGACCATACAGGCTTCAATAACAAACAGTGATGCAGGATTGGGCGGCAGTACTGTAAATGCCACGGTTACAATAAATACAGTAGCAGACATTCCAGGTGTAACAGCAGCAGTAACAAATGAAGATGTTCAGAGTTCAAGCGGCCTCGTGATAAGCAGGAACGCGGCAGATGGCGCGGAGGTAACTCACTTCAAGATCACCGGGATAACTAACGGCAGACTTTATAAGAGTGACGGAACAACAGAGATTGCTAATGGAACATTCATCACTTTTGCCGAAGCAAATGCCGGACTTAAGTACTCACCCAACGCAAACTATCATGGTGCAAATACATTTACCGTTGCTGCTTCTTTATCTAATCTGGATGCAGGTCTGGGTGGAAGTACAACTGCTTCAGTAACAGTTAATCCTGTTGCAGATAATCCTGCAATCACAAATGCCTCAACCAATGAAGATGTTCAGACTACATCGGGACTAGTAATTACCCGTAATGCGGCTGATGGTAATGAGGTAACTCATTTCAAAATTAGTGGAATAACCAACGGCAGATTATTTAAGAAGGACGGCACCACTGAAGTTACCAATGGTACATTTATCACATTTGCTGAAGGCAATGCAGGACTTAAATTCACTCCAACAGCAAACTACTCAGGTTCAGCAAAT
>NZ_DASPLO010000094.1:0-9534 GCF_035627495.1 Methylocaldum sp.
AAGCGCAAGGCAAGAACGGCAAAGTCATCGCCTGTGCCGCCATGCGCAAACTCCTCGTTCTTGCCTATGGCGTCCTCAAATCCGGTCAGCCCTTCAATCCTCAGTATGCGCTTGCATCGTGACCGCCAAGACGGTATCTACGGTTTACTGGAGGACGCCTATAAGGGCGCATATCCGCGCCCCTTCATAGCCCAATAGCCAAGCACCTTGAAGAATTCGACTGTATTCCTGAGAGCATCACACCATCTGTGGGGTAGTTTCTTCATTTTCTGGGTTCGTTCTGAAAACTCATCGGAATCAATTCGCGGCACATGAGCCCGTACGAGTCTGCCGCAATGTGGCGCTTATACTTGCAACACAACGAGGGAATCGCGATAAGGTCAACTTACCGGCGTTTGCGAAAAAGCATTGAAGCCTCGGAGCACCAAGTGCACATTGGGTTAATCAAATACGTCAATCTGGGAAATCCCGGAACATACGAGTTACAGTCAAGCAACAATACGCTGAACTAGTTCGAGCCGTACCTACTAAAGCGGCCGAGTTTAAAGCATGAAAAGGAGCTGAGAGCGATAGTTGTCGGAACTCCTCGTGCCGCAGCGGGCGAGAGCTACACAGGGAAGCTTACCGCTCACTTGCACGAAGATGATCCCATACCTAGCGTAGGGCTTTTGTAGCGTCGACCTGTTCACGCTGATCGATGCTGTCCACGTCGCTCCTAGCTCACCTCCGTGATTCAGTGAGTTAATGAAATCGGTGATGGTTCGGTAGGGAGTCAATGCGGACCTCGTTCAATCTCAACTATCCAGGAAGGAGAGCAAAAATGGCCATAAGTCAAGATTTCGCCAGCGTGGATCTGTCTGTGGAACCGTATCTGGTCAGTGGCAACCAGGAAACGCATTTCGAAGGCATTACCCGGCTGTGGCGGGAGCGCTTCGATGAGGACTACATCGAGAAGAGGCAGATCCTGTTCCGATGGCTTACCGAGAGGAATCCGTTCCGGGCGGAGCGTACTCCTTACTATCTCCTCACTCAAGGCGAGCAGGTCATCGGAATGCACGGACACATGCCGCTCAGATTTTCCCTGGGAGGCCGTCAGATGATGGGATACCTGGCGCATGATGACCTGCTGGCAAAGGCATATCGGGGGAAGGGGCTGGGGAAGATCCTGCTTCGTGGAGTGGCCGAGCAGACCACCGATTTCGCCGGTGCCCTCTGGTTCAATGAGCCCAATCGCCACCTCTACCTCAAGGCCGGCTGGCTTCCCGTCCCGGATTTTTATTCGTATTTCAAGATACTCGATCCGGCACCCTTCATCCGACAGCGGGTTAGCGGGCGCATTCCCCGCGCCACACTCTCTTGGCTGGCCCGGAGTGCACTCCGGGTGGGGGAGTTTGCCCTTCGCGCCAGAATACCGAGGCGGATGGAGATCATCCCCGTGATACGTTTCGATGAGCGCTTCGATGAGTTTTTCTCGAGGGTGTCTCCCGCCTTCGGGCTCATGGTCGTTCGGGACCACCACTATCTCAACTGGAAGTTCGTCGAACGCCCCTTCAGTAATTACCGGCGGTATGCTGCGTTCAACGACCAGGGGACCCTCTGCGGGTATGCCGTGCTCAAGCGAACGAAAAAGGGGGACCGTCTCCGCGGCCAAATCCTCGACATACTCGCGGATCCTCGGGAGCCGGGAGCGTTCGAGGGATTGCTGAACCGGTGCCTCACGGATTTCAAGCAGAGCGGGGTGGACTATGTGGGGATCATGTGCACCTACCCACCCTTCATCCGGCAGCTCAGGTGGGCGGGCTTCCTGCGGGCACGCACACCGGAGCCATTTATGGCGAGCAAGTGGGAGCAGCAGTTTGAGCGGTCTTTCATCTCCAGCGTGGGCAACTGGTATCTCACGTTCGGCGATGCCGATGGGGACGCCTGGGAGGTGAACTCCCCCGAGCCCTGGTAGGCAGATCATACCTTCGATCCTCCGCTCCGGCCGGTTCCCGGAGATAGAGCCATAGGATGCGCTTCGTGCCTCAGCGCATCCTATGGCTCTGACGCACCGGAAAGGAATTGTCCTTCTGTCTTTTGCCTAGGCGGCATCCAATTCGACATGTACCCGGCAGCCCATCGCCGTCGCGATATTCACCAGCGCGTCCAGCGAGAACCGCGACACGCGGCCGCGCAAAAGATCGTTCATACGGGGTTGAGTCACGCCGCAATGATTGGCGGCTTCGGCTTGCGTCCATCCGCTTTCTTTCACGATGGCGGCGATTTTCTGCATGAGTTCGGCCCTGGTACGCAGGTTAGCCGCTTGTTCCGGCGTGTCGGCCAGCGCATCCCATACGCTGGCGTAGCTTTCGGTTTCGATCTCGCTCATTGGCGACCTCTCATCAGTTGGGCATAGCGTTCCTTGGCGGTCTCGATGTCTCGCTTGGGCGTGGCCTGGGTCTTCTTCTGGAAGGCGTGAAGCACGTACACGGCATCCGCTAAGCGAGCGGTGTAGATAACCCGGTAAGTGCCCGAATCGTCCCATACCCTGATCTCCTCGACACCCTTGCCAATCGAAGGCATGGGTTTAAAGTCGTCGGGCTGTTCGCCGCGCTGAACCTTGTCAAGCTGATAACCCGCATCATGCTTGGCATCTTCGGGGAAGTCCCGCAGGCACTTGAGCGAGTCACCGAGGAACCGCAGTGGTTTCATGGGAGAAAATATACTGGTTTGGATATAAACGAGCAAGCAAGGAAGCGGCTTTTTGGAATCACCGCTCCAACTTAGCCTTAAGTTTGAGCAACCCCTCGTGATTAGGCACTGCCTCCAACCCCTCGAACACTTTCTTCAGGCTTTCCGCCCGGTTGTCTTGCTCGTAGAACTTCCATGCCTCCTGCTCGAGAGCGTTGGCGATTTTTTGCATGCCGTTGATTGCCTTTTCGTTATAGGGATCGATTTTGAGAACTTCGTGGTATGCCCAAAGCGCGTTGCTGCCGGTGGGTGCGGTCAAATAGCCGACCTCGAAGTGAATGTCCGCGAGCTCCAGCAAATCTCCGACTTTCGCGTACTGCTCGGCGGTGAGCTTCGTCGTCACCTTGGGCGGTTCGTTCACTTTGTGGAAGCTCAGGTAAACGTTGGAGCCGCTGGCGATGAGAACGACCGCGGCGGCGGCCCAGGTTCCGTAGAACATCGGCGATCGCCTCTGTAGATCGGCAATGAATTCCTCGGCTGCCGGGGTGCGGTCTTCGCGCTTCAAGGCAAGCGCCCGTTTCAGACCTCTCCATTGCTTGCTGTTCAAGCCCGGAACGGGCTTGGGCTGCAACTTCAGCTCGACCGCGACGTCCGCCGAAATTTTCGCATACGGATGTTTCCCCGCCAGAAGCTCGTAGGTCACGCAGGCCAAGGCGTAGATGTCGTCGCGCGGATCGGGTGCCTCGTCCTTGAGCATCTCGTAGCTCGCATAGGCCGGGGTCAGCGCGCCCAGATCGCGAGCGTTGAACACGGTCGCATCGGCGCCCTTTTTGTCCGCCCGTCCCGCCGCGCAGGCGATGCCGAAATCGAGCACTTTGACTTCGCCGCTTTCGTCGATGAAAACATTGCCCGGCTTGAAATCCGAATGGACGATATTCTTCTTGTGGGCGTAGGCCAACGCTTCCGCCATGCCCTGGATGATGGGCCAAGCCTTCTTGAACGGCATGCCCCCTTCGGGAAGCTCCCTGATCAGTCGATTGAGCGGCTGGCCCTTGAGGTATTCCATCGACATGAAGACATGTTTGTTGTCTCTGTCGAAGTCGTACACGTTGATGATGTTCGGGTGGGAGAGCGTTTGCGCGCGCTTGGTCTCCCGCTGGAGAGCGATCAGTGAAATGGGGTTCTCTTGAAAATCCTGGTTGAGCACTTTCAGCGCGACGTACGGTTCCTTGTCGTTGGCTTCTTTCTTCCGCAGGTCCAGCGCCTTGAATACGACGCCCATCCCGCCTTCCCCGAGCACCTCCTCCAAAACGAATCGATCCTTGAGAACGTCGCCGATCTGCAAGCGCTTGACCGACGGCATGGACTCGACCGGAGACGAAACGCTCGGATCGGTTTCGACACTTAGCCGCGTCGAATCGGCATCTTCCCCCAGCGCGGAAGCGACGACGGGGCGCTGCGCCAGCGAAACACCGTGAGCAGAGGATGCGAGCCGCGTCTTTTCCACGTCGTTATCGACCGTTCCCGTGGCCGGCTCCGAACTGCCGGTTGCGGATGAAGGCAAGACCCTGGTTTTGTCGAGTTCATCATCACCGGGCGTTTGCTGAATGTTTGTCATATCGTTTTTTTATCAAAGAAGGCTGTTGGATCGTGCCGTAATGGCGTTATTTATGATAGCCCCTTGTCCGAACGCTTCAGCAAGAATGAACCGTGCAACTCTCGTCCCGGTGAGAAGTCTCATTCCCTAAAGCAGACCCAGCAGGAGGGAATCATGTCGATACGAAACGCATCGGCGGAATGGGAAGGCAATCTCCCGCAAGGAAAAGGAACCATGCGATTGGGCAGCGGCGCCTTCTCAGGGAATTACTCGTTCTCGTCCCGGTTTCAAGATGGACAGGGCACCAATCCCGAGGAGCTCATCGGCGCGGCCCATGCGGGATGTTTCTCCATGGCCCTGGCGCACGGCTTGGCGCAATCGGGGCACACCCCCAATCGCATCGCAACGACCGCGAAAGTCCATCTCGAAAAGGTGGGCGAGGGATTCAAGATCACCACGATAGAGCTGGACACCGAAGGCGAGGTTCCGGGGCTGGACCCGGCAGGATTTCAAACATTCGCCGAGGACGCAAAACGGAATTGCCCGGTGTCGCAACTTTTCACGGGCGCTGAAATTAAACTCCGGGCCAAGCTCGTTTAGCGGCCCATTGGCATAAGGCGCTTGCGACTCCGCAACGTGTAACGGAGAAAAGCGCCGGCGGAGAAAACGATATGCCGCATTACAACTACCTGATCGTCGGCGGCGGAATGACGGCGGACGCCGCGATTCGCGGCATTCGCGAGATCGATACCCAGGGTACGGTGGGATTGATCGGTGCGGAGACGCACCCTCCCTATAACCGCCCGCCCCTGTCCAAAGCCCTTTGGAAGGGAAAGCCCATCGAGCGCATCTGGCGAAAAACCTTGGAACGGAATGTCAGCCTGCACCTCGGCCGAACCGCCAACACGCTGGATTTGGCAGCCAGGCGCGTGGACGATGATCTAGGAACCGCCTACACCTTCGATAAGTTACTGCTGGCGACGGGCGGAACCCCTCGGCGTTTCCCGTTCGGCGGCGACGACATTCTTTATTACCGTACGCTGGACGATTACCAGCGTCTTCGCGCGCTAACCCAGGACAAACAGCGTTTTGCCGTCATCGGCGGCGGATTCATCGGTTCCGAGATAGCCGCTGCTTTGGCCATGAACGGCAAAGAAGTGGTCATGGTCTTTCCCGAACCGGGGATAGGCGCGCGCCTGTTCCCTGAGGAGCTGAGCCTATTTTTGAACGACCACTATCGGCAGCAGGGCGTCGAGGTACTGCCCGGACAACAGGTCACCGACCTTCAACGAGCGGACGCTCACCTCGTCTTGACCATACGCGACGGGAAAACGACCAATGAGCGGACGATTTCCGTGGATGCCGCAGTGGCCGGAATCGGTATCGTGCCGAACACCCAGCTTGCCGAGTTCGCCGGGCTTCCGGTGGAAAACGGCATCGTGGTGAACGAGCTCTTGCAGGCGGGTTCCTCTGACGTCTATGCCAGCGGGGATGTCGCCAACTTCTACAATCCGGCTTTGGATAAGCGCTTGCGGGTTGAACACGAAGACAATGCCAACAGCATGGGCAAACGCGCCGGTTTGAACATGGCCGGCGAAACCGATCCGTACCATCACCTTCCGTTTTTTTACTCCGACCTGTTCGAATTGGGTTACGAAGCGGTCGGAGAGACGGACTCCCGCCTGGAAACGATAGGCGATTGGTCGGAGCCCTATCAAAAAGGAGTCGTCTACTACCTGCAGAACGGTCGGGTCAGAGGCGCGCTCTTATGGAACGTTTGGGAACGGGTTGACGCGGCCCGCGAGCTGATCGCCCAACCCGGCCCGATCGAACCTCAAAGTCTGAAGGGACGGCTTTGATGAGACACTTTCGTCGACAAAGGCTTGCCGACCTACGACTTGGCCTACCGTCGGTTGCCGGAAACGCTGACGCCCTTCGACTGCGCTCAGGACAGGCTTATTCCGGCCTACATACTTTCGTAGGCCGGGATAAGGCGGCAGCCGTTCCCGGCAGACGGCCCGAAAATGCCGGAAGTTCGGAGCTTGTCCTGAGCCGAGTCGAAGGGCTTATTTCGGCCTCACGCTCTGGAGCGTTTCGGCAGTATCCGGCGCCGTTATCCCCATAGGGCGGAGAACACGATGGACAGTCTTTTGAAACTGGTCGAGCACGGCCAAAGCTATTGGATCGACAATCTCACGCGGCGCATGATCACCAGCGGCGAACTCCAATGCCGCATCGTTCGGGAAGGATTGCGCGGGCTTACTTCGAACCCGCAGACATTCCAGAAAGCCATCGCCGGGAGCGGCGACTATGATGAGCAAATCGAAGATATCATCGGAAGCCGCCGCCCCTGCCCCGATGTTCACGAGATCTACGAAGCGTTGGTGACCACCGATATTCGGAATGCCTGTGATATTTTGCGCTCCGTGTACGACGAAACCGCCGGACTCGACGGCTACGTCAGCCTCGAGGTGTCCCCGCATATCGCCCATTACACCGAGGCCTCGATCGAGCAGGCACGGCATTTGTCACAAATCGTCAACCGGCCCAACCTGTTCATCAAAATTCCGGGCACCGCCGCCGGCGTACCGGCGATCGAACAGCTTCTGTTCGAGGGTATCAACGTCAACATCACCCTACTCTTTTCCATCGAGCGCTACGAAGCCGTCGCCGAGGCTTACCTGAGAGCGCTCGAACGGCGGATCGAGGCCGGCCGGTCGCCGGGAAGCGTCGCATCCGTGGCCAGCTTTTTCCTGAGCCGGATTGACGTATTGGTGGATCAGCTCTTGAGCCACCGGATCATCCCCGAGATCGCCGGCGACCTTCAGCCGGAGCCAAAAAGACTGCTGGGAAAAACGGCGATAGCCAATGCCAAGCTGGCTTATCAGAGCTTCAAGCGAATCATCGAGAGCGACCGATGGAAAGCGCTGGAAGACAAAGGCGCGCGTATCCAGCGCATGCTCTGGGCGAGCACCAGCACGAAAAACCCGGACTACCACGATGTGATGTACGTGGAACCCCTCATCGGGCCTCACACGGTCAACACGATGCCCGAAACCACCATCACGGCCTTCGCCGATCATGGCACCGTGCGCGACACGATCGAGGAAGGCCTGGACGAGGCGCGCCGGGTCATGGAAAACCTGGCAAAACTCGGAATCGACTTCAGCCTGGTTACCGCCCAGCTCGAAAACGAGGGTGTTCAGAAATTCATCGATCCTTATGACGCCCTATCGGAAAGCCTGGCGCACAAGTGCCAAAGGTATTCGAATCGGCATGACGTCGGACCCTTGCAGGACATGGCGCGCCAACTTCGGCGGGATATCATCGCCATGACGACCGAGGCGGGATCGGGACACCCGACGTCGAGCCTCTCCTGCGCCGATATCGTTGCTGCCCTCTTCTTTCACGAGATGCGTTGGGACCCAGCCGACCCGAAAGCCCGTAACGTAGACTCGTTCATTCTGTCCAAGGGCCATGCCGCGCCGGTTTTATGGGCCGCCCTCCACGAGTCCGGCGCCAGTCGGGAGGAGTTGAATTCGCTGCGCAAGATCGACAGCACCTTCGAGGGCCATCCGACACCGACCAATCCTTGGGTCAAAGTGGCGACGGGGTCTCTGGGACAGGGATTGGCCGCCGCCAACGGGATCGCGCTGGCCAACCGTTTGGACGGCATTCCGAGCCGGGTTTATTGTCTTTTAGGGGATGGCGAATGCTCGGAAGGCTCGGTATGGGAAGCGGCGCAGTTTGCTTCTCTCAACAAGCTGTCCGGCCTGATCGCGATCGTCGACGTCAATGGCCTGGGGCAATCCGGACCCACGCCTTATAACCGCGACACGGCTGTATTCGCCCGCCGTTTTCAGTCCTTCGGATGGGCGACCGTCGAAATCGACGGCCATGACATGGAAGCTATTCTCGATGCGCTGTACCGGGCCCGAAAAGGCGGCCCAACGGCCATTATCGCCCGAACCGAAAAAGGCCGAGGCGTTTCTTTCCTCGAAGGCGCGCACGGTTGGCATGGAAAAGCACTGAGCCGGGAGGAGATGGAAAGAGCCCTCAAGGAGCTAGGCGAAACCGACATTCACATGAAAATCGAGCCTCGGCGTGTCGGCGATTTCCGGCGTCCCGACTCAGAACCGGCTCCGCGCCTCCGGATCGAATACAAGCCGGGGGAAAAGGCCGCCACGCGCAAGGGATTCGGGAATGCCCTTAAGAAGCTCGGCGGACTCATGCCGGAGATCGTGGTGCTAGACGGAGACGTGAACAACTCGACCTACACCGAATTTTTTGCCAGGAGTTACCCGAAACGATTTTTTCAAAGCTATATCGCCGAGCAGAACATGGTCGGAACCTCGCTCGGCTTGGCTGTCTCCGGCAAAATTCCGGTGGCTGCCACCTTCGCCTGTTTTCTCACGCGGGCTTACGACTTCATCCGCATGGCCGGCCATAGCCGTCCTCCGCACCTCGTCTTCTGCGGCAGCCATGCCGGCATATCCATCGGCGAGGACGGCCCGTCGCAGATGGGCTTGGAGGATTTGGCCATGTTCCGCGCCCTGGCCGGCAGTACTGTGCTTTATCCGTGCGACGCCGTCAGCGCCGAACGCCTGACCGAGCAGGCGGTAAACACGCCGGGAATCGTTTATCTCCGAACCACACGGTCGGCAACCCCGGTCATCTATTCCGATAGCGAAGCGTTTCCGATCGGCGGCAGCAAGGTTTTGCGTTCGAGCGAACACGACCAGTTCACGGTCGTGGCGGCCGGCATCACCGTGCACGAGGCGCTCGGTGCCTACGATAGCCTCAAGGATCGGGGAATCGTGCTGCGAATAGTCGATGCCTATTCGGTCAAGCCGCTGGACGTGGCGACCCTGGAACAGGCAGCGCGCGAAACCCGGGGCATCGTGGTCGTCGAAGACCACTGGAGCGACGGAGGACTTGGCGATGCGGTCGCGGCAGCTTTGACCTCACACGCTGCCGTGCACCATCTCGCCGTTACCCAAGAGCCCCGGTCGGGAACGACGGAAGAGCTGTTGGACCGGTACGGCATTTCCCGCCGAGCGATCGAAGGAAAGATTTTAGAGTTTGAAAAGGTACGCGATGCGTAGGTAGGTAGGGTGGGTTAGGTGCGGAGTTATGCTCGAAAGTTGTGGATGAGGGGCTGAGGTAGGCGGCGTATTCTGGATGGTCTTCGAGGTCATCCATTCCTGTTGAGAGGAGCGAATACGCCATGAGTGAAGATAAGGTCATTCGGTTGAAGAGTCCAGGGA
>NZ_DASPLO010000095.1:0-15331 GCF_035627495.1 Methylocaldum sp.
CATCCGGATGCGAAGCAACAGCGCCTGCTGCTCTCGGTCCCCCGCCGCAAACGCGCCTGGTTCTCAGGGCTTTGGGCCCACGCCGCCGCTCCGCCCGTGATTCCAGGGCTCGCCACCGGCTAATGGACAATTTGGGTTTAATATGGCCGACACGAACAAGGATGACGCGCTCGACGCGCAGGAAATCACGGCGTATAACGAGAAAGCAAGCAAGAAGCGCTAAGCTTTCGGGCAGCAAGACGGCCGGGGCGTTACAACCCCGGCCGTCTTGTCTCAATCAGATCCTCCATAGTCACGGAACCTCGTTTGCGCCGAGCCGGTAAAAGGCCGGCACCATAATCCGGTTAATTCCAAGACTAAAGCCACAACTCGGCAGCGACAGCCTGATTCACCTCATTGATCAACACGTCGCCTTCCCAGCTTTCCCAGACCATGCCTCCCAGATTGAGCACCCGGACCGGGGAATGGCTCAGGTCATCCCGACCGATCCCAGTCTAAGCGCCAGATTCCGGAGTCCACGCTGGTCCGGCAGGTGCTGGCGGCCGAGGCCGGGGAAAGGCGACCGACGGCGGATTCGCCGAGCCCGATTCCGCTTTTCTGGCCACATTAACCCGTACGGCACCTTCCACTTGGCCCCGAACACCCGCTTGGCGATCGAAGCCGCCCGCTAGCGCGGTTGGTTGCCCGCCATGACAGGAGTGTCCATCTAATTCCTCCTTCCGTCCCAGTTGCATTTTTCAAAAGCTATCGACATCTTGCGTGTCGCCTTAGTCAAAAGCTTAGCAATCTAGTCAAGAAAGATATTGCAAAGCGACAACCAGTCTTTAGAATATGCATATACATGCACAAAGTACATCTGTCCTTTTGCGGTGGGATGTATAAGGTAATTGTCGACAAGTTGTGCGACTTTCACCCACTCTTAGAGGTAGTTGAGCGAGGGTTAAATGGCAGAACACGAATGGGACCGGGAACACGTGCGGGAAATTATCCGCGGCAATAAGGATAAGCCTGGCGCATTGTTGCCGATTCTGCACGGTATTCAGGACGCGCTAGGGTATGTTCCTCCGGATAGCGTGCCGCTGATCGCCGATGAATTGAATCTTTCACGGGCCGAAGTCCATGGCGTCATCAGCTTCTACCACTACTTCCGGGATACGCCACCGGGCAAACGCACTATCTACCTGTGCCGGGCCGAATCCTGCCAAGCGATGGGGTCCGAGGCTCTGGAGACCCATGCCAAGCGGCGCCTAGACATTGATTATCACGAAACGACCCGCGACCAGGCCTTCAGCCTGGAGCCCGTATATTGTCTCGGCAACTGCGCCTGCTCGCCATCGATCATGATCGATAAAGATATCTATGGCCGTGTGACGGCAGAAGCGTTCGACGACATTATTAAAAATATGCAGGTTATTGCGCAATGACGACGGTTTACGTTCCCCGAGACTCCGGCGCGCTATCCCTCGGCGCCGAGCAGATTGCCGCCGTCATCCGAACCGAGGCGGCCAAACGGAATATCCGTATCGATTTGGTTCGTAACGGTTCCCGCGGCATGTATTGGCTGGAACCCCTGATCGAAGTGGCTACCGACGGGGGCCGGATAGCCTATGGTCCGGTGCGCGTCCGTGACGTGGCCTCCTTGTACGACGCGGGCTTTCTGGAAGGCGGTTCGCATCCCCTGTGCCTTGGGCCGACCGAAGACATTCCTTATTTGAAAAATCAGGAGCGGCTGACCTTCGCGCGTGTCGGCATCACCGATCCGGGCAGCCTGGACGACTTCCGGGCCAACGGGGGCTATCGCGGCTTGCGCCGCGCTCTGGAGATGGCCCCCTCGGCCATCGTGGATGAAGTCACCCAATCTGGTCTGCGTGGCCGGGGCGGCGCGGCTTTCCCGACCGGCATCAAATGGCGCACCGTGTTGAACACGGAATCGGATCAGAAGTACATCGTCTGCAATGCCGACGAAGGCGACTCCGGCACCTTCTCGGATCGCATGATCATGGAAGGCGACCCCTTCGTCCTAATCGAAGGCATGACCATCGCGGGGCTCGCAGTTGGAGCGACGCAGGGTTATATCTATCTGCGCGTCGAATATCCCCACGCCCATCGTGCTCTGAACGAAGCCATCGAGGCAGCTTATCAGTCCGGTTACTTGGGCAGAGACATTCTAGGCAGCGGCAAGACGTTCGACCTCGAAGTCCGGCTAGGCGCAGGGGCTTATGTGTGCGGCGAGGAGACATCCCTCCTCGAGAGCCTCGAGGGCAAGCGCGGCCTAGTTCGGTTTAAGCCGCCGCTGCCGGCCATCGAAGGGCTGTTCGGGCGGCCGACCATCATCAACAACGTCATTTCGCTCGCCTCGGTGCCGATCATTCTCGACAAGGGCGGCGAGTACTACCGCGATTTTGGTATGGGGCGCTCACGCGGCACGCTGCCGATTCAGTTGGCGGGCAACCTCAAATATCCGGGGCTGATCGAAAAAGCTTTTGGCGTCACCTTGCGGGAAATTTTGTACGACTACGGCGGCGGTTCCGCCACCGGACGGCCGATTCGCGCAGTACAAGTCGGCGGGCCTTTGGGGGCTTACCTGCCGGAGTCCCAATTCGATACGCCGCTCGACTACGAGGCGTTTTCCGCCATCTGGGCGGTGCTCGGTCACGGCGGCGTGGTGGCTTTCGACGACACCATCGACATGGCCAAAATGGCCCGCTACGGCATGGAGTTCTGCGCCATCGAATCCTGCGGCAAGTGCACGCCCTGCCGGATCGGATCGACCCGTGGCGTCGAAGTGATCGACAAGATCATCCAAGGCGTCGACCGGGAAACGAATCTCAAACTCCTGCGGGATCTTTCCGACACCATGCGCAACGGATCGCTCTGTGCATTGGGCGGCATGACGCCTTACCCGGTTTTGAGCGCTCTCAATCATTTTCCCGAGGACTTCGGGGCTTCCATGGCAGAACAAGCTGCCTAGACGGTAGCGCACCCAATGCTTTGCGGTGCGCGCAGCGCACCCTACGACTCAGGAGTCATCCCATGGCATTACGCGATTACGATTTCGGCACACCCTCCGCGCAATCCGACAAGCTGGTTACTCTGGAAATCGACGGTTTCAGCGTGACCGTGCCCGAAGGCACTTCGGTCCTCCGAGCCGCGGCCAGCATCGGCATCCAGATCCCGAAGCTATGCGCCACCGATAGTCTGGAACCCTTCGGTTCCTGCCGTCTGTGCCTGGTGCAGATCGAGGGCGGGCGTGGGTTGCCGGCCTCCTGCACCACACCGGTGGCTGAAGGCATGAAGGTTTGTACCCAGAATGAGAGATTGGCCAACGTCCGCCGGGGCGTGATGGAGCTTTATATCTCCGACCATCCCCTGGATTGCCTGACCTGTTCTGCCAACGGCAACTGCGAATTGCAGGACATGGCCGGCGCCGTGGGTCTCCGCGAAGTTCGGTATGGCTACGAGGGCGAGAACCATCTGAAGGCGAAAAAGGACACCAGCAATCCGTATTTCGCCTTCGATCCTGCCAAGTGCATCGTATGCTCCCGCTGCGTGCGCGCCTGCGAAGAAGTGCAGGGCACCTTTGCCTTGACCTTGGACGGCCGGGGTTTCGATTCCAAAGTGTCGCCGGGCCAGAATCAGGCATTCATGGAGTCCGAATGCGTTTCTTGCGGCGCCTGCGTGCAGGCCTGCCCGACCGCGACCCTGATGGAAAAATCCGTCATCGAGAAAGGCCAGCCGGAGCACAGCGTCGTGACTACCTGCGCCTATTGCGGTGTGGGTTGTTCGTTCAAGGCGGAAATGAAGGGGGCCGAAGTGGTGCGCATGGTGCCCAATAAGAACGGCCACGCCAACCATGGCCATTCTTGCGTCAAAGGACGGTTCGCCTTCGGTTATGCCACCCACAAGGATCGTATTACGACCCCGATGATCCGGAAGAACATTCACGATCCATGGCAGGTCGTGTCCTGGGAAGAAGCGATCAGTTACGCTGCGTCCGAATTCAAGCGCATCCAGGCCAGGTACGGCCGCGATTCCGTGGGCGCCCTGACCTCCAGCCGTTGCACCAACGAGGAGACCTATCTGGTACAGAAGCTGGTTCGCGCGGCTTTCGGCAACAATAACGTCGACACTTGCGCCCGCGTCTGCCATTCGCCCACCGGCTATGGCCTCAAGCAGACCTTGGGCGAATCGGCGGGTACCCAGACCTTCGATTCGGTCATGAAGGCCGACGTCATCATGGTGATCGGCGCCAATCCCACCGACGGCCATCCAGTGTTCGGCTCGTTGATGAAACGCCGTATCCGCGAAGGCGCCAAGCTGATCGTGGCCGATCCGCGCGACATCGACCTGGTGAAGTCGGCGCATGTGAAGGCCGACTACCATTTGAAACTGCGCCCCGGTACCAATGTGGCGCTGATCAATGCACTGGCGCATGTGATCGTTACCGAAGGTCTGGCCAACGACGCTTTCGCCCTGGAGCGCTGCGAACCGGCCTCCTACGAGAAGTGGAAAGCCTTTGTCAGCGAAGAGCGCAATTCACCCGAAGCCACCGAATCCGTGACCGGTGTTCCAGCGGCGACGATGCGAGCCGCCGCTAGGCTCTACGCCACCGGCGGCAATGCGGCCATTTACTACGGCCTCGGCGTCACCGAGCACAGCCAGGGTTCCACCACGGTCATCGGCATCGCCAATCTCGCCATGGCCACCGGCAACGTCGGACGCGAAGGCGTGGGCGTGAACCCCTTGCGCGGCCAGAACAACGTGCAGGGCTCCTGCGACATGGGTTCGTTTCCACACGAGTTCCCCGGTTACCGCCATGTGTCCGACTTCGACACCCGTGCGCTGTTCGAATCGGCCTGGGGCGTGACTCTGGAGTCCGAGCCGGGACTACGCATTCCCAACATGTTCGGCGCCGCACTGGACGGCAGCTTCAAGGGGCTGTATTGCGAGGGCGAAGACATCGCCCAGTCCGACCCGGACACCCAGCATGTCCATGCTGCCCTGCGAGCGATGGAATGCGTGGTGGTTCAGGACCTGTTCCTGAACGAAACCGCAAAATTCGCCCACGTGTTTCTGCCGGGCGCATCGTTCATGGAAAAGAGCGGCACCTTCACCAATGCCGAACGGCGTATTTCGCCGGTAAGGAAAGTCATGCCGCCCCTGGCCGGTTACGAGGACTGGGAAGTGACCCAGTTGCTGTCGAATGCCTTGGGTTACCCCATGAACTACTCGCACCCGTCCGAGATCATGGACGAGATCGCGCGGCTGGTGCCGACTTTTACCGGCGTCAGCTTTGCCAAACTCGACGAACTCGGCAGCGTGCAGTGGCCGTGCAACGAGAAGGCACCGAACGGTACGCCGACCATGCACGTCGATCAATTCGTGCGCGGCAAAGGGCGCTTCATGCTGACGGAATACGTGCCGACCCAGGAGCGGACCAGCAGCCGTTACCCACTGATCCTGACCACCGGCCGTATCCTGTCCCAGTACAACGTGGGCGCGCAGACCCGCCGCACCATGAACTCGGTTTGGCATTCCGAGGACCGTCTGGAAATCCATCCGCACGATGCGGAACAACGCGGTATCAAGGACGGCGACTGGGTGGGGATCAAGAGCCGGTC
This sequence comes from Methylocaldum sp., assembly GCF_035627495.1. Classification (GTDB taxonomy): domain Bacteria; phylum Pseudomonadota; class Gammaproteobacteria; order Methylococcales; family Methylococcaceae; genus Methylocaldum. The sequence continues at coordinate 5,622 of NZ_DASPLO010000095.1, forward strand.
CGGGGAAACCGTATTGAGAGCCACTCTCACGGAACGGGTGCAGCCGGGGGTGGTATATACCACTTTCCACTTTCCGGAATCGGGCGCCAACGTCATCACCACCGACAACTCCGATTGGGCGACCAATTGCCCGGAGTACAAGGTGACGGCGGTGCAGGTGACCAAGGTCACCGAGCCGTCGGAATGGCAGCGCCAGTACCAGCAGTTCTCGGAGGAACAGTTGGCGTTGCTGGAGCAGCGTTCGATCACCGACAGTTGAGAATACCGGATGGCCGTTGTCGCCTCCGAACTGGGATGGCCCAGTTATCAGATCAGTCCGGTCGAACGCTGGCGTGGCGATGAGCACGCCGACCAGGAAGACTGTATTGCCGAGGAAGTGCCGATTGCCCTCCTGTACAACGGAGAGCCTCACGCGGTCATGCTGGCGACCCCGTTGGACCTGGAAGATTTCGCTTTGGGGTTCAGCCTTACCGAAAATATCGTCGCTTCGCCGTGCGAGGTGTATTCGATCCGGGTCTACCTGCGCGCCGAGGGCATAGAGGTGCGTATGCGCATACCCGAGGCGCGTTGCGAAACGGCCGCGGACAAGGGCCGCAATCTCACCGGCCGCACCGGCTGTGGACTTTGCGGTGCGCGCACCCTCCAACAGGCCATACGCCGTCCGGCGCCGGTGGGGCAGGGGGTGCAAGTATCGTCGGATGAGTTGACTCAGGTGCTGGCTGAACTAACAGATCATCAACGGCTCAACCGCATTACGGGGGCGGTACACGCGGCAGCTTGGGTAGTGCCGGGACGGGGCATACAGTGGGTCCGCGAAGACATCGGCAGGCACAATGCCCTGGACAAGCTGATCGGTGCGCTCGCTCGGAGAGGCGCCGATTTGGGGGGCGGCTTCGTAGTCGTCACCAGCCGCGCCAGCTACGAGATGGTGCAGAAATGCGCGTCGGTCGGCATCACCTTTCTAGCCGCGATTTCCGCCCCTACCGGTCTCGCCGTGCGCTTGGCTAAAGATACCGGGGTCACGCTCATCGGTTTCGCCCGGGGCGACAAACACGTGGTTTACGCAAATCCGCAGCGTTTACTGCATAACGAAGCCTAATCATCAATTTCGCCGTCTTCAATCTTCCGAATACGAAAATCATGAATATTGAAAACCTGGTAAAAATGGCCAATGACATCGGCAATTTTTTCAACGCCGAGCCGGACCGTTCAGCCGCAGTCCACGGTATCGCCGACCATATCGTGAAATTCTGGGATCCCCGTATGCGGCAGGCCATCATCGCTCACAATCGGGAAGGCGGAATCGGTCTAAACGAACTTCCGAGAGCGGCCATTGCGGGACTGGGCAGTGAACTCGCATCGCTTCGGGAAGCGGGCGATGGCTGAGGGTTAGCGAATAACCTTGCGTTTAAGATAGCGGCTGTTTAGTCATTGGCATGCCGTGGTCAATGACGTTAGGATATAGCGAAACTTACATCTAACCAGGAAGGATCATGAACAAGGAACAGTTCTCGACGTTCATTTCGTCGCTCATGTTTATGTACTCGACAGAGCATGGTTCGTCAGCTTTCGCAGCTACCAATTCAAGCTCAACCGTATCCAGTTCGATATCATCCGTTTCCGTCGGGGGTTCGCATGCGCAGGCCGTGATTACTGGACAGCATGGAACAATCGCTCTTAATGGCGATCGGGTGGAGGTCAAGGATGGCAGGCTGACCTGGAACGGCGTGCCCCATGGGGTCGTGGGGAAAAATTCGGTCGTAAAGTACACCGTCAACGGAACCGTCAAAAAGCTGTTTGTCGATGGGGTTGAGAGACGGCCCGATCCCTGACGGCGGCGCTTTAATCCCATCCCGGTCCGTGGTTCTAGGCAAAATCCCTCTCTTGATGTGTCCCCAACATACTCGTCAATAGGCATAATAAGCCTTGCGAGTTCGTGATTGAGTTGAACAATCGAGGGATTATGTCCGCCATTCATCACGCATTGGTATTGAACCTACATCAGCCGCCCGGCAATCTCGACCACCTGCTTTCCGATCAGCCTTGGGAGGCTCGGGAGATTCTTTATGCCTACGATCGCATTCCGCGGTTTCTCTGGGGCTATGAAGATGTCGCGAGGGTCCATCTTTCGCTTTCCGGGACGCTGCTTGAAACCTTGTCGAATCCGGAATTTCAGGACCGCGTTTACGGTATTGTCGATTGCGGATCGCTAATCTGGCACCTCCAGAACGAGCGGATCATCGATATCCTCGGAACGGGTTATTACCATCCGGTTTTTCCGCTCATCCCCGAGGCGGACCGCAGCGAACATCTGGCGCGGTGGCAAAGCATCGCCGGACACCTGTTCTGGCGGAACACGTTTCAAGGCTTTTGGCCGCCCGAAATGGGATTCTCCATGGAGCTGATTCCACTGCTCCGAAAGTTCGGCTACCGCTATGTGATCGTCGACAGCGATCATGTGGAGCCGGTTACGCCGATGCAGTGGCACGAACTTCGCTATCGCCCCCATATCGCGCGATACAAAGGGGAGGAAATCATCGTCGTCGTGCGCGATCGCGAACTTTCAGATGCTCAGGAATCGGGCATGGACTATATCTGGTTCGTGAAGGAGTTGGCTCAACGAACGCAATGGTGCGATTTCGAGCCGCTGGTCACGACCTGCACGGACGGCGAAAACGGAGGCTGGTTCCGGAATACGACCAACGAGGTGAATTTCTGGGGTGCGTTCTATCGGAAGCTACTGGATGAAGCCCGCAAGAACAGTCTGATTCGGCCTGTTTTTATCAAGGATTATCTGGACCGTTTCGGCGCATACGGCGAGGTCACGGTAAGAACCGGCGCCTGGAATACCGGCTGGCACCACGGGCGGGATTTCATGCAATGGACCGGTTCCACGGCGCAGAAACACTCCTTGGCTCGATTGCAGGCCGTGAGTAAGGCAGTGCACGAAGCTCGGAATGGCGCCGCTGCGAATGGATTACCGGAAGCGGAAAAAGACGATCTTAATGACGCGTTCTGGCGCTTATTGCGGGCTGAAACAAGCTGTAACTTCTACTGGGGCGAAGACTGGGTGCACCGCTGCCATGTCGATTTGGACGAGGCCGAGGCTAGTTTGCAGCGTTATAAAACCGGCAATTCTTGAGATAAGGAAACCGGCTTGTTCCGAGGCAGCGTGCAGGCCGGGATCAGGCGGTAGCCATTCCCGGCCCACCAATATCTATTGCAATACCGTCGGCGCGTTGCTCGATGAAAGCGTCCGAGCATACGGACCGAATCCGCTGATCTCGGCCATTTGGCTCTCGATCCAATGTTCCGCTTGATGGTTGATTTCGCTGGAGTTCAGCGTCGTCGAATCGATCGGGGGACCGATGCGCACTTGCACGAGCCCTGGGAATTTCAGAAATCCGTTGCGCGTCCAGTATTCGCCGGCATTATGGGCAACGGGAACTACCGGACAGCCGACGCGATGGGCGAGTATTCCGCCGCTAGCGCCGTAACGTCCTTTTTGCCCCGGGGCGACCCGAGTTCCTTCGGGGAAAATGACGACCCAGCGGCCACTTTTCAATCTCTCTTCGCCATCTTTCAGAATCTGTTTCATGGCGGCGGATTTCGCTTGCCGGTCAATCGCGATCGGTTCCAGAGTCGCCATGGCCCAACCCCATACGGGGATACGGAGCAATTCCCGCTTCAAGATGAACACCAAGGGCGGGAAGATGGCTTGCAAAGCCAGCGTTTCCCAAGCCGATTGGTGTTTGCAGAGGATGATCCCGCTGCGCTCTGGGATATTCTCCAGCCCGTGCACTTCATACTTCAGGCCGCAGACGGTTTCGAGCATCCACATGTTGAATCTCACCCATAGATTGGCGAGGGCATAGCGGGTTTCGAACCGGAGCGGGTAGGCGGCCAGTAGCACCGGTCCCAACAGCAGAGTCGACAAGATTTGCCCGACAAAATACGCTGTCGAACGCAAACAGACGCTAATCAGCATTAAAAAGGATGTATTGGGCCGCTGCATAGAGATTTGGAAAGATAGGTAGGTCGAGATCGGGATGACGGGCTAGAGTTTTCATGCCTTTGCCGGTTTCTACCAAGATGGGTTGCGCCCCGGCCGCTTGCGCGGCCTGCAGGTCTCGGAAGGAGTCGCCAACGGCCGGCACGGTCTTCAGCTCGACCTTATGTTTTTCGGCAAAGGCGCGGAATAAACCCGGATTGGGTTTACGGCAGTCACAGGCGTCTTCGGGGCCGTGCGGGCAAAAGAAGATCTCCTCGATTCGGCCGCCCGCGGCCTCGACGGCTGTGCGCATCTTTCGGTGGATATTTTCCAAGGTGATCAAATCAAACAGCCCGCGGGCGACGCCGGATTGGTTTGTTAAGACCACGATGCGAAATCCTCCCCGGGTCAAAAGGGCTATCGCTTCGAGGCTGCCGGGGATGGGCACCCATTCGTCGGGCGATTTGATATAGGCGTAGGAGTCCTCGTTGACGACGCCGTCGCGGTCGAGAATGACGAATTTCGACATAATGCCTGACTGCTTATCCTTGGAGCTTGGAGATGTCGGCGATGTTCAGGAACAGTCCTTCGACTATTCCCAGGAGACCCAGCCGGTTACGCCGAAGCTCGGCATCCTCGGTCATCACCATGACGCTATCGAAGAAGGCATCGACCGTTTCGCGGAGCTGCGCCAGACGGCACAAGGCTCCCGTGTAGTCTCGTTCGTGCAGCAGCGGAAGAATATCTTCCTTGGCTTGCCGCGCCGCTTCCAGAAGATCCTTCTCTTTCGTTTCCGTTAACACGTGATCGTCGACGTTAGCGACGATTTCTTCTTCTGCTTTGCGCAGGATGTTGCGAATTCGTTTGTTGGCAGCGGAAAGGCTTTCTGCCGCAGAAAGTTGCCGGAATTCCCGCACCGCTTTCAAGCGCCGATCGAAGTCCGGCAATCGGGTAGGCTTGACCGCCAAAACGGCCTCGAACTCGTCGTGCCGAACGCCTCGTTCCAGGCAGTACCCGCGGAGCCTTTCGAGAATGAACTCATAAACGTTTCCGCGAACGCTTTCGGCGTCGAAAGCATGAGTGAACTGAGCCAGAGCGGAGTCCAGGAGTTCCGGAAGATCCAGATCCAACTCGGCTTCGAGCAATATGCGAATGGCGCCTAAAGCGGCGCGGCGCAAAGCATAGGGATCTTTGTCGCCAGTCGGGATGAGGCCGGCGCTGAAGATGCCGGTCAAGGTGTCGATCTTCTCGGCCAGGGCCAGCATCAGACCGGTGCCCGTTTGCGGCAAGGGACCGCCGGAAACTTTCGGCAAATACTGTTCCTCGATGGCGGCCGCGATCTCCTCGGGCTCTCCCTCGGCCAAGGCGTAGTAACGGCCCATGGTCCCCTGCAACTCGGGAAACTCGCCGACCATGAGGCTCAGCAAGTCGGCTTTGGCCAATAGAGCCGCGCGTTCGACCCAGGCGCTTTCCGTGTTCAGACGTTCGGCAATGACTACGGCAAGGCTTTTGATCCGGTCGGTCTTGTCGAGTAGCGATCCCAAAGTTTTTTGGAAGGTAATCTGAGCTAGGTCGGGGACACGACTTTCGAGCGTCTTCTTGCGGTCCTGATTCCAGAAGAACTCGGCATCGGAAAGGCGAGGGCGCACGACCCGTTCATTTCCGGCCCGAATAGTTTCCGGGGTATGGCTGTCCAGATTGCTGAACGTGATGAAATAAGGCAGTAGTCCCCCCTGCTTGTCTTTCAGCGGGAAATACTTCTGATTCGCCTGCATCGTGGTAATCAGCACTTCCGGCGGGAGGGACAGGTAACGGGCGTCGAATCCGCCCAGTATCGGAATCGGCCATTCGACAAGAGATGCAACTTCGTCCAGCAGATCGGCCTCAATATGGGCGCAACCGTTGATCGTGGCGGCGGTGGCTTCGGCCGATTCGCGGATTTTGGCCTTGCGAGCTTCGAAATCGGCGATGACAAACCCTTCGTCGAACAGCTTGTCGGCATAGTCGCCTGGCTCGTTCAAAACCAGGCCGTCCGGGTGGTGGAATCGATGGCCATAGGTCACACGGCCGGTCGGCACGCTCAGGATTTCGGCATCGATCACCTCGCTGCCGAACAGCAGCACGATCCAGTGCACCGGACGCACGAATTCGGCGGTGCCGGCCCCCCAGCGCATCCGTTTGGCGATGGGGAGAGCCGCAAGCGACTGGCGCAGAATGTCGGGGATCAAATTCTCGGTTCGGCCGCCTTTCACTTCCTGGCGAAAACCGATCCATGCGCCTTTGTCGGTTTCGAGGGTCGTAAGTTGTTCGAGCGCGGCTCCGCAGCTTTTCATGAAGCCTTCAAGGGCCTTAGAGGGTGACCCGTCCGCTTGATACGCGGCGTTGACCGCCGGGCCGCGCCTTTCGACGGTTTGATCGACTTGGGCCGTCGCCAAACCTTTTACCCATACCGCAAGCCGGCGCGGTGCCGCGTAGGGTACGATTTCCTCAAAGCCCAGCGCGGCTTTCGCAAGACCGCTCTCGACATTGGCTTTCAACGCTAGGCTCAGCGTTAGCAGGGACTTGGGCGGCAATTCCTCGGTGCCCAGTTCGAACAGAAGATCGCGCATTTCACTCATCGTCGGCACTCCTCGGGTTCAGCAGCGGAAACCCGAGCTTTTCCCGGCGCTGGTAGTAGGCTTCCGCGACGGATTTGGCCAAGTCGCGAACGCGGAGGATATAGCGCTGACGTTCGGTGACCGATATGGCCCGGCGCGCGTCCAGCAGGTTGAAGGAGTGCGAAGCTTTCAACACCATTTCGTAGGCGGGTAAGGGTAAATCCTGCGCGATCAGATTTTGGCACTCGCGCTCGTAAGTATCGAAGCAGCCGAACAAGAATTCGGTGTCGGCATGCTCGAAATTGAAGGCCGACATTTCCACCTCGTTCTGGTGGTAGACGTCGCCATAGGTAACCGGTCCATTCGGTCCGCGCGTCCAAACGAGATCGAACACGCTTTCGACACCTTGCAGGTACATGGCGATGCGTTCCAATCCGTAGGTGATTTCGCCGCTGACCGGGCGGCAGTCCAGCCCCCCGACCTGCTGGAAATAAGTGAACTGCGTGACCTCCATGCCGTTCAGCCAGACCTCCCAACCCAGGCCCCAGGCGCCCAAGGTCGGCGATTCCCAATTGTCCTCGACGAAGCGGACGTCGTGCTCGAGCAGGTCGAAGCCGAGAAAGCGGAGGGACCCAAGATACAGCTCCTGGATATCGGGCGGATTCGGTTTGAGAATGACCTGGAACTGGTAATAATGCTGGAGCCGGTTGGGGTTTTCGCCGTAACGGCCGTCGGTGGGGCGGCGGGAGGGTTGCACGTAGGCGGTATTCCAGGGTTCCGGGCCGATGGCCCGAAGGAATGTCGCGGGGTGGAAAGTGCCCGCCCCGACCTCCATGTCCAAAGGCTGCATAATGACGCAGCCCTGTGCCGCCCAGTACTCCTGCAGCGCCAGGATCAGTCCTTGGAAAGTGGAAACGTCACGTTTATCTATGGTTAGACTGGCCACAACGGTTTCGGATAGTTGATCAAAGTTGCGGATTATATCCCGAAATCGTGGCCGGACCGATTATCGACGTAGTGGCGGCCAGGTGCGGAAATGCATTGTGCTGTCGGAACGTCGGCGACAAAATACCGGTTAAGAGAAATTTAGTGAACCCATTCAAGAAGAGCTATGAAGATCACCGGTTTTAATCACGCCTCATTGATCGTAAGCGATTTGGACGCCTCTCGGCGATTCTTTGAGGGTATCCTCGGATTGATTCCCAGCGACAAGCGTCCGCCTTTGAGCTTCGATGGGATTTGGTACGAAATCGGCGAACAGCAGATACATCTGCTTCAGGTGCCGAACCCCGATGCGGGTGCGGAGCGGCCGGAACATGGCGGACGCGACCGCCATATCGCTTTGAACGTCGCGGATCTGGCAGCGATCAAACGTGATCTCGACCGCGCCGGAGTCCGCTATACCGTGAGTCAATCGGGCCGCCCGGCCTTGTTCTGCCGGGATCCGGACAATAATACCTTTGAGCTTATCGAACCACCGGTCTAAAAGGATGTGGGAAAAGCTACTGCGCGGCCTGATTGCGGCATCTTCGACAAGCTCAGGACAGGCTCGCGCTTCAACCGCTCGCGATGCGTTGCCGACACCCGCTAAGGTTTTTGTATTTATGGCGTTGAGTTGCTATGAAACCTATAGAAATAGTGGTTTTCGTATCTTTGGGTGTGGCGCTGCTCTTCGTGGCTGCTCTATTGTGGTCCGTGCGCGAGGGCGACGAGGACTGGAATGAGTTCAGCCAAGCGCACCACTGCGTAAGTCTTGCGGATACCGAGGGCCGCGACCGAGCCGGCTGGCGCTGCGATGACGGCAAGGTTTATTACCGGTGGCGTCAGCAGCGTTGATTGCGCTGAAAAGGCAGATCGGAGGGCCAGGAAGGCATATCCGCCGCGAGTTCGGGGGAAATGCGTTCGCGGTGACGGCTATAGAGGGTTAGTCCGGATAAACAAGGTACCAAATCCGGCTGATCTCCGTCAGGAAAACCACCAGCCACATTACGATGCTGATGCCGGCCGCGGCCGCCGCGATGTCCTTGATGACCTTTATCTTGAAGTTTTCCCGGTCTTCTACGAAATCGCAAAGCGCCTCTATGGTGGTGTTGAGCATCTCGACGATCAGCATCAGGCCGGTTACGACCATGACCAGAAGAAAGTCGATCCACTGGCGGAAATAAAAACATACCGAGAGGACGATCACGGACAGGACGACTTTATAGGCCACGCTGAAGTCGTAAAAAATGGCGTAGCGCAATCCCGACAGCCAGACCTTTATTTTCCGGATCGGAGAGTAGCCTGCTTCGCCGGTGTGGAGGAATTTGGGATGCATCCTCTTTAGAGCGCGTTCATATTCGCTTTGGTTCCGGAGCATACCCGCCGCAGGAATTTTACATAACCGACAATCATCGAGGCTCGTTTCATTCGCGCTGAGGTATCGACGGAGCAGCACGAATGCCTCCGTAAGCCGACTGCCTGAGCATGCGCCTTAACCTACTCGCAAGCCCGGTAGCGTTCACGAGGCGCCGAATCCTTATCCGGTTCCCGAGGAACTGAAAGGTTTATGAAAGGTTCGGACTATAGAATGGTTTCCCGACATGCTCGCGCCGGCGGAGATTAGGCCGCGAAGCGCTGACTCACGGATGGACTGTCGTGGCCGGCGTGGTTCGGTCTGACGGTAGCATGTCGGATATTCCCCTTCGCAATCGGAATTCGCTGACAGGGATAAACAGGATGAGACCCATTAACGAATTGATCGCTTTGACGCTGGAGCACACTTGTCCGGACCGATCAGGCGATGGAGTCACCTGAGGCCATCGCCGGCGGATGGCCGGCTTCCGCGGACAAGACCCGATGGAGCTCTGTGAGCTCATCAATCCGACATGAAGAGGCGCTGTCCTATGATACATAAGCATTTCCATTATTATTTGGGCCACCTGCGGAGCGACATTCCCGCGGGCATCGTGGTGTTCCTGGTCGCCTTGCCGCTGTGCCTTGGGATCGCCCTCGCCTCGGGCGCCCCGCTGTTCTCCGGGGTCATTGCCGGCATCGTCGGCGGGCTGGTGGTCGCCTGGGCCAGCGGGTCGCAGCTGAGCGTGAGCGGCCCGGCGGCGGGGCTCACGGTGATCGTGTTCAAC
>NZ_DASPLO010000096.1:0-2930 GCF_035627495.1 Methylocaldum sp.
AACCTTGGCCAGACCGAAATCTGGCCTTATCCGCGCGCCAATGGGGACTACACGAAGGAAGCCCTAGATCGTCTGCGGCAACGGTTTCCCAGCCGGCCGATCCAGTTGGTCTGGGACGGGGCGCCGTATCACCGGGCGGCGGGAGTTCGTGAGCACGCGGCTCGCTTGAATATCGACCTGATCCCACTACCGGGTTACAGTCCAGACTTCATGCCGGTAGAAGCTCTCTGGCGCTGGCTGCGTGAGGATGTCACTTATCATCATTGCCATACCAGCACGGCGGAACTCATCGACCGGGTCGAAATGTTCCGGCAAGGCATCAACGCCAATCCCTGTGAAGTCGCCGATCGTCTCTGGGTCAAGGACGCGCTCGATCCGAGCGAGGAAAAACTACGCATTCCAAAGTAGACGCGGTTTAGCTCCTTGAATCGCTCCTCGGCGTTACGTTCCTTGCTGACATCGGGATGATATTTCCGGGCGAGCTTGCGATAGGCCCGTTTAATATCCTCCTGCGAGGCATCCCTCGATACGCCCATAATCTTGTAGTAATCCTTGAATTCCATAAAACGGCATTCCTCGATAGGTTTGGGTGAGGCTGCTGTGCTTAGACGAGTTATGGCATTGAAATGCTTTAGGAATCATAGCAACCGTGAGAAAGCAGGCACAATGAGGTGGTCGGTTGATCGGGTGCTAAAGCAAAGGTTATTGGCGTTTAAACGATGAACCCCGCAAAAACGGGGTTCATCGACTAGGCAGAGAGGGAATGAGCGGGTTTAGAAGGCCAGAGAGCCGCGCATCTGGACAGTGTCGAGGTCTGACGGATCTCCTTCCAAAAGCGCCCGGCTTGACCCGGCGGTGCCGAGATCGATGTCGATGACGTGGGTATAGTCCAGCATTAAGCGGAACCATGGGTTGAGATACCAGTTGACGCCGAAGGTCGCCGCTGTCTCGCGTCCGCCGTGCTGATTGGCCGTACCAAGCTTGTCCATGTTGACTTGGGAAATGCGGCCTTTGAGTTCCCAGGCACCCCAACCGCCGGCCAAGTCGAAGTTCCGATTGGGGGTTAAGCGTTTAAAGACAGCATCTCTCGGATCGTAAGCGGCGGCTCTCGATTCGCCGGTCAGGCTGTACATCACATCGAAGTGCCAACCATCAAACTTGGCGTCTTCGATTCCAGCGCCGGTCCGTTGTAGATAGGCCACGTTATACTCGCTTTCAAAAGAAAAGGCACCGTAGGCGCCTGCCGCTTCAGCATCGAAAAACACCTCGTCGTCGATATTCGCGATAGTCCCGGTGTCGATCGGAAAGAAATGATCGATGTGGGTTGGGCGGATGCGATATCGAACGGTCTTGTCAGCCTGTTGCGGTACCCGATAAGCGGCAGACGCGCCGACGTGGATAAGTTCGCCCGGTTTATACCAAGGCGTCCAGGTGACGCGCCCCGATGCGCCCCAGCCTTCGTCATCGGCTGCGCTCTCAGCTTGCCTCGTGGCTGTGTCACCGTATATACCGGCGGCAGCGGTCCAGTTGTGACCGTACGTATCGTAGCGGAGACCAATCGCACGATTCACGGATACGTCCGTCCATGCGTACTCCAATGAACGCTCCATAAACGGCATATCGTTGGAGCTCATCATTTGCTGGAGGCTGTACGGTTGCTTGCTTTGGCCGAGGGTCCAGGTACCCCAGTCGAAGCCGGTATATTGTACGAACGCATCCTTGAGTCTGACTTGCTCGTCGGCGAAATCCGGTTGCAGCTTGAATCTCCAGTCGTTATAGAACTGGCCAGCGAACTCCATGCGGAAACGGCGGATTTCGGTGCCAGTGTCGAGGTCGTTGCTTACCGGTTCATTGATTGTGGTACTGCCATTCCTAGTGGTATTTGGATCATCGACTAGGCCGTTGTTGTTTCTGTCATTCCAGGTGGTGAACTTGTCCCCGGATTGAATGGCGGCGTCCGCATGGAGGCGGCCGTTGAGGCTAAATTTGAAGTTGCCGTCATTGGATTGAAACTGAAGTCCCTTTGCGCCGAGAGTGACTTTTGCGTCATCCGGCGCTTTCGGCTTGTTGGCTAGGGCATCAATTTTCTTATTAAGACGGTCTTCGACAGCCTTAATTTGATCGCCCTCCGGCTTGGCCTTCGCGGTTTTTTTGGCGGGTCTGGATTCCTCAACTGCTGCGTCGTCAACTTTTTCGAAGTTTCCAAGCTTCACGCGCCCTGGCCCCGGTTCGGCATAGATCTGTTTGGTTTTGCTGTCCATATAAAGGTCGAGCGCCTGGGCAGTAGGTGCACCGGCTCCACCAATAGCGAGTGAAATGGCATATGCCAAGCGTTTGAATCTCATTGGTCCCCCCAACGTAAGAATGTTTTCCAGGAAGCGTATGTTTAAAGTTGGCTCTGTTGTGTTGCGTATGCCCGCTGTTGAGTTGTTGGTTACAACTCAACAATCGATCGCGTTAAAGCAACAAAAGCCTACGAGGGAACTATGACGATTTCGTTACCGTAACATTACGAAATTGTGACAATGTGTCATGAGGCTTGTTTTGCCAGATTTAATGACCGCTGGGTGTATGAAAATTGAGAGAAGGCGAACACTCAGAAATTACGGGCAAACGTAAATCGCAGCCCAATTTGATACATGGGGCTGCAGATGCGTCCATTTATGGATGCATAACGATAGGCGAGGGCCCCGATAGAACTACAGGAATCAATAGATGGCGAATATGGAACTCGTCTACATTCAGTGTAGCCGTGTCGAGTGTATTCCCCGGCATGTCCGCATTTTTATAACCCGCCTGCTTGACTGGGGCGGGAGGAGCTGGAATAATGGTCAGCTCTTCCGGTGCTGACGGCCTGAACGAAAGGGGCGGTGGCGGAAGGCGGGGAGAAAAGAAGGGTTGACAGGGGGTGGAAAGTCGGTATAATGGCT
>NZ_DASPLO010000097.1:0-23712 GCF_035627495.1 Methylocaldum sp.
CTGCGCTGCATCGGTTTGGCGCGGGCTACTTTCCTGCTCACCGGAAAGGCGGCGACCTATAACCTGCGCCGCCTATGCAGCCTCAAGACCTGCGGGGTGGCCGCCTTCTGACCCCGGGGTGCGCCCGGAGCCGCTGGAAACAGTGGATTCGGGCCAAAATGAACCCTCCGGGCGTGGGCAATATCGGGAAAATGGCGGGGCTTGCCGCCTGTTGACCCTTTACGCGCCCCTTTTGTCAGCTAAAGAATCGGTTATTCGAGGTGCCCTAAGGTAAAGCTGGGTTGTTCGGCTTTGCCGTTTTCTGTACCACTAAAAGACATTGGCGGCAGGTGCAGACTTTCACGGCTGGCCATTCTATCAATGGTGTCGCCCGAGCGGCCTCTCGGATTGTGCAGGACTACAGTCAAACAAGGAGGAACAAGACATGGTTGCTTTCATCTTCAGCGCAACTCTTCATCGATACCTGCTGGTATTCGCGGCGCTTCTCGCCTTGGCGGCCGAGTCCGCCGAGGCGACTATTCTCACGGTGGGTGCGATCGACGGTAACGGCGCTGCTTGCACTCTGGCCGATGCCATTACGGCCGCGAATACGAATACCACCACCGGAGGCTGCCCTGCGGGTTCGGCCGATGACACCGTTGAACTCACCGGCGACGTTATCCTAACGGAAGCATTGCCTGTGGTAATGAGTGACTGCAGATACTACCCAGCGCCTTGTGTTCAAACCCGCATAACGATCAACGGCCACGGTCATTCGATTGCGCGCTCGATCGACCCGAATACTCCTGTCTTCGATCTACTGTCGCTCCTTGTAATTTGTGGTGACGGCTTTTATGCCGTGCCACCCAGCGTCACGCTGAATGGAGTCGCGCTGAAGCATGGCCAAACCGGGATTTCGCTGAGGAGTAGGACCACTGGCTTAGAGTGTCCGCCCTCTCTTGTCCTCACGAATAGCCGTGTTTCCGGCAATAGTGGAGATGGCATCTCGGCACGTCTTGCATCAGTGCATGTCACGAACAGTACGATCGCCGACAATGGCGGTCGTGGCATCAACGGCTATGCCGCCGACATTGACGTGACGGACGGCACCATAGCCAATAATGCGGATCGCGGTATCTTGGCCCTTGGCGGCAACGTTTTCGAAAGAAGCGGGCGCCTTTCTGTGACCAACAGCACCCTCGTCGGCAACACCGGCGGCGGCATCGAATTCGCCAGCCTTCGTGCCACGCTCGTGAACAGCACTGTGTCCGGAAACGGCAATGCCACCGCTACTGGGGGCGGCATCCACCAGACACCTAGTAATTACGAGCAGATGGCCCGATTAACGCTCACCAACACCACCGTTTCCAACAATGTCGCCGAACTCGGTGGAGGCTTCTACCACGACGCTCGGAAAAATGTATGGTATGACAATGTAAACGCAATATGGCATGCAGACGAAACTACGTTGATTAATTCGATTATTGCCGATAATACGGGCGGGGATTGCGTGAGCAGTACCACCTCTCCGCCGATTGCCTTTGTAGGGCAAAACCTGATTGAAGATGGCAGTTGCTTCGATGCGAGCCATCCCAATCCCCCGCTGATCGGCGATCCCAAGCTCGGCCCCCTCCAAGACAACGGCGGTCCCACGCTGACTCATGCGCTCCTCGAAGGCAGTCTAGCGCTGGATCGGATCGCTGTTGTTTACGACGTAAAAGGCAATCCTCTGGGCTGCGAAGGTACGACCGATGGCGTTACTCTCGGGGTCGTAACCGATCAGCGTGGGGTAAGCCGGCCACGACCCCGTGACGGCTTCTGCGACATTGGTGCTTTCGAACTCGCTCTTCTCCCATCCGACAAGGACGAATGCAAAAACGGCGGCTATAAGGAGTTCGGCTTTAAGAACCTCGGGCAGTGTATCCGGTACGTAAATACCGGAAAATAGGACCGCGCTGCAAAGCCGGTCTCATAAATCGTCCCTCCGTAGCTGCTTGTATATCACTCCAGCACACCGTGGGACTAAACAGTTAAGGGCATGGGGCAACTCGCCTTCACGTCAGCCAAGTTGCCCCCGGCTTCAAGCGGTTTTTACCGGAAGTCCCCTGACAACAAAAAACCCGCAGAGCCTTAAGCTATGCGGGTTTCTCGGATTTTGCCGAACATCTTCGGTCTTTTTACTGGCGGAGAGAGGCCGTCTAATTCACGTCTAACAGCATGATTTTACAAAAATCATAAAAATGAGAATCGCATTGATCCCCCCATAGTTACCCACTGCGTTTGGTAGGCAGATCAGGAATCCACCAAACGTCCCGCTCGGCTAGCGGTGCCGCGAAGCCGCTCGCCGAAAGGCAATGGCGTTCCTATCATCAATTAGGGCTGGAATTTGATGATTCTTCCGGAGACTCCCCGACAAGACAACCGGTGCCCCTTCAACGCAATTACGCCTTAGCCGGTGGAGACGCCGGACGGGGTAATCGTAACCGTTCTGCCGTCGAAGTCAGTGAAGGTAATGCCGCCGCTCATATCTTCATTGAAGGTGGTGAGGGTGTCCCGCAGCAGCTCGATCGCAATCTCTTCTCCCAAACGGAGGCTCCAATAGGCATCAGTCCGCCAATGGACGCCCGCCATGTTGCGGCCGGTTGCGACGTTGGAAGCAAGTTTGTTGAGTTCCCCTCCGACCGTGAGCGGTTCGCCGGAGTAAGCATGGAGCGTTGTGCCGGCTGGATTCGGCACCACCGGATTCGGGATAACATAGTTTTCGTCGAACATCGCCTTGAGAATCGTTACCGAGGCACCGGCGACCGTCGCATGCCCGGCCCCATAGGCGGGGTGGGTGGGCGAGCCCTCGGGGAAAACCATGGGCAGCAAGTAGCTCCCGTACTTACCATGCACGCGATCCACGGCCTCCGATCCAAGCACCTCGTCATGAATCATGCCGGGGTAGCGGTTAGAAATCTTTTGAATGTGGATTCGGCCGCCGAATGCTTCCGGACGGAGCCGGCGGTGGACCATCCATTTCTGGAACCAGACCGCCTTTAGGGCGCGGGTCGCTGCCTCGCACATGAGTGTCTTGATGAATGGGGCGCCCCAGGTGCCGAAACCTTCCTCGCTGCGCGCATTGCTGTAAGGATTGCTGGGGTTGAGCGGACAGCCTATACCGCCGCCTCCCGGCGGGGTGCCGAGGATTAGGCAGGCGTTGAAGTAGGCCTGGAAGAGAACGTCTATATGTACCCATTGGGCGAGATCGCGACCGGTCGTGATGTAACGGCGCTTTTTCTTGAAGCGCTCCGTGCCGGGGACATTGCCGCGCTGGACCGCAAGCCATTCGTTGAAGTCGGTCATCTTGTCGCTGCCGGCTGCAAGAACTTGCATCCTCCGGTCCACGACCTCTGCGCCAAAGGGGGTGAATAGCCACATGAATTGGGAGAGATACGGCCCGACCGTACCTCCGGGCACATCGTCCCGGAACAAGGTCTGCACTGTTACAACGTTATTGGCCTTCGGGCCGCGAAAATCGGAGAGGCCGTTGAGCTCAGCGAGAGCCGCCGCGACTAAGGGATGGCGATCATATGTGAGGAAATTCACATCCCTCAGGAGCGCCATCCAATACAGCTCGACCATTTCGCCGGCTTGCTCGGCGCTGTTGAACTTCGGTGCGGGTGGGATCGTGAACTGCTGCGGATCTTTTCCCTCCAGATCAAAGCACAAACCGGCACGTGGATTGGTCAACTTGCGGCTGCCGCCGAGGGGCACAGCATTGAAGGCAGTCTCGGTGCCCACGCCGATGGCGTTCATTAGGGCGTTATAAGCGGGCCCATCCACCTCGCCGAAGTGATTGTGAGGCAGCCCCTTTGAGTAATTGGCGATGTAGTTCGGAAACTCATCCTCATCGCCGTTGTTCTCGTGGACCGGCATACCCTGGTCGAAGTGGTACAGTGCAGCGGCCTCGCGAACGGCGCGGGCTTGGGCCAGCCGGTCGTTCGGGGTGAGCGGATTAACCTCCGGGAAGGCTTGAGCGGTGTTCCCACCACTGATCAAGGGCTCCAGACTGACGAGGCCCGCCGTCATCGTCAAGGCCGCAGCGTTCTTGACGCCTTTTAGAAACTTACGGCGGTTTACACCTGAGAATGGATTAGAAAGATCTGGCGGGCTCGTTTTGTGGTCACTGAGTGAAATCTCACTATCCGTAGTCATAAGAGGCTCCTTGCCTAGGTTTACACAACTCCCGATGGCACTTTCATGGTCACCCCTCAGCCGGCCTTTGTTTTCTACTTAAGAGCAAAATCGTGTGGTGGCGCGCCTCAAAACGGTCTCTTCTAACCGAGGCTCCTATCTTGTTTAAAAAAGCATGTAACACTAGGCCGCGGCTGAAGAAATAAGGATTGACTCATATCAGAAATTTGAAAGACGTCATTGAAAGGTGTGATTGAAAGCTGTCAGGCTTCCTTCTTTTAGTTACGCCCGTTTAAGAGCCTTCGTTTCCCACTGCGGGCAAATTCGGCAATAAGAAACCCGGCTGCGTCGGCAAATCGGGTTCATGTCGCGAACTGAGAATACGGTGTCAGACTTTCCTTGTTTGCTTGATGGCCCCTAGCCAGAGCGATTCATCTCGTCCAGCAGCCGTTCATTGATGCGCCGCGCGTGTTCGATGGCCAAATCCGATCGACTTATTTGGATGGTGACCCGGCCGAAGCCGGGTCCTGATGCCGCCGTGTGGCGCCATGAGCAAAACGCCAAGGGGAGGCCGCCCGCTTTCGCCCCCTGAACCGGCGGTGCGGTAACGCGGCCGGTCTAAAACAGAGCACCCGGCCATGATCCGCCCGATCCGCCTCTTTTTACATGACCGAGCACGGGCTTGAGGCGGGGGGAAATCGTTCAGGAGGCCTCGGGGGCTTCCGATCGTCGCCAAGGACGCGCGCCCAGGCCGATTGAATCGCCCTCGCTCTCGATCTATTGGGCTTCCTTGCCTCTGGCCTCGGCTTCTGCCGTGAGCTATAACGTGCCCTTGAAGGGATATGGCAAAAACTTGGACAATCAGGTCGGGTAGGCACAGCCCACCTAGCCCCTTGGACCGTTCGCTGAAAATCCCCGATTATCTGCAGCAGTTAACTGGATTGAAATACAGTGGAATGCTGGACGACTTGGGCGTTGAGTTCCCTGGGTTCCGCTGCGTTCCTGGCGGCGTGGTGACATCCATAGGGAGACAGGGCCATGAGGAAGCATTTTTTTCTTCCCGATGATGCGACGAAGCAGGAGTTCGGATGCCTTTTTTTCGCCGTGGCTCCGATCGGGATTTTGCTGACGGCTATCGTGGTATTTGAATTGGGCGGGTTCGGACTGTCGACGATCCCCGGCAAGTTGGCCCATCAGATTTTCGCGTTCGACTGCGACGTCATCATGGAATTGTCCGAACTGCGCGCGCGAATGGTCTGGCTGACGGCGGTTCTTGTCTATTACGTCATTGCGGTCGCGGTGGCAGTCGTCAGTATTTATACGATTCGCCTCAACATGAGTCGTCAATGTTTCACCTATTTCGGCGTGATCATAGTTCTGCTCGGGGTCCTGTCCGTCGCCTACTTCGTTTTCGGTGCTCTCCGCGAAAATAGTGTGAACGCGATTTTTCAACTGACCTACGGAGTACTCGAGGCGTCAGGCTATTTTTCATCGTTGCAGCTCGCGGTCATCCTAGGACTGGTGGGCGTGGTCAATCTGATCGCGACCGTGGCGCCTTTCGCGATTGTCCTGGCCGGAAGCAGCGCCCTGGCTCCTTTTAAGGAGTTACCCCCGGATGAAGTCCTGTATTTGCTCGAAGGGCGTTTCAGCCATCTGAAAAACGCGGTCAATTTGGGTTCTGCGATGCTGCTGATAGGCGTCCTGCATATGCTCGCTTGGCTGCGGTGGCCGGTGGTTTTTCTGGGGGACGGGAAACTGGAGGACGAAGTCGTCAACTGGTCGCTGACTTTGAGCATGTACTGGGGGGCGGTCTTTTCCCTAATGGTCATCGCTTTGTATGTTCCCTGCACCTTGGCCCTTTATGCGCGCGCCAAGCGCGAGTTCAATCGCAACTTTCCCACGTCCGAACATCCGGAACTGGGGAAGTATCTCGAGACTTTCGGTATATCGCGGGATCCCATGCGCCAATTACCCCAGGTGATCGCTATGTTGGCGCCGTTTATCGGGGGTTCCCTAGGGGCTTCACTGGCCAATTTGGGAGGCGTGTCCGGGTGAGGGGCAGGCTGGGTCCGTGTGGATCGGCTTTTGCTTCGGGCTTCCGCGAGCCCGGATGAAATCCGATCGAATCCGGGATGTCTGGCGGCCTCACATGACAAGTTGTGTTGTCGGTTAGGGCAAAGGGCATCTGGTTCCGGTCAAGGGCTTAGTGGTCCCAAATTAGCCTCGCTTCAAGCGTTTCTTACCGGAATTCCTCGGATAATAAAAAAACCCGCAGAGCCTTAAGCTGTGCGGGTTTCTCGGATTTTCCCGGACTTCTCCGGTCTCTCAATTGGGAGAGAGGCTGTCTAATTCGGTTATAGATATTTGATTTTATAGATAGTCTAGAAACGAGTATCGCATTGATACCCCCGGAGTTACCCCCAAACTTTACGCACTCCAAAAAAAGAAACCCCGCCGAAGCGGGGGAATAAGCATTGAATCCAAGCTTACGGTCTTGAGCTTATACCGGGATCGCTAGGCAGCTAGGCGCCAGCATGTGCATAATTCAGCCTTTGATCGGCCGTAGTGCCCCCGCAGGGTGCCTTTCGCTAGGCAGACAAAGGCGCACTGGATTCAATGAATCTATAAGTTGAATAAATTTAAAAAGAAACCCGGCCAGCGCGGGGCATAAACCTATCCTACACCACGTCTAGCAGCGCCAGTGCGCCATCGAACAGATCCACGGTGCCTTTATCTGCTGGGTTGCAAATTGATGCGCGCCAGCGGATATGACCGATCGGACCTGCTGCAAGCCGGCGGTTGCGTATAGCGCCATCCATGAGACCTTGAATCTTTGTAGGCTTTTTCGCTGGTCTGACGACATTCTCAGGATGCGCCGAGATATAGGCTTGACTCGTTTTGCTTAGGATTCGGGCTCGATCTGCGGCATTCGGAATGCGATGCTTGCCATGCCTGAATGGCGTTAGCAAAGCAAGTGGCTCGGGCTCAAGAATCGTATTCCAGACGTCATCGAGGTAACCCGACACAGATCCATGGTGTGCAACCTTAAAAGTTCCTGATCTACTGCCTGGAGCCGTCATACCGCTCATGACGGCGGACCAACCAAAAAGAGGGTTATCCTCGTCTTCTAGATCCGATCCGAGAAGGATTTTGCGGCCGTTGATATTGAGGAGCAGGGCGACAGCCACGTCATTCGGAGAGCCAGCAGTGAGGCGTGCTTTCACGCAGCCTTTCTTAATCGCGGCCGAAGAATCAACCATGAATTTAAGACTACGGCTGATCATTGAATCAGACGGTGAAAGGGAAGTCAGAGTAGCAACTAAAGAGGGCGGTGTACCGCCTGAAACATATTGCCACAATAGCCGGTCGGCGGTCGCCCAACGAAGATGCGACTGCCCAGTTGTCCTTATACGTTCTGAGACTGTCTCCAGGCATCGATAGAGTTCTTCTGGGCCTAGAGGGATACGGCTTTTTCCCCCGCTGTAAAGCTTTCCTAAGGCCGTAAATTCTTTTCGGCAAAGCGCGCTCGAACAACAGAATTTCGCGGCTGAAGCAGTGGAGAAAAGTTCGTGCAGTCCCCGGATATGATCGGCATGCCAGTGGCTGGCAACCACTAGATCGATAGCCGTTTTCGGATCGATATCAAGAGATTCCAGGTAGCCAAGTGGTGCCGATCTTCCAGTTACAGGATCGATGCAGCTATCAATAGCCAGCCAGATACCAGAACCGACATGAATCAGTACGCTTTCGCCGTATCCCGGCCCAAAGACCGAGACTTCTAATTCATCTGGGGCGGGCGGCAAAAGCTTCTGGGGCATCCTGTTCGTCTAAGAATTTGGCTAACTCTTCTGCCTCCGCCTCCGATTTAGCTATGGCTTCTCGGGTAAAGCCAGGTAACCGGCGAAAGCGAATATCTGAGACCCGTTGCATTGTGGTATTGCGCCACTGTAGGCCAATAGTCCAAGTGAACAAAGCTCCTGGAACGACTAGATATTCGTCGCCATTGAGTTCAGCGAGAAAAAACTCGCCCTCTTCATCAGGACAGTTATTGGTCAAGTCCACCAACCGTGCCGTAAAGGTACCTTCATCCTCATTAACCGCGACTACCGTACCTTCGAATTCCTGCTCTTTGACGAAGCGATGAATAGATGGTGATTGTCGCTCAGGAGGCGTTAAGATAAAGGGCGATTCGTCTTCCAAAAGGGGGCTTGCAGAAGCAGTTGCCTCCACTGTATTGCCGTAAACGCGGCTGCCTAAATAATCGTCCTTTACCGAAAATGGGCGCGCTAATTCACGCTCTCCGAGTAGCTGTTTGATATCAAATCGGCCGGCTAAATCACGACCTGAAAGGACATCGGACAGATTGGTCATTTCAACCTCCGTTATCCACGGTTTTTGCGGCAAGGAAATTTCTTGTCAGGTATTTGACAATATCCCGAGCTCGTTCGATGGATAGGTTGTAATTTTCCCGAAGAACCTCGACCGCCCATACGGCACCTTCGGACATCCCCCTCTGTTTATCCTTTGCTTTAGGCATCTCGTAATGATCATTGACCTGTATGATCGTGTCACCGCGTTTGCCTAAATCTGGCTGCAACGAAACCAGAAGCAAGCCAGGCCGCTCATCTTCGCGTGATCCCTGCATTTGGAGGCCTCGCAGCCCAGGCTGGGAGACCACGTCTTTCCACGGAGACTTTGGCGCAAGAAAGTGGCCAAAGTTATGCCAATCTTGCTCAGACCTGAAGCGTAGGCGGAAGTGAACGTTAATGCCAAGTTGACGTACTGGAGTATGGCTCAACAATTGGAAAATACCTTGGACCAAGTCGTTAAGGTGAGATTGATAGACATCAGCCTTGATTCCTACTGTAAATCGATCTCGCAGGACTTGCACAGTGAGCCAGCTAATCGCGAACGCCGAGACATCCTGATGCAGTATTTCAATTTTGGCCTCTTCAGCCTCGGTTACACGAAGGAGCCCATAATGCGCAAACCACATGGGATGGAAAATCCTCGGATTGAAGTCGCCGATCACCACGACATTGATATCCTCAACTGTCACATCGAGTTCTTTCGTTTGGATATCCATCAGGCTATATGTAGGTTCGCGGCTATAGGGAGGTTGCAAAGCGCAAATTTTAAGGGTTAACCCAAGGTTATAGCTAGAAGAGATTTTCTAAGATAGACCTAAAATTAGGTTTGTTTTCCCATAAGACGCCAATAGCCGAATCCTAGCCTCATCGTCTTGAACCAAACGTGCTTCTCAAATCTCATTTTCACATTAACCTTCTCAACACACCGCTTTTCCGTTGGGTCATCGCGTTCCGTACTCACCGGATAAGTCCGCATATGCTGGCCTAGCACACTCTGTAAGTGCGTCATTAAATTTGGCTGCCCGCGTCTGCCTGTTAATTAAAAAAACCAAGCCGCGTGGGACGAACTGGGAATGCCACTGGTTCTCAAAAGGCCTAGGGATGGATTATTGGTGATGATCTCGCCTTAGACAAGTTCCCCGATCCGGTCCGATATATTGGTACCCTCGATGGCTTTACTGATGTCCGTCCCGATGCCGGCGCCGGCCGCGCCAGCGTTATTCGGAAGGTGACCCGGCCGAAGCCGGGTCTTGAGGCGGTCGTGCAGGCAGCCTGAGCAAGAGCTGCCTGGGGAGACCGCTCGCGCCGAGGTAAGCGCCCCTTGAAAGGGTGTCCGGTGTGGCATCCGCCCGATACCGCTGCTTTTACACGCCGGACACGGTGCAGCGGCACGAGGAAACGGTTATCGCCCCAGGACCCGATCCCAGGCGGCCTGGGCATTAGGATCGGCGGTCGGCACGGCCGGGGCGTCGATGCCCAGCCCCGGCTTGGGCATCGCGCCTTGGCGCGTCCAAAACTGATCGGCCGCCTGCTCCATGCGTTCGCGCTCGGTCATGGCATTCGTCAGCGCGCGCTCAATGGTCCTGACTTCGCCGGCAGTCGCCGACAGCCACATGAACCGGCCTCCTGATACGGCTAGCTTTTGGTAGCCGGTTTTCGAATCGGAAGCCGCCCGGAAGATGGCGCTGCGGCCATCGGCGCCGAAAAGCTCGATGATTTCGGATTTAAAGCAATAGGCTCGTTGTTGCGACTGTGACATTACGCGGCCTCCTTATCCCAAAAGCCAAGGACGACGCCGGGGTTGCAGTCCGGCCGGCGTGGGTAGACTTGTCCGCGCTCGCGTTCCCAGTCGCAAATCAGCCGCTCTTCAAGCAGCTCAAGGTCGAACAATTGCTGTTCCAACTTAAGGCGACGGTCGGCGCGTTCCGCCATCGGCGGCCCCGCCTCGACAGTTCGGTAATGTTCCTCGAGGATCTGGTGCAGCCGTTGCTCGATGAGATCGGGCATCAGCGCGCACAGCACGGACGTGAAATCGCCGCCGGGCGCGGTAATGAGGTCATGGGCGCCATAGCCCGGACGGCAAAAGTATCCGACTTTGCCCATTAACGGGTCGTTTTTGGCCATGGCCCGGACCCGTTCCGTGACTTGTTGCTTGGCTTCGTCCAGGGGCATGGGCGCGCCATGGAGCCAGTCGAGGCGGTCTTTGAGGTTTTCGATCAGGGTGCGAAGCCGGGTCAGTTCGGCTTCGAACGTCGTTTCATTGTGAGGTTTGGCCATGGAAGGGACTCCAATCAGCGAGAGAAGAGATGCTTGAGCGCCGCGATTGGTCCCGCGGGTTGTCTTGGACCAGCCGGTACCGACGCAGCCGCGCTGGCGCCTTCGGCCGGCGGATACCCGGCCGCCGGCGAAAGCTCGGGCAGCGCGTAGCCCGGCTCGACCGCTTCGTTCGCGAGCCGGGCGCCGATCTTCTCGCGGCGACGGCCGTATTGCGCGGCAAAGTCGCGGAGCGCGCCCAAGGGATCGGTCAAGGCCCGCCAGCGCTCTTGAGCGCGGCTGTGTTCGGCAGTCAGGTCGTCAACGCGGGCTTTGAGGTCGGCGACTTGGTTCATAGGGTTCTGCCAGTAGCCGTCTTCCGTCTTGGGGAGCGGGAAGAGACAGCCCCGTTCCAGCCAGGCGCGGATGGCCTCCTTGTCCGCAAGGAACGCATTATTGGTCTCCTTTAGGTCCAGCTCCAGCCGCTTTCTCTGGCGCTGGTACTCGGCGCGGGCTTCGTTCCGCCGCGTGTCGACGTCCATCACGACGACATGCGCTTGGCGGGCGGCTTCTTCGAGTCGGTTCAACTTCGCCAGATCGATCTGCATGTGACCTCCGTTAGTCGGTGATGAGCCCGGCCCGCGATAAATCGGCCAGTGCGATTGCTGTTTGTTCGGCAGTGATTCCTGCGGGCCAGACCAGCCGGCCTGAGTACAGGCGGGCATCGCAGACGATCGCCGAGGCCGTCGTATCGCCGCCCATGGCGTCCGTATCGGTGCGGAGTACGGCGGCGGCGATTTCGCGGCCGTCGGTCTCCGTCGGGTCGAGCGGCTCGAATTTTTCGATCACATCGGTCACATCGATCTCGAACCGATCGCTGACCGCGAAGGCGAGCGAACCGGGATTGACGGTGAACGACAGTTCACCGGACTCGAATGCTTGACCGACGATGCCGCCTCCGATGACGTGGCCGTCGGGATTCTTCAAATCGAACAATTCCCAGCGTTCTTCTGGGGTCTGAATCACGCCGGTAATGCGGACGCTGTAGCGGCCAGCACGCACGCGGTGATGGGCAGCAATGCCCGCGATAACGCCATCGCCGGTGTTGGTTGCGCCGGGCGTGACAGTCATTGTTGAGGCGGTAACGGTGCGGGTAAGTACGGTGCCCTCGGGCAGGGTTTGTCCGCCAGCGACGATGATATCTTTAAGCGATCGCGACGGATCAAGAAGGATGACGGGTTGAGCCACTTTGGGGTCTCCGGGTTTTTGAATTGGAGACGATTCTGCGGCGGCTATCACTCGGAGAGAAGCGGGGTGCTTTCCGAGCGGTCGGTCGCAGCGGTCAGTAGCTCATACAGCCGCTGCGGGCTTTCTGGCGGACGGCCGCCAGTCATGCCGAACAGATCTAACAGGATGCATTCCAGGTCGCTCAGCGCCGTCGGCGGCGCATCAAGCCCCAGCAGCCGACTCCAGCGGTAGCGCCGAAAACTCGCGATCTCCGCCGATAGCAACTTGGCACGGCTCCAGGCGTCACGGGCGGGGATTAGGTCCGCCGCCTGCCACACGAGGCTCTTGGCCTTGCGCTGGCGCACGGCATCCCTCCAAGAGCGTCCGGGGAGCGTCGTCAACCCCAGGGCGCGCTCCAGCGGCGCACCGGTCGCAATGCTCCGCTGAAGGCCTTCGCGCAGCCAGGCTTGGGTTCGGTCGTTGAGCGGTTGCCCCTCGACCAGCGCGAGAAGATCATCGACGCCGATCACGTTGCAGCGCCTCCGGGCCGTGGATCAACACGCGCAGCCAAGAAACCGTCCAGCCGCGATCGGCCAGCCGGCGGGCGACGGCTTCCAATTCCAGGGCGTCCATCTCGCTCAGAATCAGCCGCGCGGCTTGGCGCAGCTCGTAGCTCTTTTCGGCCCAATCGTCGGCGCCGTGCATCAATTCGACCGCCAGCTCGATGCGGGATTTCATCGCGGCTCTTCGTCAACCGGCTCGCCGAAATCGAACTCGTCAACGTAATCCACGAGCCGCGCGGCCTCATTGGTGACGGCTTCGGCGCCCACCGACACCAGCAGGTTTCGGATATTCGCCAGCTCCGTGCGGATCAGGTTCAGCTGCGTTCCGGTGACTTCTGGGAAGGCCTGTTTAAGGCGGATGGGAATCGCATCGAATTGCGCGGCCATCTGTGCCGTGACTCGCGACAGCACGAGGGTTAGGTTCTCGATCGGCGCCCATTCCCCCAGCTCGCGCTGTTTCTTGAGCCGGAGCAAGGCTTTCTGTTCCAGCGCAACAGAGGTTCTCGCCTCGGTGAGCGATGGCGACCGTCCGGCGGCCTGCTCGCGAAGGTGAGCGCAATAGGCTTTCAGCCAGGCGGCGCCGGTCGCGCCAGGCTCCAGGATACCCCGCTTCACCAGGCCCGATACCGTCGGATCAGATACCCCGATAAGCTCCGCGAATTCATGCTGTGTAATCTGGTTTTCTAATGAATTCATTAAGTTAGCCCCTTAAGAAAAAGGGTGGTGACTAGCGAGCGATCGCGAGCTTTCCGCCCGCATGGGGCCGCGGTCAGGAAGGACCCGCGGCATCAATGGCGCTCTCCCGTCGGCCGGATCTCGGCCGACTCGACGCCGATCTCCAGCGACAACCGCATGAAGGCTTCGAGCAGTTCGGCGGGATGGCTTGCGGCAAATGCGGCATAGCCATCGGCACACGCGCCAAAGATGGTCAATCCGTGCATCACCAAGCAGGATCTCTTTTGTTGTCTGGCCTCCCGCAAGAGCGCCCAAACGCCGGCTTTTTTGGCCATGGCCCGTACTTGCCCGTCATGGGTGATGAGCGTTGTCCTGGATCCACCGCCCCGAAAAGACGTTTTGTGTTTCATGGGATCTCCCGGTCTATGGGAAACAAGAAAATGCACACACGCACACACCGCATAGACCTATATGCGCGTACGAGTGGGGAAAGTGGGGAAAATCGCTGTAAGCCACGGCTGGCGTGCCCTAGACGATCCCCACCTCGTTTTTTGAGTGGGAAATCTCCCCACTCGGAGTGGGGATCGGCAGGAATCCCGGCCTTTTCGGATGCTTTATCGCCTTGGCTGAGCTTCCCACTCAAGTGGGGAATATCCCCACTCATTTTTACCAAGTGGGGAGCTTGAACGCCTTGAACGGCGTGGCTTCTATTCACTTTTCCCCACTCTCCCCACTCAAAATGAATACCTAGTCTTCTAGAGTTCTGCGTGCCATCACATACACGCGCCGGGATACTCCCGCAATGACCCGCTTCGGCGAGAGCCGCACCTTGCCGGCTTCCTTCTGAACGTCCAGCAACAGCCCGCGCTCGTACATCCGCCGCCACAGGCTGCGCTCGGTAATCGCCAGGTTCTCGCCGGTGGCTTTGGCCATCTCCTGGACGGCCGCAAAAGCCGCGTGGCCGTCCAGGCACACCCGCACCGGGTCTACCCATCCGATCCGTTCCCCTTGCGGTTTCTCGATGCTCGGGGCGCCCTCGTCGGCACTTGGAATGATCCGCCAGCCCCAGAAGCTCGGATGCTCCGGGGGCGCCCCCTGGCTGAGATAGTCGGAGAAGTGGCAATACCCGGCGTTGAGGCTGGATTTCAGAAAACCCAGGAATTGCACGACCTCGTCTTGATCCGTCTGCATGTCGCCCTGGGCGGCGATCAGGTCTTTCAGGACGGTCTCGCAGCGCTCGAACACGGGCGCCGCGTCCGCATCGGCCAGCGCGCCGGCTTCGACGGCGTACTGGCGGAACAGGTCCAGGCCGGTCAACAGGCTGGCGTAGATGTCGGCGGCGCGCGGATGACTGCTGGCGAAGCCTTCACTGATCGCCCGATCGCGGAATGCCCGCAGATACCCTGGAAGACTCGCCTTCCATTCGTCCATGTTGGGAGCGAGCCAACGCAGATAGCCCACCATGGCACGCTCCAGCGCACCCTCGCGGGCCGAGGTTTGAAGTTCGGTCAGCACGGCGTTATCCACATCCTTGACGCTGAGCTCGACGATGACCAAGCGCGCCCGCAGGCTTTGCCCGCGGGGCACGTCCTCGCCGGTCGCCAACACCAGGCCCCGCGGGTGATAAGCCGCCCGCTGCTTCATGTCGCTGGTGCGGCGCCCTCGGCCGGCTTGGTTGCCGGCGCTCCGGAACAGCCGATCGGCCTTGACGTGCAGTTTGTGGACGTCGGCCACCGTGCCGCGCGGCTTGAAGTCATCTACCACCATCAGGGCATCCTTGGCCGCATGGCCTTTCGCTTCCAGATCCGACTCGGTGTCGTCGAAATTCGCGGGAAAGTGCCGGGCATCGAAGCCCCGCCCGAAATGCGCCAATGCGATGCCCGCCGCTTCCGACTTCCGGGCGCCGGTTTGCCCGGCCAGGAACACGCCGTGATCGATCACGGCCGCTTCCCCCAAGGGAGCCCGGTAGACGCTGGCCAACAGCACCACGCCCAAGCCCGGATTATCCGGAGCGATGTCCAGGAGTTTGAGGCTCGACCGGATATCCGCGCGCAGGTCGCCGGCCGCGGCGTCGAAGCGGTAGCGCTTCATGTGGCCTTCGCCGGTCCGGACTTCGACGTCTGCCCGATGCCCCGCCGCGCCAAGCGCGCCGCCGGCGTGCAGATACAGCCATTCGCCGGCGATCTTCCGAAAGCCGGTATGCCCATACACGGTGCGGCGCTTGATATTGGGCGATAGCACCTGAATGGCAACGCGGGTATGGTCCTTAATCGACGTGCCGGCGTAGACCACGGCCCGCGCGCCCCAGGCACTGGAAACCCAGCTCAGGGCCGGATATTTCGAGGCGGGAATCTCGACTGGTGGAAGCGGGGTGCCATCGCGCAGGCGTCCCTCGATGCGGAACAGAACCTCCTCCTCGAGGCCGTTGTCGTGCAAGGTTTCCTCTGTGATCGTCGCCACGAAGTTGCACAACGGCCGCCGGCCTTCGTCGTCGTACAGCCAGATTTGATTGCCGTCGATCTCGTAGGGCAGGTGGTCGGCGCTCGCCCGGCCGCCTCCCCCGCCTGATCGCCGCGACTTCTTGGTTCGGGATACCTTGGCTTTATCCAGGGAAATAACGGAATCCGACGTCATGGGGATCGCGCCTCGAACCGTATGACGCGATCGCCAGGCCTGAGGTGCAGAATCAACCCGACAAAGTTGAGAAGGTGAGCGGCCAAAGTCATGATGACTTCGGCCGACTCGGGCTTTCCGAATGTCAGGATGAGGCAATCGGGAAAGGCTTCGGCCGGCGACCAATCGAACCCGGCTGGATCTTCGCCAAACGGGAGCAGCAACTTCCGGCCGGGAAACCAAGTCTTCGACGCCGCCTGGAGCCACGCTTCGGAACCCGTCAGAACAGCAAGCGTCTGAACGGGAACGGCGGCCAGCCGCTTGCCGTAAGGAGGAAGGCGGCGGCGCAGGCCTTCGCCTGATTTGCCCGCGCATTCACCGGTCTCCTTGCTGCTCATCGAAGAGCCCCTTCATTCAGGAGGTGAAGCACTCGCGCGACCGAGGCGATATAAGCAAAGGGCTCCGTATATGCCGACCCCGACCTTTCCGTCAGCTCGTAGCCGTTCCGCAGGACGCCCACAACGACGAGCCCTTCGATCTCTCCGCGTTCGACCAGCTCCTGGAGCTCCTTCAGGAGCTCTCGGCTTTCCTTGCAGACGACCGGCTCGGCGAACGGCCCCGCGCCGTATTCGGCGGACGTTCCAGGAAACGGGATAATCTTGCACGCGGACTCTTGGCGCGGATGTGCGGGAGTATTCTTAGCCATGATCGCGGACTCCCTTGGCGACGGTTTCGGAAACCGCTTCGAGGGCGCGCCGCGCCTCGGCGAGATGGCCCTCGGCCTCGGCGAGTATCCACCCGCTCAGGATCGCCGGCAGATCGGCGCCGGTCTCAAGCAGCGAGCGGTGAATGTGGATGGCCAGCCGGTGAACGTCCAGGAGCTCCGGGAGGCGCTCGACGACCGGCGATGTGATCGGAATTAGATCCGCGGGACCCGCGGACATTGCGGTGTTTAGGGAAACAGCGGGCGGATTTTGCCCAGGGACATGGTTAGCCATGACAGACTCCTTGCGATTGGATTTGGAGCCGTCGCGTCCGCTTCTCACGGCGGATGGGCGACGGACGACACACAGGGTGAGAAACCGGCTCGCAAGGGGACCGGCCGCGCCGAAGCGCGCCCATGCATCGCCCGCCATAGACAGATTTTGGGCGTAAAAAAACGCCAGATAGAGGCGTTTAGACGCCTTGCGAATACTCGGGTTCTCACGCCCGGCCGATCTTTTTTTGAGCGGCGGAAACAGGCTAGCCGGATGTTGGGGGAAGGTCAAGCGGAGCATGCGGCCGCGCCTCGGCTCGCTTCGATGCGGGACTGCATCCAGGCGCGCACCTCGGACTCAACCCAGGCGCTCTCGCGCTTGGACAGCTTTACCGGGCGGGGAAAGTTGGGATCTTCGTAGATTTGGGTCTTGGATCGTCCGGTGATAAACCGAACTTCCTTTAGGCGAATGAATCGATCGCCCGGCTTTAGCTGAACTATTGCGCCCATTACGAACTCCTTGGAACAAAACGGGAAGGAATCGCAAGGCTACGAACTTTGTTGTCCCATTTCAGCCGTCTTTGGGACGATTTTTGGGACTTTTGAGACGATTTTCAGGGCGCCCTTCAAGATAGGGTCCATGCAAACGGACGAAGGAAGCCTGCTTTTCGCCCGGCCAAAGGCTAGGCGCGGCAATATTTGAAACTATTTCTGTGTTTTTACTCGATTTATTTCAAATTCAAATCGTTGCCGAATCATATTATTAATTTGCTTGGTCGTTTTAATAATCTTCAGTCGTTGCTTTATTTGATCAAAATCCATAACTCCAAGGAGCTGGATTAAAGCCGAGTTTATGAAAGAAGAAGGAGTAGTATCGACGCCTTCGAATGAAAGTACTACGTTCTCTCCACGCATCAAAACAGGCCAAATCTTGTCATAGACCTTCTGGCCGTCTTCGTTCGTATAGCATTGGCTAACTATATCCAGCACTTTAATTACCATTCGAACACCTCAATGTAGTCATCATCGGGCTGAATAAAATCAGTGCTAATCCTCATCTTTATTAGCGTTCCAGGATAGAAGCCATTGACCGTTCTTGCAGTTTTCTTAATTTTTTCAGAATCACTTGTACAGGTGACCATTCCTTTTAGCGAAGAAACCCACAAAACTCCTTTATTCGCCAAAACTACGGATCGACTCAAGATATCTAAACCGGCACCTGCATTCTTCTGCTTCGTTTTTGTCGTAAACCCCTCTTCCATAGCCTTGCTGATTGCAAGATGATCAGGAAGTCCAGGGCTAAACTTTCTTACATTATAAGGGATTCCAACACCAAAGTCTGATATACAAATCTCGATCTCATGCTTATTAGGAAAATATTGGCCACATATGCATCCAATATCGGTTGTCGAGTGATCATTTATGTTATTAAAGATTTCTTGAAAACATACTTTAATGCTTGAGAATGAGCTTTCGGCCGACCCCTTACAGAATGATATCCAAGGGATTAATTGGTCATTTATCCACGAATAACTCTCTGCATGGCTTATAGTCGTTAGCGGAAATGTACTATCCCTAGCTCGGGGAGATTCAGAAAGCGATTTCCCTGTGTATTTCTTAAAAAAGCCAGAATCATCAAGATATTTTACAGCACCATTTTTCATAGGGTTGGCGCCGGAAAAGCTTACAGAGACCCGGCTCTTGTAAAGAAACCCAATTAAGTTGCATAACACTGTCATTCCAGTTGGATCAATAAATTCAAGACGTGAAAAATCGAAATTTATTTTATCTGATTTTGCATCGAGCCTCTCATTCAGAACATTTCCAATAAAAACATACATGGTAGTAATGTTCAATTTTACTGGAATAACAACATTAATCCTTTTATTTGACAGTATTCCAAATACCATTATCCCCCCATTTGAATTATTGTTAGTGAGTGGCGGGACTGGTTTTCCGCCCTTGTTATCTTGTCATTTGACGCGGTCGATCCGGATAATCTCAGCGCCTTGCTTTAACCCATCCAGATAATCTGCCCAGGCCTGCATCATGCGCCGGCGCTCGGGAAGGTGTTCGGCCCGGTGATAAGCCGCTCGAACTCCGTTCCGTTCGGCATGGGCAAGCTGGCGCTCGATGGCATCCCGGTTCCACCCCTGTTCGTTCAGGATAGAGCACGCCATGGCCCGGAAGCCGTGCGCGGTCATATCGTCTGAACCGTAGCCCATGCGGCGAATCGCCCCGTTAACCGTCCCGTCGCTCATCGGGCGGGTTTTCGTCCGGACGCTGGGGAAAACGTAACGGCCGGAGCCGGTGAGCGGATAGAGCTCCGCCAGGATCGCCAAGGCTTGGGAAGAGAGTGGCACGATATGCGGGTCTTTCATCTTCATCTTGGCGGCCGGAATGCGCCACTCGGCGCGATCGCGATCGAACTCGGCCCACTCCGCTTGCCGCAGTTCGCCGGGCCGGACGAAGACCAGCGGGGCCAGGCGCAGAGCGCAACGGACAATGAAGGAGCCTTGATAGGCCTCGATGGCGCGCAACAGGTCGCCTACTTGCTTGGGCTCGGTGATGGCCGCGAATCGCCCGCCGTTCGGCGGCGGCAAGGCGCCGCGCAGGTCGCCGGTCGGATCGCGTTCTGCCCGCCCCGTGGCCACGGCGTAGCGGAATACTTGGCCGCACGCCTGCTTGGTCCGGTGGGCGGATTCCAGCGCTCCGCGCGCCTCGATGCGCCGCAAGGCGGTCAACAGTTCGGCGGGTTTTATTTCCGCAATCGGCCGCTTACCGATCCACGGCAGCATGTCCTTTTCGATACGCCGAGTGATATTTTCGGTGTGGCTCTTCGCCCATCGCGGCGAAAACTTCGCCAGCCATTCCTGATAGACCGCCTCAAAGGTCTCGGCGTCGGCCGTCTTGGTGGCCTTCTTCTGGGCAGAGGGATCGATGCCGGTTTTCAGCAACCGTTTGGCCTCGTCGCGCTTCTCGCGGGCTTCCTTGAGGGTCACTTGGGGGTAAGTCCCCAGGGACAGCAACTTTTCCTTGCCCTCGAACCGATACTTGAGCCGCCACCACTTGCCGCCCGTGGGGGTAACAAGCAAAAACAGCCCGCCGGCATCGCTAAGCTTGACGGGCTTTTCAAGCGCTTTCGCGTTGCGAATTGTGTTGTCGGTTAGGGGCATGGGGGTAACACCTCGCCGGGGTCTGACATTTACCCCCAAAGTTACCCCCGCGTCCCTCCGGCTGCAAGCGTTTTTAGGCGGACGTTACCGGACAACAAAAAACCCGCCAAGCCTTGTGACTCGCGGGTTTTACGGATTTTACCGAACGTCTTCGGTTTCTATGATTGGCGGAGAGAGAGGGATTCGAACCCTCGATACGGTTTTGCCGTATACACGATTTCCAGTCGTGCGCCTTCGACCGCTCGGCCATCTCTCCGAAAACGCGGCATTTTAATGGAAAATTAGGTGCTTGTCAGCCTCCTCAATGCTCAACCCACGCTTTTATCGGCCAGAAACATCCAGGTCTCGACCACGGTGTCCGGATTGAGGGACAGGCTTTCGATGCCTTCGTCCAGCAGCCAACGGGCCAGATCGGGATGATCGGACGGCCCTTGCCCGCAGATGCCGATGTACTTGCCATGCTTACGGCAGGCTTGAATGGCTTGCCGGATAAGCGCCTTGACCGCCGGGTTGCGCTCGTCGAAACCACCGGCGACCAGTCCGGAGTCGCGGTCTATGCCCAAGGTGAGCTGGGTCAGATCGTTGGAGCCGATCGAAAAGCCGTCGAAGATTTGCAGGAACTCGTTGGCCAGCAAGGGATTGGAGGGAATCTCGCACATCATGATCCACTTGAGCCCGCTCACCCCGCGGGGCAAGCCGTAACGCTGCAGCAGTTCGGCAACCTCGCGCGCTTCTTCCAGGGTGCGCACGAAGGGAATCATCACCCAAACATTCTCAAGCCCCATCTCCTCGCGCACTTTTTTCAAGGCGCGGCATTCCAGCTCGAAGCAATCCCGGAACGACTCGTCCACATAGCGCGAGGCGCCGCGAAGGCCGATCATGGGATTTTCTTCGTTCGGCTCGTACGATTCGCCGCCCAGAAGATTGGCGTATTCGTTGGTCTTGAAGTCCGACGTCCGCACGATCACCGGCTTGGGGGCGAAGGCGGCGGCGATCATGGCGATGCCTTCGGCCAGCTTGTCGACGTAGAAACTCACCGGATCGCGATAACCGGCCATGCGCTCCCGGATCGCCTGCCGCACCTCGGCTGGCTGCTTGTGGAATTCGAGCAAGGCTTTCGGGTGAACGCCGATCGTCCGCGCGATGACGAATTCGAGCCGGGCCAGGCCGACGCCCTCGTTCGGCAGCGCGGAGAAGGCGAAAGCGCGCTCCGGGTTGGCCACATTCATCATGAGCTTGACCGGCAGTTCGGGCATCTCGTCCAAATTGATCCTGGCGATCTCGTAAGGGAGTTCGCCCTCGTAGATATAGCCCGTGTCGCCATCGGCGCAGGAGAC
Organism: Methylocaldum sp.; assembly: GCF_035627495.1. GTDB lineage: Bacteria > Pseudomonadota > Gammaproteobacteria > Methylococcales > Methylococcaceae > Methylocaldum. The sequence continues at coordinate 21,346 of NZ_DASPLO010000097.1, forward strand.
GGTGACCAACGTATCCCGCTGAATCTTGCGGGTGGCATCGCCGCAGCCGACTACGGCCGGAATGCCGAGTTCACGGGCGATGATCGCCGCATGGCAGGTGCGCCCGCCTCGGTTGGTCACGATGGCGCTAGCCCTTTTCATGATCGGCTCCCAGTCGGGATCGGTCATATCGGTCACCAGCACGTCGCCCGGCTGCACCAGATCCATCTGCGACACGCTGTTGATGACTTTTGCGTAACCCGTGCCGATGCGATGCCCCACGCTGCGGCCTTCGGCCAGCACCTTGCCCTTCTGCTTAAGCCGATACCGCTCGATCTCGCGCGTGGCGCGGCTTTGCACCGTTTCCGGCCGAGCCTGGAGAATATAGAGCTGACCATCGAGACCGTCTTTGGCCCATTCGATGTCCATGGGCCTGCCGTAGTGCTGCTCGATGCTCACCGCGAGCCGCGCCAACTCTTCCGCTTCTTGAACGGTAATGGAAAACTGCAGACGGTCTTCTTCGGACGTATCGACCGTGACCACCGTTTTGGCCGGATCATAAATCATCTTCACGGCTTTCTTGCCGAGGCTGCGGCGTAGCACCGCCGATTTCCCGGCGGCTAGAGAGGGCTTGTAGACATAAAATTCGTCCGGGTCGACGGCGCCTTGCACCACCATTTCGCCGAGACCGTAGCTTGAAGTGACGAACACGGCATCCCGGAAACCCGATTCGGTGTCCAAGGTGAAAATCACGCCGCTCGCGGCGAGATCGCTGCGTACCATCCGCTGCACGCCGGCGGACAATAACACTTTGCGGTGCTCGAATCCCTGGTGCACGCGATAGGCGATCGCCCGGTCGTTGAAGAGCGATGCGAAAACCTGCTTGACCGCCCGGAGCACGCCGTCCAAGCCTTGCACGTTGAGGTAGGTTTCCTGCTGGCCGGCGAATGACGCATTCGGGAGATCTTCCGCCGTAGCCGAGGAGCGCACGGCCACGGAAAATTCGCTCGGAGACTGGCTCGCTAGCTGGCCGTAAGCTTCCTCGATGGCCTTCTCCAACTCGGGGGTGAAAGGTGTGTTCAAAATCCATTGGCGGATGGTGTCGCCGGCGCGGGCCAGCGCCGTGACATCGTCGACATCGAGCCGGTCGAGTTCCGTCCAGATGCGTTGATCGAGGCCGTTATGGGCGAAAAAATCCCGATAGGCCTCGGCCGTAGTGGCGAAACCGTCGGGCACCGTGACACCGGCCTCGGAAAGCCGGCCGATCATTTCGCCGAGCGAGGCGTTCTTACCGCCTACGCGCCCCACATCGTTGATTCCCAAGGCATCGAACCAAACCACGTACTCGTTCATCGGTATTACCCCGTATAAATTTGCTGAGCCCGTATGAGCCAGTATTCTATGGGAATCCGTATAGCATGGTAAGGAAAGCATGAAACGCACGGCCTTCTTCATATCCGATCACACCGCCATCACCGCCGAAACCTTCGGACGGAGTCTTTTGAGCCAGTTCGAAGCCGTGACCTTCGAACGCGTCACGCTGCCTTTCGTCGATTGCGAAGCCAAAGCAATAGAAACCTGCCGGCGCATCGCCAACGCTTTCGCCCATGACGGGCAAGCGCCGCTGGTGTTCAGCACGCTGACCGACGAGCATCTTCGCCACATTCTGGAACGCAGCGAAGCCGTGGTGTTCGATCTTTTCGAAGTATTTCTCGATCGCATGGAAGCGGCACTCGGACAAGCTTCCGCTCAAGCGGTCGGACGCTCTCATGGCTTGGGCGATGCGGCGCTGGGCCGGGGTCGTATCGAAGCGCTGAAATTCGCCCTGGAGTGCGATGACGGAATTGGCGTCGACGCCTACGATCAAGCGGATATTATCCTCGTCGGCGTTTCGCGCTCCGGCAAAACCCCGGCCTGCCTGTTTCTCGCCCTGCACTACGGCATCAAGGCCGCCAACTACCCGTTGACCGAGGAGGATTTGGATCTTTCCACGCTGCCGTCCGGTCTCCGAAAGCATCGGGCGCGGCTATTCGGTCTGACCATGAATCCTGAACGCCTGCATCAGCTCCGGGAGGAACGGAGACCGGCGACCCGCTACGCCTCTCTCGAACAATGCCGAAACGAAATCCGTGCCGCGGACGCGCTGTTCCGAGCGGCGGGACTTTCATATTTGGACACCTCGACCATGTCGGTGGAGGAAATCGCCGCCAATATTCTTCATCGAGGCGGCCTTAGACGAACGCGATGGTAGATACCGTCTTGGCGGTCACGATGCAAGCGCATACTGAGGATTGAAGGGCTGACCGGATTTGAGGACGCCATAGGCAAGAACGAGGAGTTTGCGCATGGCGGCACAGGCGATGACTTTGCCGTTCTTGCCTTGCGCTT
>NZ_DASPLO010000098.1:0-11657 GCF_035627495.1 Methylocaldum sp.
CCCTGGACTCTTCAACCGAATGACCTTATCTTCACTCATGGCGTATTCGCTCCTCTCAACAGGAATGGATGACCTCGAAGACCATCCAGAATACGCCGCCTACCTCAGCCCCTCATCCACAACTTTCGAGCATAACTCCACCCCCGCCGCCGCCAGCGCATCGATTTCCGCCAGTATCAGTGCCTCGGTGAGTTCCAGCTGCCGCAACCCCAACTCGGTCCGCGCGCGGGTGGCGTCCAAGAGTTCGAGGAGGCTCCCCTTGCCGAACCGATAGGTGTCTTCCGCCATCTCTTTCAACGCAGGCAGGCGCCCAGCCACATCCTGTTCGAATCGCATCAAATTTTCCCTATTTTTCAGCAACACGCCCGCGGCGCGCTCCAATTCCGCCAGAATCGCGGACAACAGGGCCTGCCGCTCGAATGTGGCGGTACGCTTCTCCGCCTGTGCTCTGGCGATGGGACCCTGACCATAATCGAAAATAGGCACTTCTACGGAAAGGCCGGCGAACGAGGCCATGCCCGTAGGGATTGTTGGTCCAGACGTTGCCCAGGCTGATCACAGGAGTCGGCCAACGCTCCCGCTTGGCCTTTTCGATGCCGGCCTCGGCAGCCTCCTCCTGCCGGCGAGCGGCGTTCACCGCGGGGGTCGCGGCTTCAGCCTGCTGCTTCAAGACGGCCAGGTCGACGCTCACGCCGAGCGGCTGCAACATCCCCTCCGCCTTCGGTGTCCAGCCGGGCAGGCTCAGCGCGGTTCCGATCTGGCCGGACAGATCGAGCATCTCCGCCCGGACCTGTTCGGTTTGCGCACGCAAATCCGCCGCTTCGACTTCCATGCGCACCACCTCGTAGCGGCTGGCGGCGCCCGCTTCCGCGCGCCCCGTCACGATATCTTTAAGACGGTCCAGTTCGGTTTCGGCCTGTTCCAACGCGACGCGCTTTTCCTGGACAGCCAGAAGCTTCACAAACAGCTGCCAAGTGTCCTTCAGCAGTCCGGCGTAAGCATTGACGACCTGTGCCTCCACAGCCGTCACGCCCCGCTCCGCCGCCTCGCGCCGGGCCGGGCGCTGGCCGGCGATGAGCACCGGGATGTCCACCTGGGTCTGTTGCTGTTGGCTGCCGTCGAACAAGGTGTTGACGCCCCCCAGAAGATCGTAGCGGCCGTAACTGATCACGGGATTGGGCAGGACGCCCGCCGCCACCACGTCGGCCCGGGCGATATCGATGCGGGTGCGCTCCGCCGCGAGGCGCGGGCTCTTTTCTCTGAGAATCTGCACCAACTGCTCCAGATTAACCGATTCGGGCAACGGGCTTGAATCTGCGTGGGCGCCGCAGAACCCGGCCAACGCACACAATACCCATCCCCACCACAAACCGGCTTACGGCCGGACGTTTCCACATCATAGTTCGTCCTGTTCCTCGGGCGTCAGCAGCCGCTTAGGGGTCAGATAGGTGTAGAAGACCGGCAGCACGAACAGCGCAACCAGGAGGGTCGTAACCATGCCCCCGACGATGACCACGGCGAAGGGCTTCTGGGTTTCGCTGCCCACGCCGGTGGACAAGGCCATGGGCAACAGGCCGAACAGGGCCAACAGGGAGGCCATGAGCACCGGCCGGAGGCGCTCGGCCGCGCCGGCGATAATCGCCGGCAACAGCGCTTCCCCGTCGCGTCGGCGCTGCTCCGCCGCCCCGACTACCAGGAGTCCCATCAGGGAGACTTGTCCGAGCAAGGCGATGAAGCCGATGGCGGCGCTCACCGACAGGGGAATCTCCGCCAAGGCCAGAGCAAACACGCCGCCGGTCAGGGCGAAGGGCGCTGCCAGCATGATGCTCGCGGCGCTACGGCCCGAGTTGAGAGCGCCGTACAAGAGTCCCAACACGATGAGCACGGCCACCGGTACGATCACTTGCGATCGCGCCATAGCGCGCTGCTGATTTTCGAATTCGCCGCCCCACACGAAGAAATGGCCGTCCGGCGATTCCACCTTGTTGGTTACGGCAGACATCGCGTCCTTCACCACCGACCCCATGTCCCGGCCTTCCACGTTGAACTTCAGGGCCAGGAAGCGGCTGTTGGCTTCCCGGTTGATGGAAGCGCGTCCCTGGGCGATGCTCAGGTCCGCCAATTCCCGGAGCGGAATGCGCGCCCCCGCGCCGTTCGGCACCGTCAGGGCGCCGATGCGGGCAATTTCGTCCTTTTCCACCTGAGAAAGAAGCAGGCGCACCGGCACCGGCCGCTCGCCCTCCCACCAGTCGATGAGTTCCCGCCCGGCCATCGCCGTTTCCACCACGCCCTGAGTCTCTTCCACGCTGACCCCGGCGCGCGCCAGGGCTTCGCGGTTGAGCCGGACCTGCAATTGCGGGATGGAGGCATCGCGGTACAAGTCCAGGTCCATCACCCCGGGCACGTCCTTGAGCACGACTTTGGCCTGTTCTAGGGCCGAGCGCATGGCTTCGAGGTCCGGGCCGAAGATCTTCAGCACCACCTTGCCGCGCACGCCGCTCACCGATTCCTCCACGTTGTCCTTGATGGGCTGGGAGAAGTTGAAGCGTACGCCGGGAATCTCCGTGAGGGAGCTGCGCATGGCCTGAATCAGGCGTTCCTTGTCCCAGCCGGGTCGCCACTCGTCGGTCGGCTTGAGGCGGACGAAGGTTTCGCTCATGTTCACGCCCTCGTTGTCGGTGCCGTCCTCGGGACGTCCGTGCAAGGCCATCTTGCGGCGAGTCAACAGGGTCTCCAGAAGGCGGGCGTAACCTCGGCGTAGACGTTCCAGAATAGCGGGTTCGCGGATGGCGGCGTGATGGGGCCGGAACAGCATCGCGCACAGGGCGGGGACCGTGGTCAAAGCCAGCACCAGCGCTCCTCCGAGCGCGTAGCTGTAGGTCAGGGCGAGAGGCCGGAAGATGCGCCCCTCCACCCGCTCCAGGGTGAACACAGGGATGAGGGCGGCAATGATGATCATCATGGCGAAGAACGTCGGCCGCGCCACTTCCACCGCGGCATCGACGATGAGATGGCGCACGTCCTTCTGGGTGCGGGGGCGATGGTGCTGGAGCCTGTGAATCACGTTCTCTACCAGGACCACAGCACCGTCGAGGAGAATGCCAAAATCGATGGCTCCCATGGAAATCAGATTGGCCGGCATCCCCAGGGCGTGCAGCCCGATGAAGGCGAACAGCAGGGACAGCGGAATGACCGTCGCGACGATGAGGGAGCCGAGCAGGGTGCGCAGGAACAGCCAGACCACGGCCACCACCAGAACAAACCCGTGCAGCAGGTTGTCGTAGACGGTTTTCAGGGTGTTGCCCACCAGATCGCTGCGATCGTAGAACGCTTCGATGTGCATGCCCTTGGGCAGGATCGACGCATTCAGTTCCGCCACCTTGGCGTGAACGCCATCCAGGACACGCGACGGATTTTCGCCCCGGCGCAGAATGACGAAGCCCTCGGCCACGTCGCGCTCCAGGTTGTAGCCGACCGAGCCGCGCCGCGGCGCGTGGGAGAGCACGACCCTGGCCACGTCGCCCACGGTCACCGGTGTACCTCCGTGGCTCTTCAGCACGGCTTTTTTCACGTCCTCGGGCGAGGCGAGGTAACCGATGCCGCGCACCGTCAATTCCTGATCGCCGTGGCGCAGGAATCCGCCACCCACATTGAGATTGGAGTGCTCCAGCGCCTCCGCAACATCCGTCAGGGTCAAGCCATGGGCCTCCAGGCGGGCGGGATAGACCTCCACGTGCAGTTCCTTGTAATACCCGCCGAAGCTGATGACGTCGGCCACGCCCGGCACCTGGCGCAGGATGCGCGCCACGCCCCATTCCAGTTCCGAGCGGAGTTCATAGAGGTTGTGCCGGTCGCTGGTCAGGCGGAATTGGTAGATTTCCCCCAGGGGCGTCGCATCGGGTGCCAAATGCGGCACGATGCCTTCGGGCAGGTCGGCGCCGGCGATGCGTTGGGTCACCAGGGTGCGCGAACGGAAGCCGTCCGCCTGATCGTCGAAGGTCAGGGTGATCAGGGACAGCCCGAACAGGCTCTCGCTGCGCATGAGGATCATGTTTGGCGTGCCGTTCAAGACCCGCTCCAGGGGCACGGTCACCTGGCGTTCCACTTCTTCGGGCGCATACCCCGGCATCTGGGTGATGACGGTCACCTGGGCGTTGGTGACGTCGGGAAAGGCTTCGATGGCGGTATCCAGAAAGGCCCGCAGTCCCACCACCGCAAGGATCACGGTCGCCGCCAGCGCCGCGACGCGGCGGTGGACGCAATGGTCGATCAAGGCTCGCAACATGCAGAGGTCTCCTTACAGCAGTTGCTCAGCCTCGCCGTCGAGCAGCAAGGCGCCGCGTACGACGACTCGTTCACCCGGTTGGATGCCCTCCAGCACCGGAACCTTTCCGTTCGCGGACTCGCCCACGGCCACCGGCCTTTGTTCATATATGCCTTCGGCGGTTTCCACGTAGACCACCGTGCGTTTGCCATCCTTGATGAGCACGGCGGTGGCGGGCAACAGGATGTGTGCCTGTTGCCGGGGTTGAATCGCCACCCGTGCGTACATGCCGGGGCGGAGACTCAGCGCCGATTCCGTCAGCATGATATAAACCGGCGCCCGGCGCTGCTCGTCGGCGAACACAGTGCCGAGGGCCATGACCTTGCCCCGGAGCGACCGTGTCGACACCGAGAGTTCCACGTCGGCCTCGTCGCCTTCTCCCAGCAAGGAGAGGTCTCGTTCGAACACCTCGGCTACGATCCACAAGGTGCCCGCATCGCCCAATTCCAGCAGGGCTTCGCTACCCGGTTCCACCGCCGCGCCCACCGTGGTTTTGACTCTTAGCACCGTTCCCGCAATGGGCGCCTTGACGGAGACCTGTGCGCCATCCCCTTCGCCCAAGAATTGCGAGGTGCGACTGGCCCGGTCGAATTCGGCTTTGGCTTCGGTGAGTTGCCGATCTGCCTCCAGTTTTTCCAGTTCCAGCCCGACGCCGCGCGCCAGCATTCGCGCCTGCCGTTTCGCTGTTTCCTCGGCCAGCCGGAGGCCCGCCCTCGCGGTCGAGAGCGTCGCTCGGGTGGCGGCGGCGTCGGGGCTATGGAGTACCATCAGCACGTCCCCGGCGCGTACCTTGTCGCCGGCCTGCACCCGGATGGCGGCGACTCGCCCTGCCACCTGGGCACTCACACTGGAGATCGCCTGCTGTCGGAACTCTACTCGACCCGGTGCGCGCACGGGCTCTGCCTGCTGCTGAGACAAGGCTGGCTCGACGGTCAGAAAAGGGAGCGACTCCGTCCGGACGCGGACGGTTTTAGTCTTTGAAGTCGGTTCGCCGGGAATCGCTTGGTCGGATGGGGCATCCGTCTCCGACTGGGGTTTTCGATCATCGGACGAAGTACACCCGGCAACAGTCGACAAGATGAGAAATGGGATAAGGAATGCGAAACGGATAATTGGCATGAGGTTTTGAGGTCGGCAAAGTCATTCCCATGTCTATGCAATAGGATTGCCAACTCTGCGTGTCTCCCTGAAGCGCCCGCCAACTCTGACGAATGGGATAACGGGACGGTTTCTTCGGTAATAGCTGCTGTTGCATTCTGCAACAGCTCTGTAGACTAATGCGGCAGTCAAGAACCTATTACGTTGAGTCTAACCTTGCGTATCGTCACCAAACTCAGCCTGTCCCTGTTCGCTTTGAGCGTCGCCGTATTCGGCGCCTACGGGGTCGTTCACCTGCGTACCGAACACAACGATCTGCGCGCCACCCTGGAGCGGGAAACGCGCCTTTTGGCTTATGGCCTGCAGGTGGCCGTGGAGAACGCCCTGCGCGACCGGCAAATCGAAGACGTGCGGGAACTGTTGCGGCAATTGGAACGCATCGATCCTTCCATGGATGTGCGGGTTTATATCCGTGACGGCCGCGTCGTCCGTTCCGAGGCGGAAACCCTGCCTTGGGCCGCGCCGCTGGAAGCAATCTTGCGCCGTGCGGCCATCAGCGGCGAGTCGCGGTTGTTGTATTACCCGGACACCGATCCCGAATTCATCGCGTTGTCGCTCCCGTTTTCCGAGGAAGAAACCGCCGCCCGCGGCAGTCTGGCGGTGGTGCGTTCGTTGGAGGAACTCCGCCGCGATCTGCGCCGCACGGAGCGGGATATATTGATTTCTCTCGTCTCGTTCGTGATTTCGACGTCTTTGCTCTGCCTGATACTGGGCCGGGTCTACATTTCCCGTCCGCTGCAAAGGCTCGGGGATGCCATGCGCCGGTTCCGTGGCGGTGACAATCCGCCCGATCCCCTGCCCGATCGAGCGCCGCGACGAACTGTCCGCTGTAGCCTTCGAATTCAACCGGATGGTGTTGGAGCTTTCGGCAGCCCACCGTCGTTTGGATGCCGAAACGGAAAAGCGGCGCCAACTGCAACGCGCCCTCCAGGAGGCGGACAAGCTGATCACTATCGGCCAGTTGTCGGCGGGGTTGGCCCACGAAATCGGTTCGCCGCTCCAAGTCGTCAACGGACGGGCCAGACACTTGGCCGTGTGTGCGGACCGTCCCGAGGAAGTGCGACGGCTCGCGGGCATTCTGGTCGCACAGACCGACCGCATTACCCGCATCGTGCAACGGCTCCTGGAATTCGCCCGCCGCCGTCCGCCGGCCTTCGTGCGCACCGATGTAACCTCCGTAGTCGGTGACGTGCTCGACCTGCTGCGGCACGAAGCGCGCCGCCGCTGCATCGACCTGAAGTTCGAGGATCCCGATTCCCTGCCGCACGCTCTCGTCAATGCCGACGGCGTGCAACAGATCACCTTGAATCTGGTCGGCAATGCTGTGGCGGCAACCGAAGACGGGGGCGTGGTGGCCGTGGATTTGCGGGAAGGTCTCATGACGACCAACGGAAGCGAAGTCCCGGCGCTGCGGCTGACCGTGGAGGATACGGGCAACGGTATCGCGCCGGAGCACCTGCCGCGCCTGTTCGAGCCTTTTTTCACTACCCGCGGCGACCGGGGCGGCACGGGCCTGGGCCTCTCGGTCGTGAAAACCATCGTGACGGAGCACGGCGGCACGATTGCCGCCGAATCCGAAATGGGCAAGGGCAGCCGCTTCACCGTCCATCTTCCTTTAGGGGGACCGGCTTACCTCAAGGAGGTGGTATGACGACGAATGGGATGGGCCAAAGGCTTTTGGTTGTGGACGATGATCCGAGTGTCGTGGACTTCCTGGTGGAGATGTTGGACCAGGCCGGTTACTCGGCGCTCGGCGTGACTGACGCCAGTCAGGCCCTAGACGCCATCGCCGACGAATCCTTCGACTTGGTGATCACCGACGTGGAAATGCCCGGCATGCGCGGCCTCGATCTCATGACCGCCATTCATGAGGAGCGTCCCGATCAGTTGGTGCTGTTGATGACTGCCTTCGGCAACATCGATCTGGCCATGCAAAGCGTGCGGGCTGGCGCCTGTGACTTCCTGGCCAAACCGTTCCGCATCGAGGAACTCTATGCCTCCGTGGAACGGACCTTGCGCGAGCGGCAGATGCGCCGCACGGCGGTACGGCTGGGCGCGCCTGGTATAGAGGCGGACGAACACGCCTTCACCGCCCGGAGCCCCCGGATGCAACAGGTGCTGAATCTGGCGAAGCGAGCCGCCGCCGTAACCTCGACCGTGCTCCTAACCGGCGAGAGCGGCACGGGCAAAAGCGCCGTCGCCCGCTGGATTCACGAACTGAGCCCGCGCCGGACAAGGCCGTTCGTGTCCGTCAACTGCGCCGCGCTGCCGCAAACCCTGGTGGAAAGCGAGTTGTTCGGCGCGCGCAAGGGCGCTTACACCGATGCCCGCCAGGATCGGCCCGGCCTGTTTGTTCAGGCCAACGGCGGCACGCTGTTGCTCGATGAGGTCGCCGAACTGCCGCTGGAGGTGCAGCCGAAACTGCTTCAGGCGCTGGAGGCGGGAACGATCCGTCCTCTCGGCGACACGCGGGAAACTACGGTGGACGTGCGGCTCATCGCCGCCACCAACGAGCCGCTGGAACAGCGGGTCAACGAGCGGCTGTTTCGGGCCGATCTTTTCCATCGCCTCAATGTGATCCGGCTGGAGGTACCGCCTTTGCGGGAACGGACGGAAGATATCGACGAACTGGTGGATATTTTGATCGGCCGGATCGGTTTGCGGCTTCGAAAGCCGTCGCCGGCGGTATCCTTGGATGCCCTGCGCTGGATTCGCGCCTACCGCTGGCCCGGCAACGTGCGGGAACTCGCCAATACCTTGGAGCGGGCCATCGCCCTGGCGGAACACGATACCCTCCTGCTCGAAGACTTGGCGCAGGCGTCCCAGTTGCCAGGAGATGATCGTTTTCTGCACGACGCCCTGGCCCGCGGTTGGACCCTGGAGGACGTGGAGCGGGCCTACATCCGACATGTGCTCGATGCGACCGGGGGCAACAAGATCCAGGCCGCGCGCATTCTGGGTGTGGATCGCAGCACGCTGTACCGCAAACTGGGTTGATCGACCTCCGAGGCTGTCAATAAACCTGCTGCGGCGATGCGTTTCCCGGATTTCAGAGCTGATTCGGGGACGGAGGTTCCGGCGCCTCGATCGGGGCAATCAGCACCTTGTCCACCCGGTTGCCGTCCATGTCGACGACTTCGAGCCATAAGCCCTCGAATTCGAAGCGGTCGGTGGCCTTGGGCACCCGGCCGAGGCGCAGCATGACGAAACCGCCCACGGTGTTGAAGCGTTCGTCGCGCTCCTCCGGCAATTCGTCCAGATCGAACAGTTCTTTCAGGCGGTCGATGTCCACCATGCCGTCGACCAACCAGGAACCGTCGTCCCGCCGAACGACTTCGGGTTCGCCTGCGAGTGTTCCGGAAGGCAGGTTGCCGACGATGGCTTCCAGGACATCGCCAAGGGCCACCAGCCCATCGATCTCGCCGTATTCATCCACCACCAGCGCCGTGTGGAGATGGGATTTCCTGAACTCTTCCAGCAATTCCATCAGGGTCAAGGAATCCGGCACGAACAGCGCGTTGACCGCGATGGCCTGCAAGTCCGGCCGATCCCCCAGCAGCACACGATCCAACAGATCCTTGGTTTTCACGAAACCGACGACGTTGTCCAGGCCGTCGTTGCACAAGGGCAAGACCCAGTGGGTGTGTTCCAGGATGCGCCTGCGGTTGTCCTCGAAGGGCTTCTTGAGGTCGAGACAGACGATATCCTTGCGCGGGGTCATGATGGCGCCGACCTTGCGGTCCCCCAGGCGGAGGATGTTTTCCATGAATTGATGCTCGGCTTCCTCGAACACCCCTTCCTCGGTACCCTGTTCCAGCAAGATCTTGATTTCTTCCTCAGTGACCGTGGGCTCCTTTTTCGGCTTGATCCGCAGCAGCCACAACACCAATTCCGTGGAGAGGGTTAGCAGTTTCACGGCCGGCAGCACCACGAGGGACAGTCCATGCATGGGCCTGGCGATCCACGCGGCGATGCGCTCGGGAAAATTGAGGGCGAGGCGTTTCGGCACCAGTTCTCCGACGATCAGGGAGAGATAGGTGATGACGACCACGGTCACGGTCAACGCCAGTTCCTCCGCGTAAGACGCCAGTTGCGGGATTTGCTCAAGATAGGGTAACAGCGGCTCGGCAATGGCGTCTTCGCCCAAGGCGCCGCTCAGAATGCCGATGGAGGTGATGCCCACCTGGATGGTCGACAGGAAGCGGGTCGGTTGCTCGGCCAGTTCCAGGGCCTTGGACGCGCCACGGCTCCCGCCCTCCGCCAACTGCTGCAAGCGCACCTTGCGGGCGGACACGATGGCCATTTCCGACATCGCGAACACGCCGTTCAGAAAGATTAAGAACAAAATCAAACCGAATTCAAAAGCCATGCATTAAATACTCGTTTGGAAAAAATCGGGGGAAACCATATTAATAATTGTGGCGATGGTGCGCATCGCGAAAATGCGGGTGAGCTAAAGTTAGCGGATCATGGTGGACGTATTTGGGCTTAGAACCCCTTCTATAGAAGAGTTGGTGCCGGACCGTCTCAGGGACTTTTGGAAGCATTGAGTAAGCTGGGCTTTCGAAGAAAGAGAATGAAGCCCTTTCAGGTTAATTTTTTCGATTTCGGGAGTTAGGGAAAATAGGCAGTTATGAAACGCGTTCCAATGCTCCCCGGACCCAACACCTTGCCATGTTAATTATTTGAATATTCTCTTCAGATTCCCATAGAAAGGCATATCCATGAAACCCACTCCAAAGATGCAGGCCAAACGCGCCGTTCTGGTGACCCTGTTAAGCCTAGGTCTTACCGCCTGCGCGACGGCAACCAAGACAGATCCTAGAGATCCTTGGGAGGACTGGAACCGGGATGTTCAGAGTTTCAACGACGACGTCGACCAGTATGTAATGAAACCCGTTGCCAAAGGCTATAAGTGGATCGTACCGTCGGTTGTCGATCAGGGCGTGACGAACTTTTACAGTAACATCAATGATATCGCGGTCTTCCTTAACGACTTTTTGCAGTTAAAGCCGTTACAGGGCGGCGAGGATGCCGGGAGATTTATGATCAACACCGTGGCTGGCCTGGGGGGAATTTTCGATGTGGCGACCTACGTCGGCCTGCCTAAACACCGGGAAGACTTCGACCAGACCCTGGCTGTGTGGGGTATTCCATCGGGACCCTATCTCGTGTTGCCACTCTTTGGCCCGAGCACCCCTCGTGGTGTGGGCGGTCTCATCGGTGATAGCGCCACCAATCCTATCAACTATTTCGCCCCCATGGTCGTACCGTTCATTTCCAGTACGATCAACGTGACTGACCAAAAAGCCGATCACGAGAGCGAATCCAAGATTCTCGATGTGGCAGCCCAAGACCGCTACGAATTTATCCGCAACTCCTATTTTCAAGAGCGTGCTGACAAAATCCATGATGGCAATCCCCCCCTGGACGAGGAACTCGAAAAGGCAGAAGAGGAATTAGATAGGGATGTACAAGAGCATTGAACTGAATTCCTCAATTCAATTCGCTTTATTGGGCCATCCGCAGAATAGCGTGTGGGGCGTGTGTGGCCACCGTCTTCCTTTGCGCAATGACCGCTTTCTCACCGATTCTGTTGAAAAAGTCGACAAGCGGCAAAAATGCCGCTCGCTCCCGCGTCAACAAGATCGTAAGCTCTTGAGTTTGCAATAAGCAAAAAATCAAATCTGTGCGGATTCGAGCCGATGAGTCGCTTTGGATGACTTTTTCAACAGAATCTCACTTTCACCTGTCATTCACGGGGGCTCGGGGGCTGACGGCTTTTGGCCGACCTCCGTCCATCGCTTGCGCGAGACCGTCGGTTCGATAGCCCGATCGGGGCTCGATCAAGGCATGAGGCCCGAGATTCTCGAATTCACGATGCAGTCCGAACCGGCTAGCGGCAGGCGACGCCGCTCCGGTGACGCGTCGGAAAACGATGTGTTGCCATTAGTTGCTTAGATGCGATGTTAAGGAAGCTCTGACGCTGCGAGACATGGAGCGAGTGAGCGAGCGAGTCGAGTACTCCCCGGAAGCCCGAGCGCCGGGTGGGTGGCCGGAGGTCGCCGCGAGAGCGGCGGTCGTAGGCGACCCACAAGGCATCGCGACCGGGCGTCGAGTCATTGTGGAGCCAGGTCCCGACCCCTGGTTGGGTCGGGACCGGTCGAACGCAGGA
>NZ_DASPLO010000099.1:0-25019 GCF_035627495.1 Methylocaldum sp.
TTCGCTAAAACCTAACGGAACCGCCGGCCGTCTTCCCTGCCGCTCGGGTAGCGACCGGTTAAATCAATAGAGTCGGATAAGCATGTAGAGCCAAAGGCGGAGGATTCGCGGACGCGGGTTCAATTCCCGCCGCCTCCACCAATAACGAAACCCCAACCCTTCTCGGTTGGGGTTTTTTCTTGCCTGATCGCGCCGGTTCCCGCGTGTTGTTGAGGGTTCCTGCGAACGCCTGCGGACTTCGCCAGCCGCCCGAATTGGCCGTTCCGGGCCACATTCCACTCTCTCCTGGCCATTCCTCGCTCCGACCTCGCTCCCTGAAACAGGCCCGAAGTCCGCAAAGGCCACAACGCAGCCCCATACATATCAATGGGTTACGCGCGGACGAGTCAAGCGGTTGGATTGCAGCATCGGATAGCAAAGGAACCCGCATGCGTTGTGTTTCGTCGGTAAATATTGACAACTACCGACGTAATGCAACATCATGCTGCCATGGAAAGCTCGCATCAGACCATTCTGAACCTTGCCGCACAGCGCGGCCTCATACGCCCCCGTGACCTCGACGCTCTGGGTCTGCCCAGTGTCGCCCTCACGCGGCTGGTTCGGCAGGGCCTGCTCACCCGCGTGGGTCGCGGTCTGTATGCCCGTCCTGATCGCAGCGTGTCCGAGCATGGCACGCTCGCCGAGGTGGCACGCAAACACCCGCAAGCCATCGTCTGCCTCCTGTCGGCACTGCGGGTGCACGATCTCACCACGCAGTCACCATTCGAGGTCTGGCTGGCTATTCCGAACAAGGCTCGTGCACCGAAGATGGACTATCCGCCGCTGCGCATCGTGCGCTTCTCGGGCGCCGCGCTGACCGATGGGATTGAAGAGCACCAGATCGATGGTGTGACCGTGCGCGTGACCAACGTCGCCCGCACCGTGGCTGACTGCTTCAAGTTCCGCAACAAGATCGGCCTCGATGTCGCGATGGAAGCGCTGCAGGAAGCGTGGCGTGCCAAGCGCGTGAGCATGGACGAACTCTGGCGCTATGCAACGCTGTGCCGTGTGGCCAATGTGATGCGCCCCTACATGGAAAGCCTGTCATGAACCAGCGCAACACGGCTGCTTCGGTCCGCGCCCGCCTGCTTACCCGCGCCCGCGAGACCCGGCAAGACTTCAATCTGGTCTTGACCCGCTACGCCCTTGAGCGACTGCTGTACCGGATCAGCGTCTCGCCCCACGCCGACCAGTTCCTGCTGAAAGGCGCGCTGCTGTTCGACTTGTGGTTCGACATTCCGCATCGACCGACGCGCGACGCGGACTTCCTGGGTTTTGGTTCGGCCGAGTTGCCGCACCTCGAGGCCGTATTCAAGGACGTCTGCGTGCTGGACACTGACGACGGGGTGACGTTTCGACCGGACACCGTCCAGGCGGCGGAGATTCGCAAAGAGGCCAACTACGCCGGCGTGCGTGTCACCTTGCTCGGACTGATCGATGGCGCGCGCTGCCCTATCCAGATTGACATCGGTTTCGGCGATGCCGTGACGCCAGGACCGGAGGATGTCCAGTACCCCGTGATGCTCTCGGAGTTCGCGGCGCCGAAGCTACGCGTCTATCCGCGCTACACCGTGGTGGCAGAAAAGCTGGAGGCACTGGCCTCGCTCGGCATCGCCAACAGCCGAATGAAGGATTATTTCGACCTCTGGATCTTGTCGCGGTACACCGAATTTGACGGCGACACCCTGCGACGCGCGATTCGAGCGACCTTCGATCGACGCAAGACGATGTTGCCCCCGGACACCCCCTTTGGCCTGACGGATGGTTTTGCGCAAGACACGCAAAAGCAGACGCAGTGGCAGGCGTTTCTGGGAAAGAACAGACTCGAAGCGCTGCGCCTGGAGGACGTCGTGGCATCGCTTCGAGATTTCCTGCTTCCAGTCATCGCGGCAGCGAGCGCTGATACCGACTACCCGCACCACTGGCCAGCTGGCGGCCCCTGGTCTCCAGTGGTGGGTTGAAACGGGTCAAAGCCCAACCCGCGCCCGCTGTTCATCCCACAGCGCCGGCGGATCGACCGCCAGATCGAATAGCGTGATGTGGTTCGGCAGCGCGTCGTCCAGGATGGCGGCCACGATGTCGGGCGCCAGCGTGGTCAGGTTGACCATTCGGCTCACGTAGCTGTTGTCGATTCCCTCCCGCGTGGCGATCTCCTTCAACGACTTCGCTTCCCCTGATTCCAGCATCGCCAGCCAGCGGTGGCCCCTGGCCAGCGCCAGTTGGATGGAGGTCGGCGCAACGTCCCACGGCCTCACCGGCAAGGTTTCGCCGTTTGGCAAAGTGACTAGCTTGCGGCCACTGCGGCGTTTGATCTGGATCGGGACGGACAGCGTCAGCCTGCCGTCGCTCGTCTGCAGGACGTCTGGCTCACCGGTCTTCTGGATGCGGATATCGCTCATGCCAGAGCCTCCTCCGTCTGCTCGACAGACTCGGGGCGCAGTTCCAGCACTAGGCGTTCGATGCCGTTGGCGCGCAGCCGCACTTCGAGGTCGTTGGGTGACACGATGACTTTCTCGACCAGCAATTTCACGATTCGGGTCTGCTCTGCCGGGAACAGTTGATCCCAAATCGTGTCGAGGCGCGTCATGGCCACGGTGATCTTGGCTTCGTCCAGTGTCGGGTCAAGCTTGATCGCCTGCGGCAGCATATCGCCTAGCAAATTCGGGGCACGCAAGATCGCGCGCAATTGATCAAGCACCGCTGACTCCAGTTCTGCGGCGGGCAGTCGCGGCAGGCCCGAGGCGCCCGCGTGCTCCTTCGCGTCGCGCTGAGGCACGTAGTAACGGTACCGACGGCCATTCTTCTTGGTCGTGTGCCACGGCGACAATGCTCGGCCGTCGTTGCCGAACACGATCCCCTTGAGCAGATACGCCACGGTCGCCCGCGTTGCATTGCCGCGCACCCGCCCATTGGTGGCCAGGATCGCGTGGACGCTGTCCCACAGTTCGCGGCTGACGATGGGCGGATGCTCGGCTTGGTACCACTGCTCCTTGTGCCGCAACTCACCAAGGTAGGTTCGGTTGCTGAGGAGCTTGTAGATGTGGCCCTTGTCGATCGGTCTGCCATCGCGGGTCTTGCCGTCTTGCGTGGTCCAGGCCTTCGACGTCACGCCATCCAGTTTCAGTTCCTTGACCAGTGCGGTACTGGAGCCGAGTTCGACGAAGCGCCGGAAGATGTGCCGGATCAGCTTGGCCTCGCGCTCATTGGGCACCAACCGCCGGTTCTCGACGTCGTAGCCCAGCGGCGGCACGCCACCCATCCACATACCCTTGCGTTTGCTGGCGGCGATCTTGTCGCGGGTGCGCTCTCCGGTGACCTCGCGCTCGAACTGCGCGAAGGACAACAGGATGTTCAGCATCAGCCTGCCCATCGAGGTCGTGGTGTTGAACTGCTGGGTGACCGACACAAACGACACGCCGTAGCGCTCGAACACCTCGACCATCTTGGAAAAGTCCGCCAGGCTGCGCGTCAGTCGGTCGATCTTGTAGATGACGACCACATCGATCTTGCCTGCCTCGATGTCCGCCATCATCCGCTTGAGGGCCGGACGCTCCATGTTGCCGCCCGAGAAGGCTGGATCGTCGTAGTCGTCTGCCACCGGAATCCAGCCCTCGGCGCGCTGGCTGGCGATGTAGGCGTGGCCTGCATCCCGCTGGGCGTCGATGGAGTTGTATTCCTGGTCCAAACCCTCGTCGGTGGATTTGCGCGTATAGACCGCGCAGCGCATGCGGCGCTTCAAGACCTCGCTCATCGTCCACCTCTTTTCTTCGAGGACGATTTCGTTTTGGCGCTGGCAGGCGGCTTGAGCCCGAAGAACAGCGGCCCCGACCAGCGCATGCCGGTGATCTCGCGGGCGATCATCGAGAGGCTCGGGTACATCCGGCCCTGGAAGTCGTACTGGCCATCGGCGGTCGCGATCATGACCTGCCCGGTGATTTTCGGACCAGCTGAAACTTGGCAGGATGGCTCTCGGGAGGGCGAGAGTCATGAGAAAGGCACGGTTTACGGAAGAGCAGATGGTGAAGATCCTGCGCGAGGCGGATAGGTCGCCGGTCGCGGAGGTCGCGAAGAAGCATGGGGTCAGTGACCAAACGATCTACGGGTGGCGGCAGCGGTTTGGGACGTTGCAGCCCGCCGACGTGAAGCGGCTGCGGCAGCTCGAGCAGGAGAATACGCGGCTGAAAAAGCTGGTAGCGGACCGGGATCTCGAGTTGGACGTGATGCGGGAGATCAACCGAAAAAAGTGGTGAGCGCGCGCGGGCGGCGCGAACAGGTTGCGTATGCGCAAGCGCGGGGCCTGTCGAGTCGCCGGGCGTGCGCGCTGCTGTCGGTGGCCCGGTCGACGCTGGGCTATGAATCGCGCCTGGCGAGCAAGGATGCGCCGGTGGTCGCCGCGATGCGTCGTCTGTCGGCCCAGTATCCGCGGTTCGGCTATCGGCGGATTCAGGTCTTTCTGGCGCGCGAGGGGCAGCTGATGAGCGCGGACAGAGCCCATCGGCTGTGGCGAGAGGCTGGCTTGCAGGTTCCCCGTCGTCGGCCACGCCGGCGGCTCTCGAGCGGTCGTGTGCGGCCCCTGGCGCCAAGGGCGCCGAGCGAGGTATGGACCTACGACTTTGTGTTCGATGCGTGCGCCAACGGGCAACAGCTGAAGTGCCTGACGGTCATTGATGAGTACAGCCGGGAGTGCTTGGCGATTGATGTCGGCGGTAGCCTCCGCTCGCGACGAGTCATTGAGGTGTTGTCGCAGCTCATCGTCGTGCACGGGGCGCCGCGATATCTTCGCTCGGACAACGGTCCCGAGTTCGTCTCTAAGGCGGTCCTTAAGTGGCTGCTGGAGACGAACATCGAAACGGCGTTCATCGATCCGGGGAAGCCATGGCAGAACGGCGCGGGCGAGAGCTTCAATGGCAAGTTCCGGGACGAGTGCCTGAGTCTGGAATGGTTTCGCAATCGAACGGATGCCAGAATCGTGATCGAAGCTTGGCGGCGCCACTACAACGACATCCGGCCGCATTCGAGCTTGGGGAACCTGACGCCAACTGAGTTCAAGAAAACTATTTCATCAACGAAGCGGGGGGCCATTCTCCAAGATTGAAATGGTCCGAAGAAAGACGGCAGGTCAATCACACGGTACTCGACGCGTTTGTATTCCCGGACCAGTACCGTGCCGGCGGCCGGACGGTAATCACGATCGCGCTTCTTGACCTTGCCGGTCTCCACCAGGGATGCGATGCGACGCTCGTTGCGATCCAGCAGGTTGGCGTCGACCTTGCGGAACTCCACCTCCTGCAGCCGGTAGGCAAGCCGACGCTCAAGGAACTGGCGGTTGTGGGTGGGGGTGTCGCCACCGACCAACTTCTGCCAGAGCGCTTTGATCTCCGCCATCGGCAGTTCGGGCAGCCTGGCGATCTGGGCCGCCACCGAGGGCGGCGTTGAAAGTGTTGGTGTTTGCGTGCTCATTTCGACTCCGTAGTTGTCTTGTTGACGGGGTCTGTATGAACGCGCTGGTTGCCAGAGAAGCCAAGCTCAAACTCGCTCTCTTCAGCGATGTTTGCGGACTGCTCGAAGCCACTGACACGCAGGCGTGCCAGGCCGTTGGCCAGCAACGAGGCGATCTCGTGGCGACGCTGCTCCGGCGTCATCCGCTCGGGCGGTAGATGGTTGATTTGATGCATTGGTAGCAGTCCTTTCCGTCAAACTCACATGCAGTGAAATTGTCCGGATGGACTGCCGCCGACACCATGAGGGAGTTTCGGATGCGTGCGGGCTGGTGCGGATTGGTGCGGAAACCGCCGTGCGGTAGCGCCTACTTTCTAACCGGATACTGGCCGTTGCGGATGAACCGGTCGTAGGTGTCTTCCTCCGGTTCCTCGTCATCGTGGCGAGCTCCCTGCCACTCGGCTTCTGGCAGCAACAGCAACGTCAGCGTGTAGTCGTACTGACCGGCAACCCTGATCATTTCATTGACCTGCATGCTCTCCGGTTCGCGTGGAAACCAGAGCTGCGCCCGTGCCGTCTGCTGCTGGCTGCCGGCCCAGCCGTTATTGCTGTGCGCCAGAGCATCACCCGGCAGTTCGATGGTGTTTCTGCGGGTCGCGAAGTAGGCGCCAGACTTGAGAGCCGCCTTGTTCGACTTGGCCCACAGCATGTGATCGTCACGGCTGGCCACCAGCACGGCGCGTTGGGTGCGATCTCGGTCCAGCGCAAGGCGGCGGCCGTCAGCTACACACCATAGCGGTCGGCGCAGTGGCCCAGCAGATCGAAGCTGATCGGTTGCCCGTCCACCTGGCGCCGGAAGTCGTCCAGCGGCATCAGCAGGGTCGAAGCAAACAAATCCGCCTCTGCCTCGATGTCGCGCTCGTTGTTGTCTCCCGTTTCGATGTCGCCGTCGCCGCACTCGAAGAGGTCCTGCTGCTGGCGGTGCAGGATGTAGTGACCGAACTCATGCGCGATCGTGAAGCGCTTTCTGCCTTCCGACGGGGTGGCGCTGTTGTAGAGGACCAACCACTTCGACCGCGACTTGTTGGCTTTCAGCAGACCATCGAAACCGTCGAGATCCTCGCCCTGGACCTTGTCGATCGGCGAGTCTGCGAAGCACTGGTGCGAATACTCCAGCGCCAGCTCATCAACCTTGACCGGAAACCGGTCCGCACCGAGAACTGTGTTGAGCATGGACGAGATGCGGTTGGCCTCGGCCATGGGCTTCTTCGTATCCGTCATTCATCTTCCCAAGCTTCGAGGATCTTGCGGAGCTTCTTCTTGTCCGGCTCCGACATGGTTTTGTACTTGCGGAAGAAGGCCTCATCGAGCACGGCCTCGTCCGGCGTCGCCGTGGACTCGGTCAGCAGGAACTCCGTGGTGACGTTGAGGACGGCGGCGATCTTTCCGATCTTCTCGGCGGATGGTTTCGGGTCGTCCTTGTTCTCCAGTTCCCAGATGTAGCTCTTGCTGGAGTCGGTCATTTCGGCCAACTGCTCCAGGCTGAGCTTCTTCTGCTTCCGCAATGGGACTGGTCGAGCGCAGCTCATGAGCTACGACGCTGGGTCTATGGCGGCGGGAAAGTGCTGCCGGGGCTGGTAACGCGGCGGGAGGCTGAGGTCGCCTTGCTGACCACCGATGTG
Source organism: Methylocaldum sp. (assembly GCF_035627495.1). Taxonomy (GTDB): domain Bacteria; phylum Pseudomonadota; class Gammaproteobacteria; order Methylococcales; family Methylococcaceae; genus Methylocaldum. The sequence continues at coordinate 7,161 of NZ_DASPLO010000099.1, forward strand.
AAGAACAACGTCTAGCTCCCGAGGCAACCGCGATCCCAGCGAACCATCATCGTTATGGATTGTTCCAGCACCCTGGGCTCTGCGAATCGAAAAACGTTACAGCAGTACCTCTCAATGACCGGCCAGCCGCCTTGAGGACTTGGTGGCAAAAGGCTTGCTGGTCCGCATCTGATTGGCCAGTGAACACCGAGACTGCCATTCGCTTCGGCGGATTCGCCGAGATGGCATCGAGAACATGCTGGTCTCGTTCGTCGAAACTCCAGCCATACACGACCACACTCTCCCCGAGTGCGGGCAGAACCTCTTCATACACGTTCGTCAGATAATGACTCCGGCGAATGGCAGCGACCTTCTCCTTACTTGTTCCCTCGCTAACAAACACCGGCACGTAGTGCCCGGACGCCCATCTCCGGGTGATCGTGTCAAGCAAGTCACCTGCGGTTCCTGCGCCAACAGCGATCTTTGTCTCATCACCAAGGTAGTCACGCGCAACCGCAAGACTGCCGTGAGGATAGAAGACCAATGTTGCTCCTGCCGCGTGCCCATAAGGCCGCCGCAGATATTCCCAATCTGTCTGGAACTCCCCGTCGTGAAATGCGTCCTTGAACCAGCTGCCGTTCGCCGCGTTGAACAGCAGCATGGCCCAGTACAGAGTGAGGTCGTAGTTCAAGCTGACGACGGTAGGGAACGCGCTTGCGAACGCACCAACCCGTTGCAGGTCGGCGGAGACATCGGCATGTACCGGATGCACATTGTGCGCAGCTTCGATCAGTGCTGTGCGCACTTCCGCATAGGCGGCAGAGATGTCGGCCGACGGTGTTCCCAAGGCCACGTTGACGTGCTCGGCATACCAGCATGCGAGCAGAACATGCTCAAAGTCGGTCGTCCCGAGTCTGGCGAATATTGGCGCAGTGGTAGGGAGCAGTCCTTTTGCATCAGCAACGCCATGAAGTGTTGGATATGCGAACTCTTTATGGATGGCGATGCTCGCCCCGTTGCCAAGAAGGATGGCACTCCAACCTTCCGTACTTATTTTTGACCAAGTGTCGATGTCGATTCGATCCATGCTTTTCACGTGCCCGTCGTCACTGGCTGGATCGGCTCGCAGAGTCGCAGCAGTTGCGATCGAATGTCCGCCGTCGACGCTGTCAGATCCACGGTGGCGAATCGAATGCGGTGCCCCTGGATCACCGCCGCCTCGTCGACCGTCTGACCGATTGCTGGATGCAGCAACAATCCACTGGCGCAATCGGCAAGCGCATCGCCGCGCCCAACCTGAGAACGCAGATAAGCGTAGATCTGGTAAACGTAGCCGCTGCGCAGGGTTTCCTCACGGTACCAGCCGCTCGTCACGATCGATGTGAACTTGGTGTCGATGACGATCCGCCGTCCGGTTGACGGGTGGTCGAGTACGACATCGGTTCGCATCGTCGGCAGGATCTTGTCGATTCCAGCCGTCTTCAGCTCAATCTGCCAACCCATGGTCCCGCCGCACATCACTCGCCATCCATGGGGGCTCAACACCACGTCGTAAAACCCGCCAACCGCTCGCTCGAATAGTCGGCGTACCCAGGTCGCCTCACGATCTGGTAGCGAAAGCACATTCGTGCCAGATGCCTCCGTGGGAAGCGCCAGATCGAAAGCCAGCTTCGCGGCTGCCACCATGAACCGATCGTCCGCATCATTACGACCAAAACGATCGGTGCTCATTTGGGCCCGCGTCGGAGCCTCGCCGGATACACCCATCGCTTTCATGCCACTCGCAAGTGAGCGGCACCGATGGGCGATGTCCTTCCTCTGCACAATCCTGGAGACAGATTCCAAGGCTGCACGGACAAACCGATTACGCGGGGTGTCGATGGTGAGTTCGTCGAACCGGCAAGCCACCAAGCCTCTATCCAGCAACTGATGGCGTTCGGTGGTCAATACATCGATCCGGCCACGCACACGATTGATCACCGCGTCACGAGATCGATAGCCGAGACTCAAGCGGCGATGCTGTCGCACTTCAACCGCATGGGCAAGAATCTCGGCGACGAGGTCTGGCAGATCGTCCGGACTGTCTTCCAGACCGACTTTGCCGATGCCGCGAGTGCGGAATAGGTCCGAGGCATAAAGCATCAGCAACCAAAGGTTGCGCACCGGAATGCGCCCGATGAATCCCTCCGCGCTCGCGGACGCGCTGTCCACCTGTTCTGCGACGGCGCTCATTACCAACCCTGTGTCAGCCGTGCAATCGCCTTTTGTGCTTCCTCGGGCGCGTCGAACCAGTATTCATCCAGCAGCGGGCCGATCTCCGTCTCCACGACCTGCTGGAACCACTTCTTCGTGTCTCCCGCCTCCAGTCGATGCGCAGGTGTCACATAGCTGTGACCAATCCGGAACTGCTTACCAAGACGGGCATCCGCCGCAATCTGATCATTCAGCTCGGCGATGCGGCGCTCGATATCCGCCACAAGGGCTGGATCTACAGCACTTTCGTTAACGACCCAGTCGCGCCACACAGGGCCCAGCCTCGGCTCCAATCCAACGAACGCGAAGCGTCGACGCAGCGCCAGGTCGACCAGAGCGAGTGATCGGTCAGCGATGTTCATGGTGCCAACCACATACAGGTTTTCGGGAATGTGGACAGGCCGACGCTTGCCATCTGCATCGGGATAGCAGAGCTCCAATGCTTCGTTGGGCGTGCGCTTACCTGCCTCCAGCAGCGTCAACAACTCCCCGAAGATCTGCGCAGGGTTACCACGGTTGATCTCCTCGATCACCACGACAAACTTCGATGACGGGTCTTTGCTCGCAGCCTTGATCGCTTCCATGAAGACGCCGTCGGCCAGCGACAACTTGCCTTCGCCGGTCGGTCGCCAGCCTCGAACAAAGTCCTCGTAGGAGAGGTTGGGATGGAATTGAACCGCTCGGACCTTGCTGTCGTCCTTCTGCCCCATGAGCGCGAACGCCAGCCGCTTGGCCAGCCAGGTCTTGCCAGTGCCCGGAGGCCCCTGAAGGATTAGATTCTTCTTGGTGCGCAGCCGATCGAGCAGGCGGTCGATTTCGGATCGTTCAAGAAAGCAGCCGTCCTTGAGGATGTCTTCTACCGAGTACGGGATGATCGGCGCCGCCACTTGAAAGGCTTCGCGAACCTCACCTGCGGTTACCTGATCTTCTGCTGCGCCGTCATCGGCATTGCCAGGCGGCGCAGGCTCGTCAACCGGGTCCTTGTACATCCAGGACGCGAGCGACAGGTCCGGAAAACTGTGGACGGGATAGCCATCTTCACCGAAGCGCGAACGCAGATCGTCCAACAGCTTCAGATAACTCCGTGCATCACAGGGGCCCTGCTGACCACTGATAGCGACATTCAGTCCGAGCCGCTTGTTGATGTAGTGGCGCGACTGGCTATCGAGAGTCAGAAACTCCCACGGATGCGCCCAGTAGAGACCTGTGGAGAGATTCCAGGCCACGCCCCACACTTGGGTTGCCTCGTCATAAGCGTGGATGAAGGACTCCCGAGTGTCCGATTGGTCGCTGTCCACCATCTTGCTGGCGGCCACGAATACCTTCCACAGCGCGTCGATGTCACCGGCCCCGCGCTTGTCGGCATAAGCGAAGAACCACGAGCGCTGGTTGTTGAGGACGGGGATGCCTTCGAATGACGGCGGCACAGGGACCGTCACACCCAGCAACTTGGCCAGCTCACCCGCGATGGACTTGCGGTTGGCATCAGTCATCGACCGGTTGAAGGTTCCCATCGTGGTGAACGGGCAAATGTCCCGCAGCGGGCCGCTGGTGCCATCCGGAAACTTGTCCTGCAGGTAGGTTAATCCCGGCACACGCGAGGCGATCTCGTGAATGCCCTCGATGAGCGGGGTCCGGTCCTCCGCGTAGGTCAGCAGCTTTTCCGCCACCGCCTCGTAAAAGTCAGTCCACTGAAAGCGCTGCTTTTCGGGCGACGTTGTCCCGTAACGCTCTCGCCAGAAGGGCTCGTTGCGAAATCGATCCACATCCTGCGGTTTTCCTTCAAACGCAAACGCGATCAGCGCATCGTTCATCCAGTCGCCAGGCAGCACACGCCAGATCGTTCCCCGGTGGGTGTAGAAGTACCACTCCCGTACCGGTTCGCCCTGGGCCCACAGTCCACCTTCACCCGCTTTCCGTCGTTCAGATTCTCTGTGATCGTGCCGACCGCCTTGATGCCCATGACCGACACAGCCCGGCCTCGGCTATCGAACGGCAATCCGTGCTTGCGGGTGTAAGAGGACTTGATTGCGATCCGTTCGCCCGGTCGCATGGATCGAACCATATCGAGGAGCTTGTCGTCATAGCCGTTCTCCCAAATCCCCTCGGACAAAAATCGCGGCATCTGGTCGTCGGTTCCACCATAGCTGGCGCCGACGAACCACGTTGCGTTCGATGAGATATCGTTCTTCTTGTCGTTCATCCTAGCTCCCTCAGTAATACTGCCGGATATAGCTGTAGGCCTTCTCAAACAGCTCCTCATCCGCGTGCAGCTTGTATTTGAAGAGAGCCTTGCGCAGTGCCTTCTTCACCTCGCGTTCGCCGGCTTGCGTGCCCTGCCAACCGGGGAAGCGCACCAGGCGCACGATCTCATCGATGTCCGCCACCACGCGTTCGACCATGATCGGCGTCTCGGAAGTCTTGACCTCGTTGAACAGATCGGTCAGCGCCGCCTTGCCGCGATCCTCGTCCTCCTCAGGCGGGACCTCCTTCTCGGCTTGCAGCGTCTCCTTGGCGATTTCCAGCAGCTGCTTCAGAAACTCGACGCTGTTGATCTGACCGGATTCGAAACGGTCCTTCAGCGCATCGAGTCGTTCCGACAGTTTCTTGAACTTGGGGTTGCCGCCATGTCCGCGCAGCCGGCGCTTGAGCTTGATCTCGATCTCTTTGGCCTTCTTTGGGTCCGGGTTCGAGAGCACGGCCTCCAGCAGGTCGGCATCCAACACCAGGGTATCGAGGTCATCCCGCACGGCGTCGACATGCACGTTCTGATGAATCAATTCGATGGTCTTGGCGCCGAGTGAATGCCAGATCAGCTTGCCATGTCCGCTGGACGGCTGCACCGACTGATACACCTGCGACAGCCACTTGTAGTCCTTCTCGAAGGGGCCCAACACCGTGTCGGGGGACAGCGCTTCCCAGATCTTGTTGAGCACGCTGTACTCGGCAGCAAAGTTGTCCCGCACCTCGTTGTTGGGCAGGCACTGCTGCGCGGCGATCAGGCCCTCATAGCCCTGCACGGTACGGTCACAGCCGGCGAAGAACGCCAGGCATTTCTGCATGGCTTCGGGCAGCTTGTCCTTCAGCTCCTGGATGTTGCTCACCACCTGCTTGACGCTCTGGTCGTCGAATTCCAGCGCTGCGGCCACATCATCAAAGATGCCGAGGTAGTCGACGATCAGGCCATGGGTCTTCTGCTCGGAGTAGGTGCGGTTGACCCGGCAGATGGCTTGCAGCAGCGTGTGGTCACGCAACGGCTTGTCCAGATACATGGCCTGCAGGATGGGCGCGTCGAAGCCCGTCAGCAGTTTGGCCGTGACGATGATCAGCTTCAGTGGGTCGGCCGGGTCGCGGAAGCGGTCCAGCAGCCGTTCTTCCTCGTCTCGTGAACGGTCATAGGGCGTGTACTCCGGATGCTCCTTCTTGTCGGACGCCTGTACCGACATCACGATGTCGCTGGCCTCCGGTGGCAGCAGCTTGTCCAGCTCGGCTTTGAAGAGCAGGCAGGACTCCCGGTCGAAGGTGACGATTTGGCCTTTGAAGCCGTTGGGTTCCACCTTGGTCTGGAAGTGCTCGACGATGTCTTCGCACACCTTGCGGATGCGCTCGGGCGTCTTTACCAGCACAGCCATCTTGGCTGCGGTCTTGGCGAGGTTGTCCTTGTCCAGATCCGACAGGCCGCCGGTCAGGTCTTTGTACGCCCCATCCAGCGCCGCCTTGTCGATATGCAGGTCGATCAGTCGGGGCTCGAAGTGCAGCTTCAGTGTGGCGCCGTCACGGATCGACTCTTCGAAGCCATAACGGCTCATGTAGCCCTTCTCGTCCTCGTCGGCACCGAAGGCGTAGAAGGTGTTCCGGTCGGCGCGGTTGATCGGCGTGCCCGTCAGGCCGAACAGAAACGCATTGGGCAGGGCCTCGCGCATCTTGCGGCCCAGATCACCTTCCTGGGTGCGGTGGGCCTCGTCCACCAGCGCAATGATGTTGCTGCGATCGTTCAAAACCCCCGTTCGGTCTGAGCTTGTCGAAGACCGCCCGTCGACGGGCTCAGGGCGAACGGAGTTGGGATTGTCGCCAAACTTGAAGATCGTGGTGATGATGATCTTGCGTACGTCCTGCGCCAGCAGTTGCTGCAGCTTCTCGCGGCTATCCGCCTTTTCCAGGTTAGGAATGTCCGCCCCGGTGAAGGTGCCGGTGATCTGGCTGTCGAGATCGATCCGGTCCACCAAGATCAGCACTGTGGGATTCTTCAATCCTGCGTGCATGCGCAGCTTCTGTGCGGCAAACACCATCAGCAGTGACTTGCCCGAACCCTGGAAGTGCCAGATCAGGCCCTTCCTGGGGTAACCAGCCAGCACGCGCTCGACGATCTTGTTGGCCGCTTCAAACTGCTGGTAGCGGCAAATGATCTTGATGCGCTGCTTTTTCTTGTTGGTGGCGAACAGGGTGAAGCTGCCGAGAATATCCAGCACCACGTGCGGGCGCAGCATGCTCTCGGCCGACAGTTTGAGCGATTTCAGCGGATGGTGCTGTCCATCCTCCCCATTGCCGTCCAGATGCCACGGCCCCCAGTCCTTGACCAGTAAGCCGATCGACCCGTAGTGGTAGGCCTTGCCCTCGGTGGCCACCGAGAACACGTTGCAGACGAACAGCTCCGGCACGAATTTCTCATAGTCGTCGTGCACCTGCACCGCGCCATCGACCCAGCTGATGCACTTCTTGACCGGCGTCTTGGCCTCGATCAGCACCAACGGTAGGCCGTTGACCAACAGCACCAGATCGGCGCGGCGCTCAGTGGGGCCGGCGCGGTAGGTGTATTGCTGGGTGACGATGTATTGGTTCTGCGACAGATCATCCAAGTCGATCAGCCGCACGGGCACATGCTCGTTGTTGGGGCCAAAGGGCATCGAGCGCTCACCGCGCATCCAGGCCGTCATTTCCTCGTTGGCGCGGATCAGGCCATCCGAGCGCACCGACAGCACGATGGCGCGCAGCTTGTAGAGCACTTCATCGGCACGGTCCGGCTGGGTGGCAATCTCGGGATTCAGACGAATCAGCGCATCGCGCAGCCAGGGCTCGACCAGCACCTCCTGAATCTGGCGCGGCACCTCAGACGGAGCGGCGTAGCGCCAGCCGATGCCCATGGGGCTCGGGCCGTAGCTGGCTTGGGGTTCCTGGACGGTGTTGGCAGGGACTGCCTTGATCGGGCCTGCGAGCAGATCGTGGACGTAGGCTTCAACAGTGTTGGATTCGTTAAACATCGCCGACTACCTCCCTCAAAATTTTCTTGTAGGTGCGGTCTGTCGCCGACTTTCTTTCCTCGCTCAGTCGTACAGACTCAAAGAGCGCATCAATGGCTGAAACAATACCCTCTACTAGATGACCTGGCGGCAAAGGAACTGGTAGCGTCTGGCAGAGTTCTAGCGTCAAATTCTGCTGACCAGAAGTCTTCTTCGATCTGGACGCCAACCAGCGTTGCGCCCAATCTGATAGCAGGTATGCCGCGATGTACCTCGGAGAAATTTCTTCCCTCACTCGAAAGCGCGCTATCGCTTGATTTATGTTCGCGCTCGGGAAATTTGCAGGAACGATCGAGACCTTACCGAGAGGTGGGCCAACGATATTCATGAGCACGTCGCCCGCTTGAACCTTCGACCTTGCCAGTTCCTTTGAATGCACGTCCGGACTGACGAATGTTGGCTCAGTGGTGAAATCAAGCGATCCATCAAATGTAAGGTTGTAGACTTTCAAGAACGGGATGCCCGTGTCGCTTACGCCAGTAGCGCCAGGTGGTGTAGCTCCCTTTGTGATCGGTGCCACGCTGATGTCCGCAGCAGAGACCAACCGCCACTTTGGGCGAACGACGGCTTGCGACATTTCTTCTGTTGCAGGAGAGCACCCTTCTGCAGAAAAGATAGAAACCAGGCCCGACCTGAGCATTACGTTTGCAGCTTCCAGTGCAGATACACAGGACTCTGCGGATTCCCGCGCACAAGCAAGCAGTTCAAACAGCCGAGCCTGTTCATCAACCGACGGCAGCGCAAACTCAAAATCCGCCAAACTCGTCCAGTTCGTACGAGGGCTCAAGGAGCCGGCAGATGTGCCCACCGCGTGATCGAAGAAGGCGTCGGTCTGGCAAATGAATGGCAGCAACTCAGGTAGCAAGACCTGCGCGTCCTTGGTCTCCAGCACGTAGATGTCACCGGAGCAAACACCAGAGAAATCCGCCACAGCGACCTTACGCTGATAAGCGCGGCGCTTGCCGAACAGCACTTGACCGGGTTGAAACACGCTGGTGAAAGTGACGCCGTCAGCGACGTTGCCCCAGCTGCGGATGCGCAGGTCGCCTGGTTCGAGGTGTTCCAGACCGACGTAGCGTTCAATGCCATCCGCAAGCGGATCTTGGCTGCGGGCTTTCGAGAGGCACACCACGTCGCCGAATTTCACGTGGCGCCAGCCGGGTTTCAGGCTCTTGTTTTTTTTGTCAGACACGCTCGATGTCCTCCGCAATCAGGCCGTCCAGCGTTTCCACGAGCGCGTCCATCTGCTGCCAGAAGGCACGACCCTCGTTCTGCCACTGCGCCCAGGAGGAACGCAGCGATACCGCGTTTCCATTGCTGTCGGTTGCGATCGCTGCGGCAATGCGCTTCACGTACAGCGGGATCGAAAGGTTGCCCGCATTGGCGCCGATCTCGGCTAGGGTGCCGACCTTGGCGAAGCCGGGTGCGTCCGCAAAGGTCTTGTAAGCGTTCAGGATGCGCTGCTGGTGTTCGGGTTTCAGGAAGCTCTGCGCGCGCTCGCGGGTGACCTCGTTCACCGCGTCGATGAAGATCACCTTGCCCTTGCGTGCAGCGGTCTTCTTGCGGTTGCAGATGACGATGCACGACTCCATCGGGGAGTTGTAGAACAGGCTGGGCCCCAAGCCGATGACGGCCTCCACCCAGTCCTGCTCGACCATCTTGGCGCGCATGGCCTGTTCCTCGTTGCGGAACAACACGCCATGTGGCCAGAGCACAGCGCAGCGCCCGTTGGCGGTGAGGCTGGTCAGGATGTGTTGCTGGAACGCATAGTCGGCCCGCCCCTGCGGCGGCGTACCCAGGGAGTTGCGGCCCCACTTGTCACTGCTCCAAGCCTCGCGGTTCCACTGCTTGATGGAATACGGCGGGTTCGCCAGGATCACGTCGAACTGGCGCAGGCGGTCGCCCTCGATGTGCTTGGGGTCGGCCAGGGTGTCGCCGCGGATGATCTCGAAGTCCTCCACGCCGTGCAGGAACAGGTTCATGCGGGCGATGGACGAGGTGATGAGGTTGCGCTCTTGCCCATAGAGCTTGAGCGTGCGGTATTCGCCGCCCGAGCGCTTCACTTCGTCCAGCGCCGAAATCAGCATGCCGCCGGTGCCGCACGTGGGGTCGTAGATCGACTCGCCCGCCTGCGGCGCCAGGAGTTGCGTCATCAGGTGGACGACAGTGCGGTTGGTGTAGAACTCGGCCGCCGTGTGGCCGGAGTCATCGGCAAACTTCTTGATCAGGTACTCGTAGGCGTTGCCGAGCTCGTCCTCGGGCACGTTGGCCACCGAAAGCGTCTGGGTCGAGAAGTGCTCGATCAGGTTCTTCAGCGTTTCGTCGGGCAGGCGCTCGCGGTTCGTCCAAGGGGCATCGCCGAAGATGCCGTCGAGCAGATCCGGATTGGCGGTCTCAATGGCGCGCATGGCCTTCTGGATGGCTGCGCCGACGTTCTTTGGCGTCTGCCGCACATCGTTCCAGTGCGCGCCTTCGGGGATCTGGAAGCGGTGGTTCTCAGCGAACTGGGCGTAGGACAGGTCGCCGTCGGAGTCGGCCAGGGCAGCCTGGTACTCCTCGTCCCACACGTCCGACACGCGCTTGAAAAACAGCAACGGGAAGATGAACTGCTTGTAGTCGCCGGCGTCGATCAGGCCGCGCAGCAGCACGGCAGCGCCCCAGAGGTAGCTTTCGAGTTCTTGTTGGCTGATGCGTTTGCTTGGGTGACTCATTTCAGCCATCCCCCTTCAGTCATGACCTGCGCAAGCCGTTCTTCGGCCTCGCGGCAGCGGGTGAGCGCATCCTTGAATGCCGCGATGGCGTCGGGCAGCGGCGGGATGTCTTCTTGCAATGGTGGCAAGACATAGCGCGAGATGTTCAGCGTCCAGTCCTCGGCTTTGATCTCGTCGAGGCTGACCACCCGGACCGCGTCCTGCACATCGGCAAAGGCGCGATACCAACCGAGGATCTCGGCGGCGTGCTCGGGTTCCAGATAGTTCTGCGCGCGGCCCCGGCGGAACAGTCGCGAGGCATCGGCAATCAGCACCTTCTTCTTGTGCTTGGCCGGCTTGCGTTTGCGCAGCACCAGGATGCACGCCGCCAGCCCTGTGCCGTAGAACAAGTTGGGCGCCAGCCCGATCACAGCCTCGACCAGATCCAGCTCCAGCAGCTTCTGGCGGATGCTGCCTTCCACACCTTTACGGAACAGGGCGCCCTGGGGCAGCACCACGGCCATCCGGCCGCTGACGTCCGCCATCGACTTGACCATGTGCTGCACCCAGGCGAAGTCACCGCTGGACGAGGGTGGCAGACCGGCAAAGTTGCGGCCGAAGGGGTCGTTCAACCACAGGTCTTCGCCCCACTTTTCCAGCGAGAACGGCGGATTGGCGATCACGCAGTCGAAGGTTGCCAGCCGGTCGCCCTCGAAGAAGGCCGGGTTGCGCAGCGTGTCGCCGCGCACCACCTGGAAGTCCTCGATGCCGTGGAGGAACAGGTTCATCCGCGCGATGGACGAGGTGGTGAGGTTTTTCTCCTGCCCGTACAGCTTGCCCCACAGCCGCTTGACGTCGCCGTGCATCTCTTTGACGTGCTGCACGGCGGCCAACAACATGCCGCCGGTGCCACAGGCCGGGTCGTAGATGGTTTCGGCTTCCTTCGGATCGAGCATGTCGATCATCAGCCGCACCACGCTGCGCGGGGTGTAGAACTCGCCGGCCTTCTTGTTGGTGGCGTCGGCGAACTTCTTGATCAGGTATTCGTAGGCGTCGCCGAGCAGGTCCGAATTGACGTTTTTGTTGCCAAACGGCAGCTTGGAGAAGTGCTCGATCAGGTCCTTGAGCAAGGCATCGGACAACCGCTCCTTGTTCGACCACTGAGCGTCGCCGAACACGCCATACAGCGTTTCCGGGTTGGCCTTTTCGATCTCCCGCATGGCCCGCTGTAGCGCGGCACCGACGTTGCTCGCCTTGGTGCGGATGTCGTTCCAGTGGCAGTCTTCCGGAATCTGGAAGCGGTGCGATTCCGGAAACCAGGCCAGTTGTTCATCACCGGTCTCGTCGACGATCTCCTGGTACTCCTCGTCCCAGACATCGCAGATGCGCTTGAAGAACAGCAGCGGAAAGATGTAGGTCTTGAAGTCAGCAGCATCCACCGGACCGCGCAGGATGTTGGCGGATTCCCAGAGGTGGCTTTCGAGCTGGCTGAGGGTGATTTGTTGGTCGCTCAAACGCATGACCCTTCTATATCGATGCCGTCGCACTGCGGCTTGTGTTCTTGTTTAGTCTTCATCGGTTACTCGAACAGCCGCTTTTGCTTGACGATGTAGCCCGCAGGCTTCTTCTGCTTTTCCAATACGCCTTCGTCGACCAAGCGCTGCAACCATGCCTTGGCCTGCGCGTTGGAAACGTCCAACGCGGCCGCCACTTCGGCGTCTTTCATCGGCGTACTCAAGAGTTGCTGAATCGCTGCGCGCACGGCAGCGAAGAGCACTTCGGCCGGGGTCGATTCCGGCTGCGCAGATTCCTTGGCGTCGTCTATGGGCGCTACGGCCTCTGGTGTGACTGGCGGCAGTTCTTCCGATGCCGCAGCGGGTGAATGCGCATCGCGAATAACGTCAACCGGTGCTGATGGCTCACTCTCGGCCTGAGGCACTGGCGCGGCTTCGCGCGGCACGGGCGCCGATGGCTTGGCGTTAGCCGACGATGGCTCTTCGTTCGAGAACAGCGCAAACCCAACCTGTGGGGAGGCCGTCGGCGTCGGCACCGCCATATTGAACACATCCTCGAAGGAATCCACGTCTTGCGGGTTCGGCCAGGGAAGTGCGCCTTTCTTTCGTAAACCATCCAATCCGGCGGAAGACTCGCCCGTCGATCGAACGAAAACCGGGACGAACTTGAGTTTGTCGAGTTGCTCAATGGCGCCCGCCCAAGTACCGCCCTTGTTGAGGTCGGAACTCACCACGAGGGAGGCATCGGCCAATGCGTAAATCAGCTTGTTCCGCTGCATGGCATTGCCGACGTTGAACCCGGCGCTCGGGTCGTAGGGTGAAATCAGCACCAATTGGCCATCGAGCAGCAGGTTGCGGTGCTCGCGGTTCATGGTGGTCTTTTCCAGACTGTCCGCCAGAACGCCACAGACTTTGCCTCCACCCTCCAAGGCGCCACGCATGGCGGCCTGATCGATACCTTTGGCGCCGCCTGAGACAAGCGTTCTCCCTGCCCGAGCGGCGAGTCGGCCAACTGCCATCGTGTAATCGATCAGGGAGTCGTCCACATGACGCGAGCCGACGACGGCAAGCCCACCAGAGTCCAGCAGACTCATGTCGCCACAGCCATAAATGACCGCAGGTGCGTCTTCGCGCAGCCGCGCTTTCAAGCGCCGGGGATACTCGGCATCGGCCCGGCTGACCACCCAAATGGCGCGCGCTTGCCAGCGCTCGATGACCTGGCTTAGAAGGAATCCGCGCCCCAACAGTTTCTGCAGCCGGCTCTCGTCAATCACCGGTTGGCACGCGCGTAGGATCTCAACTGCGTCCGGGGAAACGAGATCGGCAGGCTGACGCTGGATCTCGCGCAAGTGGCGAGCAAGACGCTTGTATTCGCCTGGCGACAGCAGATCGGGTGACGCAGTGCCACGTCCGGCAATGAGCGGTGCCGTCAGCAGCAGGATCGCCTGAGTGTTGGGTGAAAGGACTGGCGTCATTCGTCGTGCCCCGTCTGTGAAAGGGCCATCGGCCAAACCGCGCCGCTACCGTTCTTGCGCAGCAGCCACGCAGACACCGTCAGCGTCCAGCACGAATCGACCATGTCATCAACCAGCAGGACCGGGCCGGGAGGGATTGGCTGGCCGTTAAGTGCGAGCGAGCCATCAATGTTGCGCGCCTGTTGTGTACTGTTTGCCATCGTTTTCTGTTCGGGTCTTGCGTCTGTTTTCGCGATGACCATATGAAAAGGCAGACCCAGCGCAGCAGCCAAGCGTTGCGCGAAATTCGGTACCAAATCGGGATGCCGTAGCGAGGGAACGCAGGTCACCCAGGTTGGGGCCGGCTGCGGATTCCACTCCTGGATCATCTTCACGCAGGCAGCAACGAGGTCATCGGAAAAGTGGCCATCGTGGTATTTGCCTTGTCGAACCAGGCCGCCCCAGCCGGCATCGCCCCAGACGCATAGCGCCTTGCCCGGCTGCGCTTGGTACGGAATAGTGGATGCAGTGTGGATTCCGTACTGCGGCATTCCCCCAACGGGCCATTTCTTACGAGGCTCGATAGGTAGGCTCGTGCGACAAAGAAATTCCTCGGCTTCCCGAACCAGCAACTGATCTACGCCTTCTGAAAGCGGTGGCAAAGAAGGTGGGCTGACAGTGCTTGAATCGCCATCAAGCGCATCAATCAGAAAGCCCATGTGCTGTCCGAAAGGCTGAGCGACGTATTCCTGCATTTGCTGGAGTTCGGCACGCCTTAATTTCGTGAGCCGGTCTGCTCGCGCCCAAAATCCGTCTCCGAGCGCGGCTGCAGTAAGCTGCCACTTTGTATTTTGCTTGGCGATCGGCGCTGGAGATTCGAGGGAGAGTGCTGTAATAGTCTTCTCGATGCGGCCTTTGCTCATGTTCACGCAGGTCATGAGCTCAGGTATTGACAATCCTTCAGGCGCTTCATTAAGTGCCCCCAGGACATCGTCAACCTCTTGGCGAGTTGGGAACGCGCTACGGATAAACCAATCCGTAATTCCTTCTTCTTCATCGCCGCTCAAGAGCACGCCATATGCAGATTCCAGCGCTCTTCCTGCGCGCCCTACTTGCTGGTAGTAGGCGACAACTGAGCCAGGCATCTGAAAATGGATAACGAACGCCAGATCCGGCTTGTCGTAGCCCATGCCCAGTGCGGTGGTCGCTACAAGTGCCTTAACCTGGTTCTCCTGCAGCGCTTGCTCCAACTCCTCACGCCTGTCACCTGTCTTGCCTGTGTAGGCTTCTACAGCAAAGCCCCGGGCCCTGAGCCAATCTGCCAGTTGATTGGCATCTCGGATAGTAAGGGTGTAAATGATGCCGTGACCTGGAAGTGAATTGAGTTGCTGTGCGATCCATGCCATACGGACAGCCTGACTGGGCAAGCGCATCGTTTGCAGCGTCAGAGAACCTCGATTCAGGTCACCGCGGAGTACCTTCATATTCGGGCCCAGCACAGCCACAAGGTCTTCCATAACCCGGTTGTTTGCCGTTGCCGTTGTGGCCAGCAGGCGCAGATTGGCTGGTAGTGTTCTGGCGATACGTTCCAGCAATCGGTAGTGAGGGCGGAAGTCGTGCCCCCAGTCGGAAATGCAATGGGCTTCATCGATGACCATCAGCGAAATCTGCCCTGCGATACCCGCCAGAACCTCTGTGTTAAACCAGTCGTTACCCAGTTTTTCCGGCGCTATCAGGAGAATGTCCACTTCGTTCCGACGGAGCTTGGCTTCAACCGACTCCCATTCATCCTGGTTATCGGAGTTGATCGTGGCGGCGCGGACTCCCATTCGCTCGGCTGCGGCGATCTGATTTCGCATCAGTGCCAACAGCGGAGAGATCAACAACGCAGGGCCGGCACCCGCTTCCCGCAGCAACTTGGTCGCGATGAAATAGACGAAGCTCTTGCCCCATCCAGTCTTTTGCACGACGAGCAAGCGGCCTTTACCTTCGACGATGTGACGAATGGCATCTTCTTGGCCATCACGGAAAGTGGCGTCAGCGCGCCCGGAGCCGATTCGGAGAAGTTCTAGCGCGCGTTTTGGATCGTAGGCCACGTTATTGCTCTCCCTTGTTCTTGTCGGGCGAGCGGTAACCCGGCGCCAACACAGCGTTCTTGACGCCGTACAGCGCTAGGTGATCTTTCAGCCAGAGCCTGAATTCGTGGCCGCGCAGGCTGTGATCAGGTGAACAGTCCACGCTCCACTGCCGCAAGATGTATCCAGCGGTGGCAGCCCTTAGCTTCATCCGCAGTGACCCGCGAACCATGCCGTAGTCCATCTCCGTAATCTCGGGACGGGGCTGGTCCGGGTGCGGCACCATCTCCAGCTCCACGATCCGGGTCCACTGGATGTCCTGATCACTGCGCTCGTGGGGCTGCACATCTGCATCCCTCATAAGGACCGGCTGTTTGATCCTGGTGATGACGAAGTCCCGGAACTCCTGAGACTTCCGGTCGAAGGCGCGGACGTGCCAGCGCAGGCCGTTGTCGATCAAGGCAAAGGGCACGATCTCCCGCTCAGTGCGGCCACTGGAGATGGAGTGGTACTCGATGCCCAGCGGGCATTCCTGGTGGATCGCCCGGGTCACGCTTGCGAGCACATCCAGGCCCGGGTGCGTGAGCCGTGACGGGCTCTCGCTGGCCACCCACGCCTTGAGCCGCATCGGCTCGCCGTCGCCGAAGCCTTGGGTCAGCCACGACAGCACCCGCTCGGGCGGAAAGTCGAAGACGGGCTGGAAGTTCGCCCCAAGGACGTAAGACTTGCCCTTGGGGTCGTAGTCGATGTTGCCTGGCGCCAAGTCCTTGTACAGCGCCAGATCCCTGGATGCGGCGGCGGACTGGATGCCAAACCGCGTCACCAGGTCCTGACGGCGTATCTCCCCAATGAAGCGCACGCGCAACTCCACGAACGCGAGCCGGTCGCGTTGTGGTTGAGTTAGATCTGCAAGCTGTTCGTTCGACATCCTGGCTGGCTCGTTCGGGTTAGCGAATGCTTGTGCGGGTCATTGCGTAAAGTATATGGTCTGCCCTAAAATCTGTCCATGAGTCTATTTTGATTTGTTTATACGTCGCGTTGTGATAACCACCAGGCAGACGGGACCCGCACTTTGGAGCACGGGATTGAAAGCAGACAAAGCCATCGCGACCTACCGGCGCATCCGGGCGCAACCGTTGTGGCGCCTGCTTGCCTCGAACACTGGACCTACCGTCATTGGCCTGCTCCAAGCCCATCTCTACGAGAGCGAGCGGAGCCTTCCTGCCTCCATTTTTCACGAGCGAATCGCAAGGGATCTGGAAGAGCTGCGCGCCCACGGTGAAGACTTCCCCCAAACGGCACAAGCGTATGTCGCCAGCTGGCTCGCCGATGGGTACCTGGAGCGACGCTTCCCGGCTGGGGCTTCAGAGGAGGAATATGAACTCTCCACGGCCGCCGTCGAAGCCATCCGATTTGTCTCTGGCCTGGAGCAGCCACACTCAGCCGCGACCGAAAGCCGCCTGACACTTGTTATCGAGGCGCTGGCCCGGCTTGCAGAGGACACCGACACCGATAAATTCCGCCGCATCGACCGGCTCATGGCCGAGCAAGCCCGCATCGACAAGGAGATAGACGCCATCCAGAAGGGTCAGATGCGTGTGCTTCCTCATGCAACCGCGCTGGAACGGACGCGGGAGATCATCACGCTGGCTGACGATCTGGCAGGCGACTTCCGCCGTGTCCGCGATCAGTTCGACCAGCTGAATCGGGATCTCCGTGAACGCATCATGGACAACGATGGCAATCGGGGAGATGTGCTGGATTCGCTGTTTGCCGGAATCGACCTGATTTCAGAAAGCGAGGCGGGACGGACTTTTTCCGCTTTCTGGCGCTTGCTCACGGACCCAGAGCACTCAGCCACGCTTGATCAGGCCCTTGATAGCGTCATGTCGCGGGAATTTGTAGGTCAGCTCGAAGCCAAGGAACGGCGATTCCTCCTTCGGCTGACGCGGACCCTTCTCGAGCAGGGCGGAATGGTCCATGAAGTGCTTCAGACTTTCGCCCGCAGCCTGAAGCATTTCGTTCAGAGTCGTGAATACCTCGAACAGCGCCGACTCAATCACCTTCTAAAAGAAGCCCAGCGTGCTGCGCTCGCCCTGAAGGATGAGGTCAGGGCTACAGAAACCCTTCAATACACACTCGAGCTCACGAGCAGCCGTTTGCGCTCGTTGTCCCAATGGGTACTTTACGACCCATCGCTACAAGCTTTGCCCGGCCAAATGGCGGATGGGGATGCCCCGCCAATCGATCTGGAGTCTGTGAGCGAACTGGTAGCCCAATCCGAGATCGACTTCCGAACATTGAAGGCCAACGTGCTGGCTGTCCTGGAGCAACGGTCCCAGGCATCCATTGCTGACGTGCTGGAGCAGTTCCCCGCTGCACAGGGTTTGGGGAGCGTCGTCGGCCTGCTTGCATTGGGCAGTCGGCATGGTTTCAAAGCCGACCATAGCGAAACCGTAGATACCGTCTTGGCGGTCACGATGCAAGCGCATACTGAGGATTGAAGGGCTGACCGGATTTGAGGACGCCGTAGGCAAGAACGAGGAGTTTGCGCATGGCGGCACAGGCGATGACTTTGCCGTTCTTGCCTTGCGCTT
>NZ_DASPLO010000100.1:0-17439 GCF_035627495.1 Methylocaldum sp.
AAGCGCAAGGCAAGAACGGCAAAGTCATCGCCTGTGCCGCCATGCGCAAACTCCTCGTTCTTGCCTACGGCGTCCTCAAATCCGGTCAGCCCTTCAATCCTCAGTATGCGCTTGCATCGTGACCGCCAAGACGGTATCTACCTACTGCATGGCCCGTTGCAGGGCGTTTTCATCATAATCGGCTAACTGAACGGTGTAGTCGCCGGTTCGGGAAAACAGGCCGGCAATCAGGGCACGATAGTGCCGGCGCCCGGGACGCAGACGTTCCGCATGACGTCGTTTCCTCACTAGGCGGCCGTTTGGACCGAAGTACGAATGACGTGGGCCGCCTGTTCCGGCAGGAAGTAGTTGTAGATAGGGGCGGAATGGAGCGGATTGTCCGCCTCGTAAGGAATGTCATAGAGCGCGAAGAACTTCTCGGCTAGATCGGGGCTCATCTCGCGGCGCGACAGGAGTTCCAGGAGCTTGGCGTTCTCGATGACGGTTTCCAGCTCCGCGCTGTAAGTCCTCAAGACCTCCCGAATCCGTTCCGGAATGTCCCGGTTGCGTTCGGGCCGGGTGAATACCTGGAGCAGCAGCCGGTCGGTGTAGTCTCCCGTCGGGGTCATGATGCCGACGCCTTCCGCCTCCATGGTGTGCATCAGCTTCGACAAGCCGACCGCGACGCGGCGGCCTTCCTCGAAACGCGTGGCCCGTATCGCGAGATGATGGGCGGTGTAGCCGTAGACGTGGTTCCAGTGCTGGATGATCTGGGTAGGATTATCGGCATCGGACTGGTCGATGAACAGCCGCAGTACCTGGCCGTTTTCCAGGATTTTGTAGAGCAGGTAGGCGTTCCAGCCGTCTTCGAACTGATAGAAATCTTCGCCTTCGACCTGCGAGGGCACATAGCCGTGATGCCGGCGAAGGTTCTCCACGACCCGTTCCGCATCGCCGTGGGCCGACGAACCGCAGCGGATCGCCAGATGATCGAAATGGACCGTCCAGTCCAGGCGCGGCGCGATCTTCAGCAAGGTCAGGTCGGCCTGGCTGTACAGCAGCGATTCGATGGCCTTGACCGCCACATAGACATCGAACTGGCCGACCCAATCGCCGATCAGCTTCGCCTCGGGATCAGTCAGAAAACTCCGGGCACGAGCCAGCACGCCGTCCAGAAACTCGCGGGCATAAGGATCCACATGTTCGCAAGCGCCCGGCAGATCCGCTTCGAACGGTTTGGATTGCCGAGCTTCCCGATAGGCCGCTAAGAGCCCGTCGACGGTTCTGATCCCATGAAAATAATGGCCGGCGGTCATCGGTTGCGGTTCCGCCTCGAAAGGCGTCAGATCGATGCTGGCCATTTGGCCGTCGGGACGCGGCGCTAAAAGCTTGCCGGGATGATCGGGATCGGCGCGGAGGGTAGTCGGGCCGGCGAGTACCTCGCGGACCAGGGTGCGGGCAAAATCATCATGTAGGCTGGACATCTCAAGACCTCTCTGCCTTTGTGGAGCGCCTAGGTAGGCCGGGATAAGCCTGTCCTGAGCCCAGACGAAGGGGCGCTAATCGGTTCCCGGCGGATACCATGTCTAACCGGGATTTGCCGGAAACGCTAGCGCCCTTTGACCGCGCTCAGGACAGGCTTATCCCGGCCTACCTATTTGGACAAATGAGCCCTCGGAAGGTTGAGAGTCTTCGGCGCTGTTCACCCGGAATCTCAGAGCGGCCGGGAAGCGGGTTCAGACGCCTGGAAGGCATACATGCGGCGGCAGACCAATACTCTCAACTGGGGCGAGACGCTGCCGCTGGCGCAGGGAATACGGTTCTTCGGATTGGATACCGGGCAGGACAAAGAGCGATGAAAAAACGCGTCACCGGCATCGTTCCAGAGCCATTCGCCGCGCGATGCCTTGTAGGTCGCGCTAGCGCGTTTTTCACCACGGTATAGCGGCGGCATGGATTGGAAAGCCGCCTTACCTAAAGGTGCCGCCGAAGGCGGCCACTCGTTTGAAAGCGGGGAGCCGCCCCGCACGCGGGTTCCTTTCTTTTGCTTGGCCAAAAGAAAGGAACCAAAGAAAAGGCCACCCGGCGAACGCCCTAATCCTGCGCGTCTCGTCCGGCACCGGGGCCGACCGAAGGCACCTCCGTGTGCCTCGGTCGCCGCGCGGCTTCTTGGCGATGCTATCCTGCATCGCCAAGAAGGCCGGGGTTCGCCGTCCGTGGCGAACCCGCTCGGCGGGACGCGTGTTCACCGACACGCGTCTTATCCGCCTCGCCCTGCCGCGCCCCGTTGGGCGATTCCGGTGCCAGGCTCCGATGCTCGGGGCGTCCGAACGGGGACTAAAACCTGTAATGCACGCAATAGCGGGCGCTACACGAGACCAGAAAATGCTCTAACGATTCTTTTCAGGCGCCCACGCGATAATCCGGAGGGGCGCACCGCTGCCGCCTTCGATCTTCATCGGCAAGGCCACCACCACGGCGCCCGTCGCCGGCAATTCGCCGAGCCGGGCGACGTTTTCGAAGATCGGAATGCGTTTTTGCGAGAGGATCCGATGGGTTTCGAAATGGGATGACTGCCCGTAATCGATGCTCGCCGTATCCAATCCGACGGCTTTGATGCGGCGCTGTTGGGCCAGCCAGCGCGCGGCCTCGGGGTCCAGACCGGGGAAGTGGAGTTTCGCCACCGCCGCCTCGCCCCGCTCGGCGGTGCCCAAATACTTGACCGGGTCCGGCCAAAACCGATCGTAACCGGTGCGCAGCAACACGATCGCCTGCTCGGGTATCGGCCCGTGGCCTTCTTCCCAGACGGCAAGATCGTCAAGGCTCACCCGGTAATCGGGATTTTCCGCGGCTTTGGACGATACGTCGATCACTACGGCGGGACCGATCAGCCGGTCGAGCGGAATCCGATCGACCGCGAGTCCGTTCGCGGAAAAGTGATTCGGGGCATCCAGATGAGTGCCGCCATGTTCCGCCGCCCGGAACTGATAGGCTTCGTAATGAAAGCCCTTTTTGGTCGTCCCGACAAACACCGGCTCCAAACGGAAAGGCGTCGCAGTGGGCCAGTAAACGGTTGCGGCAGAAAAAGAATGGGTGAGGTCCACCCACCGACCGGAGGACCACAGACCCGGCCGCGAAGCGCAGCCCACCGCCGAGACCAGCAGAGCCGCCAACACGGCCGAGCGTTTCAGGCGCTTCGCTAGGGAAGTGCTCGGTTCAAATCGGGATCGAACGGTAAAACGCATGCCTCTGCACCTCGATGATCGTTTCAGATCGGCTCGTGACGACGTTTTTTCCTGATCCCATTATTCCACGCTTAGGGACATCAAGGCCTTTAGACCGACATTCTTGAGTTTTTGGGAAGGGATTCCATGAACGAGTCATCACGCATCTCCGGCGTCGTCGAACCGAGAGTCGGCATCTTCCCGTTCGAGCAGAAACGCCTCCATCTACTGTGTTCGGTTCGCTGCCTGCGGCCATAGTCGGCTTGGAAGCAACCCTTTCATCGCCACTGGTCCGTCTTGGACCGAGACCGGGCGACAGCGATGCCGCAATGATTCTCGATGTTCGTTCCCGAGGCAACCGATTTTCACGCCGCCGCGCTCTCGCGCTTTCAGTCGTTCGGTGCCTGGGAACGCTATTCGGGCGACAGGGCTTTTTTGATCGCATACAAAATGCCGGCAAAAACAAGCGGTCCTCGGAAGGTTGAGAATCTTCGGCGATCTGAACCTCTCCCGGCCGCCCCGAATCTAAACGGAGCAATCGCTTTTTTCCCAAATCCGGAGATTCCCATGAGCGCCCACGAGAATGCCTCCAGGGATCGGCTGCTCGAGACTCTGCAACTTCAGGACGTCAACATCGGCAGCTATGCCGCCTACAGCGGGTGGCTGGACGTCCACGACGCTCCGCTCCTGACATCCTACAATCCGGCTACCGGCGAGCCGATCGCAGCGGTTACGCTGTGCTCGGAAGCCCAGTACGAAACCGTGCTGGAAGAAGCCCGGCGAGCCTTCGAGGAGTGGCGCCTGGTCCCGGCACCCGAGCGGGGCGCGCTAGTTCGCCGGATCGGCGAGGTCCTGCGCGAGCACAAGGATGCGCTGGGCAGCCTGGTGGCTCTAGAAATGGGCAAGATCAAGGCGGAAGGGGATGGCGAGGTGCAGGAGATGATCGACATGGCCGATTACGCCGTCGGGCTGTCGCGCATGCTGTACGGCATCACCATGCCTTCCGAGCGCCCCGAGCACCGTCTCTACGAGCAGTGGCATCCCTTGGGGCCGGTGGGCGTCATCACCAGCTTCAATTTTCCGGTGGCGGTGTGGTCCTGGAATGCCTTCGTTGCGGCGGTGTGCGGCGATACGGTGGTCTGGAAGCCTTCGCCCAAGACGCCCCTTTGCGCCGTGGCGGTGCAGCGCCTGTGTGATCGAATCGTGGCGGAGATGGGCTATCCCGGCGTCTTTTCCACCTTCTTGCCGGAAAACTCGGAACTGCTCGATCGATTCGTCCGGGATACGCGGCTGCCCTTGATCTCCTTCACCGGCTCCACGCCCGTGGGTCGCCAGGTGGCGGTGAAAGTCGCCGAGCGTTTGGGGCGGAGCCTCTTGGAGCTGTCCGGCAACAACGCCGTCATCGTCGACGAAACCGCCGATCTGAATCTAGCGATCCGGGCCATCCTGTTCGGCGCCGTGGGGACGGCCGGCCAGCGCTGCACCAGCATTCGGCGGTTGATCGTCCACGAGAGCCTCTATAACGAAGTGGTCGAGCGCCTGGTCCGGGCCTACGGCCAAGTGCGGATCGGTGATCCCCTGGACCCCGCGACTCTCATGGGGCCTCTCATCGGTTCGGCGGCCGTCGAGGCGTACCGGAAGACCATCGATGAAGCCCAAACCCGGGGAGGCGAGGTGCTCTACGGCGGACGGGTGCTCGACGACCGCCCCGGTGGCTGCTTTGTCGAGCCGACCTTGATCCGGGCGGAAAACCACTGGGACATCGTTCAGCGGGAAACCTTTGCTCCGATCCTCTATGTGATGACCTTCCGCACTCTGGATGAGGCGATCGCTCTGCAGAATAGTGTGTCGCAAGGGCTTTCTTCGGCGCTGTTCACCCTAAATCTCAGATCGGCCGAGCGGTTCTTATCGGTCTTAGGCAGCGACTGCGGCATCGCCAATGTCAACGTGGGCACATCGGGTGCGGAGATCGGCGGAGCCTTCGGTGGCGAAAAGGACACCGGGGGCGGGCGGGAAGCGGGTTCAGACGCTTGGAAGGCGTACATGCGGCGGCAGACCAATACCCTCAACTGGGGCGAGACGCTGCCGCTGGCGCAGGGAATACCGTTCTTCGGATTGGATACTGGGCAGGACAAGGAGCGATGAAGGAACGCCCCCCGGATCGATTTCTACCCTCTACGGGTTTAGACATGGCAGTGGCAATAAGGAAAACATGCACGTCTCCGATTGCGCGGGCTCGTTGTGGTATTGATGGCGCTGGATCATGTGCGCTGGTATTTCACCGATGCCACTTTCAGCCCGACGGATCTCGGCCACACCAATATCGGTCTGTTTTTTACCCGCTGGATTACCCACTTCTGTGCGCCGGCCTTTATTTTCTTGGCCGGCACCAGTGCTTTTCTCTCAACCACGCGAGGCACAAGCCGCTTCGGGCTCGCCCGCTACCTGTTCACGCGCGGTTTGTGGCTGGTGTTACTCGAACTGACCGCGGTGCATCTGGCTTGGACCTTTAGTCTCGATTATGGCGGACTCCATTTGGGCGTCCTTTGGGCAATCGGGTGGTCGATGGTGATTATGGCCGGACTCATTTACTTACCCCTGCCTGTGCTGGCTGTTCTGGGTGTCGGGATGATTGCGACCCATAACCTGGCGGATAGCGTCAGTCTTGATACTTTCAAGCACAGCGACGGCTCATTGAGTGGATTTGGTTGGCTGGTCAGTTTTCTGCACATCCCGCATCGGCCGATTTCCTATCCCCTCATTCCCTGGGTTGGCGTCATGATGCTGGGCTATGCGTTCGCGCCGGTTTTGCTGATGCCGCGGACGGTAAGACAATGGCTGCCGCTCGGGGTTGGAATCGCGTCGATAACCACTTTCGTCCTGTTGCGTTCCACCAATGTTTATGGCGATCCCGGTCCCTGGTCGATACAGCGGGACACCCTGTACTCGGTTCTATCATTTCTCAACACCCATAAATATCCCCCCTCGTTGCTCTATTTGCTGATGACCTTAGGGCCCGCCTTAATCGCGATAACCGTGTTTCAAAGGAGCTCCGGTCGATTGGCCAAATTCTTCGTGACGTTCGGACGCGTTCCCTTATTTTTTTATCTGGCGCATCTCTATCTCATACATGGACTGGTCCTCATCGTGGCGTACTGGCAAGACGAGGACATAGCCTCCTATCTGACCTCGTTTGCTCGCTTTCCCGAGCCTTGGGGCGTCAGTCTTCCGATGGTTTACGAGGTTTGGCTGGGCGTGGTGCTGATGCTGTATCCGCTCTGCCGCTGGTTTGCCGGAGTTAAGGCAAGAAACCAAAGGCGTTGGTGGAGCGGGTACATTTAGAGCCTATCCCGATAGCCTATCGAACCCTTCGACAGGTCCAGGAGCTGGTCCTTGTGGTCGACCCGGCACAACCAGCCTTCGCCGGTCGGAATGTAGGTCAGATCGCTCACCCAGACCCCATTGGGCGACCGCGTCGTCGTGAAGTCCTGTCCAACCGGTTGTCCGCCACCGGGAGGCCGTGTAGTGAATTGAGGTCGGTCGGCTTTGGAAAACGGAATGCCCACAGGATTTCCGTTTGTTCCTCCTAAACTTCGGTAATAATTCCTTGTTTCAAGCGCGCACTCCGTGATGAACTGAGTTTTCGTGAGATGCGTACTTCCGGGGATACAACTGTTCTCCCGTGTTAGCACTCACCAATCGTGCGCCTTTGCCAAGGGAACTCCGGCTCCGGATCCGGCCAAAGCAAGGGCAGAGATATTCACACCAAAAAAAGTTGAGGAACAACGATGCAATTACGCGCAATAACCTTGGGGTTGCTGGGACTTGTGCTAACCGGGCCTGCCCAGGCAGGCACCGCGAACTCCGGGGGCGACCAGCCCGTTTATCTGAACCAGAACTGGAGCGGCGACGAGCGGAGCCGCTTTTATTTCACCCCGCAAGGCTCTTACCTGCTTCCCTATGCCTGGTTCCTGGCCCTTGAGCAGGCCGACAAGAATAAGCCGTTCAACAGCCCCAAACACATCGAAAAGCTGGGTTATCTTGCCGACGAAGACGCCTACACGGCCGCCAACCCGGACGGATTGCCCATCGGCTTCGCCAAAGAGCCGGTCGAAGGCGGGGAGGACTGGCTGGGTCTCACCTGTGCCGCCTGTCATACCGGCGAAATCAGCTACCGGAACACGCACATCCGCATCGACGGTGCGCCCACCCTGGGAGACTTCACGGCTCTCAACACGAGCCTGATCGAGGCATTACAGGCAACCTTGGATCGGCCGAAAAAATTCGAGCGTTTCGCCAAGGCGGTTTTGCCCAATCCAAGCGAGGCCGACAAGGCCGCGCTGCGGGCACGGGTTGAGGAGCAGCTCGCCTGGATTTCCGGGTTTTCCACCCGCAGCACCCCGACTCACCCTTATGGTTACGGGCGCGTGGACGCCTTCGGCATCATCATGAACGAAGTGTTCGGCCGCGATCTCCAGCAGCCGGGCAACGTCAAAGTGCCGGACGCTCCGGTCAGCTATCCGTTCCTGTGGACCTCTCCGCGCATGGACTGGGTACAGTGGAACGGTTCCGCCAACAATCCTTTCGGACGCAACGTGGGCGAGGTTTTGGGCACCTTCGGACACGTGACGCTCACCGGACCCGTCGCGGATTTGGGAAAGAGTTCCGCCCGCCCCAGGGAGTTGTTCGAGCTCGAGCGCCTGGTGGGAACCCTGGCGGCTCCTAAATGGCCGGAAACTCTGCTGGGCCCGATCGATCAGGAGAAGGCCGCACGGGGCCGTGCCCTGTACACGGCAACGCGAGACGGCGAACCTAGTTGTCAGTCCTGCCACAGTCTCCCGGACGCGAATGGCCAGTATCCCATGACTCCGCCAGGAGAAAACCTCTTCGGTGTCAGTTTCATTAAGACCTGGATGACCGGCCTGAGCGATATCGGTACCGACCCCTTGATGGCGTTGAACTTTGCCACACGCAAGGTTTCCACCGGAGGCTTGGCGCCGTTGCTGCCGGCACCTTTCACAGGCGCTGCGGAATTGCCGGCTCCGGCCCTATTATCGATATCGGTGGGCATGGCGTTCTCCGACAGCATCGCGAGTGCCCAACCGCCATTCACCCAGGCCGAATTCGCCGAGCTGATCGGCTACCGGCTCAAGGCACCCGGATTGCCGCCCTATGCACCGAGAAATCTCCTGGCCTATCGCGCCCGTCCCCTGGACGGTATTTGGGCCACCGCGCCCTACCTGCATAACGGCTCCGTGGCGAATCTGTATCAGTTGTTGTTGCCGCCCGCCGAACGCCAACAGGTGTTCTACGTGGGTAGTCACGAGTTCGACCCGGAAGCGGTCGGATTCGAATCGAGGCGCGGCCCGCAGGCTTTCAGGTTCGATACGCGCCTGCCCGGAAATCTTAATTCGGGACACGATTATGGGACCGGGCTCACCGACAACGAGCGTTGGGACCTGGTCGAATTCCTGAAGACGCTATAGCCCTCACGGCGCAGCACGCCGTACTCGATCGAGCCCCGGCGTGCTGTTTCCTTCTTGCCGATAACACTCCTGGACAAGGCCCAAACGCAATACGCGATGCTGGTAGTGGGCGACGAGGCAATTCCTCGAATTACCCGGATCAGCCGGTAGTGAAAAACTGGATTGGGGAATCGACGGGTCGTGACGTGCGGAAAGGGCAGGAGATAAGAGGGATCTTCGAGGAGTATTCGCCGATCTCCCGTCTTTCCTTTGGCGTCACTTTGAGGGGGGGCACACTGTCCGAGCCGGGAACGCCATTCGGCTCATCAAGATGGCCGAACGGCGCTCTCTGCACTCATGGCTAATGAATTAGGTTGAAGGAGACCTTGAAACGCCAACTCAAGGTCTCCGACCGAACGACAGCTATTTAGCGTTGTTCCGTTCGTTCACTTCCTTGATGACTTCATCCGCCACATTTTTCGGGCACGGCATGTAGTGCGAGAACTCCATGGAGAACTGCCCACGTCCCGAGGTCATGGTGCGCAGGTCGCCGATATAGCCGAACATTTCGCTCAGCGGCACTTCCGACTTGATGCGAACCCCCGAGGCACCCGCATCCTGGGATTTGATCATGCCGCGGCGACGGTTCAGGTCACCGATGACATCACCGACATGCGCATCCGGCGTGAAGGTGTCGACCTTCATGATGGGTTCCATCAATTGGGGGCCCGCTTTGGGAATGGACTGGCGGAAAGCCGCTTTTGCCGCGATTTCGAACGCGATGGCGGACGAGTCGACCGCATGGAAGCCACCGTCCGTCAGAACGACCTTGAAATCCAAGCACGGGAAACCCGCCAACACGCCTTTGTCCAGCATGCTCTTGAATCCCTTGTCGACCGCCGGCCAGTATTCTCTGGGCACGTTGCCGCCGGTGACGGCGGATTCGAAGACAAAACCGCTGCCCGGCTCGCCGGGTTCGATGATGTAGTTGATCTTGGCGTATTGGCCTGATCCGCCGGTTTGCTTCTTGTGGGTGTATTCGTCCTCGACGCGCTTGGTAATGGTCTCGCGGTAAGCCACTTGCGGTTTGCCGACGATAACCTCCACGCCGTGGGTACGTTTGAGGATGTCCACCTTGATATCCAGGTGAAGTTCGCCCATGCCCTTGAGGATGGTCTCGCCGCTCTCTTCGTCGGTCGAGACGTGGAAAGAGGGATCTTCCTGAACCATTTTGCCGAGTGCGATGCCCATTTTCTCGTTGGCGGCCTTGTCCTTGGGGGACACGGCAATGGAGATGACGGGATCGGGGAATACCATCGGTTCCAGCGTTGCAGGCTTGTCGGGATCGCACAAGGTATGGCCGGTTTGAACGTTCTTCATGCCGAGCACGGCCACGATGTCGCCGGCTTGGGCGGCATCCAGTTCCTGGCGTGAATTGGCATGCATTTCCACGATACGGCCGATACGCTCGGTTTTGCCGGTGAACGTATTGAGGACGGTCGTACCCTTTTCGAGCCTCCCCGAGTACAAGCGGAGGAAGGTCAGGGCCCCAAAGCGATCGTCCATGATTTTGAACGCCAAGGCGCGCAAGGGCTTATTGGGATCGACGATCGCGAAGTTGCCGGTTTCGTGGCCTTCCAGATCCACTTCTGGCTGCGGCTTGACTTCCGTCGGGTTCGGCAGGTAATCGACCACCCCATCCAGCACCAGCTGCACGCCTTTGTTCTTGAAGGACGAGCCGCAGAAGGTCGGGAAGAAATCCAGTTTGATGGTGCCTTTGCGAATACAACGCTTGAGGGTTTCGATATCGGGTTCTTCACCGTCAAGATACTTTTCCAGTACCTCGTCGTCCTGCTCCACAGCTTTTTCGACCAATTTCTCACGCCAAGATTCGACGTCAGCGGCCATCTCGGTGGGAGCATCCGTGATCTCGTAATTCATGGGATCGCCGGAGTTATCCCAGATCCAGGCTTTGCGGGTCAGCAGATCGACCACGCCGGAGAAATCATCTTCACGGCCAATCGGTAAGGTCATCACCAAGGGATAGGCACCGAGCACGTCCTCGATTTGCTTGACGACGCGGAAGAAGTCGGCACCGGTGCGATCGAGCTTATTGACATAGATCACGCGGGCAACTTCGGAATCATTGGCATAGCGCCAGTTGGTTTCGGATTGCGGTTCAACGCCGCCCGAACCGCAGAAAACACCGATGCCGCCGTCAAGAACTTTAAGGGAACGATACACCTCGATCGTAAAGTCGACGTGGCCGGGGGTATCGATGATATTAAACCGGTGCTGTTTCCAAAAGCAGGTCGTCGCCGCGGACTGAATGGTGATGCCGCGTTCCTGCTCCTGTTCCATAAAGTCCGTCGTCGCCGCACCGTCGTGAACCTCGCCGATTTTATGGATCTTGCCGGTGAGCTTCAGAATTCGCTCGGTCGTTGTGGTTTTACCTGCATCCACGTGAGCAAATATGCCGATGTTTCTATAATGCGATAGATCTGTCATGTCTGTGTTCTAGGGGTTTGAAAAAACTTTTCCGAAGGATAACTTTAGGGGGCACCGGGTATATTGGTCCGTTGATATGGGCGCTCGCGTTGCTATTGACGGAGACCGTTAATCCCGATCAAGCTGGGCGGCGTTTCGATGGGCCCGATTGAATTCACCACCTGTCGATGCCCACGTACTCCCCATTCCACGTACCCACCGCCTTTCGCTCCATCTTCTCGGTTAAGCGTGCTTCGCCATGAGTCCAGTCTTAAAGGGACCGCATAGGATATTGAAATTTTTGTTCTTTTGCTAGAGGCCGAGAGAGAATGATTCCCGGCTGGCGCTGGAGGCGGCATAGCGCAGATGTCATAGTGCGGTGGGTTCGTTACAGGCCTATGACAACGGCGATCGGTTTCGAGCTTACCTTGATAGGCGTTAATCAGCGTGCGCGTCTGACCCCGTCAGCGTGGGATTCTGAGCGGCTCAAAAGCCAAGTTGGACGAGAATAGTGCCGGCTGGACCGGACGGTTTAGGCTTGTGTCGTGGCGCCGCTCTCCACCAAACCCTTGCTCTTGTCGAGCCGTTGAATGTCGATTACCACGATTTCCCTGGTACTTGAACATCGGATCCAGTGATAAAGCGCTCGCATCCCCTGATCCAGGTCTCTTCACGCAACTGCTTCAAGCGGCTCACCAGTCTGTGGACTAGGCATGGGCATGGATGGTCGTAATGTCGGGGCACCAGCCAGGTTTCCGGAAGTTCGCACTCGGCGAGCCGGAAAAAGGCGTCGCCGAATGCCCGGCTTACATAGGTGATGCCGGCGAAATCCAATTCGATCCGCCGCCGCGGGTTATGGAGCAGCGCGGCGATGATGCATTCGGCCTGGTATTTGGTTTCCAGTGCCTTCGTAAGGGGTTCGGCGAACCGGACCAACGGAACGGACATCGGAGATATCGGTACAGGGATCATTTGTTTTCGTACGCCGGCGAGGACAACAAACCGCGAAGCAGATCGACCGGGGGCGGCGGACACCCGGCGATGGCGAAATCGACCGGAATCACATTGGAGACCGCTCCGCAACTGGCATCGGATTCTCCGAACTCGCCGCCGTCCGAGGCGGAGGCTCCGATAGCCACGACCCACTTCGGATTGGGGATGTCCTCGTAGGTGGACAGCACGGCATACTGAGCCCTTCGCCAACAGGATGTCCGTGTAGCGCGTCGAGGCACACGCCGATACGGCAGTTGGTCTACCGCGGCGCCGTGGCTGATCAGGGCGCACTGGACCGAGAAGTAGGCTAGGAACAAAGACATGGTTCGGCTTCTCCGGATCAGCGGCTTTTGGCGGTCTTGAGGCCAATCTGTTGAGCCGAGGGCTCTCCGTCGACCGTTTTTCGCTTGCGCGCGGCGAGGGGATGATCCGAATAAGGCTGATGGTTTTCGAGGCCACGGATCTCGCAGCGGCCGCCACGCTCGGTATAGTCGTGGCGGAAGTGATCGATGAACTCCATCACCGTGTGGTCGATGAGATAGGCATCCGATAGATCGAAGATCACTGTCCGGCCGCCCGGCAATTCCGACACCTCGCTCTTGAGGCCGATGAAGTTGGAGAAGATCGCTGAGCCGCTGATTTTGACGTGATAGGTGTCCGGGGCGGTTTGCACCACCCTGTAATTGATCGTGACCAGGTTCTCGAGGTCCACCCCACGCAACACGTGGATCACCAGCTTGGCGACGATGCCGATGAAGACGCCTACCAGGAGATCGGTGGCCAAGACGCCCAAGATGGTGATGCAGAAGAGCGCCAGCTGTTCCCGGCCGATATCCATGGTCTTGAGGAACTCCCTGGGCGAGGCCAGCCGGAAGCCGGTGTAAACGAGAAGCGCGGCCAGGGACGCCAGGGGAATCTCGTGGATCAGCCGGGGGAAAAACACCACAAACAGGCACAGCAGGAGGCCGTGGAAGAAGTTGGCCCAGTCGGTTTTGGCGCCGTTGTTGACGTTGGCGGAGGAGCGGACGATCTCGGCGATCATCGGCAAACCGCCGACGGCGCCGCTGATCAAATTGCCGACGCCCACCGCGGCCAGATCCCGGTTGAGGTCCGAGTAGCGTTTGCAGGGATCGAGCTTGTCCACGGCCGTCGCGCTCAGGAGCGATTCGAGACTCCCGACCAGGCAGATCGAGACGACCGCTCCCCAGAACTCTGCCGTAGCAATCTTGGAGAAGTCCGGGAAGTAAAAGCTCGCCAGGATGTTCTCCGGGATCGACACCAGGAACTTCGGTCCTACCGTGTATTCGTGGTGCGGCAGAAATTCCTCCTGCGGCAGAAACAGATACACGTGCTCGTGATCCAGGTCGAAATACCGGCCCAAGGCCATGCCGACGACGACCACGATCAGGGGTGCGGGAATCATCTTGAGATAAGGGTTCCTGGCCCACGACCAGATCATTAGAATGGCGAGCCCGAGCAACCCGATCAACGCGATTTCCGGATTGGCGTCCACAAGGCTCTGGGGAATTTGAGTGATGGCGAAGAGGATTTCGCCCCCCTCCGGCTTCACGCCCAGCATCACATGGATTTGCTTCGCCATGATGATGATCCCGATGGCGGCCAGCATGCCGCGCACCACCGACGCTGGAAAATAGGCGTTCAGCCTCCCGGCCTTGAACAAGCCCATGAGGATTTGCAGGACGCTCGCCACCACGATGGCGGCAAGGGTACAGCGGTAGCCGGCCAGGGCATTGCCCTGGCCCAGGGACTGCACCGCCGAGAGGATCACCACGATCAACCCGGCCGCGGGACCGTTGATAGTGACGTAGGAACCGTTGATCCGGGATACCAGCACCCCGCCGATCACCGCACTGATGATGCCGGCCATCGGCGGAAAGCCCGAGGCCATGGCGATGCCGAGGCATAAAGGCAAAGCGATCAGGAACACCAGAAAGCCAGATACGAGATCCGATCGCCAATGATCCAAAAGCCCCGGCAGGCCGGTTCGCGGCACCCGGCGCAAAGCTTGGGTTGAAGCCATAGTCGTTTTCGCAAAGTTATACTGACTCTACCAAAGCGACTTCTGTGCCAAACCTACTTTTTTTTGTATATTTTTGATTACTAAAAATTTTTTTCTCTTTTGCGAGTCCAGCGAGCATGGGCTGGTTCAAGCCCACCGGTCAGACTGGTGGATTTAAACCATGTCCGGCTCATGACTTCCGGGCGATGTTTCCTATCGATGGAGATCGCCCCGATGGTCAGCCAACGTCACGGAGCGCAACATTTTTCTCTCATCGGCGGACGAGTTCTGCGCGTGCCGGATTCGCCGTATCCGTCTTTTGGCCTCACTCCCATACTCCACGCCAAAATGGTGGCGGTCGTCCAACAGATCGCCAAACTCCAAAGATTATGAGAGAGAAAATGCGCGCCGCGTACGACCTGGCTCCAAGCCAAGCCACAACCAAAGACGAAGGCAAACAAAAGAACCACTGATGCAGTGCGGGGCCGCCGAACACGGACGACGTAATAGAGTGCCAGCAGCGAGAATCCGCCGGCCGCATGACCGCCCGGCCAACAACGTCCGGCTTCGGTCTTGGATACAAAACGCAGATCAGTAAAGGCGTAATGTGGCACAGTGCCGCCATAGCGTTCGACCGACCAAGGACATGCCGGAGTTGTGTGCTGCTTGAGCAAAGCCACGCTCCCGATCGAGATTCCCGTGGAAACCAGCAAGTAGACGAGCGCTCGTCGCCAAATTACGAGTCTGCGGAGGAAAAACGAGGCAATCAGTAAAAGGACTGTGGCAAGCGCCACGCCACGCAGCACCCAGTTAGCGGCATCGTGCAGAAGGAGGTCGAACACGACATCGTGCCGCATGGGAAAGGTGTCAGTCGCGGCATCGAAGTACCGATCGCTTAGCGCGACATCCCAACCGTTCACTTCCACCAAAATGAGGGATAACGCTAAAACGCCAAGCGGCAGCGCTAGATGCAGCAGTAGCAACATCAACTTCCGGAATTACGCGGCCGGGATTTTTTCGCTACGACCGTCGACGTGTGTGTTGATGGCGGCAGCGCCGATAACAGACCATGTTTTAGCGCCCAAGAGGCGCCTTGGTACCAAGCGATGGTGCGCGCGCCTGCCGCTTTATCAAACGCCAACGGTTGCACGATGTCACTGCCCAGCGGATCGATATGAATCTCATCCGCGCGGCGTGGCGAGAGGACCGTCAACCGATCTTTCTCGTAAAGCGCCACACGCTGGTATGTGGCTACCAAAGCACGCCCCTGATCCGGCGGTGTACGCAGAATATCTCGGCCGTAAAAGCGGCTGGTGTAATGCATGTTGAGCAAACCGAGTACCGTCGGCGGAAGGTCCATCTGACTGGTTACTTGATTGATGAGACGGGGCGCGACGTGCTCAGGCGCGTAAACAATGAGCGGAATATGGTAGCGGAGTAACGGCACCGCATTCTTGCCGGCACTGCCGGCACAATGGTCGGCCCCGATTACGAATACGGTATCCCCGAACCATGAATGCTTTTGCGCCTCTTCGATAAAGTGCGCAATAGCCCAGTCAGTGTAGCGAACGACACTCGCACGCTTTTTCTGTGGCGCGTCGATCCGACCTTCAGGGAAGGTATAAGGCCGATGATTCGACGTGGTCATGAGCAGCGAAAAGAATGGCTTGCCTGCGGCATGGCTTCGGTCGGCCTCTCGCAAGGCCCGCAGATAAAGATATTCGTCCGCGACCCCCCAAACATTGGCGAAACCCTGTTCGTCTTGAGCCAAGAGCGCCCGATCGATCACGTCGTAGCCGTTCGATGCGAAGAATTCGTTCATGTTGTCGAAGTAGCCGTACCCGCCGTACAGAAATTTCACGTCGTACCCCTTGGCACTGAACACAGAACCCAACGAGAACAAATTGGCGTTATCCGGACGGCGGATGACTGAATTGCCCGGTGTCGGCGGGATTCCGAGCGTAACCGCTTCCAAGCCGCGGACGGTGCGGTTGCCCGTCGCGTAATACCGGGTAAACAAAAGCCCTTCTTTCGCCAATCGATCCAGATTCGGCGTCAGGTTTTCCGAGTTGCCGAAAGCGCTGAGATAATCCGCGCTCAGGCTTTCGACGGTAATCAGTATGACGTTGAGCTTCCGCTCGGCCTCGGGTGGTGACACTTGACGTGTCACATCGAATAGCTCACTGCCGGTAAATCGCTCTCCCGGAAGCAATACCTGGGCGCGAAGTAGCTCGGAAGCCGTGGCCGGGTCCTCGACCGAGTAGTAACGCTCATAATCGAGCTGGTTGTGGCGAAATGCATAAAAGAACTGAAAAAGGCCATTATGAGCGAGCTCATCAACATAGGTGTTTGCCGATAACGGGGCAAACATATCACCGTTAAACCAGAACGCGCCGACGAAAAGCAAAGCTGCGGAAATAGCCGAGACCACCCGCTGCCGTGGAGGAGTGCGTTGCTCCAGCGCGCGGCGCAGTCCGCCCCGCACCCAATAGAGCTTGATCAAGGCAACGATGACCAATGCCGAGAGAATCGCGACCAGCGGATAGGATTCGGAAATGTTGCCGGCGACTTCACGCCGATAGATCAAATAGTCGACGGCGATGAAATTGAAGCGAGCGGAAAATTCCTGCCAGAACAACCACTCGGCAACCATGATAAAGCCGATACCGAAGAATAGCCCGGCTGCCAAGGCGAACATGAGGTGCCGGTGGACGACCGTGTGGTAGACCCGCTCCGGCATGATTTCCAAAACAATGGCAAGCGGCGCAAAGGCCCAGATGCAAACAACGACATCGTAAAGCAATCCTTGGGCATAGATGACAAGCAAAGTAATCGTCTCGTGCGGAAGATCCGGAAAGCTCTGGATTAATAGCACCGATCTAAGCCCGGTGAATAGGATCAGACTGATCAGAGACAAAATTACCGGAACGCCAATCCTATGACTGAATATGCGAGAAATCATGAGAAATGCCGGTTACTGGATTCGAATGCTAACTTCGCCAAGGATGTGACAACGGCTGCTCTCGGCCCCGCAGCCGAGGGATAGATGTTCTTGCTGAGAGCGTTAATGAGGGAGTTCAAGTTTCGACTAAAGGTGATCAACCGGACTATGCGCAAAAAATTCGAACTCATAACGCTAGAGCATTTTCACGTCGGCTATACGGCATAACCGGCGTTCCGGAAGTAGTTCGTGCATTCGGCCGGAGTCAGCTGATTCAACAGTTCGCCGATGGCGTCCCCAATCGCCTCGACGGTGCGTTGCCCAGCCTTG
>NZ_DASPLO010000101.1:0-23564 GCF_035627495.1 Methylocaldum sp.
AACTCATCAACATTCCGGGCCGTCTCCAGAACCGCTTTGGCCTGCGCCAACACGGCCCGTCCACCCGCGGGTCTCGCCATGGCCGTTCACATCTGAAAGAACAGGCCATATTGTTACCCTTATGATCGCGAAATGGAATAAGTCCCGGTCTCTTTAAATTCTGCAGTCCCCCCGGGCACCGAGCCGCAAAAATCCGGCGTTGAAGAGACCCACATCGAACAAAGTAAAACCTACGTTACACTGTGTCTGTTTGAGTGATGCGGCAAAAAACGAACAAGCCGCTCATTCCTCCCCAAAGCAAATCGTCCATCCGAGGAGATAAGAATGTTTAAAAAGACCATTGCCGCCAGCGTAGTCGCCGGGTTGTTAGCGGGCTGCGCGGGTGGTCCTTACGGGGGCTCGCCGCAATTCGGCAAGACCGGCACGGGGGCTTTGATAGGCGCGGCCAGCGGAGCAGGGCTCGGAGCGATCATCGCCAAAGATAAAGGCAAAGGCGCGCTCATCGGTGCCGGCGTAGGCGGGTTGCTGGGCGCCGGAGTAGGTGTCTACATGGATCGTCAGGAAAGTCAGTTACGCGACCAGTTGGCCGGCACCGGCATCGAAGTGCAGCGGAGCGGCAACGATCTGGTTCTGAACATGCCGAACAATGTCACTTTCGGCTACAACTCCGACCAGATCTCACCGCAAGCGGCGAGCGCGCTGACTCAAGTCGCCGGGACGCTGAATCAATTTCCGGAAACCCAGCTCACGGTCGTAGGGCACACCGATTCCGACGGCAACGATGCTTATAACATGGATCTGTCCCGCCGGCGGGCCAGCAGCGTGTCCGAGTTTCTGATGGCGCAGGGTGTCACTGGCGGCCGCCTGCAAACGGCCGGCATGGGGGAAAGTCAGCCCATAGCAAGCAACAGTACGGAAGACGGTAAAGCCCGGAATCGTCGGGTGGAACTGCTGATTCGGCCGAACCAAACGGCCGCACAGCAGCCGGGAGCGCCACAGAACCAGGGCTATTATCCCGCCCCGGCCGGAGCTTATCCGCAAAACGGCTATCCTCAGCCGAATGCTTACCCTCAGCAGCCCGGCGCCTATCCGCAACCGAGCACCTATCCCTATCCACAACAACCGAGCGGCTACCCTCAATCGGGAACCTATCCCCAGCAGCCAATGGGATATCCTCAACAGGGCAATTATCCGCAATATCCAAACGGCTATCCGCAACAGCCCTACTCGGCTCCGGTTTATCCGCGTTGATCCATCGGACTCGATCCGCCCCACTTTCGGTGCGGACCGAGGCTTCCGCCACTCTGACCAGCCGTGTTATGCCGGAAACGCTTTGCCCTTCGACCGGGCTCAGGACAGGCTTATTCCTGTCTACGAGAGGTCGATTCGGGGCATTCTTATGCCGATAGCGAAGCGTCACAACTCGCCGTCATCGATTATTTCGTGCCGTGAGACCGCATCGAATGGCGATGCTCCTGAATTTCATTTGCTCGCCGCCCGAGAGAAGAATACCCTGTTGAGCCCGCGCACACTTTGCACGGCCTAGTCAACACTAATAAAAAACGGGAGAACGACGATGCAAAATGTCATGCTTCAAACGATTAACGCGCTTGCGAAATTCGGCCTGGACAAGCTGGAACGGGCGCTGATTTTTGGCGCCGTGCTGGCTGCGGTTCTGGCGCTCGCCACGGGCACCATCCAAATATCGCAAGTTTGGTTCGCGTTTCTGTTTCGCTGGCTGCATGTCCTTTCGGCCGTCATGTGGATCGGTCTGCTCTGGTATTTCAATTTTGTCCAAATTCCATCCATGGCCAAAATCCCCGACGAGCAAAAGCCGGCGATCGGCAAAGTCATCGCGCCGGCAGCCCTGTTTTGGTTCCGCTGGGCCGCCTTGTCTACGGTCGTCACCGGGCTGATCCTGGCGACCCTGAACGGCTACGTCCTCGAAGCCATGCTGCTGGGCTACTTCAAAGGCGGCCAGGCTACCTATATCGGTCTGGGAATGTGGCTTGGCCTGATCATGGCCTACAACGTCTGGAACATCATTTGGCCGAATCAGAAAAAAGTGCTGGGTCTGGTCGAAGCCTCGGATGACGAGAAAAAGGCGGCCGCGCGGACAGCAATGCTGACCAGCCGTTTCAATACGATGTTCTCGATTCCGATGCTGTACTTCATGGTTGCGGCTCAGAACCTGGCGTAACGGTTCGTAAAAACCCAAGGGGGGATTCCAGTCTAAAACTTGGAATCCCTTTTCCGAGCATCGAAAAACCGGCGCACGTAAAATGGTAGGTCGTCCGGCCGCTGCCGAAATTTACCGGCTGCTATCCCCGGACATTGGCTTTCAACAGGAAAAACTTATAAACCGCAAAGGCGCATAGCACGCCTATCAAAATCCAGGAGTGGGCGATCAAAAACGCCGACATTCCTGTTTTTGCCGTTCCTCTGAGTGAGGACATGTACGGCTTGGAAACCAGGACCATCCACGCCCAGGCCGGCACCTGATAAGCGATGGCTCCCGCGATGCCCCAGTGCAGCGACTTCAATCCCAACCGCTCTGCCGTTCGGTAATACCAATAAACGATGCCTATGGTAAGCAAAATTGAAATTAATACCGGCATATCAGTAATACCTCGCTTGAATGGTTGGAATCGATCGCGACGAAGCCGCGACCCAGGCAAGTAACGACTTGCCCGACATCAGATTAACTCAAGTGTGATCACCGCCGCAAAAGGTCCGCGGCAGTAAAGCGCTGGGGATAACGATACGAACCATGCTGTCTTTTTCAGCCACCGCGCTCAAGTCGATCCAACCCTCTTCCGGCGTGTACTTGTCCGCATAAATGCGCTGAACTCCTAACGCCCCAAACCAATCAGGGCTTCGCACCCTGACCGTTCCGGAAAACA
Organism: Methylocaldum sp.; assembly: GCF_035627495.1. Classification (GTDB taxonomy): domain Bacteria; phylum Pseudomonadota; class Gammaproteobacteria; order Methylococcales; family Methylococcaceae; genus Methylocaldum. The sequence continues at coordinate 2,904 of NZ_DASPLO010000101.1, forward strand.
CTGGCGATTTCCATCGGCAGCGGAAAAACGATGGTTGAAGATTTGTCGCCCGCGACCTCGGTCAAGGTCTGAAGATAGCGCAGTTCGATGGCCCGGGGAGCCTGAGCCAGCGTTCGAGCCGCCTCGACCAGCCGTTGAGAGGCCTGAAACTCACCTTCGGCGTGTATCACTTTGGCGCGGCGTTCCCGTTCAGCCTCCGCCTGCCGCGCAATGGCCCGAATCATACTCTCGTCCAGGTCGACGTGTTTGATCTCGACATTGGACACCTTGATGCCCCAGGCATCCGTCTGCTGATCGAGAATGCTTTGTACGTGGAAATTCAATTTCTCGCGTTCCGCTAGCATCTCGTCCAGTTCGTGCTGACCGAGCACCGACCGCAGGGTCGTTTGAGCCAACTGGCTGGTCGCCTCGTAATAATGCTCCACCTGAAGGATCGCATTAGCCGGGTCGATCACCCGGAAAAAAACGATGGCGTTAACCTTGACCGAAACGTTGTCCCGCGAAATCACGTCCTGGGTCGGGACGTCCATCACAATGGTCCGGAGATCCACTTTGACCATTTGCTGAATGATCGGGATGACGATGAATAGTCCCGGTCCCTTGACTTTATAGAATCGACCCAGCAGAAAGATGACGCCCCGCTCGTATTCCCGCAGCACTTTGATCGCCGCAAACAGAAACATCAGCAAAAGCACGGCGAGAAAAACGATGAAATAGTTGGTGATCATGGCTCAAGCTCCTTTCGATCTTCCGATGGCGCAACGCTGAGGATTAACCCGTCCAATCCTTTCACGGAGACACGTTGTCCCTTGTGTACGGGAACCTCGGTCCGTGCCGTCCAGATTTCGCTTCGGACGTGGATTCTGCCGATTTCCGTGAAGTTCTCCAGTGCCGTCCCGACCGCACCGATCAGTTCTTCGCGCCCGGTGACGACAGCCTTATGCCGCGACCTGAGAATGAGGCCTATCGCAAACCCGAAGAACATCAGGCTGGTCAGGGCGAATGCCGCAATCACGCTCCAACTGAGCCCGACCCCGGGCATTTTGTCGGTATCGATCAAGATGACGCTGCCGATGATGAAGGCCGCGATGCCGCCGAGCCCGAGCACCCCGAAGCTCGGGGCGAACGCCTCGGCGACCATCAGACCGATGCCGACGATGATCAGGGCGAGCCCGGCATAATTCACAGGGAGCACCTGAAAGGCATACATCGCCAGCAACAGGGCAATGACGCCAACGGTGCCGGGCACTATCGATCCGGGATTGTAGAATTCGAGAATGAGCCCATAAACCCCGATCATCATCAAGATGTAAGCGACATTGGGGTTGGTGATGACGGCGAGAAGCCGGCTGCGCCAGTCGGGGTCGATCGCTTCCACGACGGCTCCGGTCAAATCGAGCGTCACCGCGCGTCCGAGGACATCGACCCGCCGCCCCTGCAATTTAGTCAGCAAAACGAAAACATCGGGCGCGACGATGTCGACCACGTGCATGGCGAGCGCTTCTTCGGCGGCAAGACTCGCTCCTTCGCGCACCGCTTTTTCGACCCATTCGGCGTTTCGGCCCCGGAGGTGAGCGAGACCGCGCAGGTAGGCTACCGCGTCGTTGATCATCTTCTTGGACATGGCATCATCGGAATCGCGCGGCGCGCTCGGATCATCCTTATCCCTCGGCTTCGGCTTACCTTCGTTCCCTCCCGGCGCGCCGATGGCGACCGGCGTGGCGGCGCCGAGATTCGTGGCAGGGGCCATGGCGGCGATATGGCTGGCGTAAAGAATATACGTGCCGGCGCTGGCTGCCCGAGCACCGCTCGGGGCGACATAGGACACTATCGGGAAAGGTGAAGCCAGAATCATTCGGATGATGTCTCGCATCGCCGTATCGAGCCCGCCCGGCGTATCCATTCGAATGATTGCCAGGACGGCGTTTCGTGCTTGGGCTTGTTCGAGTGCTCGGCCGACATAATCACTCGTCGCCGGACCGATAGGACCGTCGATCGTCAACTGCGCCACCATCTTCGAGACCGTGGGCGGACGCTCGGAGGGTTGCTCGGCTCCGCCGGCGATCCCGACGAGAAGCCACAACATGAAAATTGCAACGATGTTTCGCAGCATCCTTTCCCGCTACTCCCGATGGAGTTCGTTTGACCGTTCCGAAACGAGAGCCTTTGGCGAGCATCGGTTCCGAATAAGCATTCTATTGCCGTAGGCGCTGGAACCGGATCTGCCTGCAAGCTCCATTTATGACAGAATCTTCTCTTTCTCGGACCCCTTATACCCCCATCGGTTCTCGGGCGGCAAATCCGGTGGGCCTGAAGGCGCCGGAGATGGCAACATCCGGCAACGATCTTCGAAATACCTTCGTCGGCTCGAATGGGGAGTCGGCCAAGGGATCAATCCTCGGGCAGGCTGACGTACTGATAAATCGGGTGAATGGGGGTTTCGGGCGTAAGCCTTATGAGTTCTTTGATGATCCCGTCGTTAAGGCCATATACGCATCCGTGCAGGACCGGGCGTTGATGGCGTTTCCACGAATGCTGGATCACCGAGGTGTGTGCGAGAGTTCGAATCTGTTCGACGACGTTGAGTTCCACCAATCTCTCCGCCCGCTGCTCGTCCGTTTCCAGCGCATTGATCTCGGCCTGGTGCAGCCGGTATATGTCCTTGATATGCATCAGCCACTTGTTGACGATCACCAGTTCCGGACGCTGTTGGCTGAGCGCCGCCCGGATGCCGCCGCAGTTGTAGTGCCCGCATACGATCACGTGGCTGACCTTGAGCACGTCGACCGCATATTGGATCACGCTGAGACTGTTGAAGTCGGTGGTGATGATTTGATTGGCGATGTTCCGGTGTACGAAAATCTCGCCGGGCTCGGCATTAACGATAATTTCCGCCGGAACCCGGCTATCGGAACACCCGATCCATAGAAAATCCGGCGACTGAGCGTTCGCCAGCCGCGAAAAGTACTCGGGTTCCCGGATTGTTTTTTCGTCAGCCCACGCTTTGTTTTCCAACAATAATTTCTCGAAGGGTCTCATAATTGCCTCTTAAATGCTCGTTAATAAGCGCTTTCGGCGCCGGTTTGATTAGATACCGTCGTCGCACACCCGTGCGACCGATGCATCACGCCCTCATCGCCGCATCCATCCGAATGCTCAAGGCGGTTATTTGAAATCCCCTTGCACGCTCACCGCTTCCTTGACGTGATCTTCCGCCAGCATCCCGCCGGTCCCGCGCATCGCCACAACCGAATAATGGGCGTCCGCGCTCCTTTGCGAGAGGACCAATGGCACCGCCGCCACAAAACCCACGAGTACCATCGCTAAGGCTTGTTTCAGCCGGTTCGGCCGCACCGTAAACTCCGGGAAAAGCAAGTCGCCCTGCCCATTGGGGCAAGGCGGTAAGATGCGATTCTCTCTCTGGAGTTTCCATGGCCCGGACTTCAGCCACGCCATCACGCGGGCGGCGAGCAAGAGAAACGCGCAGCCCCCCAGATTGACAGCTACAAGCATCGGAACGCCATGACCGAATTGATCCAAAACTATGCCACCGACGTAGGAAAGCGCCATCGTCACGATGAATATCGGCAGAGACTGCTGACCCATTTCGACAATGGGCCGGACGGCCTTGGAATTCAGCCAATTCTCCCGGTTCCGCAGGAACAGCATGACCAGATAGGCTAAGGCCAGGAAATGCAACCAGCGCAAAGGCCCGAGATGAGTCTTATCCAGCCACGGCTGCAAACTCGCATGGAGCTGGTTCAAAAATGCCGTCGGTCGCAGCGCAGGCTCCGGACTCAGCGGCAAGGACAAAATCACGAAAATCAAACATGCCGCCATCAGCCATGTTTTACGTCTTGGCGGTTTAATCCAGCCAGCCCCGAAGGCGAAACCGGTAAAAAAGATCAACTGCCATCCGAACGGGTTGAAGAACCAGGGTCGATCGCTGTGCAGATCCGCCGGAAGCTTCAGTCCGAACCGCCACATGGCGAGATAAACGCCGATCGGGAAGGCCAGGGCGAGCGCGAGATGAACGCGGGACAGCGCGCAGACCACCGGAATCCATAGCATGACCACCAGATACATCGGCAGGATATCGAAATAATTGGGGACGTAACGCAGGGAAATGAGTCCAAGCAGCGCCTCCTGAGTATCATCGAAAAAATATCGAAGATTGAGCCGGCGGATATAATCCGGCTCTCCGAAGACGGCGTTGCCCAGCACGCAGATGACCGCCAGAAGCATGAAAAGGGCGAGATGGGCGCCATAGATTTGCGCGCAGCGGTAAAACACCCGAACGCTGCCCAGCCACAACCCGGATGTTCGGAAACTGCGCCCATAAGCGATGGCCGCCGCATAGCCGGAGAGAAACACGAAGATTTCGGCGGCATCGCTCAAGCCGAAACGGGAGGGGGTATAAACCAACAGCTCGTTCGAGGGAACATGGTTGATAAAGATGATCAGCAGCGCGATGCCACGAAAAAAATCGAGCTTAAGGTTCCGGTGTTTGTGTAAGCTTTGTCCGGTCATCAGATCTTATTTTGTCGATGGAAATATGGACCGTGTCTACTCCGACAGGCGCCTAACCCTTATCCCTATCGGCGCGGCCGTCTTATCGCGCCATTCTATTGTGCGAAGCTTTCACAAACCTTTCACATCGATCGCTTGATATATGAGGATTCTGCTCGTGGAGGACGACACCGCTCTGGCCGACGGCTTGACGCACGTTCTCGGTCAGTCGGGTTACAGGGTTACCGGTGCTGCGTCGGGCGCCTATGCCGAATCGGCGCTGCTCACCCAAAGCTTCGATTTGGTCATTCTCGACCTGGGCCTCCCCGACATGGGCGGCTGCGAACTCTTGCGACGATTGCGAGCGCGGAAAAATCCCGTGCCCGTTCTGATCCTGACCGCACGCGACGCCGTGGATGACAGGGTCAAAGGTCTCGAATGGGGCGCGGACGATTACATGGTCAAACCTTTCGATCTTCGCGAATTGGAGGCACGAGTCAATGCGCTGATCCGCCGCCGTTACGGAGGATTCGGCGAGCTCAAGGTCGGCCGAATAACGCTTGATGCCTCAAATCGCCAGGTGCTGGTGGACAATATGCCGATCATCCTGTCCGCACGGGAATACGGCGTGCTCGAAGCGCTGTTGATCCAGGCCGGACGGGTGGTGAGCAAGGACCGTATCGCCCAGCGCTTGTCGGCGGGAAACGAAGATCTGGGCGACAATGCCATCGAAGTCTACATCCATAGGCTACGTAAACGGATGGAAGCATTCGGCGTGAAGATCCGGACCGTACGTGGTCTCGGCTATTTGCTGGAAAAGGACGCCGATGGCTAAAGTCCAAAGCTTGAGAACACGTTTTCTGCTGCGGCTGGCGCTCCCCCTCGCCCTTTTCATGGTGCTCGATGCCGTGACTTCGTATTACATCGCGCTTCACTATGCCAACGCCGCCTACGACCGGTGGCTGCTCGACTCGGCACGCTCGTTGGCGCAGGAGGTCAAGGCTCAGAAAGGCAAGGTAACCTTCGAACTGCCGGCCACCGCCTTAGAGGTTTTTCAGTGGGACGAGGTAGACCAGACCTTCTTCAAAATCGAATCGTCCCATCTCGGATTCATGGCCGGGGACAAGCGGGTCCCGTCGCCGCCGGACCTGGCCTCGGTTCGCGAACAGCCTGCGTATTTCGACAGCATCATTGAAGGACAGAAGGTCCGGGTGGTTTCCATGCTCGCTACACCCAAGGACAGTTCCGAAGAAGTTTTGGTCCAGGTGGCCGAGACGGTAAAAAAAAGGCGCAGCATGATGACCGACATTCTCTTGGCCGAGTTGGTGCCCCAGTTTCTGCTGGTATTCGTCGCAGGGCTGTACATCTGGATAGGGATCAATCGGGGACTGCGTCCGCTGAACGCATTGACCCGTGAAATCGGTCAGCGTTCGCCGCGCGACCTCGCTCCGATCCCGGATACCGGCGTCCCGCTCGAAGTGCTCACCCTGACCCATACCATCAACGATCTACTCGCCAGACTGGCCACGGCAATCGCCGCCCAGCAACGCTTTATCGCCAATGCCGCGCACCAGTTGCGAACCCCGTTGGCCGGCCTGAAAGTTCAGGCGGAGCGGGCGCTGCGGGAAACCGATTTGGCAACGATGCGCCCCGCCCTGACGCAAATCCGGAACTGCGCCGATCGGGCGTCGCGGCTGAGTACCCAGCTTCTGGTGCTGGCACGCTCGGAAACGGCCTTGGACAGCGCTCGCCCTGGCGCGTGGATCGATCTCCGCGCCATCGCAAGCGATGCCTGTATGGATTGGGTCCCGAAAGCGCTGCAACGGGACATCGATCTGAGCTTCGACGGTCCCGAGGGTCCGGTGTACGTGCATGGAGAGGGAACCCTGCTTCGCGAGTTGCTCAACAACCTCGTGGACAACGCTATCCGTTATGGGCGCGAACACGGACAAATCACTGTACGGCTCACAGCGGATACCCACCCTTGCCTCGTCGTGGAAGACGATGGTCCGGGCATACCGGAGTCCGAGACGGAAAGAATCTTCGAGCGTTTTTATCGCATTCCGGGCAGCCCCGGCGATGGCTCCGGGTTAGGGCTGCCAATCGTCAAAGAAATCGCCGATCTGCACAATGCACGTGTCCGATTGTCACGTTCCGATTTAGGCGGCGTGCGGGTCGAAGTCCTTTTTGCATGTCAAGCACCGCTTCATGGAGATGAGCGCCTCATCCCGCGAACCGACCCAAAATAGCCTCTCGCCGGCCGGTCACTCGCTATGGAGGTAGAGCACGGTGGAATTCAGCAAGTAAACCGTGAAGAGACCCAGGCTGATCCACCCAACTGTTTTGAGAACGCGCGTCTCCGGGCGATACAGGATGCCCACGATCGCCAGGCCCGTCATGATTACGGCCGACATCGCCGACACTCCGTGAATGGCCGACACCTGAGATAGCAAAGGCCCCGGGCGGTAAAACAGATCGTCGATCGCAACGATCACAATGTTGAAAAGATTGCTCCCCAAGAGATTTGCGATCGCCATGTCGAGCGCCCCGAGCCTCACAGCTCCTAAGGTAACCATCAGCTCGGGCATCGTTGTGGCCGCGGAGACCAGCAGTGTGCCGACGAAGGACGTGTGCCATCCCATGGCCACCGCGAGCCGGGTCGCGATGAACGGCATCCATACGCCCGCCGCGACCACGATGGCTGCGGCCCAAGCATAACCCGCGATCGCGCGGCGCAGCGATGTGCCGGCATAGCGATCGGTGACGTCTTCCGTGAACTCGATCACCTGCTGCTTCTCATAAAGAAAAATGGCGCGCACGGCGATCACGTACATCAGAACGATCACCGGCGTGTAAGCGCCCACATGCCCTATGGCCCAACCGTTTCGCTGTCCCAGAAGAACGTTGAACCCCACCAGGCCGATCATGACCACGCCGAACCCCGCCGAGAGAATATGGCCTTGGCTGGCACGGCGGTAGATTGATTCCTTACGGTGGAGAAAATCCACCACCACCAGAGTTAACAGATTAAGAACGCAACTGCCGAGCACATTGCCCACGGCAATGTTCGGCGCCGACGCGAGCGTAACCGAGCTTAAACCGGTAATCAGCTCGGGCAACGATGTCGCCGTGGCGAGCATGACCAGCCCCACCCAAGTCCCCGAAAGCCCTGTCTTATCCGCGATAACATCGCCGTACACCGACAGCCGGGTTCCGGCATAGCCGATCAGGAAAAGGCAAGCGGCAAATTCCGCCCAAATACTGTAAGTCATCGATTATCCTAGAAACGGCAGTTAGACGCGCTACCGCCGCTCCGACGTGGCGGGGCTCTCGCGGCACAACTCCGCCCCCTTTACGCAGTTTTCAAGCAGCAGCTAGGGCTAAGTTTAACGTCTTATCTTACTAACGGTTTTGCCTCATCTCCGCAGCCTCATGATCGCGACGTTTCCCCCGTATTACTCCATAGAGACCGGAACCACCGACTGTGCTATTAAAAGGTCTTACCCGGTATTTTCCGGCACTATTTGGATGTCGTGCGAAATCAGGAGGGAATCTATGCACAACAAAATTTCCATCGCCGTGACAGCAGCCGTATTGAGTCCGTTGTTTATCGCGAATCCGGTGTGGGCGACTCAGAAATCCATGGATGAGTCGATTGTTATTGCAAGAGCCGAAACCGAAGGCGGCAGCAAAGGTCAAACGGAGCGCGATAAGTCCTACCCGGGCTGGGAGGGTCTTCAACCGTTCGAAGAAAAACGTAAAGAAGGCGGGACCGGCCAGCCGGGCATGGGGCAGCAACCCCAAGGCGAAGGCCAACAGGGCCAGCCAGGGATGGAGCAACAACGCCAACAAGAAGGCACACAAGGTACGGAAAGCCCAGGTGGAGCAACGGGCGGAGATACCGGGACGGAAGGCGGCGGTAACCCATAGATGTTTACGCCGGGCCTACGGCGAACGGTTAATTGTCGCTAAGACAAGTATCCGATATCACCGGCATCAGGCATCGTTGCCGATCTGTACCCCCAGTAATCCGCACGATGCCGAAGCCGCCGGCCAGGAGTGCTATCTCAGACCATTCCCCTGCTTTTCCCTCCCCTTGCCAGGGGCGCGTTCCAAGACTGGGGAGCAGGTACACCGCCTCGTCCTCTGAGTGCGGCTCGGGGCGAACACTCTAGGCTCAGTCGAGAGTTCTGCACTGCCGCCGATCAGAATTGAAAAGGGAAAAAAGAAAATGAAGCGGAGATATTTCCTGGCGTCTTTTGCGGCAGTCGTCATGATCGGCTGCGCTGATTCGGCGGGCAAAAAGGAAGAGCCCGGCGCAAATGCCGACGATGTTACGATCACCAGCAAGGTCAAAGCAGCCCTGTTGCAGGACATATACGTCGGCGGTCTTGATGTCGAGGTGCAAACCCGCCAAGGTCATGTGCAACTAGGCGGTTTCGTCGCTGACGAGGATCAACGGCGGCGTGCCGAGTCTGTCGCGCGTGGTGTCCGAGGCGTCAAATCGGTCGAAAACAACATTCGCGTGGGACGGAAAAGCGACAAACCGCAGTTATAAGAAGCTGTCTTCAAACGTCACGAGCGATGTCAGGACAAGGCGCCAAAGGGTGACCCGGAGCGCGGGACACGCGGAGAGAACAGCCGTAGGCTGGCCCGCAGGGCGAGCCCCAGGGATGGGGCGAGTAAAAACCGGAGTGTACAGAGGCGTACATGACCATTTCTCCAGGAGAAAAATGGGACCGCGGCAGCGCGCCCGTCAGGGTGACAAATCGGCAGGATGGCCGATTTGCACGGCGCGGCCGCCCGAAAGGGCGAACCACAGAGAGGTGGTGAGTGAAAAGCAGGGATGCTTTTCATCAGCATTTTGAGCTCTTGAGCAACGCGCGTATGGCGGCGCGCAGTAGTTTGAAGACAGCTTCTTAGGTTTTGGGAAAGGTGGGCTTTTTACCGGGGATGCTCCGTTCTAATGATGGCCGATCCCAATGTCCCAGATCGGCTGCCGCGTCATACGTGCTTTGCAGAAACTCCAGCAGCAGCCGGTCGGGCGAATCCGCCTGCCGCACCTCGGAATACGGCAGGATGAACTCCTTCAGCTCACGGCTGTAAAACGCGCTTTCTGGACGTGCTCGTGCATCTGGAAACCCTTTCGGTTCCGGATAGGCATAGGCGTAGAAGGCCGGAAACGGGACAGCATCGTTGCCCGGCCAGAAGCCGCAACTGCTCACCTCATGGGAATAGGCCTCCCGGACCACCCAATCGGGAAGATTGGGCACGCCGCCCGGGTGCTCGGGCGCGCGCCGGCCGGAAAAGCGCGTGACCGCCAGGTCGAAGCTGCCCCAGAAAAAATGCACCGGGCTGCATTTGCCGATATAGCGCGCACGGAATTCCTTGAGTACGCGGTCCGCTTGGGCCACCACCCGCCAGCAGCGATGGGCGTACTCGGCATCGTAGGCGGCGTGCTCCCGGTCCTGGTCGAACAGGATCGGACGGGCCACCTCGTTGGGCTTTTTCCGGATCGCGATATCGATATCCAGCGCCCGAAGCGCGGCAAAAATTTCCCGATAGAAATCGGCCACGGTACAGGGCCGAAGCGGGATTCTTTCCGCCGTGCCATCGCTGGTCCGAATCGCGAGTTGATGGTCGATAAAATCGAAATCGATCTGGAAACTTCGGCTTCGATAGGGAATCGGCGAGGTCGTCAGCCCGGAGGCCGTCAGATAAAGCACGACATGCCAGGAGTGGTTGACCCAGGGCGCCGAGGCCAGCCGGATTTTGCCGACGATCTGCGTCCACATGTGCAAGGTCGCGTAAGTGTCTTGCCACGCCTTCAATGGCAGGTCCGGCCAGGCCGAATCGTCGTTGAGAGCACCCGAAGCGCTTTGGCTCGTCATGATGGCCTCCGTATCGAGCGGGGAATTCCGCCTTTACGGGTTATCGACCATGACTTCACCGGTTTGATTCCCTCAACTTCGGTCTGAGCGAAGGCACTCCCGCACGCTCTATCGGTCGAATCGATCAAGGCGGCATTCCCTGATTTCAGATGTAAGGGCTTGCTGTATGGTCCCGTTATGGCGCGCCCGAGCATCGCCGTCTGGAGGCGGAATAGCCCAAAGGGGCGCGGCAGGAAGCCGCGCGGCGACAAAGGTACACGGAGGTGCCTTTTGTTGCCCCCGGCTCCAGATGGCGACGCGCAGGATTAGCGTGCCATCCGGGTGCCCTTTCTTTGGGTTACTTTTCTTTGGGCACGCAAAGAAAAATAACTCGCCCGCGGGGCGAGACCCGCTCCAAAATAAGTTGTCGCCAACGGTGGCTCCTTTGCTTGAACCGTAGATTAGAACTGAGAACTCCCTAGCGATATAGCCGTGAGCCAGCTTCCCATTGCCGACTATGCCTTTCTGTCCGATTGCCATGGAGCCGCCCTGGTCAGCCGCGCCGGTTCGGTCGACTGGCTTAATTTCACCCGCTTCGATGCTCCCACCGTCTGCGCGCGGCTCTTGGATGCCGACGGCGGCCATTGGGCCATCCGGCCGGCTGGCGAAGCGTCCACGCGCCGCCACTATCTCGAGGGCACTTTGGTGCTCGAGACGATTTTCGAAACGCCGACCGGCACCGTGGTTCTGATCGACGCGCTGGCGATGGGTGCCAACGAACGCGGCCACCAGCTCGGCGCCGATTCGCCGCACGCGCTGATCCGCAGCGTCCGATGCCTCGATGGCTACGCGGACCTGGAGATCGAATACGCACCCCGGCCCGAATACGGTCTGGTTTTTCCGTTGTTGGTCCCGGTCGATGGCGGTGTATTCGCCCGGGGCGGCGCTTCGGTGCTCCATCTCAGTTCGCCCGTGCCTTTTCAAATCACTCGTTCGACGGCGCGGGCGGACGTGAGGATAGACGCCAGCCGGCGCTTGGATTTCGCCTTGCAGCATCGTTCGAGTTCCGAAATGGTGCCTCAAGCCTGGACCCAAGCGGAAATCGCCGAACGGTTGGACGACACCATCACCGCCTGGCGCAGTTGGTCCGAACTTCACCAAAACTACGAGGGGCCGTGGCGGGAGCTCGTCCGCCACAGCGGACGCGTGCTGCAGGGGCTGACCTATTTTCCGACCGGCGCCATCGTCGCCGCGCCGACGACGTCGCTGCCGGAAGCCGTCGGCGGCAGCCGCAATTGGGATTACCGCTACACCTGGGTGCGCGATGCGAGTTTCACCCTCGAAGCGCTGTGGGTGGCGGCCTGTCCGGATGAGGCCTATAAATTCTTCGACTTTTTGGCGGGCACGACCTTGACCCAAATCGAGCGGGGCGTGGACATGCAGATCATGTTCGGTGTCGGCGGCGAGCACGATTTGACCGAGCGCGAGCTGCCGCATCTGTCCGGTTGGCGGGCTAGCCGTCCGGTCCGTGTCGGCAACGGCGCCTGGAACCAGCGGCAGCTCGATGTCTACGGCGAGCTGCTGAACGCGGCGTATCGGCTGCAAGGGCAGCTCACCACCCTGGACCCCATCACTCGTAATTTCCTCGCGGACGTGGCCGATGCCGCCGCCCGCGATTACCGCGACCCGGATCACGGGATCTGGGAAATCCGCGGTCCGCCGCGAGACTTCCTGTATTCAAAGCTGATGTGCTGGGTCGCTCTCGACCGGGCCATCCGGCTCGCGGATCTGCTCGGCGCCCCGGACCGGGTCGAGCGCTGGCGCGTCGTCCGCGAGGAAATCCGCCAGGCGATTCTCACCCAAGGCTGGAGCGAGCGGGCTCAGGCCTTTACTCAGGCGTTTGGTTCGGATGAGCTCGATGCCTCGGCGCTGATGATGGCGCTGGTCGGGTTCCTGCCGGCGGACGATCCCCGCATGCTGGCGACGATCGATGCGATCGAGCGGGAGTTGACGGACGAGCGGGGGCTGGTGTACCGCTATCGCGCCGGCGATGGGTTGGCAGGCGATGAGGGCACGTTCCTGCTCTGTACCTTCTGGCTCGCCCACGCGGCCGCTTTGGCGGGACAGATCGAGCGCGCCAAGGCCATCTTGGCCCGCGCCGCCGTTTACGCGAACGATGTCGGCCTGCTCGCCGAAGAGGTCGATCCAGGCACGGGCGAGTCGCTCGGCAACTTCCCGCAAGCCTTCAGCCACATCGGCTTGATCAATGCCGCCTGGGCCATTGCCGAGGCCGAGCAGGCCCAGTAACCTATCGCCCGCTTAGGAAGCGGCGTTTCGCCGATCAAACAACCCGCCGTTGGCCCCGACAAGCCTCATCTTTCCTTAATCTTTTCCCGGGCCGCACTTTCATGTTCATTTCGTACGATAGTGCTCGACGGTTGCGCCTATCCAGGCGTATGTGCTTAAAGACGCACCGGTACAAGCTGCCCTTTGCGACCCGCTCGGGTACTGGGTACGAGGGTTTGATCTAACGCGTTGTTTATAGGTAATTCATGTCAACAAATTTGTTGCACAAGGGGATCGCGGCTTTTTCATTCTCCGCGTCGTATGAGGGCGTTTGCGGAATGCTGATCGACCTTGACCTCTATGTCTTCAGCGAAGCCGGTGAATTGATCGACTGCGAGTCTCTGTGGAAGGGCAAAGCCGTAATGGCGCTTTTCGAGGAGGACCTGAGCGACGCGCGAATCATGATCGGGCCGCCCATCCGCGATTCCATACGCGGACCCATAACGATGGACATGATCAGGAATTACCAGGGTTTCGAGGTCGGGTTCACCGCGGTGCCGGAGAATCATTCGGTTGTGCTTTCCGCCGTGCCGGAAGCGGTTTGGCGGGAGTGGCAACTGTCCGGTTCCTGGAGCAAAGGCAGACAAGAACCCAAGCAAGACTTTCTATTCTGGTAAACGAAGGTCTCCCAAAACCCGGAAAGAACCGGTAGCGGCGGCGCGAGCTTTGGACGCACCGATAAAAACCGGCAAGTTCCGTTCCGCCATTCTCTTTTCCAACTGCCTATCTAAGGGATCGGGCTTGTTCGACTTGTGCTCGCCGGGAATGGCTTATGGAGCGAGATAGCTGAGCGTAGTCCGCCGCAGGCTCATCGTGTTCGTTTCCGCGGAGTGTCGGCGAAGCGCTTTTCGCGGTTTTAGTTCTTAAAAGGGACGCAAATAATCGGCAGTTTGTTTGATTCAAGTCAAATTAGAAGTTGTTCATATATTAATAATTAGGCCTCACCCTCTACCTATGAAGAAATCCTATGAAAAAACTCTTCGCCGTTCTTGTTCTGCTTAGTGCGTCCGCTTCGGCATTCGCCACTCAGGAAACGTTCACCACGGCCGGCCCTCTCAACTGTACCCAGATTAATTTTTGTGTTCAAAACACTACGGATAATCTGTTTACCTTGAAATTCGTTCCCACCTATCCAACCTCGGCGCCATCCGCGACTGGATTCAACGTCAACGAACCGGCAGTCGAGATCTCGAACGCTAACGGTGGACTGCTTGATCTCAATATCATGCAGCTCAATCTTACCGGCTCCGATTTTTATAACGGCGTCAACTTCCTGGGTGCCGTTCAGCTTGAGAAGCAGGATGCGGCCGGCAATTGGACCTATGTCACTCAGTGGTCGACATGGATCGGCTCGTCCAAGGGACTCTATGTCATGTTCAATGGCAAAAACACCTCGTCTCCTGTTGTGAAGGGCGTCAAGGCGATTCGTCTCACGGCGATCAACGGCGGAACGATGTTCAAGATCGGTATGTTGAACCTAACGGCTTATTGATTCAGACCAGCGCGGGAACGTCTGCGGGATCGCGGAGCATTTTCCGCCGTATCTTCACGGTAAGCAGCTTACATTCGAAAGCCTTTGGGGAGTAAGAAAAGCGAAACGGGGGCATGTTTTACAGAGCGGCCGCTTTTTGAACGAGTCCCCGTTCGTGGTATTGCCTGATGTCCAGGTTGTAGGTCCCATTTTTCAGGATTGCCTTGATCCGGTAGGGTTGGCCGAAGGGATCCAAGTCGAGTTTCGCTAAATCGACGATGCGATGGGATTGCGGATTTTTGTCCTGGTCGAGCAGCATGATTACTTTCGGCTTGAGCTTTTGCCGAGGGTTGACTTCGATGACCAGGGCCACTTCTTCGTTACTCATTTCGACGATGCTTCCGGCCGGATAGATACCCAGGCATTCGATGAACTTCACCGCCAACTCACCGTCAAGGTGTCTTCCGCCTTCTTTGTTGAGAAGGCCGATCGCTTCCATGTGGGTGCGTCCCGGTTGGTACACTCGATCGCTGGTAATGGCATCGTAGGTGTCGGCAACGGCGATGATCCGGGTAAAAGGGCTGATCTGTGTGTCGGTGAGACCACGGGGGTAGCCGGTTCCGTCCAGGTTTTCATGATGTCCGTGCGCCACGTCGATGGCGCCGGCGTAGATGCCGCGGGAGGACATTAGTATGTCTCGTCCGTGCACCGTGTGCGCTTTCATTAATGCCATTTCGGCGTCGGTGAGTCGTCCCGGTTTGTTGAGGATTTCCAAGGGTACTTTCATCTTGCCCATGTCGTGCATGAGCCCGGATAAGCCGAGATTTCTGAGTTCGTGTACGGGCATCCCCATATAGCGCCCGAGTACGATCGAGAAGATGCAGACGTTCATGGAGTGTTCGGAGGTGTACTCGTCCCGGTTTTTTAGCTGGGTCAGCAACAGCATGGCGTCGGGATTCTTGTAGATGCTGTCCACGCATTCAGATACAGCTTCTTTCGCGAGCTGTATGTCGACGCCGCGGCCGAAGCGAATTTCGTCCATGAATGTCTTTACGAGGTTGCTGGTCTGCTTATGAGTGTTCCGGGCGTTGTCGATTTCTTGTTCGACGGATACTCGCTTTTGGGGCGAGGCGGCAGTCCAGGATATTTGCGAGGATCTGATCGGCCGCTGGGTGTCGGCCGTTTCGGGATATTTTGTTTTGTAGCTGTCGACGTAGACGTATTCGCACGCCTCTTGAACGGCTTTGATGTCCGCTTGTGTTGCGAGCGCGAATCCTTGGAATAGAAAAGGCGAGTCCAGCCAAGGGCGATCCAGCTCACATACATACATCCCGATCCTCAAATCGCTGACGGGCACCTTGACTCTGAATAGGGTCGTTATTGCATGGGAATCGAACGGCTTGTCCATGGCTTTTTTCGAAATAATTCGGACGGCGCGATTAATAAGTATAGTTGGCGCGACTTCCGAATCGTGTTCAAGCCGTTGTGCCGTCGCCCGAATACGATTGCCTGTGTCCCGTTTATGGGCGCATTGCAACGGCCCCGAGTCTGTTTTGCCCGGGCTTGAATCCTGGTCGCCCAGCCAAAAAACTAAGGCCTTAGGCGAATGTCTAAGGCTTTTTCTTTTCCTCTGGTTATTTGCGGTTAAGCCATAACGCAGCCGCAAGGAACTGAATCAGGGGGACTATCGGACGTCATTAGATTAGCTTTTCCGTCCGCCCATGAGCTGCGGATTGCAATGCCGCGACGATCGTCCGGCAATTGGTTTTCGCATCCTCCAACGAAAGCTGTGGCGCCTTGCCCGTCAACGCGCATTCGCTGAAGTGCTCGATTTCCAGCCTGAAATGATTGGCCGCGGGCAACCGCTCTTCGCATTGGCATCCATCTTCCGTCCACCACGAAATCACCGGGACATCACCAGGCAGTTGCCAAACGGTATGGCATTTCAAGCCGCCCTTGGTGCCGATGACTTCATACTCCGAGCGCCGCGCGCGTTCAAAGCTGAAATCGAAATGCGCGTATTTTCCCTCTCCGAAATCGATTATGCCGCTGGTCGCGATATCCGCGCCGCTCTCGACATATTTCGCGATTGCGGTCACGGCGACGGGCGGCTGGTCGAAAAACATGCGCGCCGAATGGATCGCGTAGCACCCGATGTCCCACATGGCGCCGCCGCCCCGTTCGACGTTCTCGGCCAGCCGATACATGCGCGCGGGCCGCATCATGAACGAGTAGCTGGAGCGGACGGATCGTATTTCGCCGATGGTGCCGGAGCGAATCAGTTCCAGAACGCGCGCGTGTTGCGGGTGGAAGCGGTACATGAAGCCTTCCATCACGGTTACCTTATGCTGGCGTGCGGCGGCCTCGATGGCTTCGATGTCCGACACGGCCAGCGCCATCGGCTTTTCGCACAGCACGTGCTTGCCGCGTTGGATGGCCCGCAGCGTCCATGCGGCATGCTCGTGATTGGCGAGAGGCAGGTACACGGCTTCGACTTCGGCATCGTCGATCAGTGCGTCGAGATCGTCATAGGTTCGTACCCCCTGTTGTTGCGGGGCGTATTTCGCCAGCGTTTCGGCGGCGGCTCCGGGGCGGCGGCTGGCGATGGCGACCAGTTCGGCGTTCGATGCTTCGACGATGGCGGGCATCAGGCGTTCGTTGACGCGCGCCGCGCCGAGTATGCCCCAGCGGAGTTTTCGATCATTCATAGATTCTTCCTTTTCACGAATTGGCGTGCACAATCATAGTCGCAGGATTCAGTGATTGTCTCTACCACGGAAGGCTGTGATAGCGCCGGCCGGATGCCTTCGCTTCGTATCGGACGCCCGCTGTTCGAACCCGGCCCGTTGAAGTTCCCGCACCCGGGCGGAATCGGTTTCATCACCCTTGTTTTTCACCGGCGAATCGTCCGCGCCAGCTCAGCTTTCACACTTGACACCGGTTCAACGCGAGCGCATCGTTCGAACGGATTGCACGGAAGCGTGCGTCGAATTTCCGCCACGAATCCTCGTGCTTTCCCCGGCCAACAGGCCCACGCATTTCGCGGGTTTTTAGCACCCGGCAAGGAGCTTGTCATGTCACTGAAGTCTTTGATTGCTACCGGCACCAAACTCTGGCTCGATTCGATCGATCCCAACCTTGTGGAGAGGGATCGCGCGCTCGGCGCCACCGGCGCGACGTCCAATCCCATCATCATCTCCGACATCATCAATACCGGCCGCTTCGACGACCACATGCGCTGCCTGATCGATGAAGGCATGGATGACTCGGCCATCGCCTGGGAAATGACCGATTATCTCGTCCGTCGCGCACAGGAGGTTTTCCTGCCCGTTTGGGAACAGACCAAGGGCAACGACGGCTATGTCAGCTTCGAGCTCGATCCGCTCCTCGAAGACCGTGAACTCGGCCCGCCTCACGACAAGCGTGTCAAAGAGTACATCGAGCTCGGCAAGCATTGGGGCAGCGGGCACGTCAACCGCCTGATCAAGGTCCCCGCGACCGCCGCCGGGCTGGACGCGCTGGAGGAACTGGCGGCTGCCGGGATCAACCTCAACGTCACCCTCATCTTCTCCGAGCGCCAGTACAAGATCGCCCGCGAGAATATTTGGCGAGGCGCGCAACGACGCAAGAGCCTCGACCATTTCAAGAGCGTTTACAGCATCTTCGTGTCGCGCGTGGACGTGTATACCGAAAAGCATGTCCCAGAGCTCAGTCCCGACGCCCAGGGCCAAGTTGGTATCGTCAATGTCAAACGTCTCTGGCAGCTCAATCAGGCTTTCTGGAAAGGCAAGAATCCGCCCCTGCAGCAGGAAATCGTTTTCGCCAGCACCGGCACCAAGAAATCCAGCGATCCGCCCGACAAGTACGTCGACGCTCTCGCCGGCAGCGACATTCAAACCAATCCGCCCGCGACCAACGACGCCGTCGAGAAGCTCAACAAGCAATACAGTCGCAAGGTCGATCAATTGCCGGCCCAAGCCGTCCTCGACGACATCGACGCCAAGGTTGATGTGGCGAAGATGGAGCAGGTCCTCATGGACGAAGGGACAGCCAAGTTCGCCGACCCGCACAAGGCGCTGCTGAAACTCATCGCGGAAAAGCATGAGGCCCTCGCGGCGGCGCAGTGATTTCTTTCGCCCATCCGTCCTAATCACAACCACTAAGGAGATTCCATGACCATCAAAGTTGGAGACCGCCTGCCCGAAGGCACGCTCAACGAGTCTACAGAGTTCGATCCGGTCAACGGCTGCCCGATGAGGCCCCAGACGCTTGCCGTCGGCGACCTCGTCAAGGGTAAGAAGATCGTGATTTTCGGCCTGCCGGGCGCTTTTACGCCGACCTGCTCCGCACAACACGTTCCCGGTTACGTCACGAATTTCGACAAGCTGAAAACGAAGGGCGTCGACGAGGTCTGGTGCCTGGCCGTCAACGACGCTTTCGTAATGGCCGCATGGGGCCGGGAGCAGAAGGCCGGCGGTAAGGTGCGCATGATGGCCGACGGCAGCGCCGACTACACCCGGAAGCTCCGGCTTGAGTTCGATCTCACCGCGAAGGGCATGGGTATGCGCAGCCAGCGCTTCGCCATGGTGGTCGACGATGGCGTCGTGACGCATCTGGCCGTCGAGGCTCCGGGCAAATTCGAAGTATCGAGCGCCGAAGCGATACTCGCGCAATTGTAAAGACAGCTTGCCTTGACCCTGAGGCCGCAGAGGCTTGACCGGCTCGCTGCGGCCTTGTCATGTAGAATTGCTCGCATTTCTAACATCTGGAATAAGCATCAATGCTGCAAGCCGATTCTTCACTCACCGATATTTTGGGCGCCGCCGTCACCATTGCCCGTGGCGCGGGAGCCATTCTGCGCGAGGGATTAACCGCCCTCGAAAACCATCGCGACACCGCGTTGCGGTTCAAAACGAGCGACATCGACCCGGTCACCGAGTACGACGTGCGCAGCGAGAAGTTTATTGTCGGCGAACTGCGCCAGCTCTTCCCCACCCACTACATCATCGGCGAAGAGGGTGGCGCCTATCAAATCGAAAATCCTCGGTCGCAAATTCAAAATTACACGTGGCATATCGACCCGCTCGACGGTACCGTGAACTTCGCGCACGGCTTTCCCATGTTCTGCGTATCGATGGGCTTGTTGATCGACGGCGTGCCGTCAGTCGGCGTGGTGTATAACCCGGCCACCGACGAGTTGTTCGCCGCCGCGCTCGGGTCAGGCGCCACGCGCAACGGCCGGCCGATTCGTGTGTCCGCGACGCCGGTACTGAATCGCGCGCTGGTGGTCACCGGTTTCGGATACGATACCCATGTCAGCGACGGCAACATGAACAATTTCCTGGGCTTCCAGCGCAGCGCCCAGGCCACGCGGCGGATCGGCTCGGCCGCGCTCAACCTGTGCTATACGGCGGCCGGGAAGATGGACGGTCATTGGGAGATGAAGGTTAAGCCGCACGACATCGCCGCCGGCATCGTGCTGGTGCGCGAGGCGGGTGGAACCGTTACCGACTTCGACGGTGGTGACGATATTTTGAACACCGGCCGCATCGTCTCCAGCAATGGCCTGATCCATCGCGAAATGCTGGACGTCTTGAAAGCCGCTGATGACCGGGGCTGATGCGGAATATTTATCACGTCGTTAGAAAAATGATTACGCTTTCTCGCTCTCTATCCTGTTAAACAAGCCGGGTATCCGCCCGCCGCAGTCAAAATAAGGAGTTATCATGAAAATCGGCATCGCTTCTGATCACGCAGGCTTCGACCACAAGGAAGAACTGCGTACATGGCTAAGCTCTCTCGGCCATGACGTCGTCGACTACGGCTGTTTCAGCAACGAACGAACCGATTACCCCACATGGATCCGCCCGTGTGCCGTGGCCGTCGCCAACGGCGAAGTCGAGCGCGGCATCGTGCTGGGCGGCAGCGGTAACGGCGAAGCCATCGTGGCCAACCGCGTCAAAGGTTGCCGCTGCGGCTATTGTTTCAACGAGGAAACCGCCTATCTCACCCGGTTGCACAACGACGCCAACTGCATCGCCCTCGGCCAGCGCATCGTCAGCCTCGAGATGGCCAAGAAGATCGTCGAGACATTCCTAGCCACCGATTTCGAGGGCGGCCGGCACGTGCCGAGAATCAAGGCGATTGATGAGTGATATAGGGATGCGGCGACGTCGCCGATTCGGGATCCAGAGCGTTCTTCACCGCAGTATAGCGGCGTGGACTGGGAAACCGCCCCGCACACCCAAAAGGTAGGCCGAAATAAGCGGTCGTAGGTAGCCCCATCCCTTGTCGACGAATGTGTCTGCATCTGTTCGCCGGGAACGGCTAGAGCATTTTCACGTCGGCTATACGGCATAACCGGCGTTCCGGAAGTAGTTCGTGCATTCGGCCGGAGTCAGCTGATTCAACAGTTCGCCGATGGCGTCCCCAATCGCCTCGACGGTGCGTTGCCCAGCCTTGCGG